>CANRGH010000003.1 GCA_947630135.1 uncultured Monoglobus sp.
TTCAACTCACACGCCTCTGCGAGGCGTGACCATACCTTTGTTTACACAAGATAGGGATTTTGTTATTTCAACTCACACGCCTCTGCGAGGCGTGACCTCCGTCCCTCGCGCTATGAGGAAGTTTGTTATTATTTCAACTCACACGCCTCTGCGAGGCGTGACCTGAGCCATTTGATTTGAATAACGATGAACAATTTATTTCAACTCACACGCCTCTGCGAGGCGTGACGGCAACTGCAAGCAGCAGTTTTTCACTCGGCGAATTTCAACTCACACGCCTCTGCGAGGCGTGACCTTCTGTATCGTTGATTTTGAAACGGCAAAGCCTTATTTCAACTCACACGCCTCTGCGAGGCGTGACCAGACACGAAAACAAGGAGCAGGAGCGATTCAAAATTTCAACTCACACGCCTCTGCGAGGCGTGACCCCGGCGACACAAGTCTTTTATATTTTTCATACAATTTCAACTCACACGCCTCTGCGAGGCGTGACATAAGGATTTATACTATGGCTTCATGTCCAAAACAATTTCAACTCACACGCCTCTGCGAGGCGTGACTTTATCGCGTGGCAGACAATGATGAAGTTGAAAACATTTCAACTCACACGCCTCTGCGAGGCGTGACACTGCATACAGCTTGGAACGGGTACGAACGGCAATATTTCAACTCACACGCCTCTGCGAGGCGTGACGCAATCATGGCCGGAGGTCAGTCGATTTGGCAATTTCAACTCACACGCCTCTGCGAGGCGTGACAATATGTGGCAAAAAAGCTGAACATCAAGGTTTCAATTTCAACTCACACGCCTCTGCGAGGCGTGACGCGCCGCACTCGCCGCAAAATAAAATTCCCGACAAATTTCAACTCACACGCCTCTGCGAGGCGTGACAGCAGCAGCTCTTCTGCTGCCGCTCGGCAGGGCCATTTCAACTCACACGCCTCTGCGAGGCGTGACTCAAGGTGAACAATACCTTGATTTTATCCTGCAGATTTCAACTCACACGCCTCTGCGAGGCGTGACCCTATATATTGTATAATATACGGATATTGCCTCGCAATATGGCGGACTTTTTTAAAATTTTAACATATTTTTATTGATAAATCAAATATTTTTACCGGCGAACCTCATTGGAATTATAGTATTGTTTAAGGTTCGCCGCGCGTGTTACAATATCAACGCGCCCTCCGGGTCGTAGGTCGATTTGGCACCTATATGCTCAACGCGTCTTTTCCAATTATTGCCGAGATAGTATATTCTGAGGCTGTCCTTATCGTTGTCAATAATTTTTTCAAGTCTGTCTTTCAGCTTCAGAAAGGTTGAATAATCAACATCAACCTCAAAAACCGAATTCTGCACACGCTGGCCATAGTTAAGACATTCCTTGGCGACCTTTCTGAGTCTTCGCTTTCCCGCGGAGTCGATCGTTGACACGTCATAGCTCACAACGCACATCATAATTTTGCTCTCCTATTTTACGATATAGCACGGATATTCCTCGATTTCGCCGCGGATATATTTCGCGAGCAGCATGCTTTGCGCGTACGGCAAAAGGCCAAGATCTATCTTTTGTTTAAGGTAGGGATGCACAATATCGGTGCGTTTTTTCTCCTGCCACTTTGAAAGTATCTTCTTTTTGCCGTCAATGTTAAGGAATACCGCTCCGCTGACCTGTGTTTCAAAGTCATCCGCGTTTAATATTTTCAGGTTGATCATAGTCAGAACAAATCGTTCTATAATGCAGCGGCTTTCTTCAACAAGATCACACGCGAGCGAAGCGCGGCCCGGACGAACGGAATGATAAAATCCCATATAACTGTCAAGGCCCACGCTTTCAAGCGCTGAGGCATAGTCGTTTGTCCAGATCGTATACAAAAATGACAGAACGGCGTTTACCCTGTCAAGCGGAGGACGTTTCGTTCTCATTGAGAACTTAAAGTCATTCTTTTGGTGCAGTATCAAGCTGTCAAAAATATCAAAGTAGGCCTTTGCACCCTGCCCTTCTATCCCGAGAATTTCGTTTATATCTTGGGCTTCATACACGTTTTCTATGTATTGATCAAGCAGCTCGATGCAATGCGAAAGGCTGCCGTCGGAATTTATTGACGGATAATCCTTCAGTGTTCGTTTCACGACGCTTCTCGTGTTTGCCATTTTGGCGGCGACCACATTCTGCCGCAGCAGCGCGGGAGGATCCGCGAATTGCTCAAACTGCGCTTTTCTCAGCAGTATATTGCCGTGCGCCGGCCCGTGAATGCTCGCGAGAAAACGGCCGTGAGGGGATATGAAGCTTATCGGAATACCATACTCCGCGCATTTCCCCATTAAAGCGGGCGAGCATCCGAGGTAGCTGAAGCAGTAAACCGCCTCAATGTTTGAAAAAGGAAGTCTGAGCTTAATTTCATTATCCTTCCTGCATACGATATTTTCTCCGTCAAGAGTGAGATATATATTCTCATCTGTTATATACAGTGAGTTCAAAAGCTTTCTCATACGCGCTCCTCCTTAACAAGATTACGAACAGTGTATTTTTTATTCTGAGGAATACAAACATTTTTCATTGAGCAGCCGCTGCACTTCTGCCCTTTGACCCGATCCGGTATCTTTCCGCTTTCAAGAACTTCGTTCATCTCAAAAAGCAGCTTTTGCAGCAAAGAATAGTATTTGTCATACTCCTCGTTAAGATCGAGCTTTACCCTGCGGTGCGTGTCGCCATAGTATATATATCCCGTGCTTTTGCATTTCCATATATGATCCGCGCAAAGCTTTTGCGCAAAGACCTGTATCGCGTCGGTTTCGTTTACTGTTCCGGAAGCGGGGCGGCGGGGCTTATACTCAACGATATTAACATTGAAATTGTCGTCGAGCTGCTCTATGTAAGCCCCGGTTTTGCTTCTTATGAATTCAACACAGTCCGCTACGCCGTACAGATCGAGCTCGTCGTGATAAAGCGAGACCGAGCTGAGCTCGATTTTTTCTTTTGAATGACGCTCATGCATACCCGAATGGACGCGCTCGTGCATGATGTTCGCCTTCACGACAAAAGCGTTTTCCGCCCAGTCTTGGTTTAACTCGAGCAGCCCGAAGCGGCGCGGACAGTACATATAGTGTTGAATAGCGCGAATATTTATCATCACAGCTTTTCGATAAGAGTTACGCCCTCGGGCATATCTTTGTCAACGGCGATCTCGTAATCCTCATAATTTCTCGGGCACTCAATTCCGGCTTTCTTCTGGATCGTTATCTTATCAAACAAAACATGCGACGGAGCGTTTCCGAGTGGGCTTTCATGCTTGAATATCAGGAGCTTTCTCATGCACATTTTGCCGCGCGCCGCGCTGTGATCATGCTCGAACATATTGATTATTGCAGTCCAGAGCAGCTCAAGATCATCTTCCGATAAACTCGTGACCTTCTGCGCGAGCATTGCCGACACATAACCCTCGGCCTTGTAGAGGCCATAAGGTACAATGTTCTTTTTTCCCATTTCGGTCTCGCCGCTTTTCATCCTGTCATTTGTTGTTTTTGCCTGTCTTGTGATCGTAATATCCTGAGTATATACCGGATCAACGCTTCTGGCGAAGTTGATCTGGACCGGGCCGCGAACGATGCCGCACGGATCTTCGCCTGTGTTCATTACCGCGCCGAACGCGCGGACATCAAAGTAGTTTTTGCACATATAATCGCGCGCCTGTCTGACATCATCGGCGTTTTTGCCCTTTTGTCCTGTCTTAAGGCCTTCGGCTTCATATGCTTCGGTAAATTTGGAATTGAGCGACCTATCCGATTTTATCAGTATATTGTACCCCGGCTCGCCTTCCTTGCACAGCTCGACAAAATTACGTATTTTTCTCTTTAAGCAAACATCTGTGACTATGCCGTGCGTTGTTTCCGGATCAACTCTCGGCATATTGCCCGCGTCCGGATCACCGTTGGGATTTCCGTTTTCAACGTCAAAAATCATTATAAACTCGTATCTGTTATTAATTGCTTTCATTTTACATCTCTCCTTCTGTATTATTATTTTCGTTATTTTTATCTTTGAAAAAATCATGCCGCTGCTGATAGTAACCTATTATAAATCTGCCTTGGTCCTGCAGTGACAGCGTTGACGGAAATTCGGTTCCGAGCATGTCAATGATCTCGCCCATAAGTTTATTGTAATATATCGCACTTCCTGTTTTTTTGCCGGACTTACATTTTTTAAGATGATTTTGAGCCAATTCTATCAGTCTCGGTAATACCAACATAGGTCTCGAGCACGCTGAAGAAAAATATGAATCCTTTATTGTTTTGTTAAGATCAGTATCCGCGGCGATCTTCTGGATGCGCTCGAGGACCGCGAACAGCCTTCCGCATAAATATGCTTCGTTTGTGTTTGTTTTGTCAAGTGCCACTTTAATTTCCTCCTCTTTTTGGTTTAATCTTAAATTTCTGTTTATATAAGCCTTTAATATTCCTGCCCGTACATAATTTATTATTTTATCTGTTTTGACTCTTCTGACTATTATTTCAAGCAGAGTATCGGGGTACCGCGTTCCGTTCAGTATAGCTCCGAAAACCGCCGCTATGACTGGTGCGGGCGTTTTTTCGTTTTGGTTTTTCGGTGACTTCATTTCATAAAGCATGCGCCAAATTGAAATTTGTTTTTTGGAGCCGTCGATCAGCATATCAGCCTGATGCCTGGCGGTGTTGGTAAAGATATCTCCGTATTTGTTGCGGTATATAAATTTCTGCGCGATCCTGGAGCTGTTCGGCGCAAGCCCCGTCACATAGAACATAACGTTTTCATCAAAATCCGCGGTCGATAAATCAACTTTTCTACCTTCGCTCAATGCATTTACGGCATTTGCGATCATTTCATTTACCTCAGACGCATCGGCTTTATCATCTTCAAGTCCGAACAAACTCATAAACGCATCGGTTTCCGCGCTGTCATCATTTGACATAGCCCAGAATACGACGGTTAGTTCCTCCAGATACATATGATGTTTCGGTTCTCTTATGAGAATATTCAGTGCTTCGGTGTAACGTTTCATAACATCTATGGATATCGAGCCGTTATATGACTGTTTTTTCCCGTATGATTCAAAAGCCGAATTTTTAAAGCTCACAAGAAGTCCGCCCGAGGCTTGTCCGCCGAGAATTCCTTTTATTTTATCATGTATTCTTGCCATTTCAGACGGTTTGCCCGTCACCGCACATATGCCGTCAAATTTTTGATCGCCGTTGTTTGTGCTTGTTTTGACCTTTTGCATTATTTCACCGTTTTCGGAATGCAGGGTAATTTCCGGATGTCCGTCAAGGCAAAAGATAAAATACGCGCCGGAATATTCTTTGGCAATGTTCAAAAGATGCGAATTTTCTGTCTCATTCTCGGGCGCCCAGTTTTTGATAAAATTCCTGTATGCCGTCACAATATCGGATGTCATATCCTCGGTGAATTGCAGATTATCTTCGGCAAAGCACTTGTGTGATTTTTTCGCCTTATCGGTCCTGTCCTCGGGAGTGAATATGTTTGATTGCTTATCATAATTCAAACCGAAAATATACAGCGGGCGATGCTCTATTATGTTCGCGTCGATCCCGGATTTCTGGGTCCGCTCGGGCAAAACTGCCTCAATGGGCATAAGCTTTGTTTTGCCGTTTTTATCGGGCGGCCCCTCTTTGCGCACATCTATAATATCGCTTATTGTTCCGTCGGGTCTAAGCATAATCATATGAGTGATTTTTTGCGATGAAGTTCCCGGCTGCGCGACCTCTCCCGCGTCGGCTAAAATATCGTAATAATCATTGAGCGCACTTATCAGCATTTCATCATCTCCTTGTATTTCGCGATGTCTATCACTCCGTCGATCATGTGTGGGCGGTAAAATACCGCGTCGGCCTTGTCGGAAAACTTGCGGGCTTCCCAATCGTTGTCTTTCGGAATGCCGCCGTCTCGGAATTTCATGTGATAGAGCATAAAGCCGAGATCGGTGTCGCCTTTTAATTTGTCGGATACCCGTTCTGTCGGGAACTCGTCCACAAGCTCGATTTTTTTTACCGCGAACTCGCTGCATCCCAAAACCGGCTGTCTGAAATGCTGACCCTTTTTTAACCTGCGGAGCATGATGTTATAGTGCTTTTCCTCGCTTTCGTCGTCATGCTCGCTCCTGATCCCGGTGAGTTCAAAATGAAATTCCACGCCGTACAGAACGTCTTTAAGGACCATGCTGCCGCGCTGGCTAATGCTATCCTTGGTATAGATCTCCGCTCGCGGCTTGCCGTCCTTCATCTGCTTTTTCACATTTGAGAAACTCACCTTGTCCTTAACCTCGTTGCGGCGAATGTTGACAAACTTAATAGGATTGAATACTATTATCTTGTCCACCACGATCCGCAGCGCAGGCTTCCAATAAATGCTTTTAATAAGCCCTTCCATAGCTCCGGGCGTCGGCACGTCATAGCTCACCCTTTCGGTTTTCATCTCCGGCCGCGTGAAACACGCGTAATCGCCGCTTACCATAATTTTAAAACCGTATCCCATATCGTCCTCCTTTATATGATTAAATTAAATTCTTTTTTTATATCAAGCCCGGTCTCCTTGCTGTAATATTCGGGAGCGGAAAGCATATAAATATTGCCGTATAAATTTTGTACTGTTCCGCTCTCGACCATATAATCAAATTCATATTTGTTGACCGAAGCGCAGTATCGCTGCAGCTTTCTCATTGCCGAGCGTGCGCCGTATTTTAAGGATTTTATAAGCTCGGCGTTTTCCTCGCACGGGATAACTATGCCGACAGTTTCCTTTTCGATAAACTTAAACCTCTGCGCGTAAGACCTGAAAGGAATCCCGGACACTCTCATATCTCCGCCCATCATCTCGGTTATTGAGTTGGTTTCGATCTCTTTGTCCGAAACGGCGAATATTCTGTCATAATACTCCTGCACCGCCTTTTGGGAAGAAATGTTTTCAAATTCCTCAAAAAGCTTTCTTGTTATGTTTGCTTTGACTGCGATCTCTCTGTGCAAAGGTCCGAGTTCAAACACAAATACGTTTCCGGAGTTCATTCTGCCCTCGCGGTTGCAGCGCCCGCCGGATTGCACTATGTTATCAAGCCCCGCGATCTCGCGGAATACCGATTTGAAGTCAAGGTCCACGCCCGCCTCGATAAGCGAGGTCGATATCACGACAGTTTTTCTTCCGTTATCAAGGCTCGCTCGTATTCTGCTTATGGTATCAGACCTGTCAAGAGGCGTCATGTAAGTTGATAAGTGGTATACCTCGTGATCTGCCGAGGTTTTGCATATATTGTAAAGTTCTCTCGCCGTGCTTTTTTTGTTGACTATCACCAGTGCGTTTTCCTGCTCGAGCGCTTTTTCCGCTATGGAGCCTAAATCGTTTTGCCCGATATATTGATATTTGCATTTATCGAAAATTCCGAAAAGACGCTTGTCCTTAACCGCGTATTCAATCGTGCTTTGCGGAATAAATTTTTCGGCAAAGCGTGTGTAGTCGGGCATTGTCGCAGACATCAGAATAGCGGTGGAGTGAAGATACTTTGTGATATATCCTATCCCGCGCAGACACGGCTGGATATATTCAACGGGCAGAGCGTGTATCTCGTCGAAAACAAGCACGCTCTCGGCGAGATTATGCAGCTTTCTGAGCCTGCTGCTCTTGTTGTGGTAGAGCGACTCGAAAAACTGCACGTTGGTGGTTATTATCAAAGGCGCGTCATAGTTTTCGCAAGCCTTTTTTAATTTCTCGTTCGTTATTCCGCTCTCGTCGGCTGCCTTCTCGGGATCGTCAAAGTCATAATTTGAATGGTGCTGCAAGACAGGCAGAGAGCTTCCGAATATATTTTCAAAGACTTCCGCCGTCTGCTCAATTATGCTTGTGTACGGCATAATGTAAACGATCCTCTTTTTGTCTTTTTTGATCGCCAGCTGCAGAGCCGCTTTTATGCTGCAGAGAGTTTTTCCGCTGCCGGTGGGCATGTCGAGCATGTATATATCAGCGTCGCCGTTTTCCACGCAGTCATATACTTGGCTTTGAATGACGCTCCGCACATTTTGCAGAGCGGTTTCGCATTTAAATCCGTCAAGCTTCGCGCAGACCTTTTTATATGCGGCGATAATATCACCGTCAAGGCCACGTTCGGTATCGGGAGCGCAAAATCGCTCGGTGTCTATGAAGTCGGCGTCAGTGAGGCAGGAGTAAAAATACCTCGTAAAAAATGAGTAAGCCTCAATCCTCTCCTTATTATCCGGCAATTTTTTTAACTCTTCAAACAAAAAATCGTCCGGGAACCAATCGCCGATTTCTTTATCAAATTCGGAGCAGTCATATAGCTCTCTTTTCAACATGCCGTTCAGAGTCGACTGTTCGGGATTGTCGTTTCGCACGCCTCCGTCCGGCAATCCCGCGTGATGACCGCAAATGCAATAGGCAAGCATATCGGCATATGATGTTTTGCAGTTATTTTTAATGCGCGATGCTCCGAAACGCGCGTGCTCGACCTTTTGACCCGAGCCCCTGATATATCTCTGAAACTTGGGCGAGTACTTCCCCAAGTCGTGATAAAGGCCGCAGCAGCGCGCAATATCCTTAAACTCGGTCACTGCGTTTTCGGCGCTTAGCTCCGCTGTTTGTTCAAGATGTTCCTTAACGCTCTGCACCCTGCCGTCATCTGCCGTGTGCGCTATGTAAGTATTGGAATCTTCAGACATTGTTTATTTCTCCTCTCTTTAGAAATTAATATGTAAAATGTAAATTAATAGTAGCACAGTTATTATATTATGTCAAGTCCTTTTTTTAAAAAATTTTATTATATTTCCCATAGGTCTGTTTTACTTGATAAATAACATGAAATAAAAACTCACGCGCCCCCTTTGTGGGGACGCGACAACAACATAATAATTTCTAAAATTTCAACTCACGCGCTTTTTAAAGCGCGGCTGATCCTTTTCGGGATCAATTATATTATATCATAATCGCGCAAAAGTGTCAACACGGTTTACATGTCGCATTTTTGATTTTATTATAACATATTTTATTTACAAAAAAATGTACATGTTTTCTCGAGACATAACAGCGCGGTGCCGGGACAAAAACGCCCCGGCCTCGCATCGGTTTGAGAAGAAAAATTTTAATATAGGAGATTTTTATTTATAAAATGTAATTTTTTCACCGTTTGACAGGGTGCAGGTGTGCTGATTGAGTCCTTGCTGCGGTTTGCTCACATACGGCTTGTTGGTTCTGACGTCTCTGAGACCGGTGTTTGACGGGTATGAGTCATAGCCTTTGCTTATCGCCCATTGCCGCATCTCTATATCCTGATTAGTCTCTTTAATTAATTGATAACCGAAATAGATTATCGCGATAAGTATCATCATTTTTATTCCTCCCGTGAATTGTTTTTTGTTTATGATATAAGTATATCATGGGCGGTGTGCAAAAAATTGCGCCGGGAAAATATTGATTAAAAATAATTTTTATGGTATAATCGCTATAATACGGAGGCGATAAAATTGACAGAAAAAGAAAAAGCGGCGCTGGGATACTTATACAACGCCAATTATGACAAGGAAATTCTGGCTGACATCAGCCGCTGCAATGATATATGCTTTGAGTTTAACAAGCTCCGCCCGTCCGATCGCGGCGCGCAGGAAAAGCTGCTTCGGCAAATTTTCGGCAAGGCGGGCGAAAGCCCGATCGTGAACGCGCCGTTTTGGTGTGATTACGGATACAACACAACGGTCGGGGACCATTTTTTTGCCAATCGCAACTGCCAGATCCTGGACGGCGGCAAGATTACGTTTGGCGATAATGTTTTTATCGCGCCCAACTGCTGCTTCACAACGGCGGAGCATGCCCTCGACCCCGATCAGAGGAAAGAGGGGCTTGAGGTCGCCCTTCCGATAACCGTCGGCAGCAACGTCTGGATAGGCGCGGGCTCAACGATCCTGGGCGGCGTCACGATCGGCGACAACTCGGTCATCGGCGCGGGCTCTGTGGTGACAAAAGACGTTCCATCGGGAGTTATCGCGGTCGGCGTTCCGTGCCGCGTTATGCGTGAGATCACCGAGGCCGACAAAGACCGTTACCCGCACAGATAATGATAAAAAACGGATTGAACGGCATAGTAGGTTTTGTGATATAATACGAAAAGTACAAATCGGAATTTGGAGGGGCGAAAAAATAATGAGAAAAGTAATCGGTGTCATGCCGCTTTATGACGATGAAAAAAAGAGCTACTGGATGCTGCCGGGATACATGAAAATGTTGGAGGCGGAAAACGCTATACCATTAATGCTGCCTCTTACTTCCAAAACAAAGGAGTTAGATTATTTTCTTGAAATATGCGGTGGATTTCTGCTGACCGGCGGCCATGATGTGTCTCCGACCGTTTATCATGCCGAGCGCAAACCGTGGTGCGGCCCATGCTGCAAATTACGGGATGAAATGGAGCGATATATCTTAACGAATGTAGTAGAAATGGATAAATCTGTGTTAGGTATCTGCCGGGGTATTCAATTTATGAATTCTCTCTATGGCGGGACTTTATACCAAGATTTAGCAACAGAGAATAACAGTTGTGTCAACCATCACATGAAGCCGCCGTACAACAGGGCGGCACATCAAGTCACAATACTAACCGATACGCCACTCTATGATATTTTAGGCAAGGAGCAAATGGGAGTAAACAGCTATCACCACCAAGCGATCAGAAAGCTGTCGCCTGCATTTAATAAAATGGCAATATCGGAAGACGGCTTAATTGAAAGTATATATATGCCGTCTCATAAGTTTATAGTGGGTGTTCAATGGCATCCTGAATTTTCATATGATGTTGATGAAGACAGTAAAAAGCTGATAAATGCTTTCGTAGCTTCGATTTAACAATTTCCCGTTTGTAGAGCGGATAAAAACTGAACATCACAATCCGGAGCAATCGCAAAGTTGCTCTTTTTTGCGAAGTATTGATTTTTTTTCGGCGGGCATGATATGATTATTCCGTAATCAAACAGAACATTAACTTGGTGTTTGCGTAAAGGAGTGGATGTAATATTATGTATTATTATCATATGACAGCGTTAAACAATCTTTGTTCTATTGCGGCACAGGGATTGGTGCCTAAAAATGAAACTAACGGCAAACTGATCGGAGATGAAAAAATTAAGGTATTTTTCTCTGAAGGATTTGAGGGCGCGATTGCTCTATATGTGGATTTTGATATTGTATTTCGTAGAATACGAAAAGAGCAGATGAATGCGGCAGATGAGTCCGTAAAAAAGAAAGTTCTGAAATCGAACAATCTCTCTGATTTTTTGGGCGAGGGAGTTTATTTACGGTTTGACGGAACAGGAATCAAGAATGAAAGAAATTTTGAAAACGGCTGTACCGATATGACGATCATGCCCGAAAAAATAAGTGTATGTGTCTTGCGAAACGAACATGATAATTCGATTATATTCTCAAGATTTGAGATAATTAAATACATGATGGCGAAAACTAAGCCCGAACAGATAAAATACTATGGAGCAAGCTATAAAAACTCGCCCGGTTTTTTAGAAGCAACAAGACGAATACAAGAAAAAGTGAAAAACTATTATAAAGACCATCAAACAGAGATCGCACAATATGATAATTGCGTTTTCATATTGGATTTTATTGACTTAAAAGACTTTGTTGATAAATTCTTATAAAACAATAATTCAGATCCTCATTTGACAAGCAAAAATTTGAATACCGCGATCGAGAGCAATCGAAAATCGGTTGCTCTTTTGTTCCGCCGTGTTGACTTTTTGCGGTTGGTATGGTATGATTATTTCATAATCAAAAAGAACGATAAATCGGGATTTGAATTTGTCAAAATCTTAGATTGTTACTACCCGATATAGAGTGATATTATAATCCTCCAAAAGCCTTGAAACTAAAGGATTTATCGCAGTTTACTCACCTTGTTCCCTTACATGGTTTCACACGAATTTACCTTCGCCCTGCATCTAATAAGGGCGAATACAAGGGAAAATTGCAGAAAGTGCAGGAAAGAAAATGAAATTATTATTTATGATTGGAAATGCCGCTGTGGGCAAAATGACCGTCGGCCAAGAGTTGGCGAAAATAACCGGGTTGAGATTGTTTCACAATCATATGACCATTGAACCGGTCATTAAAATTTTTGGACAGTATAACGGCGCAGCGATAAATAGGCTTCGTCAGGTTGTGTTTGAGGAGTTTGCCAAGACGGATAATTATGGGATGATTTTCACCTATATGTGGGCTTTTGACCAGCAGTCTGACTGGGATTATGTGGAGTATGTAAAAAATATTTTTATGCCATACGATACGGAGTTCTACTATGTAGAGCTTGTTGTCTCCCGTGAAGTTCGCTTAAAGAGAAACGCAACGGATAATCGCCTTCAAAATAAAGTGTCAAAAAGAAATGTTCCGGTGTCCAACCAAAGACTGATAGATGATGATAAAAAATATCGCCTTGAGAGTATGGACGGGGAAATTCCATTTGAAAATTACATGAAGATTGACAACACAAATCTTGCGCCTGATGTTGTTGCGCAGATGATAAAAAATCAATTTGATCTTTGATTCAAATAGCGGATGTTCTGAGTACAAACTATAAGTTTGCGCGAGGGGGTGTATTTCGCTCTCAAATGTCGGGAGCGGATTACTTTCCGAAAAAAGTAGCTTGGCATTTGAATCAATGAATCCCCTTATTTCGTCTCGTAAGGGCAAAAACAAGGGAAAACACATGGGATTTGAGCTTTTAACAGGCGAAACGCCTTGGAATGACAGGGCTTTCAGAGGACGACTAAGATAAATCGGGATTTACGGAGGCGAGATGTTATGATAAGAGAAATTGCAGAAAACGATTTTGACGGTCTTTTGTCGCTTTATATGCAGCTGCACGATAATCCTTTCCCAGATAAGGATAACAGAATTATAGCAATATGGAATAATATTCTTAATGACAAAAATCATCATATAATAGTTGCGAATGAAAACGGTATTTTGGTATCCTCTTGTGTATGTGTTATTATTCCGAATTTGACACGAGGACAACGTCCATACGCTCTGATTGAAAACGTTATTACCGACAAAAAATACAGAAAAAGGGTTATGCGACAGCTTGTTTGAATTTTGCAAAAGAAATTGCCAGGCGCGAAAATTGCTACAAGATGATGCTGCTGACCGGTTCAAAAAATACAGACACCCTATATTTTTATGAACAGGCGGGATATAACAAAAATGATAAGACGGCTTTTATACAATGGCTGTAATTTCCCGTTTGACGAGCAGATAAAACAAAATACGACAAAAAGAGCAATCGACAGGTTGCTCCTTTTTGCTGTACGCTTACGCTCCGTCCGAATTCTTGAACCGTAGCTGTACGAAAATATAGATCATATTTTCGTTATGGTAGGGTTAAAGCATTTTATCTACACTCGAATTTTGTATCATGCGGAAATAAATTATTGTCCGCTGTTCAAAAAAATTTTCTGTTTTGCCATTTTGAATGACTCCTTTTTGAAAATTTATGAAAGATGATCAGAAAACTATTGCGATATGAAATATTTGACTGTGTCTGTAAAATCATCACTGAACCCGGTAAGATCGTCAACGGTAATAGTTTCATCGTACAGCAGTGATAGAATATCCATAAACATCTTACTTTTTTGTACCTTTGCCAGAACTCCCGGTTTCTTTTTATCGGTTCTGATTCGTTTTTCCAATGCCCAAAATTTTTCGGAAGGAAGCTCGCTGCCGTTCAAAATTTTAACATACTCCCGAATCAGTCTCCCAATATGTCTTTCTTGCCATTCAGGCAATCTTTTTTTGAACAGTATCCAATCTTTTTTTGAAATTTCCATATATCCTCCTATAACATAAAAAATTATTCACTCAAAGATAAATTCTCATTTGCTTTTTCACAAAATACGTCTTCGGCAAGCAAACAAGGAATAGCCGCTTAAATTGTTTTAACCGCTGCGTGATATTTTTCATTCATGTTCATACCCCAATTATCATAATATTTTCATATTCTCTTATTGATATTTTTATTATATCGTAAAATCGCAAAAAAAGCAACATCAATACAGAGATTAACTTTTTATAGGCTTCAATTACAAAAAATGCCGAAATCCAGCTTGGCGGACGGAATGGATAAAATATTAGAAGTTTTCTTAAACGAAGATATAAGTGAATATTTCTTTTGTAAAACACGAAATATGGCATATAGTGTTGAAATAAATATGTCATTCAGCTATGAGAGCAAATAGCATAATCAAGAGTAATCGAAAAAACGGTTGCTCTTTTTTGTTGTTCAGTCATATTGCTTTTTTGCGACGGGTATGGTATGATTATTCCATAATCAAATATAATGATAAATCGGAATTTACGGAGGAAACCATAATGAAACAATACATCGTGGACGCGTTCACCAACAAACCGTTTTCGGGCAATCCGGCCGCTGTTTGTGTAATGGAAAGCTGGCCTTCCGAAGAATCCATGATGAAGCTGGCTATGGAAAATAATCTATCAGAGACCGCTTTTATTGTGAAGGAAGAAAAGGGCTATCATCTGCGCTGGTTTACACCGGGAACGGAAGTTGAACTATGCGGTCATGCGACGCTGGCATCATCGTTTGTGCTTTTTAACTTTTATGAGCCGGACAGCAGTGAAGTAAAATTCAACACGCTCAGCGGCGAGTTGACAATACGACGTAAGGGAAATCTGTATGAAATGGATTTCCCCACTTATGAGCTTAAGGAAATCCCGGTTACAGACGCAATGGAAAAGGCATTTGGAGTGCGTCCGATAAAAGCGTTACTTGGGATTGATTTAATTTGCGTTTTTGATTCTGAAGATACCGTTAGAAATATGAACCCGGATCAGATGCTTTTGACCGGCATTGAGGGTCGAATTCAGAATGCCACGGCACACGGAACAAAAACCGACTGTGTATCCCGCAGCTTCTGTCCGAAACTTAGCATCGCGGAAGACCCTGTATGCGGTTCAGCCCATTGTCAGATTGCCGCATTCTGGGCAGAACAGCTGAATAAAAAGGAAATTTATGCTTATCAGGCGTCAAAGCGCGGCGGTTATCTGCATTGCAGAATGGAAGAAAACAACCGAATCACTATCAGCGGTGAAGCTGTCTTGACAGCAGTTTCCGAAATTGTTGCTGAGTTGTAAATTAAAGTTTGTCAAGCGGATAAAAACCGAATACCGCGATCGAGAGCAATCGAAAGGTTGCTCTTTTGCTTAAAAATTTTTAATAAGCATATTGACTAACGATAACAAATATGTTATCATATAACAGAAAGAAGGTGTATAGGTTGTACGAGGTAGAGTTTTACTATGACAAAAACGGAAAATCGGAAATCGTTGATTTTCTTGATGCGCTGAAAGCAAAATCAAAAACAAGTAAAACGGACAGAATAAACAGAGAAAAAATTCTTGCATAAAGGAATGATGCTATATGAAACAGGTAAATACATTTTCCGAATATATGAATGATGAAGAAAGGGTATCGCCCGCCGAGAGAGAAAAGATAAATTTTGAAATTGAACTTATCGGAAAAATGGTCGAAGCCCGTGAGCAAAAAGGCTTATCGCAAAGGGAACTTGCCGAGCTCAGCGGAGTAAAACAGCCCGCGATCGCGAGGCTTGAAAGCATGAAAACGACCCCTCAAATCGACACCTTATTCAAAGTATTAAATCCGTTGGGCTACACTATTTCGATCGTTCCGATCAATGCGAAAAAATAAAAAACAATATTTGGGAGCAATCGACAAAGACCCGCGCGTTCAGCGCGGGTTTTTTATCATGTCTATGAAGTACCGGTGAACCGTTGTGTTGTCGGTAAGCTCCGGGTGGAAGGCGGCGGCGAGCATATTTTTCTGGCGCGCGGCGACGATGCGGCCTCCGACTTCTGAAAGTATCTCAACGCCCTCGCCCGCCTCGCTTATGTAGGGCGCGCGGATGAATGTCATCGGAATATCTCCGAGGCTCCCGAACGCGGCCATGGTCGAGAAGCTGCCGAGCTGCCGCCCGTAGGCGTTGCGTACCGCGGTTATGTCCATCGTTTTCAGATAGGCGCGGCTGTCGTTCTCGATCTTTTTGGCCATAAGCAGCAGCCCGGCGCAGGTCCCGAAGGTCGGCAGTCCGCCTTCGATCGCGGCTTTCACATCATCAAGCATGCCGAGCTCCGCGAGCAGCTTGCCCTGAACCGTGCTCTCGCCGCCCGGAATGATCAGCCCGTCAAACCGGCGGCGTAAATCATGCTTTTGTCTTATCTCAAACGTCTCGGCTCCGAGGGAGCCGAGCATTTTTTCATGCTCGGCAAAGGCCCCCTGAAGCGCCAGTATTCCTATTTTCATGTTATTTGCCCCGCTCTTCCATAATGAGCTCGATCTCCTGCGCGTTTATGCCGACCATGGCCTCGCCCAGATCCTCCGCGAGCTCCGCCAGGACCGCGGCGTCCTCAAAGTTTGTGACCGCCTTGACAATGGCGGAGGCGCGCTTTTCGGGATCGCCCGACTTGAATATTCCCGAGCCGACGAACACGCCCTCGGCGCCGAGCATCATCATAAGCGCCGCGTCCGCGGGAGTCGCCACGCCGCCCGCCGCGAAGTTGACCACCGGCAGCTTTTTGTTCTCGTGAACGTAAAGAGCGAGATCATACGGCACTCCCAGGTCCTTCGCCGCGTCAAACAGCTCGTCGGGGTTTAGGGAGCCCAGCCGCCGTATCTCGGCCTGCATTATCCGCATGTGGCACACCGCCTGAACCACGTCTCCGGTGCCCGGCTCGCCCTTGGTGCGTATCATCGCGGCGCCTTCGTTTATCCGTCTCAGCGCCTCGCCCAGATCCCTCGCTCCGCACACGAACGGCACCTTGAAGGCCGTTTTGTCGATGTGGTACTTGTCGTCTGCGGGCGAAAGGACCTCGCTCTCGTCTATGTAGTCGATCTCGATCGCCTCAAGAATTCTCGCCTCGGCGATGTGGCCTATGCGGCACTTTGCCATGACCGGGATCGAGACCGCGTCCTGAATTCCCTTGATCATTTTCGGGTCGCTCATGCGCGAGACTCCGCCCGCCGCCCTGATGTCGGCCGGGATCCGCTCGAGCGCCATTACCGCGCAGGCTCCGGCGGCCTCGGCGATCTTCGCCTGCTCCGGCGTGGTCACGTCCATAATGACGCCGCCCTTGAGCATCTGCGCCAAATTTTTGTTAAGCTCAAATCGTTCGTTGATCATAAAATTACCTCCGTTTTCGAGTTGACATTATTTTATTTTTTGATATAATTATATCACGAACTGATACTATTAAAAGTGTCAAAATACAAATATTTTATGGGGTCAGATTTTATGTATAACTTTACGATCGAACTGAAACCGAGCGCGAAAAAGCCGCTTTACGAGCAGATATACGAGCATATCGCCGAGGAGATACGCGGCGGCAGGCTTGAGGAAAACGAGCGCGTGCCGTCGAAAAAGGCGCTGGCCGCGCACCTCGGGGTCAGCGTCAACACGGTCGGAACCGCCTATGAGATACTCGCGCAGGAGGGGTATCTTGAGGCGGTGCCGAGGAGCGGATTTTACGCGCGCCGCGCGGACGCCCCGCCGCCCCGGGGCGGAGCGGCGGAGGAAGACGAGGAGGAGCCGCCGCGTGAAAAAAGCGCCGCCGACTTCAAAACGAGCGGCGCGGACGTGGGGTCGTTCCCCTACGCGACATGGATCAAGCTTGTGAAAGAGGTCATGTACGGCGGGCCGGAGCTTCTGGGCGCGGGCGACGTCCGCGGCGACCGCGAGCTTCGGGCGGCGATCGCCAAGTATCTGCGGGAGTTCCGCGGCGTGAGCTGCTCGCCCTCGCAGATAATCGTCGGCGCGGGCATGGAGCATCTGCTGATGCTCGTGTGTTCGCTGTCGTCGCCCGACAGGACGTTCGCGATAGAAAATCCGGGCTATAAGAAGATCGACTTGATAATAAAAAACAGCGGCCGTAGGGTCTGCTATGTTCCGCTCGACGCCAAGGGAATATCGCCCGCCGGGCTTGAAAAGTCGGACGCGGACACGGTCTATATAACACCGTCGCACCAGTTCCCGACCGGGGTGATAATGCCGATGGACCGCCGCGCCGAGCTGCTGCGCTGGGCGGCCGCCCGCGAGGGCCGCTATATAATCGAGGACGACATAAGCGGCGAGTTTAATTTTTTAAGGCGGCCTATGACCGCGGTGCAGGGGATAAGCGGCAGCGAGAACGTGATATACATGAACACGTTTTCGAGGGTGCTGGCGCCGTCGATAAGAATAGCGTACATGGTGCTGCCGAAAAAGCTGCTGGGGCTGTTTAACGCGAAGTTCTCGGACTACTCATCAACGGTGCCGAGGTTCGAGCAGCGGGCGCTGGCGCGGTTTATTTCCGAGGACTATCTTTCCCGCCACCTGAGCCGCCTCAGAAACGCGTACAGAAAGCGCAGGGATCTGCTGGCCGCGGCTTTTAAGGAGTCGCCCTATCCGGTCGAGATAAGCGGCGGCCGCGCGGGGCTGCATCTTTTGATAAAGTCGCCAGACGCCGAGGAAATATTAAAAAAAGCCGCCGAGGGCGGCGTTAAGCTCTACCGCCTTGACGACTATTATTTCACTCCGCCCGAAAAGCCGACAAACACGCTCGTCGCGGGCTACGCGGGAACGGGAGAGGAGGATATCGCGCGGCTTAGGGCCGCGCTGACTGAAAATTCAGCTCATACAGACAAAATTCCGGAATTTCGGGGATGCCGCGGCCAAGGTCCATTGTTCCGGCATGTTTAAAGCCCATGCCCTCATAAAGCCGCCGCGCCGGGGTGTTGGTCGGGACCACGTCGAGCCTGAGCGCCTTTTTGCCCTCGCTTTTCGCGATCCTCACACATTCGCGGACCATGGCTTTGCCGACGCCTTTGCGGTATATCCGCGGGTCGGCGGCGAGGGCGTGAATGGTAAGGACCTCATGCGGCTTAAGGACGCGCGTCCAGTTCCCGCGCGAGTAATCGCCCTGCGGGTCCTCGCAGATGACAAACGCGCCGATGATTTTTCCGTCGTCGTCAACGCAGGCGTGAAGGCTGCCGCCTTTTATCGCCTCGGCGGCGCTCGCCCTGCCAGGATATTCGCCGGGCGTCCATTTGGGATAATTTATATGCTCCGCCAGATAGGCGGTCACTGTGTCGTAAAACTCCGCGGCCGCGTCCAGATGCTCGGGGCCGCATTTGATCATCTTCATAATTTTAACGCTCCTTTACGCTTATAATACCACACATTTTAAAAAACGTCAAACAAAACGGCGGCCCGCGTTTGCGGGCCGCCGTCGGTTCATTCGTTATTTGCCTTGCACGGGCGGCGCGCAGGGCTTGAGAGTGTCTTTCTCCCAGAGATAGAACGTTACCGAAACGCTGTTGTCGGCCGAGTAATCGGAGCCGAACTGCGCGCTTACCGGATTGGTTCCCGCGGGAGCCTCGACGAACCTGATGTCGATCAGAACGTCGTCTCTGTATGCCGCGGTTATGAACCAAACACCCTTTCCGGAGTTGTTGGTGATCGTGGCTGCCGCCGTGTCTTTGTCAAGAACGGGAGGCGCGTCATATCTTACCGGAGCGCCGGGATTGGGCGTTGCCGACTCGCTGGGCGTGGGTGTCGCTGTCTCGCTCGGAGCAGGTGTTGCTGTCTCAATAGGTGCGGGTGTTGCCGTCTCGCTCGGAGCGGGCGTTGCTGTCTCAATAGGCGCGGGTGTTGCCGTCTCGATCGGAGCAGGTGTCACTGTCTCTGTGGGAGTAGGCTCTGCCGTTTCCGTAGGTGTAGGCTCTGGCGTCTCAACGGGCGTAGGCTCTGCCGTCGCGGGAGCGGACGTTGCCGAAGGCGCTTCTGTGGGAGGAGCGGGCGTGGCCGTCGGAACGGGCGCGGAGCCCGTTGTGAACGTCTTGACCTCGGCCTCCGTGTCACTCTGCGCTCCGAATGCGCGGTAGCAATACTCGGTATCGGGCTTTAAGCCGCCGACAACTATGCTGTAATCGCCGCTTTCTCTTAAAATTTCCTCATTATTATAAATGGTCTTTTCCTCGCTGCCTGCTTCCCAAAGCTCAAATTTGCACGATGCCACGGGAGTGATCGTCGAGCCCTCGGGCAGCGTTATGTCAACGTGTCCGTTAAGCGTCGCGCCCGATTCGGTGATATCGGTCGCATCCTTGGTGGTGTACTTATACGTGGGCGGCTCCTGCTCTGTCACGGTCACAAGCGCCGACGCGCTTACGCTGATCTTATCACTTACGCTCGTGTCGGGGTGGTCAAACAGCGCCACCACATCTATCCTCGCCGTACCGTCATTCACGCCGCTTATCGTCGCGGTTTGGCCGTTTCCCTGTGCTTCGACGGTCGCCGCGCTTGTGTTTCCGGATGTCCATGACGCGCTGCTTAAAACGTAGCTTGGATCGGACGGTTCAATGGTCACAGTGTCGCTCTTGCCGGCTTCGACATAGATCTGCGTCTTGCTGAGAGTGAAGCCTACCTGAGGTTTATACTGTGCCTCTTTGACCGTATCGGAATACTTGATGTTCACATATATTGTTCCGCCGCTTGGGTTAAGTTCATTGTCAAGAGTAACTTTAGTCATGCCGTTCATCTCTTCGGTGATTTTGAAGTTGGCGCTTATGGGGTCGGACATCTCGGCGTCATGATAGAACGTCACAACGTCGCCGACCATAAGATTTTCGCCGTCAACGTTTACATAAGCGTAGTCGCCGCCAATCTCGGTGGCCGGTATATTATAAACCGTCACCTCGGGCGCGCGCTTGTTTTCGTTAACGCAGACCGTCGCGGTTCCCGTAACTGTTTTGTAGTTTGTGTCCTCGGGCGCGAATATCCAGCCATAGCTTCCTTCGGCCTCGATCAATATATCGGACGGCTTTGCAACGCCGACCTCCTGCCACGCGATCGTGCCGTCGAGCGTCTCATCTTTCACGCCCGTGAAATTGTGATCAAGCTGCGAGCTGCTCAAAAAGTCGCCCTTGTTGACATTGGACGCGGTGACGGTTCCTTCAGGCTCCGCCTGGAGTATCGTCATCGTCTCGGTTTTGCTGTTTTCGGCGTATTCATCGGTGGCGTATACCGTTCCGCGGACCTGATACGTTCCGGCGTTAACGGGCGGGGTCATATCCCAGCCTTCATCCTGAGCCTGAGCGTCGTGAAGCTCGATGTCAAGCTTTCTGTACTCGACCGTGGTCGTCGCGGATTCGACGTCCGATTTGATCGTGACGGGGTGCGGTTCTCCGTCATAGGTTATCTCTGTCGGAACATTGAATTCGACTATTTGGGCTATGGGCTTGTCGCCGACGGCTATCTCGACCTCTCCGGTGAGAACATCATAGTTTGCCTGATCTTCGGGAGTATATTTCCACTCGTATTTGCTCTTTCCTTTTGTGAGCTTTTCCTGCGGGTTTACCCATTCAAGCGTGCCGTTCTGCAATATTGCTTGGTTGTACGGATTTTCAAATGTTCCCGTGAAGTTACCCAGGTTCTGAAGCGGCGTACCCTCAATTCCGCTGTCGGAGCTGACCGAGAGCGCATGAGGCATGGTCTTCCCGATTACGATCTTGCCCACGGGTTTTGAGGTGTCAAGCTCATAGTTATACTCGGTAATTCCCGACGGTATCCTTATCTTAACGTCGTAATTTCCGACCGTTCCCGCGCTTGTCTCAACGTTTTGGTCGGTGTAGAGCTCAAACTTCACTTTGTCGATCGTGTCGGTTTCGGCAAGGCCGCCGCCCTCTGCCTGATCATCCGCAGGCTTGCAGTCGCTCGCCGCGAATGTATGGGTCTCGCCGTAGTGCTTTTGTATATCCCCGTTCAAAACAAGTTTCAGCGGGCGTCTTGAGATCCTGCCCGTGATGTGCATGGTGTCGTTTGACAGCGTGTAATTCGCTGCGTCTTTTCCGGCGAGAGGATATGTCGCGGGGACTTCGGCTTCGGGATTTGCCTTTTCAAACTGCTCTTGCGTCAGCACGTTGAGGGTCGCGTTCTTTACATAAAACGGATCGGCGTTCGCGTTGATATACGTTCCTCTGAGCGCGCCCTGAACAACATAGACCTCGTCCTCTGGCTTCGGCTTGGTGTATTTGATCTTTGAGGTGTCGGCTATTGCAGCATCGGTTCCGTCGTACACCTTGTCGATGACATTCGACAAGGTCAGTTTATTTGAATTCAGCGTATACGGCTTGATCGTCATAACGGCGTTCAAGAGACCGTCCGCGAAAATTTCATTCTCATTGCTGGTCGCGTGAACCTTGTAGGTTCCGGCATTTGTCGGCGGGTCGGAAGTGTAGCCTTCGCTCTCGTCAAAATTCGTGTCTCCCTCAAAAGACCCGTTTCCGTCGGTCACGAGCTTATATACGACTTGAATATTTCTTCCGATTTCGGGCGCGCTGCCCCTGTTCCATTTGAATGTGGGCGCCTGCGGCTTTCCGTTGTATGTCTTTTCGGTCGAGCTCATCGTGATATTGGTGGCATTTTTTTGCGATACGACGATCGTGACCGGTTGGTTCTCAACTACGTTGAAATTATCCTGATCATTAGGGATGAATTTGTAGTATTCGGTCACGCTTCCGGAGCCGTTGAGTTTTATTGTTTTTCCTGGCTCGACCCATTCCAATTTTCCGTCAACGCCCAGATGCGAATTTCTGTTCACAAACGCGCCGTCGAGTTTTGAGCTTGAAAGCGTTTTGCCGTCTGTTATGCCCGTGGCCGTAACGGGTCTGTTTATAGTGGGCGTGGCCTTTGTGACCGTTATTCCCGCTTGTGTACCTTCTTTAAGCTTTACATCAAAATTGCCGCTGTCAAGCTCAACGTCTTCTATGCCCGTAAATGCATAAGGATTACCGCCGTTTACTGCGGCTTCTTGCTTCATTCCCTCACATTCAAGCGTGATGCCGAGCTCCGCCGCCGTCAGATCCTTACCGATATCAATATCGGCGCTGTCATAAACGTCGCACATAATATCCGCCGGGGTGAGGGTCAGGCCGTACTCTTTTTCTCTGCTCTGCGGCGCAACCTTCACTTCTTTTCTGTCAATAGTGACAGTCAGATTGTAAGTATCCGTAACGCGGCCGCCGCCGGACTGGTTCATCGCGTTTATCTGAGTGGTGTATGTTCCCGCCGCGAGCCCCTGTCTGGGCGTGATCGTGACCTCGGCATAGTCTTTCCAGTCACTGTGAGATTTTAAATCGTTTACCGTGGGTATGTAGAAAATGGTTTTCTCGGTTCCAAGCTCGTTTGCGCTGTCTTTATCTTTGTTCACATTTGTTGTCTCAACCGTAAAGTTGGAGTCCTGCGTCCATGTGCGGACATATATGCGCTGATTTCCCGTGTTCTTAAGGCGCAGTACGAGAGGCGTGACTGTTGCCGCCGGCTCGTATTCGATTTTTTCGGCTTCTCCGTTCGCGCTTATCAGTTGATTGTATGACGCCGGAGGCGCTGTGGGGCTTGGCTCCTCCGAGGTCGCGGGAGGCGCGGTCGGGAAAGCCGCTGTGCCGCTCTCGTCATTCTTCTGGAATTCATAAGAATAACTTTTCGGCTCATTGATTACCGCTTCGAGTGTTATTTTGTTGTCCTCATTATTGTCGTGCAGTTTGGTGGATGAACTATCACTGGGGATAGCGTTTCCGATCATATTTTCGCTATCGTTTTGACCGTTGCCGTTCACAAGCTTCCAGCCCGAGATCGACATTTTTTGGCCGTTCAAGCCGTCTACTTTGGAATAATCAAGACTCGGGTCGATAATCGTTACCCAGTCGCCCACCATAGCAAGCTCGGTTATCTCGGTCTGTTCCTGATCCGGATGATTAGCGCAGATAAGCTTATATCCTTTGCTTTGATCCTCATCACTGAGCTTATATGTGACCTGTACAAGGTTTATTGTTTTGGCATTAACGACTTTCTTTTCACAATTTTCGAGATCGGGAGCCGGGGTGCTGCCCTCCTGCGGAATAATCTTGTTAAGCTTTGCGGTATATTCACCCGCCCGATACTCGTCTGTATCGTCTTTATGGAACAGATCGTTTTCGAGCGACCATCCGTGATAACGGTGTTTGTCGGCGTTGACGCCGCCGGTTGAAAATATGTCTTTGACGCTTCCCGAGATACCGTTGTCGGGCACCATTGTCGCGGCGGGATGCGTTGGCTCCGGGCCGTGCGGCGGACGCTCGATTACCAACTGGTAATAGCTGCCGTCAAGATTGTATGTTTTTGTGTCCTTGTCATATGCCGCCTCGTGGTCTATTTTGTTTGAGAATTCCACCCAAAGCAGTTTGTCGGGAACTTCTTCATCAAAAAGACTTGATGTGGACGGGTGATGTCTGAAATTCGCGCCGATTATGTAGACCTTCTCATCCTTCGGGTTAAGGGTCGATTCGGGCGAAGCGGCTTCCGCAGCGGGCTCGACGCCGTCGTTCGCCACCGCGTCAATCGCCTCAACTTCGGGCTCTGTCGTTAAAGTTGTTTCGGTTGTTTCTGCCTCGGCTGCTTCCGCGGCTATTGCTTCGGTTTGCGCGATCTCGTCGGGTGCGGCGGGGTAATCATCCCCGTCGGGCGCCGCCAGGATCGGAACCGCTGTTATAAGCATTGCCGCCGTGAGCAGCAGGCTTATCATCTTTCTCCTGTACTTTTTCATAAACTTCCTTCCTTTCCGCAAATCCTTGCTGTAAATTGTTGATGTTTGTAATTGGAAATTGATTGTTTTCGATGACAAAACGCGCTGTTCGCGCGGCGGCCGTGTACATACACTGCCGCACGGTAATTATAACATATACTTATGCGTTTGTAAACAAATATTTTTCGTGTTGCGCATTAATTGGTGACTATTATTTTTTCGTGATTTTTAAATCAAAAAACGGGACCGCGCCTTGCCGATAGGCTTAAAAAACAGGCTTAAACCGAAAAACTACACAAAAAGGGAAGGCACACGCGGGCACGGCGTACGCAATATAATAATATCGGGGCGAAAAAAGATGAAAAAATGAGGTGATACAAATGAACAGCAGCGAGTTTCTGGGCATGCTTATCGCGGCGCTCGTAACGGTGGGAGGCTTCGCCGCCCTGCTGTTTAAATGCTTCAAGCCGATAAGCGATCTCAATATGAATATCGTGCGGCTCACGGACGCGATCGATCAGCTGAACCAGAACTATGAGAAGCACGAGAGGCGGCTCAACTCGCACAGCCACGAGATCGACGAAATGAGCAGGCTGCTCAGCAAGCACAGTCAGGAGCTCGGCCGCCATGACGAGAGGATCAAGGCGCTCGAGGGCAGGGAATAGGCGAGGGAAGCCGCGAGGTCAAAGGCCCGCGGCTTCTTTGCTTAAAATCTCGGCGCAGCAGCGCACATACTCGGCGCAGGGGCGCTTTTTGTAATATTCCGCGGTGCGCTTTTCGGGCGCGGGGCCGCTGTCCTTGGGCAGGGCGGCGCCCAGCAGCTCGCCGCAGATTATCGAGCCGTTTTTTTCTTTAAACTCCGCGGCCATTTTTCGCGTCAGCGCGTAGACCTTTTGGCGGGTCTCGGTGTCGCCGGCCTCGCCGCGGCTCAGCATAAGCCCGGCGCAGACCGCCATTGCGGAAACCGCGCCGCAGGTCAGGCGCATCCGGCCCATGCCGCCGCCGAGCCCCTCCGCGAGCTTCGCGGCGGTCGTTTCGTCTATGCCGAAGTCCTCGGCGAAGGCGCACAGCACCGCCTGCGCGCAGTTATAGCCGCTTTTGAACAGTTTTTCAGCTTTGTCCGGTTTTGTCATAAAAGTCACCTCAACATAGTGATTAGTGAATAGGGAATAGTGAATAGTGAATAGGACGTGACGGCCTTCGTTTGCCTCGCCTCTTGCTGATATGCGTCAAAGGCAACGGAGTCGTAAACGCCTCCCTCTTTGAGGGAGGGGGACCGCGATAGCGGTGGAAGGAGTAAGCGCGCCGATCTCCCTCAGTCGCCTTCGGCGACAGCTCCCTCCCGGAGGGAGCCGTACTCTCCCCCCTCATATAATGAAGGGGAAGCCTCGGGACGTCGAGGGCGCCGTCCCCGAATTACATCATGCCGTAGGGGCGGATATTATCCGCCCGTTTTGTCTCGTACATCGTTGTAGGGCGGCTGCGGCCGGAGCCGTTCCCTACGGGTTCAGGAAATCGTAGGTCATGCGTGAGACTTTTTGTATTGTTTCAACGCCGGCGGACATGTCGCCGCTGCCTATCACACATATTATATAGTCGCAGGCCGGAGAATACACGATCGCAGCGTCGGCCTCCACCTTGGTGTTCTCTCCGGTTTTGTTCGCCGTGACTGTTCCCTCGGGCAGAGCGGCGGGGATCTTATATTTGCGCGTCTGATTGAGCAGCAGGTTCAGCATGGCGTCGCTCGCCTCGGGCGAGACCAGTTTTTTGTCGTGTATCATTTCAAGCAGCAGGCCGCAGTCCATAGGCGACGTAAGGTTCGACGCGAGATATATCGCGTATTGGCCGCTCTCGTCGATAAGCTCGGACATGTGCCGGGTGTTGTTAAAGCCCAGCGACTTGATCAGTTCGTCGTCCTTTTCAAAGCCCGCGACGGTGCTGCCGCCGCCCAGCGCCTTTGTCAGGCGGTTAAAGGCCTCGTTGCTGCTCTCGGTTATCATCAGGTTAAGGTCGCTGTCGATCTCGTCTGTCTCGGCCAGCTCGCCGTTGTTTATTTCGGTATATACCGCGTTCATGCAGAACAGCTTGATCAGGCTCGCGCTGGAATAGGATTTTTCATTTATCGAAAGATATTCGTTGGTGTCGGTCCGCTTTACGAAAGCGCCCCATTCGCCGGCGCGGCCGTCGAGGTATTCCGCGATCGTGCCGCGGAGCTCGCTCAGGCCCTCTCTTGAGGGCGGGTCGGCTGACCAGCCGTTTTCGGAATATTCCGCGATCTCGGATTGCTTTATGTATTCGCCGTGTCCGTCCGGGCCGTAGAGCAGAGTCACGGGCTCGCTGTACCAGCCGTTTGCAAGATAGTTTTCGGCGTCGCTTTCGTAAACGCAGGAGCATGTTCCGTCGGCGCTGTAAATATTCACGACCGGCGCGCCGTACCAGCCGTCGTTTAAATAAGCCTCGGCATCGCGCCCGGGAACCTCGATGCTCTCGCCGGGGCGGTAGACCGTCACGGTTTTGTAATATTCCCGCGCCGAGACCGCGGCCGTGACAAGAAGCAGCGCGGCGGCAAGGATTATAATCGTTTTTTTCTTCATTGTATTCATGTTCTCCTTTCGGGGTTTTTGTCGGATATTGCCGAACCGTTTTTATTATATCAGAAAAAACTCCGGTTTTCAAGTGTTTATATAGGCAAGTTTACCGCGCGGGAAAAAGAAATTTTGCTTTGTTTGGCTATAACGCACAAATTCCAAAAAATGCTTGACAAACGGGGATAATGTGTTATAATATTAAAGTCGCTCCTTAGGCGCATTGCGCCCAAAAGGCGGCCGACAAATCTATATGCATGGAGGTGAACATATGCCGACATTTAACCAGTTAGTAAGAAAGGGCAGGTCCACGGTTGAGAAAAAGTCAACGACTCCCGCGCTGCAGAAGGGTATGAATACCATCAAGAAGCGCCCGACCGATCAGTCCTCTCCGCAAAAGAGAGGCGTTTGTACTTCGGTTAGAACCATGACGCCCAGAAAGCCTAACTCGGCCCTGCGTAAGGTTGCCAGAGTTCGTCTTACAAACGGTATTGAGGTTTCCGCGTACATCCCCGGAATAGGACACAATCTGCAGGAGCACAGTGTTGTCATGATCCGCGGCGGACGTATCAAGGACCTCCCCGGTGTGCGTTATCACATTATCCGCGGTACGCTTGATACCTCGGGCGTTGACACACGCAGACAGGGAAGATCGAAGTACGGCACAAAGAGACCCAAGTAAGTCTCGCCGTGCGAAAAGTAAAATGTGTGCATATGTTTATATATAATCCTTATATATGACCTATGTGCGCGACAGTGTATCAAAGACATTGAGTACCTTGGCGGCGATAAGCCGCTTAAGAAGTAAGGAGGGGAAGAAAGTGCCAAGAAGAGGTCATATTGCCCGTCGGGATGTTTTGCCCGATCCTGTTTACAACAACAAGACAGTGACAAGACTTATCAACAATATCATGCTCGACGGAAAAAAGGGCGTCGCTCAGAGAATAGTTTATGATGCTTTTGACATTATAAAAGAAAAGACGGGTAAAAATCCCGTTGACGTTTTTGAGGACGCCATGAACAATGTTATGCCGGTCTTAGAGGTTAAGGCGCGCCGTATCGGCGGAGCCAACTATCAGGTGCCGATCGAGGTAAGACCCGAGAGACGCCAGACACTGGGACTCAGATGGATAACACAGTTCTCAAGACAGCGCGGCGAAAGAACGATGGCCGAGAGACTCGCGAACGAGCTCATGGACGCCACGAACAGCACAGGCGGCGCGTACAAGAGAAAAGAAGACACTCACAGAATGGCAGAGGCGAACAAAGCTTTTGCAAGCTTCAGATGGTAATCTCGCTGTGAAATTTCACTCATCTTTGTCATTTCGGAGCACTTGCGTATCTCGATACGCGGCGCGCTCCTGCAATAACAAATCTGAGCAAAATTTCTTCGCGAAAGCCGAGTTGAAATGAGTGTTAAGTATTTTAACTAACAAGATCAGACATTATTGAATTTGACAACGTAATGTTTTTTGCGTGTGACCTGCGAATGTCGTTTCTATTCGCTATTCACTAATCGCTAATCACTACGTTGTTGGAAGGAGTTTTTTATGGGTAGAGCGTTTTCATTGGAGAAAACCAGAAATATAGGCATCATGGCTCATATTGATGCCGGTAAGACTACGACCACCGAGCGTATTCTGTTCTATACGGGCCGTGTCCACAAGCTGGGCGAGGTGCACGAGGGCGCCGCGACAATGGACTGGATGGAGCAGGAGCAGGAGCGTGGTATTACGATTACCTCCGCCGCTACTACCGCGCAGTGGAAGAACCACAGAATTAATATAATCGACACACCCGGACACGTTGACTTCACGGTTGAGGTTGAGCGTTCGCTCCGTGTACTGGACGGCAGTGTAACGGTTCTTTGCGCCAAGGGCGGTGTTGAGCCTCAGTCTGAGACCGTTTGGCGTCAGGCTGACAAATATCAGGTTCCCAGAATGGTTTACGTTAACAAAATGGACATTATGGGCGCCGACTTTTATAACGTTATTGACATGATGAAGGACCGCCTCAAGTGCAACGCGGTTCCCATTCAGCTCCCTATCGGAGCCGAGGACGAGTTCAAGGGCCTTATTGACCTTATCCAGATGAAGGCTTATGTTTACTATGACGAGCTCGGACAGGACGAGCGCGTTGAGGACATTCCCGCCGATATGGCGGACAAGGCCGCGGAGTACAGAGAGGCTCTGCTTGAGTCGGTCGCCGAGACCGATGAGGAGCTCATGGACAAGTACCTCGAGGGCGGTGAGCTGACCGAGGCCGAGATCAAGGCCGCGATCCGCAAGGCCACGATCGCCAACGAGATGGTTCCCGTTCTGTGCGGCTCGTCCTACAGAAACAAGGGCGTTCAGAACATGCTTGACGCGGTTATCGACTTTATGCCGTCGCCGCTGGATGTTCCGCCTATCACCGGAACCGTTCCCAGAACCGATGAGGAGACGGTTCGCCACTCGTCGGACGAGGAGCCCTTCGCGGCTCTGGCGTTTAAGATCATGACCGATCCGTTTGTGGGCAAGCTCTGCTTCTTCAGAGTTTACTCGGGAACGCTTAAGAGCGGCTCGCATGTTTACAATTCGGTCAAGGGCAACAAAGAGAGAGTCGGACGCATCCTTCAGATGCATTCAAACCACAGAGAGGATATCGACATGGTTTACTCGGGCGACATCGCCGCGGCGGTCGGACTTAAGAACACCACCACGGGCGACACGCTTTGCGACGAGGACCATCCGGTAATCCTTGAGTCTATGGAGTTCCCGGAGCCGGTTATCCGCGTTGCGATCGAGCCCAAGACCAAAGCCGGTCAGGAGAAAATGGGTATCGCGCTGGCGAAGCTGGCCGAGGAGGATCCCACGTTCAGAACCTATACGGACGACGAGACGGGTCAGACGATCATCGCTGGAATGGGCGAACTTCACCTTGAGATCATCGTTGACAGACTGCTGCGCGAGTTCAAGGTCGAGGCCAACGTCGGAAATCCGCAGGTATCATACCGCGAGACTATCAGACAGGCCGTGCATGTTGACCACAAGTACGCGCGTCAGTCGGGCGGTAAAGGACAGTACGGACACGTTGTTATGGACATGGAGCCTCTGGAGCCCGGTTCGGGTTACGTCTTCGAGAACAAGATCGTCGGCGGAGCGATCCCCAAGGAGTATATCCCCGCTGTTGACGCGGGTATCCAGGGCGCGATGCAGACGGGCGTTCTGGCCGGTTATCCGGTTGTTGACGTGAAGTGCACGCTGGTTGACGGCTCGTACCACGAGGTCGACTCGTCCGAGATGGCGTTTAAGATCGCGGGTTCTATGGCATTTAAGGACGGCTGCAAGAAGGGCAGTCCGGTTATTCTTGAGCCTATCATGAAGGTTGTCGTTACCGTTCCCGAGGAGTACATGGGCGACGTTATGGGCGACCTTAACTCGCGCCGCGGACAGATCCAAGGCATGGAGGCGAGAGTCGGAGCACAGGAGATCACGGCCAACGTGCCGCTTTCCGAGATGTTCGGCTACGCGACGGAGCTGCGCTCAAGGACGCAGGGCCGCGGTCAGTATTCCATGGAGCCCAGCCACTTTGAGGAGCTGCCCAAGAGCATCGCCGAGAAGATCATTAAGGAAAGATCGCAGAACGATTAGTTCCGCGTCGGCAAAAACGACCGATTTGGTCGGAATATTATAACTTTTATGCAAATATTTTAAAATTTTTCACAAAAAAGACTTGAATTTTTTCAAGTTTAATAGTACAATGGGAATTGATTTTATATTGCATAAATATATTTGTTAAAAATTATAAAAATAAAATAAGGAGGTCATTGTAAAATGGCAAAGCAAAAATACGAAAGAACCAAACCCCATGTTAACATTGGTACTATCGGCCATGTTGACCACGGTAAGACAACTCTTACAGCCGCTATCACAAAGGTTCTGGCTATGGAGGGCAAGGCTCAGTACGAGGCTTATGACATGATCGATAAGGCTCCCGAGGAGAGAGAAAGAGGTATCACAATCTCCACGGCTCACGTTGAGTATGAGACAGAGACGCGTCACTACGCTCACGTTGACTGCCCCGGACACGCCGACTATGTTAAGAACATGATCACAGGCGCGGCTCAGATGGACGGCGCTATCCTGGTTGTATCGGCCGCCGACGGCCCGATGCCCCAGACAAGAGAGCACATCCTGCTTTCGCGTCAGGTTGGCGTTCCCTATATCATCGTGTTCATGAACAAGGTTGATCAGGTTGACGACGAAGAGCTGCTTGAGCTGGTTGAGATGGAGATCAGAGAGCTGCTGACAGAGTATGAGTTCCCGGGCGACGATATCCCGATCATCAAGGGCTCGGCTCTGCAGGTTCTGGAGTGCGACTCGACAGACCCCAACGATCCTCAGTACGCTTGCATCCACGAGCTTATGGACGCTGTTGACAGCTACATTCCCACACCCGACAGACAGAGCGATCTGCCCTTCCTTATGCCTATCGAGGATATCTTCTCGATCACGGGCCGCGGCACAGTTGCCACAGGCCGTGTAGAGCGAGGTACGATCAAGACCGGCGACGAGGTTGAGATCGTTGGTCTGTCCGACGAGATCCGCAAGGTTGTTGTTACCGGACTTGAGATGTTCAGAAAGACTCTGGACTATGCCGAGGCCGGTGAGAACGTTGGCGCGCTGCTCCGCGGTGTTGCCCGCACGGAGATCGAAAGAGGACAGGTTCTGGCTAAGCCCGGTTCGATCACACCCCACACACAGTTCAAGGGTGAGGTTTACGTTCTGACAAAGGATGAGGGCGGACGTCACACACCTTTCTTCACAAACTACAGACCCCAGTTCTATTTCAGAACAACCGACGTTACGGGCGTTGTTAATCTGCCCGAGGGCACAGAGATGTGCATGCCCGGCGACAACGTTACAATGACGGTTGAACTGACAACGACTATCGCTATCGAGAACGGACTGCGTTTCGCTATCCGCGAAGGCGGCAGAACCGTTGGTTCGGGCGTTGTTACCGAGATCATTAAATAATCAGATCCGACTCAAAAACCTCCGGAGCACCCTCCGGAGGTTTTTTTGACTGTTTTTTAAAAAAATTTTGCTCTTGCTATGGACGGGGTGTTGTGTTATAATTAGCATATGAAAGTATGCACGAAAGGCGGTGCTTAATATGGAGGTCGGATTATTTCAGAAAATAATCGGCACTGTTCTTGCGCTGCTTTTGGTGCTGGGCGTCGTTCCGGTGGGGCTTTTGTATTTCGCGACCCCGGTTATAGCGGAGGACAGCGTTATCCGCCTTTCGCCCGCCGATGAGACTTTTGTCTACAGCGGCGCCAAAAACAAGAGCCGCGAAAGGCTCGATAACGAAAATCTGATAGTGGGCAACTACTGGAACACATATTTTAAATTTGACCTGACGCCGCTCGGAAACGTTAAGCGGGCCGATCTGCGCAGCGCGAAGCTGCGTCTCGCGGTGGTCGACACCGGAATGATCTCGCCCGAGAGCCGCGACGCGACCTTTAACGTGAGTTATGTCGCCAACAACAACTGGAACGGCGGCATGACGTGGGACAGCAGACCGATGGGCGAGGAGCAGTATCTCTGCACCGCGGGAGGCGCGGAAAACGGCGGTATTATCGAGATCGACCTGTCGGAGTTCATCGCGGAGACCGCGGGATTTGAGGATAAGATGATAACCTTAAAGCTCAGCCCCAGTTTGAGCAACAGCGCTCCGGTGCGGCTCGGCTCGACCGCAAGCCCCGACCCGTCATACCGCCCGTACCTCAAGATCGTGGTGGGTGACGCAGGCGACAGCGATCCGCCCGATCTGAAAAAATCCCGTCCGGCTGACAGCGGCTATGTTTCGGCTGCGAGACCCGAGGCGAAAGCGGACGAGCTGACCCGCGAAAACAACGGACTGCTCGCGGTTGACAACGGCTCGGCCGCGTATCTCAAATTCGGACTGAACCTTCAGAATATAATCGGCGCGGTTACTTCGGCGGAGCTAAGGCTGCGGCCGGAGAGCGGGGCGGTCAACACCGTGACGGATGTTTACTTCCTTGACAATGACGACTGGAACAGCGGAAGCGTAAGCTTTGACTCAAAGCCCGAGGGAGCGGCGGTCGAGATCCGCTCGCTTCCCGGGGTCGACGCGGACGGCGTAATAAGAATTGACGTGACGGACGTTGTCTATGAGGCGGCGGCGAGAGGAAAATCCTTTGTCAGCTTCGTTCTCGACGGCTCGAGGACGCCGCCCGAATCCACCGATACACTGCTGTTGCGCTCGACATATTCCGACTCGGGTGCGCCCGAGCTTCGAATAACCTGCACCGACGACCCGGAGACCGTGGCAATAAGAGAGGCGCTTGCGAACCTCAAGGGCTCCAACGCGTCCTTTGATGACATAACGACCGACCTGCCGTCCGTGTACGCGGCCTCAAACGGAGAGCGCGTGGCTATCAGGTGGAGCGAGAATGAAAACTTTTCGTTCGGCGACCTGCTGACGATGCGCAAAAAGATCGTTACCGGCTCGGGACATGTGAACCCGCCGTCGGTGTTCGAGGGCGCCAAGCAGGTCCAGCTTAAGGCGGAGCTCAGCTGCGGCGGAGACAGCATGAGCAGATTTGTAACAATAACGGTTCGCCCCGACATCGGCTCGCCCGGCAGACTGCGCCGTCTTTACGACGCGCTGTGGCAGAACGATGCGGCGTAAATTTAAAACGGAGGATATTATGAAAGCAGCGATAATAGATATAGGATCAAACTCAATACGGATGGATATTGCCGATATAGACGAGAATACCGGGAAATACAGCTACGCGGAGCGGCGACGCATCATGGCGCGGCTCAGCGAGGGCATGGGGATTGACGGCTGCCTGCAGCCCGAGGCCGTGGAGCGGACAATAGAGGCGCTCAAGGATTTTAAAAAGACGATCGAAAAGCACGGCGCCAAAGACATAATAGCGGTTGCGACCGCGGCGGTCAGAAGCGCGGGGAACCGCGACGAGTTTGTCCGCCGCGTCCACGACGAGACCGGTATAGGGGTCCGCGTCATCAAAGGCGAGCAGGAGGCGGAGTACGACTTTCTGGGCGTGACGTCAACGCTCGACATTGACGACTGCGTGATCGTTGACACCGGCGGCGGCAGCACCGAGATCATTCTTGTGAACGACCGCGAGCCGCTTGCGCGCATGAGTATTCCCGTCGGCGCGGTCAACATGACCGAGCGGTTCCTGTTCCGCGGCGAGAGCCCCGAGGCGCTTTCCGCGATGTCGGATTACGTCAGCAGCTGCCTTGACAAGATCCACTGGCTCGACGACGCCGAGTGCCTGCCGATAGTCGGCATGGGCGGCAGCATATTCAATCTGGCCGTGGTTGAAAACGGCGAGCCCGGGATCGACCGCGCGCGGCTGCACGGCTATTCCATGAGTTCGGACGCGGTCAGGGAGACCTATGACCGAATACTTGAGATGTCCGAGTTTGAGCGCGAGGACGAGGGTATAGAGCGCGGCAGGGCCGACACCGTTCCCGCCGGAGTGTCGCCGATAATCGAGCTGATCGACAAGATCGGGGCCGAAGAGGTGATCATCTCGTCTGCGGGACTTAAGGAAGGAATTCTTGCCGGATTTTTGGAAGGATTAATAAGCTGATGACCAAGCTTGAAGTTTTAAAGCGTTATTTCGGGCACGACGGTTTCCGCCCGGGCCAGGAGGAGCTTATTGACAGCGTTCTCGGCGGAAGAGACGTTCTCGGAATTATGCCGACGGGAGCGGGAAAATCGGTGTGCTATCAGGTTCCCGCCATGCTTATGGACGGCGTGGCCGTGGTGGTGTCGCCGCTTATATCGCTGATGAAGGATCAAGTGGGCGCTCTGCGCGAAAACGGTATTCCGTGCGCGTATGTCAACAGCTCGCTGGATTATCGGGAGCTTAAGGAAACGTATGAAAGAGCCGCGGCCGGAGAGTATAAGATAATATACGCCGCGCCCGAGCGGCTTTGCACCGCGGATTTTCTGCGGTTTTCGGAAATTGTGAAAATATCCATGGTGACGGTCGACGAGGCGCACTGCGTTTCGCAGTGGGGACAGGATTTCAGACCGGGGTATTTAAAAATCGCCGAGTATATAAAAAGTCTGTCATACCGCCCGCCGATCGGCGCGTTCACCGCGACGGCCACCGAGGAGGTAAGGCGCGACATAATAAAGCTGCTTGAGCTGAAAGAGCCCAAGGTGGCGGTAACGGGCTTTGACAGAAAAAATCTGTATTTTGAGGTAAAACGGCCCAAGGCGAAGGACAAGCTCAATCAGCTTGTGTATTTTCTCGGCGGCCGCGGCAGGGGCAAAAGCGGAATAGTATACGCTATAAGTCGAAAGACGGTTGAGAGCGTGTGCGATGAGCTGTGCGAACGCGGATTTGCCGCCACACGCTATCACGCGGGGCTCAGCCCCGAGGAGCGGCGGAGAAATCAAGATGATTTTCTGTACGACCGCAAGACGGTCATGGTCGCCACCAACGCTTTCGGCATGGGGATCGACAAGTCGAACGTCAGCTTTGTGGTGCATTACAACATGCCGAAAAACATAGAGAGCTATTACCAGGAGGCCGGAAGAGCGGGTCGCGACGGAAGCCCGTCCGACTGTCTGCTGCTTTACGCGCCCGGAGACGTGAGAACGAACAAGTTCCTGATCGACAACACCGACGAAAACGAGGAGCTTTCGGATGAGGAGCGGGAATTTATCCGCGAGCGGGATTACGAGCGGCTCAGGCAAATGACGTTTTACGCGACGACCGACGACTGCCTGCGCGGATTTATATTGAAATATTTCGGTGAGAGCGCGGGGAGCGAGTGCGGAAACTGCTCAAACTGCCTTGAGGGCTTTGAGACCCGCGACGTGACCGAGCCCGCGAGAATGATTTTAAGCTGCGTCATGCGGATGATGCGGCGCGGTACATCCTACGGGCGGACCACGGTCGCCGACGTTCTGGCGGGATCGCAAAATGAAAAAATAACGGATCGGGGCCTTGACACGCTCACGACCTACGGCATTATGAAGGATCATAAAAAGAAGGACATACTGCGGATCATCGACTTTATGCTTGAAAAAGGCTATCTTTCGGTGAAGGGTGAAAAATACGGCGTTCTCGCGCCGTGCCGCAAGGCCGCGCCCCTGCTTCGCGGCGAGGAAACGCTGACGATGCGTATGCCGAAGCCGAAACCGAAGGAGGAGCCGCGCAGGAAAAAGCCTTCGGCGGCCGAAATCGACGAGGGCCTCATGGGCGAGCTCAAGGCGCTCAGGCTGGAGCTGGCCAAGGCGCAGAGCGTGCCCGCCTATGTTATATTCACAGACGCGTCGCTGCGCGAAATGTGCGCGGCAATGCCCGAGACTTTGGCCGAGTTTTCGGATATTCCCGGCGTGGGAGCCGCGAAGCTCAATCGTTACGGGGCGGTGTTCGTGGATTTGATAAGCCAATATAAAAATCGAAAAAAACCGAGGATGTGACTGAAATTACAGTAAAATTTATAACTTTGGGCTGCAAAACAAATATGTATGAGAGCGAGGCCATGGCGGAGCTGTTCAGACGGAGCGGACACGAGGTCGTAAGCGGCGGAGCCGCCGATGTCTGTGTCATTAACACCTGCACGGTCACGGGAACGGGCGCGGGGAAATCGCGCAAGGCCGTGAGGCGCGCGAAGCGTCAAAATCCCGGCGCGGTGATCGCGGTGACCGGCTGTCTCGCTCAGACCGAGCCCGACGAGGTGCGCGGGATCGGCGCCGATATTATTATCGGAAACGACGGCAGGAGCCGTATCGTCGAGCTTGCCGAGGCCGCGCTTTCGGGCGGGCGGCGTAATATTGTGGACGATATAATGAAGGTTCGCGAATACGAGGAGCTGCCGACGGCGGTCGGACAGAGCCGCACCCGCGCCAACCTTAAGATCGAGGACGGCTGCGACAACTTCTGCGCCTACTGCGTTATTCCTTACGCCCGCGGCCCGGTGCGCTCGCGCCCGCTTGAGAACATAACCGCCGAGGCGAAGACGCTGGCCGGGGCGGGCTACCGCGAGATCGTGCTTACGGGTATACATATCGGCTCTTACGGAAAAGATTTAAAGAGCGGCCTGTCGCTGATCGACGTTCTGGAGGCGCTTGACGGAATAAGCGGCGTTGAGCGCGTCCGTCTCGGCTCGATCGAGCCGCCGGTCATAACCCGCGGCTTTGTTGAGCGCGCCTCGAGGCTCAAAAGCCTGTGTCCGCATTTTCATATGTCGCTCCAGAGCGGCTGCGGCGAGACCTTGAGGCGGATGAAGCGCCGATACACGCCCGACGAGTATTATCGGGCGGTCGGCATGCTGAGGGAGATGATCCCCGACGCCTCGATCACCACGGATCTGATGGTCGGGTTCCCCGGCGAGACCGATGAGGAGTTTGAGGAGTCATACGGATTTTGTGAAAAGATCGGCTTTATGCGAATGCATGTGTTTAAATACTCGGTGCGCAACGGCACCGAGGCGGAAAAAATGCCCGATAAGGTCAGCGAGCGGGTCAAAGAGGAGCGCAGCCGCCGCGTGATCGGGCTCGCGGAGCGCATGAGAGAGGATTTTTATAAAAGATATGACAGGGCCGTTCTGCCCGTGCTGCTTGAAAAGCGGCAAAACGGCGTGTACCACGGCACGACGCCCAACTACATGGACGCGTATATGAGGGCCGAGCCCGGACTTGAGGGCGCGGAGGCGGAAATCGTTTTTTCGGCCTCGGGCGAAAGCGAAATAATAAATATCGGAGGGAGATAATAAAATGAGGGACGGATTTATAAAATGCGCCGCGGCCACGCCGAAGATCAAGGTCGGCGACACGAGGCACAACGCGGAGGAGATAATAAGGCTCGTCAAAGAGGCGGCGGGGCATGGCGCGAAAATTATCACCCTGCCCGAGCTTTGCGTCACAGCATACACCTGCGGCGATCTGTTTTTGCAGGACAGGCTGATCAAAAACGCGGCGGACGCCGTCTTTGAGATCGCGCGGAGGACGGGCGATCTTGATATCCTTATCGCCGTCGGGGTCCCGGTCCCGCTGGGCGGCAGCCTATATAACTGCGCCGCGGTCATAAAGGGCGGCGAGGTTCTGGGCTTTGCGTCGAAGACTCACATCCCGAATTATTCCGAGTTTTACGAGGCGCGGCACTTCGCGGCTCTTGACAAAAACACGACGGTCACGCTGAACGGCCGCGAATATCCGATCGGCCCCAAGCTGCTGTTTGAGGCGAAAAGCATGCCCGACTTTGTCGCGGGCGTTGAGATATGCGAGGATCTGTGGGTTCCCGAGCCGCCGTCGGGCGGACACGCGGCGAACGGCGCCACGGTCGTGCTGAACCTTTCGGCGAGCGACGAGGTCATCGGCAAGGCGGAATATCGGAGGACGCTCGTCACCTCGCAGTCCGCGAGGGCTGTGTGCGCCTATGTCTACGCCGACGCGGGCGACGGCGAGTCCACCACCGACATGGTGTTCTCGGGCCACAACCTGATCTGCGAGAACGGAACGATATTGGCGCAATCCGCGCTGTTTGAAAACGGCGTTATCTACGCGGACATCGACGTGAACCGCCTGGCTCTCGAGCGGAGAAAAATAAGCACATACAGAAACGAGTTTGACGACGGATACAAAAAAATTAAATTTGACACAAAGATAGAGGAGACGCGGATCGAGCGCTTTATCGACCCGCGCCCGTTTGTGCCGCGCGACAGAGAAAAGCTGCGCGAGCGGTGCGAGCTCATATTCACCATGCAGGCCGAGGGGCTTCGCAAGCGGCTTGAGCATATCGGCGCGAAGTCGGTGACGATAGGAATTTCGGGCGGGCTTGACAGCACGCTGGCGCTGCTTGTCTCGATGCGCGCCTTTGAAATGCTGGGCCTTGAAAGTAATGGCATAAAGGCAATCACTATGCCCTGTTTCGGCACCACCGACAGGACCTTGGGAAACGCCAGAAGGCTCGTGGGGAGCGTGGGTGCAGAGCTTATCGAGATCCCGATAAGCGAGGCCGTGACCGTGCACCTTAGGGATATAGGCGCGGATATAAACAATCACAACACCACCTATGAGAACGCGCAGGCGCGCGAAAGGACCCAGGTCCTTATGGACTATGCGGGCGAAAGCGGCGGCATAGTCGTCGGAACTGGCGATCTGAGCGAGCTGGCCCTCGGCTGGGCGACGTATAACGGCGATCACATGTCTATGTACGGCGTGAACTGCTCGGTCCCCAAGACATTGGTGCGGTACTTGGTGGGCTATGTCGCGGAGACGAGCGGCGGCGAGCTGAAAAAGACCTTGCTCGATATTCTGGACACTCCGGTCAGCCCCGAGCTGCTGCCGCCCAAGGACGGAGTGATCTCGCAGGTGACCGAGGACCTTGTGGGGCCGTATGAGCTGCACGACTTTTTCCTCTATCACTTTTTGAGGTTCGGATTTGAAAAGTCCAAAATATACCGCATGGCGGTTCTCGCGTTTCGCGGCGAGTATGATGAAAAAACAATTGCAAAATGGCTCGACACGTTTTATGACAGGTTTTATAAGAACCAGTTCAAGCGCTCCTGCGTTCCCGACGGGCCGAAGGTCGGCTCGGTCACGCTGTCGCCGAGGGGCGACTGGAGAATGCCGAGCGACAGCGCGGTCATTGTTTAAAAGGAGATATATTATGAAGCTTATCAGAAGAATAACAGCCGCGGCTTTGGCGCTGTGCGCGGCGCTCTCGCTTGCCGCGGCGTCTGCCGAGGAAAACATATCGGTCTATATCGACGGGAACCCGCTTGATTTTGAAAAGCCGCCTTATATGGAAAATGACAGGGTGCTTGTGCCGATGCGCAAAATTTTTGAGAGCCTCGGCTGCGAAGTGATATGGGACGAGGCGCTCGGGAGCGTGACCGCCGAGAGAGGAAGCGACACGGTGATCATGACGATCGGCTCGCCGGTTATGTACGTCAACGGCAGCTCGGTCAAGCTCGACGTTTCCCCTGCCCTTGACTATGACACGACCTTTGTGCCGTTGCGCGCGGTGTCCGAGGCTTTCAGCTGCGTTGTGACCTGGAGCGATGAGAGCGAAAGCGTGTTCATAGTGACCCCGGCGCCCTCCGCCGCGGAGACGACTCCGGTTTACGAGGACTCGGGCGGCGTGCCCGACTTCGGGCGGATCGCGGGGATAACCCCCGACCCGGTGCTTGAAAATAACACCGTGTACTGCTACATGAATGTGACGCCGGAGATGGTGGATAAGTATTCCGAGGCTATGCGCGGCGAGGGCTATTCCGTGCATGAGACGGGGGAATATCGCATATACGCGAAGGATGGCTCCTCGGTGCTCGCGGGCTTCCGCGGCGAGGTGTTTATGGTCGTTATCACGAATTATTAAACCTTTTGTAAATATTCGGTTAAAAATTTATTGCACTTGTTGACATTAAACATTGTTATGTTATAATTAAGTAGAATTTGTCGGATAACAGATGTTATTTAAGCGCGCTCGCGCATATAGAATATAACACAGGATTATTGAAAGGCTAAAAGGACGGAATATGACGAGAAGATTTAAAGTAATTGCGATTATTATATCAATAATAACCATGGCGTTCTCCACTTACGGCGGAGTGCTGGCGGCTCAGAAGCTGAACAGTTTTTCGCTGGGCGGCTCGCTTGGCAATTTCGCCCTTGATGATTTAAGCGGAGACGTCGGAATGATGAACGTCCTGCTTATCGGCGTTGACGAGGACGGTTACAGGAGCGACACGATCATGCTTGTGTCGCTTGACGATTATTCCGACCGCGTGAGCATTCTTTCAATTCCGCGCGACACTATGGTCAAGATAAACGGAAGCACTCAAAAAATAAATGCGACCATGGCCTTCGCGGCGTTTTCAACGCCGCGCCCGTCGGGTGAGTCAGATGAGGATGATTCCGAAGAGACGGACTCGTCTTATATTGACTCTGACATCAATCCGGTCGTGACCCCGCTGCCTCTCCCCACCGACGAGAACGGAAACCTTATCTGGGAGTACCGCTCGGAGCTCAGCACCACCGAGGGACACGAGGAGCTGCTGATCAACAAGGTAAAGGAGATCACCGGTCTGCCCATTCACTATTTCGTGACGGTCGATTTTGACGGATTTGTTGAGCTGATCAACGCGGTTGACGGAGTTGATTTTGACGTTCCGTATGATATGGATTACGACGACCCGATCCAGAGCCTCCACATTCACCTTGAGGCGGGTCCGCAGCACCTTGACGGCAAGCATGCCCACGACTTCGTGCGCTTCCGCCACAACAACGACGGCACCGCGCCCGGCGAGTATGTCATGGGCGACGAGGGCAGGGTCTACTGGCAGCAGCGCTTTATCAAAGAGGTCGTGAGACAGAAGCTCAATCCGTATTATCTTTCAAAGATCGACGAGATCGGCGACGTGTTCCGCAACAACGTGAGGACCAACCTGACCGTTACCGACGTGATAAAAAATCTTAACGCGCTGACGCATATTAATCTTGATGACATCAGGTCATATCAGCTCCCGGGAGATTATGACTATATCAACGAAGTGTGGTACTATGTGCAGGATATTCCGGCCACCAGAGAGCTTGTCAACAATGTGTTCCTGCCGAGGGACCGCGACGAATGGGAAGCGTACCTTGAGGAACAGGAGAACAAGCAGGACCCGTCGGAGACAAGCGGCGTGTCGGCCTCTTCCGACGCGGAGGAATAATATAACGAATGTTGATCGGGGCGCGGATCTTCCGCGCTCCGTTTTGATAACGGGAACTTTTTTAAGGCCCAAGCAGTCTTATTATACGAGGTGATATAAATGAAAACAGTAAAAACAGTCATATCGGCGGTCCTGGTATTTGTGATGCTGACGGCGCAGGCCTTCGCCGCGGACGTGTATGAGACGGGGGTCAAGGTCACGCTTGACGGAAATGAAATAATATATTCGGGCGTTCACGAGCCCGTGATAAAAAACGGCAGGACGCTCGTTCCGATGCGCAAAACCTTTGAGGCCATGGGCGCCGGGGTGATATGGAGCGAGAGCGAACGGTCGGTCACGGCGCGCAGGGACGGCGTTGAGATAACGCTGGGGATCGGCCGCGATGAGATGTTGGTGACGAGCGGCGAAAGCACAAAGACGGTGGAGCTCGATGTCCCGCCCGAGCTGCTGCCGTATGACAGCTATGCCGACACAACCATGGTGCCGCTTCGGGCGGTGTCCGAAGCGTTTGACTGCAAGGTTGAGTGGGACGAAAAAACTTATGTGGTAACGATAACATCCGCCAAGGCCGAGGAGCCGGCCGTGACCGCCGCTCCGACGGCCGCCGCGCCTCCGACGGCCGCGCAGAGCGCCGCGCCCGCGTTCGATCCGTCAAAAATATCGGACGGCGCGCGGATAGCCTCTTATCGTGACCGCGCCGCCTATATTAAGGACGACGGCGGCGTGTATATGCTCGGCGGAAACAAGGTGCCGGGCGTTGAGCGGGCGGTGCAGGTCGCCCTCGGCAAAAACGGCGGCTATGCCCTGACAGACGGCGGCGAGGTGTATTCGTGGGGAAGCTCGAACGATTACGGCGAGCTCGGCGGCGCGGATATTAAGCCCGACGGAACGGCACGGAAAATCGAGGGCCTTGAAAACATAAAAGAGATAGGAGCGGGCGCGTATTTCGGCGTCGCGCTTACGCGTCACGGAGAAATCTACGCCTGGGGCAGGAATGACAAGGGCCAGCTCGGCAACGGCACGACCGAAAATTCCGCCGTTCCGACCGAGGTAAGATTGGGCGGCGCGGTCGACATTGCCGCGGGCGACGGGTTCGCCGCGGCCGTGACCTCGGACGGCAAGATCTACACATGGGGCGAGAATGGCGAGGGTCAGCTGGGCAGAGGAAACGCGAAGCTCGGAAGCTCGTCGCTCCCGGGGAAAATCACCGAGATCAGCAATATCAAATCGGTCAGCGCGGGCCCGACGGGCGCGGCGGCGATACGGGCCGACAACAGCGTTTACGCCTGGGGCACGGTGTATATCGGCGCGCTCGGCTCCGATGAGGACATAATGTATCACGACAAAAACGAGAACATGCCGATAATCGCCGACGAGGACGGATATTACAGATACGACCGCCCGAGAAGAATACCGTACTGCGAGTATAACATTGACAAGCGCGAGCTTGAGGGGCATATTCTGCTCGGAGTGACCGCGGTTTCCTGCGGCGAGTACCAGTTCGCGGCCTTAAGCGGCGGAAAGATATATATGTGGGGCGACAGCCCGGTGATCTCGGGCCGCAGACATTCACAGTATGAGCATTATTACGCCGAGGAATACGCGTCTCTTAATAATGTGCGGGCGGTGTGCTCCGCGGACAAAAAGACCGTTTACGCCCTGTGCGAAAACGGTGACATTGTCAAAATAACCTACGGCAGCCTTGAGACCGTCGCGAGCGTGAAATAGAAAAAAGAGAAGAAAAGTTTTCGGCTTTTCTTCTCTTTTTGTCAGCATATCACTTTATACGGGGAACCCTCGATCGAAAGGGGGTCGCCGTTCCAGATCACAAGGTCGCCGTCCTTGCCGGGCTCGAGCGAGCCCACGCGGCCGTCAATGCCGCAGGCGCGGGCCGGGTTGATAGTTACCGCCCGCAGCGCGCCGTCTCTGCTCATGCCGTATTTTGCGGCGACCGCGGCGCAGAGCGGAAGGAACTTTTCGGGCGTTTCGGGGTGGTCGGTGATTATCGAAACGTCGATCCCGGCGCGCTCCATGATTCCCGCCGAGGCCTCGGTCTGATTTTTGAGTTCGGGCTTGCTGCGGTCGGTCAGGATCGGGCCCGAGAGGACCGGGAATCCCTCGCGCGCGAGCTCGTCCGCGATAAGGTGCCCCTCGGTGCAGTGGACCAAGATCAGGTCAAGGTCAAATTCCCTCGCGATGCGTATGGCGGTAAAAATATCGTCCGCGCGGTGCGCGTGGGCGTGAAGCGGTATTTCGCGCCTAAGCACAGGCAGCAGCGCCTCGGATTTTATGTCATAGTCGGGCTTGTCCTCGTTCTCGGGGTCGGCCTCGTGCTTTTCGAGCGCGGTTTTATAGTCGAGCGCTTCGCGCAGTGCCTCGCGGATAAGCGAGGCGGTGGCCATTCTTGTCACCGGCGAGCGGCTTTTGTCGTTGTATGTGGTCTTGGGGTTTTCGCCCAACGCGATCTTCATGCCGACCGGGGCCTTGATTATCATGTCGTCAACGCGCCTGCCGCTCGTTTTGAGCGCGGCCGCCTGGCCGCCTATCGGGTTGGCGCTTCCCGGGCCGGTCACGACCGTCGTTATTCCCGCGTTGAGCGCCTCCGAAAACGCGGCGTCAAGCGGGTTTATTCCGTCAATCGCCCTGAGGTGAGGCGTTATAGGCTCGGTGTCCTCGTTGCCGTCGTCGCCCTCGAATGTCAGACCGTCCTCCCACATTCCAATGTGCGAGTGCGCGTCCACAAGGCCGGGGGTCACAAGCCGTCCGCCCGCGTCGATGACCTCGACGTCTGCTTCGGGCGCGTCGGCCATGTTGCCTATTGAGGCGATCTTTTTGTCTTTGATCTCGATATATCCGTTTTTGATCACGCCGAGCCTGTCGCTCATGGTCATGATTTCAGCGTTGATTATAAGCATATTATCCTCCTGATCGGTCATTATTGATATATAAGCTCCGCGCCGTATTTCTCGGCGAGCGCGCGCCCCTCGTTTTCGGGCAGGACCATGCAGGCGGTCGAGAGGCAGTCTGCGGTCACTCCGGAGCCGCAGATTATCGTGGCGCTTTCAAAGCCGTTTGACGCGGGCATTCCGGTCGCGGGGTCAAGAATATGGTGGTAATTCACGCCGTCCTTCACAAAATGGCGCTGATAGGTGCCGCTCGTGACCGCGCTCTGTCCCGACGCGAGACTGACAGTCCGCGAGTATTCGCCGCCTTCGCCGCCGGGGCTTTGAATACCGACGGTGAATGAGCCGTCCGAGGTCCGCGGATTGGCGCCGTACACGCCGACGTTGCCGCCGAGGTCGATTATCGCGAAGCAGCCGGGATGCTTTTCTTCCATATAATTAATTGCCGCCTGACAGCAATAGCCCTTTCCGCAGCCGCCGAGGTCGATTTTGACGCCGTCCTCGGTCTTTGAAAGCGTCCGCGCGGCAGGGTCAAACGCGAGCTTTTCGTATCCCACATGAGCGAGCGACTCCGAAATTTGCGCGGCTGCGGGGACCTCGGGGTTTTCCGACTTAAAATCCCACAGGTCCTTGACCGGCGCTATAGTTATGTCAAACGCGCCGCCCGAGGCCGACGAAACGTCAAGCGCCGCCTCGACGATCTCGGCGCAGCTCTCGCTGAGACTGACCGCCTCGCCCGCGGGCGCCGAGTTGAATTTTGAAACCGAGGAATCGGGGTCGTAATAGTCGATCTCGCCCGCGATTTTTGAAACGATGTCAAAGATTTCGGAGACGGCGGCCTCAGCGTCCTCTCCGCCCACGGTCACGGTGCAAACCGTGTCAAGCAGAAAACGCGTGTCCGAGGCGCGCTTTTGATCGAGCGCCGGGGCGCAGCCGGATAGAGCGGTCGCCGCGATTATCACTGATAAAATTAAGTAAAACGTTCTTTTCATAAATATTATTATATTCAAACTGTGCAAAATGTCAACATATTGTCAGTTTTTTTTAATATCTTTGAAAAATTGCAAGAAATTTTAAAAAAAGACTTGAAATTTATTTTACGTGGGTGTATAATAGTACCGTGTCATAATAGAGAAAATCTAAAATGCGGTATTGTACATAAGCGTTTGATGCCGCGAGAATTTTTGGGGAAAGGAGGATAACCTCGAATTTTGAGATGGTAAGTAAAATTGCGGATTTAATTGGGAAGAAATCGACGATTTTATAAAACGGCAAAATTAGGAGGATAATTAAATGAAAAAGAGAATTTTTAAATTTGGTGCGGCTCTCACCGCCGCATTGATGATTTGCTCGGCAACCGCCGGCCTCGCGTTCGCAGATGAGGCCGAAGAAGTCGCTCCCGAAGCAGTGGCTCCCGTTGTTGAGGAAACAGTTGACGAGGCTGCTCCCGCAGAGGAAGTTGCCGAAGATGTTGAGACACCTGCAGAGGATGTTGAGGCTCCCGCTGAGGACGTTGAGGCGCCCGCAGAGGATGCCGAGGCTCCCGTTGAGGAAGTTGCGGTTCCGTTGGAGACAGAGGATATCACGGCCGAGGACGTTGCCGAGGCTGCTGCCGATGATCCGGCTTATGATGCTGATTCCGACATTTCAATCGGTACCATTGCGGTTGATTCGACCGATGCGAATTATTATAACGTAACTGTTCCTATTACCATGAAGGACGGTAAGGCTCTCCCTGCTCAGGTTACTTTGTTTGTTTATGACATTACGAAGATTTTGGGCGGCGGCGATAATACCTACGGCTTTGTTGCGACCGGCGACACCACACCTGTCGGCTATATCGATCAGAAAGCTTCGGCTGCTGATTTTAAATTCAAGCTTGACAAAGTTAAGTTCCCGGAAGGCAACATTATGATCGCCAAAGTTGGCGGCACGGATATTGCCGCGGCGGACGCGAAGTCGTTTAAGCTGGAAGGCGGCCAAGGCCCCACACCCGAAGTAACATACGGTGATGTAAACAGTGACGGCTTCTATGACGGCGGAGATGCATTGCTTGTTCTGCAGTATGGCGCGGGCAAGACTACATTTACTGATGAGCAGAAGGTTGCTGCTGATGTAAATGGTGATGGTTTCTATGATGGCGGCGACGCACTGCTTATCCTGCAATTTGGAGCAGGTAAGTTGGAGGGAAATAAGTTCCCCGTAGAAAAGTAAGAATTTTGAGATTTTTTAACGAAAGGAGTTAAAATTTTAAATGAGAAATTTTAAGAAGTTTGCGGCTGTTGTTGTTGCGTTAGCAATGGTTCTTACAATGTTTTCAATGACGGCTTTTGCTGATGGTGATAAGCTTTTTGATGTTACTATAACAGCTGATAAGACAACAATCGCTCCCGGTGAGTCTGTTGATATTACCATTCAATGCGACCCTAAAGCACCTGGTTCATTAAGCAGTAATACTACATTCCAGTTCCTTTTTGATAAGACTGCTTTTGATTCGGCAATTAAAGAAATCGATCCTGCATGGGAAAGCTTGACAGATACATCGCCGAATTTTGAGAACAGCGATCGTTTTGAGGGACTCAGAGGCAAAGGCGGACAGTTTGGTGTTGCAATTATTACAGGTAGCGTAAAAATAGCTGTTGTTACATTGACAGCAAAGGATACCGCTGATGGTTCATACACTATTACCGGTGATGCTTTCAAAGGCACTAATCCTGTAACTGTTGAGGCTGTTGACGCTGATTTCAAAGGCACAACCGTAACGGTAACTAAGGATGCTCCTCCGACAGAGGCTCCTACAGAGGCTCCGACTACGGCTCCCACAGAGGCTCCGGCTACGGAGGCTCCCGCGACAGAGGCGCCTGCTACAGAGGCTCCGACCGCGGCTCCCACAGAGGCTCCTGTTGTTACACAGCCTCCCGTAAGCGATACAGAGTTCACGATCACGATCCCCGGCGAGAGCGTTCCCGAGAACGTTAAGAGCCTTGTTGTAAAGTCCGATATCGACTCAGATGATTCCATTGTTATTGAAAGAGACGAGAACGGTGACTTCACAAAGACTCTGCCCAAGGGCAAGACATACAGTGTTGTTGAGATCAGAGACGAGAACGGCGACGCTCTGCCTCTTGATGTTGTACAGAGTGAGCTGACATTCTCCGAGACTGACAACACCGTTGTTATCGTTGAGAAGGAAGGCGAGGACGCCTTCACAGTTTCTGTTAAGGAAGCCGCTAATGTTTCCGGAACAGCGGATGAGAGTGCGGACAGCATTCTTGCCAAGGTAGAAAATCTCACAGTTACGGTTACAACTCCCGTTGAGGGCGGCGAGCCCAAGGTTGAGGACGTTGTATACAGTGACGCCACAAAGGGCGACTTCGACCTGCGTCTTGTTGACGACCATAACATTATGGTAATCTACAAGGGCGTTGCGGCCGACAAGTATATCAAGGTTGAGAGAACAATAAGCGAGTTCGGCGCGACCATCAAGAACCCCGTTCCCAATCAGGTACTGCCTTCAGCAGAGGTTTCTCTGCCCGGACACTACACGGTTGACACGGCTTGGTACATGATAACCGAAAACGGTGAATCTCCTATTACGGCTGACAGCTATGAGGCTGATTACAGAACAGAATATAAGGCTGTTATCACATTTAAGCCCGAACATGAGCTTGATACAGCGTCAGAGAACGCGAAGTATTATCTCAACGGAAAAGAGACCACTGTTTCCGACGGCGCTGTTGAGTACATCTACACAACAGGCGGCAAGGCCTCGATCGGCAACTCGACGTTCGGCACAGGCGGCGGTACTCCGGCTACGGCTGCTCCCACAGGCACTTCCGAGCCTGTTGTAACGCCTCCCACAGCGGAAGGTAAGCAGGTATTTGACGATGTACCTCCCACATACTGGGCTTATGACTACATCATGGATCTCTACAACGCGGGTATCGTAAACGGCGAGACAGCAAATCTGTATATGCCTGAGAACAACATCACGCGTGCAGAGTTCACAAAGATCGCGGTTAACGTATTCGGCCTTGAGGCTGCTTCGACAACCTCGCAGTTCAGCGACGTTAAGGCTTCCGACTGGTTCGCGCCTTACGTAATCGCGGCTACAGAGGCCGGCCTCGTAAACGGTATTTCCGAGAACGAGTTCGCTCCCAACGCTGACATTACACGTGAGCAGATGGCCACGATCATCGGACGTCAGATGAACATGACTTCAACTGCGGCTATGACATATCCCGACGCTGCGTCGATTTCCGACTACGCTAAGGAGTATGTTGCCGGCCTGACAGAGAACGCTCTGCTCCAGGGCGACGAGACAGGAAACTTCAGACCGCAGGCTAACGCCGCGCGTTCCGAGGCTTCGGCTCTCCTCGACAGAGTATATGTTCTGACAAGAAGCGAAGATGTTCCCGAGGATGTTCCTGAGACGACAGAAGCTCCCGCTGCGAATAACAACAGCGGCTTCTCGACAGAAGCAACAGCCACAGAGGCTCCCACAGCCACTGATGCTCCCGAGACAACTGAGGCTCCCGAGGAGACAGTTGCTCCCGAGGCTTCAAGCACACCCGCTTCTAAATAAGAAGTAAAAATCAGTTCGATTTTGAAGGAACCCTTCGGGGTTCCTTTTTTTGTCGATCTGTTGCTTAAGAAAAGCCGGACGGCCGACATAATATATTTAAAATACATATTGAAAAAATTTTTTATCTGTGCTATAATTACCATGATATATTGTAACAAATTTCAATAGCAAAGGAAAAAATATGTTTGCGAGAAAAATCACCAATCTGATTATTTTAATATTTATCCTGACGGCGGCTCTGCCGTCTCTGCCGGCATGTGCCGATGAGGGCGCGGAATATCACAGCGTCGGCGGGACTATGAGCACAGAGCAGAAAGCGGCGCTCTCGAGCTATCTCTGCCGCTTCGGCGCGTGCTACACCACCGAGTTTGAGAGCGACAACGGCGGCAAGCTGACGCTTGACCCGAACAACTGGAGCGACAAGATGTCCGAGATCATATGGTGGCAGTTTTTGGCCTACAGCAAGACGGACAGACTCAATCCGAACGCGCCGATTTACGGAAGCACCAAGCTCGTCACACCCGAGACGCTGCGCAGATGCGTTAAAAACACCTTTGACATTGACTCGACCCCGGGCGCGGTTCTGAGCGTGGCCGACGAGTATTATATCGATCACACCGACGGGAACTATCATCCGCCGCAGCAGGACCCGAGCGGAACCATGTGGACCCGTTCGCCCGAAAGCTGCAAGATACAGTATTTCGCGGAGTTCGGCGACGGCACATATATCGTGCATTACATTCCCGAGTATCTCGAGTCTGCAAGCGGAATGCACAACGGCTCGCTTTATTACGCCAAGCTCAAAAAGGCGGGGACCTCGTGTGGTTACGTCGCGACGGAGATCGGCACGGTGTCGGCGCTTGACGACAGCATAATAAAAATGGGCTTTTTGGAGGACGCAGAGGACGGAACCGAGACCAAGTCAAACATTGAGATAGACTACGCGAAGACCGCGGATTATACCACGATCGAGGAATACAAAAATTATCTCGGCGAGATTTTGAGCGGGCTCGGAGAAAATTCCCCGAACGGCCCGGCGGTCAACGAGATCGCCGCTTATATCACGGCGGCCTGCCTCAGGAACTCAAAAACCGAGCTTAAGGCCGAGGGCAACACCGTCACGATCACGGCGGACAGCGTCCGCGACGCGGCGGGGGCCGCGGTGCGCACAAGCAGTGAACTGTGGGAACTGGCCGACTCGCGCGGCGTTCACCCGAACAAGGATATTGTGCGCCCGATCCAGCTTATTGTCACGGGCCTTGACGAGAATTCGCCGCCGAAGATCGTGTTTGACAAGAGCCTTAAGGACGACGATATGGGAATGTCCAACATGAGGGTACTGATCGGCGACAACAGCCACAGCCTTATCATGGACAAGCCGACCTGCAATCTGATAATCGAAAACCACGGCGCGTTCTCGGTCGAGATGGGCGCGGCGATGGGCGGCGGATATATAATCAAATTTTTCGACGAGCAGGGAAACGCCATAGAAAAGCTGCCGACCAAGGTGAATTTTTCAATTCCCGCGGGCGGCGAGTATGACAGCGTTTACAACACCTGCGACGGCAGAGATTTCAATATCGGCGGCATTTATGACGCGATAAACGGCGCGATAGAGTTCAAGACCAACTCCGCCGGGCTTTACAAGACCAAGACGAACGAGCCGAGGATCACGGACATTGACGGCCTTGGTGAGGAGGAGCAGAGCCATATCAAGCGGCTTGTCTCAAAGGATTATTTCACGGCCACGGGAACGCGTTTCCGCCCTGACGATCAGTACACCAACTATGACGCCGCGAGAGCCGTTGCCGGAATGCTTTTCACGGTTGACACCGACGCCAGAGTTGATTACAGCGATATTGACGAGTCGGACCCGCAGGCGGTTTATGTCGCCTCGATCGACGAGGCGAATATTCAGCTCTACACCGATCAGGGCGGGCTCAGGTTCAACGGCAATTCCGCGGTGGGGCTTGAGGACAGCTTTGTCAAAAGCCTCGCGCTGCTTGTGGACTATAAGGGATATTACTATCCGGACATGGGAAACGACAGCGACAGACCGTACGCGAGCCCTTATATCAACTACCCCGACGTTCAGTACATGGACAAGGAGTCGCTTCCCGCACTGGCCCTCGGCGCCCGCGAGGGAATAATAAACGACGGCATGGCGCTGTGCAGCACCGAGAACCGGTTTGACCGCGCCTCGGCCGCCGAGTTCCTGTACCGCCTTTTTGACCGCATGTGTCAGGTGGCGCCGGCCGAGTTTGACGCGGGAGAGAGCGGATATAAGTCAAACACAACGTTTTATAACCCGCTTTCGACCATGAAATTTGAGACACCGCCGATCGTGTATCTCTATCTGATATGCTTCGGCGTGGGAATACTTTTCGCGATAATATTATACATAATGCAGAAGAAGCATAAGATAGTCAACGAGAACGCCGCGGATTCGCGCGAGGACGACGATTACTGGAACGAGTATTAAGGCCCTTTCCGGCAAAGGAGGAAGGCAATGACGGTTTACAGCTTTATATCCACGATTTTAAGCTATGTTTTCACGGTTATAATCTATGTGTTTATAATTTTTGTGATACGGCTGATATATCTTGACGTTAAAAAAATGAGCAGGTTTGAGGACAACAGCATTGCCGACGAGGCCTGCGCCAGCTTGAGGCCGACAAAGTCGCGCACCGAGCCGACGCACCCTTTAAAGCGCAGGTACAACATTTACGGCGAGGCGGTGATCGGCAGGAGCCCCGACTGCGACATTGTGATAAACGAGGGTTTCGTCTCGCAAAAGCATCTTATCATATGGTTCGAGCAGGGCGAATGGTACCTTGAGGACCTTGGCAGCAGAAACGGCACGTCGGTCAACGGGAAGCGCATTTTAAACGAGGTCATCTTAGACCCTGAGGACGTGATCTCGATCGGCGGCCTTAACTTCGTGTTTGAAACCTGAGGAGTGATACTATGGGAATAGAACGCCTTAAGTCCGTGAGCTACCGCAAGCCCGCGTACCTTCTCATTCTGCTTGATGCGCTGGGGTTTTTGCTGCTGTTCATGAACAAGGATTATAACTTAAACGTTCTCTATACCGGCGCCGCGGTGCTCGCGCTGTTTTTAACGATGTACACAGTGCTTGTGCTGGGCCGTATGGGGGACAAGTTTATTATGCTGATGGTGTTTATGCTGATTTCCATCGGCGTTCTTTTGCTGTGCCGTATCGATCTGAGCTACGGCTTCAGACAGATCGTCTGGATATTGGTGGGCGGCGCGGTGTTCTTTATCGCGTATTTTGTCTATTACAAGGTCAAGGTCTGGAACAAGCTCTGGTACTTGTATTTCATCGGCGGAACGCTGCTGTTTCTGATAACTCTGGTTCTGGGCGACACGGTGAACGGCTCGCGCAACTGGATCTCGATTGGCTCCGTCATATCGTTCCAGCCGTCCGAGATCACCAAGATATTGTTTATTATGTGCCTCGCCTGCTACGCGAGCGGGAGCTGGTCAAAGCCCGTTTTCGGCAAGGTAGCCCCGAAATGGGCGGCGCTCATCATAACATATATATTTGTGGGATTTCTGGTGCTCCAGCGCGACTGGGGCACGATACTCGTCATGTTTTCGATCTATCTGTTTATGATATACGTCTATGAACCCGACCGCAAGCTGCTGGTTCTTAACATAATCGCGCTTGTCGTTATCGGTCTTCTCGGCTGGAAATTCCTCTATCATATTCAGGTGAGGATAGCCAACTGGCTCGACCCGTGGTCCGACATCTCAAACAGGGGTTATCAGATCTCTCAGTCGCTGTTCGCGATCGCGTCGGGCGGCTATTTCGGCAGCGGGCTTGGGAACGGCTCGCCGTATTATATCCCGCTTGTGCACTCGGATTTCATATTCGCCGCGATCTGCGAGGAAATGGGCGTTTTCGGAGGAGTGGCGGTGATCCTGCTGTTCTTCCTTATCGCGTACCGCTGCTTTAAAATATCTATCATGGCCGAGGACCCGTTTGACAAGGCGGTGAGCTTCGGCGTGACGGTCATGTTCGCGCTCCAGACCTTTATAATAATCGGCGGTGTTACCAAAATGATACCGCTGACCGGAATAACTCTGCCGTTCATAAGCTACGGCGGAACCTCGATAGTTATAAGCTTCGCCTCGCTTGGCATAATCCAGGCGATTTCGGCAAAGACCGAATCGGCCGAATCCGGTGCCGCCGCGAAGGAGCGAAAGGAGGAGCGGGATGAACGTTAATAAGCGCATTATAAGAGTTCTGGTGGTCATCGCGCTGCTGTTTTTGGCGCTGGCCTCGTATCTGCTTTGGTTCAATATGTTCAGGGCGCAGAGCGTTTACACGAACTCATACAACCGCCGCCAGTGGGAGAGCGAGCAGAAGATAAAGCGCGGCAGCATATACTCGAGCGAGGGCGAGCTTCTTGCCGAGACCGAGATAGGCAGCGACGGCTCGCGCATCCGCCGCTATCCGCGCGGCAGGCTGTACTCGCATGTTATCGGCTATTCGTCTCAGGTCTATGGCAAGACACAGCTTGAGATGACACGCGACAGCGACCTTATCGGCAAGGGGAACATTGGCTTGACTATCGGCGACATTCGCCCGGGCAACGATCTGCATCTGACGATCCTCGATTATCTACAGGAATACGCCTATGACCAGCTTGACGGCAGACACGGCGCGATCGTGGCGATCGAGCCCACGACCGGCCAGATCTTGGCCATGGTCAGCCTTCCGGATTTTGACCCGAGCTCGATCGAGGAGGATTGGGAAGAAATAATGGAGGACCCCGACTCACCGTTTCTGGCCCGCGCCACGCGCGGCCTTTATCCGCCGGGCTCCACCTATAAGATAGCGACCTCCGCCGCGGTTTACGAAAACGGCAGGACGACCGAGACCTTCGACGATCCCGGCGTGTTCAAAAAGGGCGACGTCGAGGTCAGCAATTACGGAGGCGAGGCCTTCGGCAGCATTGACATAAAGACCGCGTTTGAGGAGTCGAGCAACTATGTGTTCTGCAGTCTGGGCTATGAAATGGGCGCGGACGGGGTCAGAGCCGAGGCGGAAAAGTTCGGCGTGAACAAGGATATTGAGTTTGACATACCAACATCAAAAAGCGAAATTCAGTACAAGAGAATGACCGACCTCGACGCGGCTTTAGTGTCGATCGGTCAGGGCGGGCTCGTTATGACGCCTCTGCATGTTGCCATGATGGGGGCCGCGATAGCTAATGGCGGACGGATGATGAAACCGTATCTGGTCGAGACCGTGACCACCGAGAACGGCACGGTGATAGGCCAGACGCGCCCGAGCGTGCTCTATGAGAGCGCGGGCGCGGCCTGCGCTGCGTATGTGCAGGATATGATGATAGGAGTCGTTGAGGAAGGCACCGGAACAACGGCGCAGATCGACGGGATCACTGTCGCCGGCAAGACCGGCACGGCCGAGACCGAGAGCGGCGAGGATCACTCGTGGTTTGTGGGCTACGCCCCGGCTGAAAGTCCGAGGATCTGCGTGGCCGTGCTGCTTGAGAACAACGGCACGCCCGGCGGCCGAACCGCCGCCCCGATAGCGAGGAACATAATGCGAAGATTTTTGAACGAATAAAACCTGCGCATATTTCGCGAATTTTGTTGACGAAAACGCGCGTTTGAGGTATAATTACGGTAACAGCACTTAAAGGGGGAAATGTTATGAAAAGATTTTTGGCTTTGGTTCGTCGTGAAAAACGACAGCGTCGGGAACGCGGCTCCGCGCAAACCCGTAAATAAAAATTATGAATTCATTGACAAGACTTTGCAAAGCGAAAATTAATCTGGCGATCGACGTGCTCGATCGGCTGCCAAGCGGCTACCATACGGTGCGCATGGTCATGATGCGCGTGGACCTCGGTGACGAGGTCCGGGTGTCACTAAGAAGCGACGGAAAAATCATGCTCAGCGGCAGCGACGCGGACATGCCTCGTGGCCGCGAGAACATAGCCTACAGGGCCGCCGAGGCGGTTCTCGCCGCCGCCGGTGCGGACTGCGGCTGCGATATATTCATTGAAAAGCGTGTGCCTATGGGCGCCGGAATGGCGGGCGGCAGCGCGGACGCCGCGGGAGTTATAAACATGCTTGACGAGCTTCTGGGAAATCCGCTCTCCCTCGAAAAGAGGCTTGAGATCGGGCTTAAGCTCGGCGCCGATGTGCCGTTCTGCGTTATGGATTGCTGCGCGCTCGCCGAGGGCATAGGCGAGATTTTGACCCCGCTTCCCGATCCGCCCGCGATGAGCTTTGTTATCGCAAAGCCCGAAACAAGCATATCCACCAAATGGGCCTATGAAAATCTCAACTTTTCAAAAAAGCCCGAAGGAATGGACGTTGACAGACTGGCCGACGCGATAAGGCGCGGCGACAGGCGCGGAATGTTTGAAAGCATGGGCAACGTGTTTGAGGGCGTTTCGATCCCCGCCTGCCCCGAGATCGCGGAGTATAAGGAGCGGCTTTCGGCTCTCGGCGCAGAATACGCCCTGATGAGCGGCAGCGGCAGCGCGGTTTTCGGGATTTTTGACAGCCGCGGCGCCGCGGAGGCGGCAAAGGAGAAATTCGCGGCGGCGGTCCCGAAGCGCGGCGGGCTGTGGGTTGTGTAGGAAAATGCCCAATCGCGGGGCGTGAGCGGCGTGATTTTTGATTATATTTGGCATTTACAGACAATTTCATATGTGCTATAATATCAGAAGCGCTTTAAAAGGGCGCTTCTTTTTGGAAAATTTTAACCCGCGGGTATCCGCGCGGGCTCTGACGTAAAGGAGACGTTGGTTTTTATGATAAGAGAGGACTTAAGAAACATAGCGATAATCGCCCACGTTGACCACGGCAAGACCACGCTGGTTGACGAGATGCTCAAGCAGGGCGGCGTGTACCGTGAAAATCAGGTGGTCGAGGAGCGCGTCATGGACAGCAACGACCTTGAACGCGAAAGGGGAATAACGATCCTTTCAAAAAACACCTCGGTTTACTATGAGGGAATAAAAATGAACATAATCGACACGCCGGGACACGCCGATTTCAGCGGCGAGGTCGAGCGCATACTCAAAATGGTGAACGGCGTAATCCTTCTGGTGGACGCCGCCGAGGGCCCCATGCCGCAGACCAGATTTGTGCTCGGAAAGGCGCTTGAAATGAACCACAGGGTCATCGTTGTTGTCAACAAGATCGACCGCCCCGACGCGCGGCTTGACGAAATTCCAGACGAGATCCTCGATCTGCTTATTGACCTTGACGCGAACGACGAGCAGCTTGAAAGCCCGATACTGTTCTGCTCGGGCAGAGCGGGCACCGCGTCGCTTTCGCAGTATGAGGAAGGCAAGGACCTCAAGGTCCTCTTTGAGACGATAAAGAATTATATCCCCGCGCCCGAGGGCGACGAGAACGGCCCGCTCCAGATGCTGGTGTCCTCGATAGACTATAACGACTATGTCGGCAGAATAGGCATAGGCCGCATCGAGCGCGGAAGAATATCGCAGAACCAGGAGGTTGAGGTGGCCGAGTACCACGAGAACCACGAGCCGTATAAGGCCAAAATGGTCAACCTCTATCAGATAGACGGTCTCGGCCGCACGGCTGTTGACGAGGCGCAGGTGGGCGACATAATCTGCTTCTCGGGTATTCCCGACATCACCATAGGCGACACGATCTGCGCGCCCGACCGCGTTGAGGCGCTGCCGTTCGTGAAGATAAGCGAGCCGACGATCGAGATGACATTCTCGGTAAACGACGGCCCGTTCGCGGGCAGAGACGGCAAGTTCGTCACCTCAAGGCAGATAAGAGACAGGCTCAGCCGCGAGCTTTTGAAGGACGTGTCGCTGCGCGTCTCCGACGGCGAGACAACCGACAGCTTCCGCGTGGCGGGCAGAGGCGAGATGCACATCTCTATCCTGATCGAGACCATGCGCCGCGAGGGCTATGAGTTCATGGTGGGAACGCCCAAGGTGCTTTATAAGGAGATAGACGGCCAAAAATGCGAGCCGATCGAAAAGCTCGTGATCGACGTGCCCGAGGAAAGCGTGGGCGCGGTCATGGAAAAAATAGGCAGCCGAAAGGGCGAGATGCAGTCAATGGCCCCGCAGGGCTCGCGCATGCGTCTTGAATATCTCATTCCGTCGCGGGGACTTTTGGGCTACAGAAGCGAGTTTTTGACCGACACCAAGGGCGAGGGAATATTGAGCTCGGTGTTCTATGACTATCAACCGTATAAGGGCGAGATCCACAGCCGCCACACCGGCTCGCTTGTCGCGTTTGAAACCGGCGAGGCCGTGGGATACGGCCTGTTTAAGGTTCAGGACCGCGGTTCTCTGTTTATCGGCCCCGGAGTCGAGGTCTACGAGGGTATGGTCGTGGGCGTCAATCCCAAGGCCGAGGATATAAACGTCAATGTCTGCAAGAAAAAGCAGCTCACCAACACCCGCGCGTCGGGCAGCGACGAGGCCTTAAAGCTCACGCCGCCGATACAGATGAGCCTTGAGGCCTGCCTTGAGTTTCTGGCCGACGACGAGCTCTTGGAGGTTACGCCGAACCATTTGAGAATAAGAAAAAAGATACTGAACAATCAGCTGCGCGCCAAAGCGCGCGCAAAAGCATAAAAAGCGCCGAGGCGCTTTTTATTTTTCAATATCCAGGATATAGTCGGCGGACACGTCATAAATTTCGCACAGCTTGACCAGGTGATGAATGGGCAGCTCGTTCGCGCCTCGCTCATATCTGGCATACATTGTCTGGGACGTGCCCAGGAGCTTTGCGACCTGAGCCTGTGTTAAATCATTATCCTCCCTCAGATCGCGGATTTTTTTGATATATTTCATATTATCTTACCGCTTTTCATTTTTCTTTATCATATCATACGGATATAATTTATAAAGGTGTTTAGTAAATAAGTTTACTATTGACAAAATTCGCATTTTGTTGTATAATATTCGATATTCATTTATAATATTATATGAAAAATTAAGTATGTTATTAGTTTGGCGGGCGCGTTAAAAAGGTCAAGACGGGAAAATTTGACAAATTCAAATTTTTTGCCGGGACTGTACGGTTTTTTGTGCTCTGTTTGTGATAATATATTTACTGTGATCAAACGGATTATTATAATGATTGTAGGAGGGGTCTTTATGAAACTTACCGCGAAAGCCAATACGCTGTGTGTGCTGGAGATTTTAAAGGAATTTTCGGATTTTGATCATATTTTAAAAATGAGCGAGATAATCGAGCGAATGAGAGCGGATTATGATCTTAGCCTTGATCGGCGGACGGTTTACAGCTGTGTGGCCGTGCTTTCCGAAATGGGCTATGAGATATCCACTCCCGAGGACAACGGCAAGGGTTATTATCTTGAGAACCGCGACTTTGACACGTCCGAGATGCGGATGCTGATAGACAGCGTTTACTCGAACCCGAGCATTCCGGGCAGCTATTCGGCGGAGCTTGTTGAAAAGCTCCAGAAGCTGCTGCCGCGCTCCAAGCGCAGGACATACGCGTCGCTGACGGCGCTCGGCAGCGAGAGAAAGACCGACAATAAAGAGATTTTCCTCAGCATAGATATGCTTGACGAGGCGATCAGCCGCTGCCGAAAGGTCAGCTTTGTTTACTGCAAATATAACTTTGACAAAAAACTGGTGCCGAGAAAAGATGAAAAATATATCGTGAGTCCCTTCGCTATGGTGGCGGCAAACGAGCATTACTACCTGCTCTGCAAGTGCGACTCTCATGACGACCCGATAAGCCAGTTCAGAATTGACAAGATAAAAAGCATAAATATTCTCGACGACGTGCCTGCGTCGGCGCCCCCGAAGGGCTTTTCGCCGATCAATTACACCGACCGTTCGATATTCATGTACGGCGGCGAGACCGGTAAGGTCGTTTTAAGGTGCGACAACAGCATTTTAGACCACGTTATCGACAGGTTCGGCGCCGAGATAAGCATAATAAAAAATCCCGACGGCAAAACCTTTGACGCCGCCGTGACCGGGAGCCTGACCGGAATAGTATACTGGGCGGAAAGCTACATAGACTTGTGCGAGGTAATAAGCCCCGCGTCGGTGCGCAACAGGGTCATGGATATGATAAAAAACAACAAATACGGATTATAAAGCTGTTCCGGGCGGCAAAACCGCCCGGAAAATTTTTAAATAAAAATGTAAAATATACTTGACATTTTTGAAATCCGTGATATAATTAAAATGTAAAGCATGTTTTACATTTTGGAAGGAGATGATTTTCTGAAAAACAGGATAAGAGAGCTCAGGAAGGCTATGGGAATAACCCAGGACGAGCTGGCGAGGACGCTTGGCGTCACTCGGCAGACGATAATCGCCGTTGAAAAGGGAACATACTGCGCTTCACTGCCGCTGGCGCACAAGATCGCCGCGTTTTTCGGCGAGTCTATCGAAAACGTATTTATTTTTGAGGAGGATAAATAGCTATGGAATTTAAGAAAAAGATGAAAATAAACATGATATATTACGCGCTGCTCGTTGTTATCGGCGCGGCGCTCGCGGTTCTGCAGCTTACGGGATATATGCCCGAGGTGTTTTTGTCGTTCGGCTGTGCGTACGCCGCCTGCGGCCTCGCCATGCTGATCAAGAACGGGAGGATCATGGCGGACCCCGAAAAGCTTAAAAAGTTTGAGATCGAGTCGACCGACGAGCGCAACATAATGATTTACAACAAGGTTATCAGGTGGTCGTATTTGATTTTCGTTTATGCGGCCGCGGCCGCGATCATGATCCTTGAGTTTATCGGAATGAAGGAGGCGGCGGTGACCGTCGCGCTCACTCTGTGCGCGTTGTTTGTTTTGTATATCATATGCTATGCCGTGCTGAAGGCCAAAGGATGATCGGAAAACCGTGAATAATCTGTCAAATAACGATTTGCGTGAAAATGTTAAAATTTTCAAAAAAACTATTGACAGTTTAATAAATATGTGATATAATATAGCCTCGGTTGTGAGTTTTTCAAGACTTACAGCCGAGCAGCTTTTTTTATTAACTTTGTTATTTCAGTCTCATCCACTGAAAATAAACTTAGAGAAGCCGCGGCATTTTGGCCGCGGTTTCTCGCCTTTTTTTGACATTTATTTAATATATTGGAAAAAGTGCATAAAAAAACCGTGATAAAATTATGTAAGAATTATAAAATTAATGATTGACTAAAGGCGCATAAAATTATATAATTAATATGAGAAAAAATATAAAGCTACAACTTTTTTAAATGGAGGTAGAAAGAAATGAAAAAGGTAAATGTGAAGTTAGGTTCAATGAACGCTGTTAAGGATTTTAACGCCATCGTTTCAAAGTACGCTTGCGATATCGACTTGGTATCGGGCAGATACGTTGTTGACGCGAAGTCGATCATGGGCATCTACAGCCTTGATCTGTCGAGCCCGATCGAGGTTCAGATCCACTGCGACGACTGTGGCGATGATGTTATAGCGGCACTCAAGCCCTACATTGTTGATTAATCTAAACTAAGCAAAATTTCCGCGGGGCATGGCAGGATTATCCTGCCATGCTCTCGTGCGGTAACGTAGCGATTATGTTGAATGAGTATATGCTGATCGCGCTGCGCGAGGCGGAGGCCGCCGCCGGGGTGGGCGACGTTCCTGTGGGCGCGGTTATCGTTAAGGACGGACAAGTTATCGCCGCGGCGCACAACACGCGCGAAAAAGACGGGAATGCCGTCCGACATGCGGAGATCACCGCGATCGAGCGCGCGTGCGCGGCGCTCGGAGATTGGCGGCTTGACGGCTGCGATATGTATGTGACGCTTGAGCCGTGCATGATGTGCGCGGGGGCGGTGTCGCAGGCGCGGCTGCGCAGGCTGTATTTCGGAGCTTATGATCGCGAGCGCGGCTATGTTGCGTCAAACCCGGTCGACGGCTTTGACGTCGAGTATTACTGCGGCATTATGGAAAAGGAATGCGCCGCGGTGCTTGATGAGTTTTTTGAGAGGGTAAGACAACGTAGAGTAAATAATTTTAAACAATATAATACCAAAAGGAGAAAATCAAATGGCAAAAAAGTTTGTATACCTTTTCAGCGAAGGTAACGCTAACATGAGAGAGCTGCTGGGCGGCAAAGGCGCTAACCTCGCCGAGATGACAAATCTCGGTCTGCCGGTTCCCCAGGGCTTCACGATCTCAACCGAGGCCTGCACTCAGTATTATGAGGACGGCAGAACGATCAACCCCGAAATTCAGGCTGAAATTCTTGAGTACATCACCAAGATGGAAGCCATCACCGAGAAGAAGTTCGGCGACAAGGAGAACCCGCTGCTCGTGTCGGTTCGCTCGGGAGCGAGAGCTTCCATGCCCGGCATGATGGACACGATCCTAAACCTCGGTCTTAACGAGGAGGTTGTCGAGGTTATGGCGAAGAAGTCCGGCAATCCCCGCTGGGCTTGGGACTGTTACAGAAGATTTATTCAGATGTACAGCGACGTTGTTATGGAAGTCGGCAAGAAGTACTTCGAGGTTCTGATCGACGAGATGAAGGACAAGAAGGGTGTGACGCAGGACACCGAGCTCACAGCAGACGATCTCAAGGAACTGGCGGAGCAGTTCAAGGCCGAGTACAAGGACAAGGTCGGCAAGGACTTCCCAACAGATCCCAAGGAGCAGCTGTTCGGCGCTATCGAGGCCGTTTTCCGCTCGTGGGATAACCCCAGAGCCAACGTGTACCGCCGCGACAATGATATTCCCTATTCATGGGGTACCGCCGTTAACGTTCAGATGATGGCGTTCGGCAACATGGGCGACACGTCCGGCACGGGCGTTGCGTTCACCAGAGACCCCGCGACCGGTGAGAAGCACCTGATGGGCGAGTTCCTGATGAACGCTCAGGGCGAGGACGTTGTTGCGGGCGTGCGCACACCTCAGAAGATAGATCAGCTCAAAGAGGTTATGCCCGAGGTTTATGACCAGTTCGTTGGTATTTGCAGCACTCTTGAGAACCATTACAGAGACATGCAGGATATGGAGTTCACCATTGAGGACAAAAAGCTCTATATGCTCCAGACAAGAAACGGAAAGAGAACGGCCCAGGCGGCTCTCAAGATCGCTTGCGATCTGGTTGACGAGGGCATGATCTCCGAGAAGGAAGCCGTTCTGATGATAGACCCCAGAAACCTCGACACTCTGCTTCACCCGCAGTTTGACGCGGCGGCGCTTAAGGCGGCCGTTCCCGCGGCCAAGGCTCTGGCGGCGTCTCCCGGCGCGGCCTGCGGTAAGGTCGTGTTCACGGCCGAGGACGCCAAGGAGTGGAACGCGAGAGGCGAGAAGGTCATTCTGGTAAGACTTGAGACATCGCCCGAGGATATCGAGGGCATGAAGGCCGCTCAGGGTATACTGACGGTTCGCGGCGGCATGACGTCCCACGCGGCGGTTGTTGCCCGCGGAATGGGTATCTGCTGCGTATCGGGCTGCTCCGAGATCAACATGGACGAGGAGAACAAGAAGTTCACTCTGGCGGGCAAGACCTACCACGAGGGCGACTTCATCTCGCTCGACGGCTCGACAGGAAACATCTATGACGGAGTTATCGACACGGTTGACGCTTCGATCAGCGGCACGTTCGGCAGAATCATGGGCTGGGCCGACAAGTACAGAACCATGAAGGTTAGAACCAACGCCGACACGCCTGACGACGCGAAGCGCGCGAGAGAGCTCGGCGCCGAGGGCATCGGCCTCTGCCGCACCGAGCACATGTTCTTCGACGGCGACAGGATTGGCGCGTTCCGCGAGATGATCTGCTCCGATACCGTTGAGGAAAGAGAGGCGGCTCTGGCGAAGATCCTGCCCATGCAGCAGAGCGACTTTGAGGCTCTGTATGAGGCTCTTGAGGGCAACCCCGTTACAATCAGGTTCCTCGATCCCCCGCTGCACGAGTTCGTTCCCACCGAGGAGGCCGACATCAAGGCTTTGGCCGACGCGCAGGGCAAGAGCGTTGAGGACATCAAGGCGATAATCAACTCGCTCCACGAGTTCAACCCGATGATGGGACACAGAGGCTGCCGTCTGTCGGTAACCTATCCCGAGATCACAAAGATGCAGACGAGCGCCGTTATCCGCGCCGCGATCAATGTGAAGAAGGCTCATCCCGACTGGAACATTGTTCCCGAGATCATGATACCGCTGGTTGGCGATATCAAGGAGCTCAAGTTCGTTAAGAACATCGTTACCGAGACCGCTGACGCCGAGATCAAGGCTGCGGGCGCCGATCTTAAGTATGAGGTCGGAACCATGATCGAGATCCCGAGAGCGGCTCTGCTGGCGGATCAGATCGCGACCGAGGCCGAGTTCTTCTGCTTCGGAACGAACGACCTCACCCAGATGACCTACGGATTTTCGAGAGACGACGCGGGCAAGTTCCTCGACGCGTACTACGACACCAAGATATTTGAGAACGATCCGTTCGCGAAGCTCGACCAGAGCGGCGTTGGCAAGCTGATGGAAATGGCGATTTCTCTCGGCAAGCCGGTAAGACCCTCGCTCCATGTGGGCATCTGCGGCGAGCACGGCGGAGACCCGACATCCGTTGAGTTCTGCAACAAGATCGGCCTCGACTATGTTTCATGCTCACCCTTCCGCGTTCCGATCGCGAGACTCGCGGCGGCGCAGGCGGCTATCAAAGAGCAGTAAAATTTAAAAATCAAGCGGCGGCATGGAATTCCATGCCGCCGTTCCTATGACAAATGTGCGTTAAACGCCGTAGGGGCGGACGACCTCGGCCGCCCGTCCTATTCGCTAATTACTAATCACTATGTTTGTAGGGCGGCTTGCCCACAAGCCGCCGGCCGGATGTGGGCATCCGCCCCTACGGTTTTGGGGCGAAACAAACGGGCGGATAATATCCGCCCCTACGGCGTTTTGCGTAATTTGTTCGTAAGGGGCGGCTGCGGTCGGAGCCGCGGGGCGGCAATCTGCCGCCCGTCCTATTTGCTATTCGCTAATTACTAATCACTATGTTTGTAGGGCGGCTTGCCCACAAACCGCCGGCCGGATGTGGGCATCCGGCCCTACGGTTTTTGGGACGAAACAAACGGGCGGATAATATCTGCCCCTACGGCGTTTTGCGTAATTTGTTCGTAAGGGGCGGCTGCGGCCGGAGCCGCGGGGCGGCAATATGCCGCCCGTCCTATTTGCTAATTACTAATCACTATGTTTGTAGGGCGGCTTGCCCACAAGCCGCCGGCCGGATGTGGGCATCCGGCCCTACGGTTTTTGGGACGAAACAAACGGGCGGATAATATCCGGCCCTACGGTTTTGGGGACGAAACAAACGGGCGGATAATATCCGCCCATACGAAATAAATATTATGAATAATAGAAAACATCCTCGTTTAAACGAATTTGATTATACACAACCCGGCGGATATTTTGTAACTGTATGTACAAAAAATAAATCGAAAATATTATGTAATATCGTACATGATATAAAATCAAACGAAACATCTGTTGAGTTATCCGCGTATGGCAAAATTGTTGATAAATATATAAGGAACATAAATGTGGTTTATGACGGTGTAAAAGTATCGAAATATGTTATTATGCCTAATCATCTGCATATTTTATTTGTATTTAATGATTTACTTGATATTGAGCGCAAAGGCGCGGCGCGCCGCACAAGCTTGCAGACGATTATAAGATCGTTGAAAACCATGGTTACAAAAGAAATCGGCAAATCTATATAGCAGCCGTCGTTTTATGAAAAAATAGTGCGTACAAAAAGAGATTTTAAAGACATATGGAAATACATTGACGAAAATCCATTGAAATGGGTGAATGATGATTATTATATTTAATGTATTTTATATATAAGCATGTCCCCGGCGCGAGGCGGGGGGGCTGCTTTTGGGCTTTTTCTTGCGCAATGTGTGCAGAAAATTACTTTGATTTTGATTAAATTTGTGTAAATTTTACCGAAATTTTTTCTTGACAATATTTGCTTAAGGTAGTATAATAATCGAGTGTGACGCGACCACGACTATGATCCCGGAGGTGGCAAACGGCGTGAATACGTCGGTTTGGGAATTTCGGGGGAGATTGTCCGGTTTCGAAAAACAGGGCGGAAGGTCACATTTTTATGAATACGGATTTGCTTTGCTCCCGCGGGATTTTTGCGGGCTTTTGGCAAAACTGTGTCAATTCCTCCCGAGTGCGTATCCGAAAGGATATGTTATTCGGGTTTAATTATTCGATCCGCGCGAAACGCCCGGCGCGGTGTAAAACTTATTATATAAGGAGGGTATTTAAGAATGGCGACAGAAAAAATCAGAATCAGACTTAAGGCTTATGACTCAAATCTCATTGACCAGAGCGCGGCTAAGATCGTGGAGACGGCCAAGAGAACAGGCGCGAAGGTTTCGGGCCCCATCCCGCTTCCCACAAAGAAGGAGATCGTCACGATCTTAAGAGCGGTTCATATGTACAAGGATTCGCGCGAGCAGTTCGAGCTCAGAACTCACAAGAGACTGATCGACGTTATCGGTCCCAACGGAAAGACGATAGACGCTCTTAAGCATCTTGACCTGCCCGCAGGCGTTGACATTGAATTAAAAATTTAATTTGGTTAAGTTGAGTTATCAACCGCTGACCCGCGGGTATGTTTAAGCCTAAACCGATGCCCGTGTAAATAGGAGGAGAATTTTATGAAAAAGGCAATCTTAGGAAAAAAGATTGGTATGACACAGGTCTTCACCGAGGACGGACAGCTTATCCCCGTTTCGGTTATCGAGGCCGGTCCGTGTCCGGTGGTACAGAAGAAAACCGAGGATGTTGACGGCTACACCGCCGTTCAGGTCGGTTTTGAGGACAAGAAGGAAAGACGCGCCAACAAGCCCGAGAAGGGACATTTCGGCAAGGCCGGTGTTCCGGTCAAGAAGCACCTCAAGGAGCTCAAGCTGGACGGCGCGGCCGATATGAACGTCGGCGACAAGCTGACGGTCGCTCAGTTTGAGGAAGGCGAGACGGTCGACGTTACCGGAACCAGCAAGGGTCACGGATACGCCGGCGTTATCAAGAGATGGGGAACCCACAGAGGCCCCATGACTCACGGCTCCCACTATCACAGAGGCCCCGGTTCGATGGGCGCCTGCTCGGATCCGTCGAGAGTTTTCAAGGGCAAGAAGCTGCCGGGACACTTCGGTGTCGACAAGGTGACAATTCTTAACCTTGATTTGGTTAAAATAGACACAGAGCGCAATCTTCTGTTGGTTAAGGGCTCGATCCCGGGTCCCAAGGGCGGCTTGGTTGTTGTTCGCAACGCAGTCAAGGCTCAGTCCTAAAGCAGCAGAGAGAGGAGGATATAGAGAATGCCTACAGTAGACGTTTATAATACCGACGGCCAGGTTGTCGGTTCGATAGATTTGAATGAAAACGTGTTTGGCGTAGAAGTCAACGAAAGCGTTATGCATGAAGTGGTTGTGAATTATCTGGCCAACCAGAGACAGGGCACACAGTCAACGCTGACCCGCACAGAGGTCCGCGGCGGCGGCATCAAGCCCTGGCGCCAGAAGGACACAGGCCGCGCGAGACAGGGCAGTATCCGCGCTCCCCAGTGGGTAGGCGGCGGCGTCGCCCTCGGCCCCAAGCCCAGAGACTACAGATACAGAGTAAACAAGAAGACGAGACAGCTCGCGCTTAAATCCGCTCTGTCATCCAAGGTGGAGGACAGCGACATCATCGTTCTCGACTCGCTGACATGCGACGAGTACAAGACGAAGCAGATCGCGGATATGCTTAAGAAGCTGGACGTTACGGAAAAGGCGCTTATCGTTCTTCCCGAGGCTGACAAAAAGATAGTCAACTCGGCGAGAAACATCAAGGGTGTTGACGCGACATATGTCGGCTCGATCAACACATACGAAGTGCTTAACCACACAAAGTGCATCATTTTGAAGGATGCGGTCACTAAGCTCGAGGAGGTGTACGCGTAATGGTAGCGCACGATATTATCAGAAGACCTATCATAACAGAGAAGAGTATGGATCAGGTCGCGGACAGAAAGTACACTTTCGAGGTTGCGAAAGGCGCAAACAAGATAGAGATCAAAAAGGCTGTTGAAGAGATCTTCAAGGTTGAGGTCGAGAGAGTGACGACCATGAACTACAAGGGCAAGCCCAAGAGACAGGGCATGCACTTCGGCAAGAGAGCCGACTGGAAAAAGGCGGTCGTTAAGCTCACCCCTGGCAGCAAGACAATCGAGTTGTTTGAAGCGTAATAAACCTTGAAAAATTGCAGATAAGGAGATTTGAAAAATGGGAATTAAAAAATATAATCCTACAACACCTTCGCTGCGTCAGATGACATGTTCTACATTTGAGGAGATTGACAAGGTAGCGCCCGAGAAATCTCTGCTCCGCCCCTTAAAGAGCAAGGCGGGACGCAACTCATACGGTAGAATTACTGTAAGACACCGCGGCGGCGGCACAAAAAGAAAGTACAGAATTATTGACTTTAAGAGAAACAAGGACGGAATGGAAGCCACCGTTCAGTCCATCGAGTACGATCCCAACAGATCGGCCAATATCGCTCTCATTCAGTACGAGGACGGAGTTAAGAATTACATCATAGCTCCTCTGGGCCTCAAGAAGGGCGACAAGATAATTTCCGGCGACGGAGCCGACATCAAGCCCGGCAACGCAATGGAGATCAAGAACATCCCGGTCGGCACAATGATCTACAACATTGAGCTCAGCCCCGGCAAGGGCGGCCAGATGGTAAGAAGCGCCGGCAATACGGCTCAGCTCATGGCTAAGGAGAACGGATACGCGCAGGTAAGACTGCCGAGCGGCGAGGTAAGAATGGTTCGCCTCAACTGCCGCGCCACGATCGGTCAGGTCGGCAACGCCGATTATGAGAATATCAATCTGGGCAAGGCCGGAAGAAAGCGTCACATGGGCTGGCGCCCCACGGTTCGCGGAGTTGTCATGAACCCCAACGACCATCCGCACGGCGGTGGTGAGGGTAAGTCCCCGATCGGTATGCCCAGTCCCGTTACCCCTTGGGGTAAGCCCACGCTGGGTTATAAGACAAGAAACAAGAAGAAGGCGTCAAACAAGTTTATTGTTAAGAGACGCAACAGTAAATAAGGAGGGAATATAAATGGGCAGAAGTGTTAAAAAAGGACCTTTCGTGGATCAGAAGCTTCTGGCGAGAATTGTCGCCATGAACGAGAAAAACGAAAAGAACGTACTCAAGACCTGGTCAAGGGCTTCCACAATATTCCCTGAGATGGTAGGTCATACCATTGCGGTTTATGACGGAAGAAAGCACGTTCCCGTGTATGTCAGTGAGGACATGGTCGGCCACAAGCTGGGCGAGTTCGCTCCCACAAGAACATTCAGGGGTCACGCCGGCGCCAAGACAACGGGCTAAGGCGCGTATTTAAAGAAAACAGAGTATTGAAAGGAGCCATACAGATATGGAAGCAGTAGCAAAGGTTACTCATGTGCGTATTGCGCCGCGCAAGGTCCGCATCGTTATCGACCTTATCAGGAACAAGCCGGTAGGCGAAGCGATCGGTATTCTGAAGCATACGCCCAAGGCGGCGAGCCCTGTTGTTGAAAAGCTTTTGAACTCCGCGATAGCAAACGCCGAGAACAACCACCAGATGGATGTTGAAAAGCTGTATATCTCGGAGATCTACGCCGATCAGGGCCCCACGCTCAAGAGGATACAGGCGAGAGCGAAAGGCCGCGCATTCAGAATAAACAAGAAAACAAGCCACATTACAATAAAACTTCAGGAGAAGGAATAAGATAGGAGGAAAACAGCATGGGTCAGAAAGTTAATCCGCATGGTCTCAGAGTAGGTATAATAAAAGACTGGGATTCACGTTGGTTTGCGAGCAAGAAAGACTTCGGCGACAGCCTCGTTGAGGACTATAACCTCAGAAAATTCTTGAAAGAGAAGTTATTCCAGGCCGGAGTTGCAAAAATAGAAATCGAGAAATTCGCGAACAAGGTTCGCATTTCAATCCATGCCGGCAAGCCGGGCATAGTTATCGGCAAGGGCGGCAGCGAGATTGAGAAGCTCAAGAAAGAGCTTGAGAAGATGACGGGCAAGACAATAATCTTAAACGTTATCGAGGTAAGAAGCCCCGACCTCAACGCGCAGCTTGTGGCCGAGAACATTGCGTCTCAGCTTGAGAGACGTATCTCGTTCAGAAAGGCAATGAAGCAGTGCATGGGCAGAGCCATGAAGCTGGGCGCCAAGGGTATCAAGACTCAGGTTTCGGGCCGCGTCGGCGGAGCCGAGATCGCCAGAGTCGAGCATTACCACGAGGGCACAATTCCGCTGCAGACACTGAGAGCGGACATCGACTACGGTTTTGCCGAGGCCAACACGACCTACGGCAGAATAGGCGTTAAGACATGGATCTATAACGGTGAGGTCCTCACCGACAAAGGTGCGGCAGGAAACACAAACAACAGCCGTCCTCGCTCAAGAAGGAACAGATCGGACGCTCCCGGCGGCAGACAGCGCAGGAACTCCGACCAGAGAGGAGGCAGAAGATAATGTTATCCCCTAAGAGAGTTAAATACAGAAGAGTTCACCGCGGACGCATGAAGGGCGCCGCGCACAGAGGAAACCTCGTGACATACGGAGAGTACGGCCTTCAGGCGACAGCTCCCGCGTGGGTGACAAGCAATCAGATCGAGGCCGCTCGTGTAGCGATGACGCGTTACACCAAGAGAGGCGGTAAGGTTTGGATCAAGATATTCCCCGATAAGAGCGTAACCAAGAAGCCCGCCGAGACCCGTATGGGTAAAGGTAAGGGCGCGCCCGAGTACTGGGTAGCGGTGGTTAAGCCCGGAAAAGTTATGTTTGAAATAGGCGGCGTTTCGGAGGATGTCGCTCGCGAGGCGCTGCGTCTTGCCATGCACAAGCTTCCGATGAAATGCAAGTTTGTCAGAAAGGCTGACCAGGAAACGGAAGGTGATAGTTAATGAAAATTAATGAAATTAGAGATCTTTCAACTCAAGAGCTTGAGGATAAGGTTCAGGACTTAAAGGAAGAACTGTTTAACTTACGTTTTCAAAACGCTACCAACCAGCTTGACAATCCGATGAGAATGGTTAGCGTTAAGAAGGAAATCGCAAGATGCAAGACGGTTATAAAAGAAAAGCAGCTCGGTTTGAACACCGGCATTAACGCGTAGGAGGTGCGGATAAATGGAAGAGCGTAATTATCGTAAGACTCGTGTCGGCGAGGTAACAAGCGACAAGATGGATAAGACAATCGTTGTTGCCATCAAAGAGAATGTAAAGCACCCCCTCTATAACAAGGTAATGAAGAGAACCTATAAGCTTAAGGCCCACGACGAGAACAACGAGTGCGGCGTTGGCGACAGAGTAAGGGTTATGGAGACCAGACCTCTCTCGAAGGACAAGAGATGGAGACTGGTCGAGATAATTGAGAAAGCGAAATAATCGCGAATTTGCCGATTTAAAGCTTGGTAATCCAGAGTTTAGAATTCAGATAGGAGGAAATCCGTTATGGTACAACAGCAAACTATCTTAAAGGTTGCTGACAACAGCGGCGCTAAGGAGATCCTGTGCATCCGCGTTATGGGCGGTTCTTTCAGAAGATACGGAAATATAGGCGACGTTATAACCGCTTCGGTCAAAAAAGCAACGCCCGGCGGCGGTGTTAAGAAGGGTGACGTTGTCAAGGCCGTTATCGTCCGCACCAAGAAGGGTATACAGAGAAACGACGGCTCAAAGATCAGATTTGACGAGAACGCCGCGGTTTTGATCAGGGATGACAAGACCCCGAGAGGAACACGTATATTCGGTCCTGTCGCGAGAGAGCTGAGAGACAAGGATTACATGAAAATTCTGTCTCTTGCCCCCGAGGTATTATAACCGCGCGGCGGATATTAAATTGAGCTAAGGCCGGCCGTGCCGGCAGAATATGAATAGGAGGAATACGATGTCTACAAAAATGCATGTCAGAACCGGCGATCAGGTTATTGTTCGCAGCGGCAAAGACAAGGGCAAAAAAGGCAAGGTTTTATCCGTTAACAAGGATAAGCGCACCGTTATCGTAGAAGGCGTATCTGTTGCCACAAAGCACGTTAAGCCCCGCAGAATGGGCGAGGTTGGCGGAATTGTCAAGCAGGAGACACCGATTTACGCCTGCAAGGTTATGCACGTCTGCGACAAGTGCGGAGCAGCCACCCGCATAGGCCGCAGGGTCCTTGAGGACGGCTCGCACGTGCGCTACTGCAAAAAGTGCGGAGAAACGTTTTAACCCAAACTTCAGGAAGGAGGTAAAAGTCTGAAATGAGACTTGAAGAGAGATATAACAAAGAGATCAAGGACGCGTTAATGGCAAAGTTCAACTATAAGAGCGTTATGGAGATCCCCAAGCTCGTTAAGGTTGTTGTCAACATGGGCGTAAGCGACGCCAGAGAGAACTCAAAGGCCTGCGACAGCGCGGCCGGCGACCTTGCTGTTATCACGGGCCAGAAGGCTGTTATAACCAAGGCCAAGAAGTCCGTAGCGCAGTTTAAGGTAAGAGAAGGCATGAATCTCGGCTGCAAGGTTACGCTCAGACGCTCGCGCATGTATGAGTTTGTTGACAGACTCTTTAACGCGGCCCTGCCCCGAGTACGCGACTTCAGAGGAATCAACCCCAACTCTTTCGACGGCAGAGGCAACTATAACCTCGGCGTTAAAGAGCAGCTTATATTCCCCGAGATCGAGTATGACAAGATCGACAAGATCAGAGGTATGGATATAACTTTTGTAACGACCGCCAAGACCGACGAGGAGGCTAAAGAGCTTCTTACTCTGATGGGCGCGCCGTTTACGAAGTAGCACCGAATAAGCGAATAAGGAGGAAAAAAGCTTATGGCGAAAAAGGCAATGATCAATAAGCAGCAGAAAAAGCAGAAGTATTCAACGCGCGAATACAACAGATGCAAGATATGCGGCAGACCGCACGCTTATCTCCGCAAATTCGGTATTTGCAGAATTTGCTTCCGCGAGCTTGCTTATAAGGGCCAGATTCCGGGCGTAAAGAAAGCTTCTTGGTAAAAAATAGGGGCTTTTGTGCAAGACAGTTACACAGTATAAAACAGAGAATGGGACCAGGTGGTCTTAATTGACACGGAAAACCAAACCGGTCCCGAAATCCGATAAAAAGGAGGAAAGTCTAAATGCATATTACAGATCCTATTGCTGATATGCTCACCAGAATCAGAAACGCGAACAACGCGAGACATGAGTCGGTTGACATTCCCGCTTCAAAGATGAAGAAGGCTATCGCCGAAATTCTGGTAAACGAAGGATATGTTAAGAGCGCCGAGTATATCGACGACGGCGTTCAGGGTGTAATCCGTATCACACTTAAATATGCGGAGAATAAACAGAAGGTATTAACGGGCCTTAAGAGGGTTTCAAAGCCCGGCCTGAGATCATACGCGTCAAAGGATGAGCTGCCGAGAGTTTTAAAGGGCCTCGGTATCGCGATAATCTCGACATCCAAAGGCGTAATGACAGACAAGGAAGCGCGCCGCCAGAACGTTGGCGGAGAAGTGCTGGCATTCATTTGGTAAGAGGAGAAAGGAGGAGAATAAATTGTCACGTATAGGAAAGATGCCGATCGCTATTCCCGCGGGAGTAAACGTAACGCTCGGCGCGAACAATCAGGTGACCGTCAAGGGCCCCAAGGGCGAGCTTACGCAGACTCTTCCCGCCGAGATGGTTATCGAGAAAAACGGTGACACGATTGACGTAAAGCGTCCGTCGGACATCAAGAGACACAAAGCTCTTCATGGTCTTACTCGTTCTCTGCTGCACAATATGGTTGTCGGTACAAACGAGGGATTTAAGAAGGAGCTTGAGATAAACGGCGTCGGCTACAGAGCACAGAAGCAGGGCAACAAGCTTGTTATGAACCTCGGCTACTCGCATCAGGTTGAGATGGAGGAGATCGACGGCATAACGATTGAGGTCCCCAAGCCGAACCAGATCATTATCTCGGGTCCCGACAAGCAAAAGGTAGGTCAGTTTGCTGCCGAAGTAAGAGAAAAGAGACCTCCCGAGCCGTATAAGGGCAAGGGTATCAAATACGTTGATGAGCACATCAGACGTAAGGAAGGTAAGACCGGCGCTAAGAAGTAGCGGCCGTAAGGAGGTGCGAATTTAATGATAAAAAAGAAAAGCAGTAATGTTTCAAGACTCGCGAGACACAAGAGAGTTCGCAGAAAGATTTCAGGCACAGCCGAGCGTCCGAGACTCTGCGTGTTCAGAAGTCTTAAGAATATCTACGCTCAGGTTATTGACGACACGACCGGCAACACCCTGGCAGCCGCATCTTCCCTTGACGCCGAGCTTAAGGCGTCATACGGCGGAAACAAGGACGCGGCCAAGGCCGTTGGCGAGCTTATCGCCAAAAAGGCTTTGGACAAAGGCATAACCAACGTCGTGTTTGACAGAGGCGGATATTTGTATCACGGCAGAGTTGCAGAGCTCGCCGCAGGCGCTCGCGAAGGCGGCCTGAAGTTTTAGCGAATAAGAAAGAGGTGAAACGATAAATGGCAGAAAAGGGCGAAAGAACCAGAAAGCAGGAGCGCATCGACGCCGACGTGCTCGAGCTTGAGGAGAAAGTGGTTTATTTAAATCGTGTTGCAAAGGTTGTAAAGGGCGGCAGAAACTTCAGATTTAGCGCCTTGGTCGTAGTCGGTGACAATAACGGTCACGTCGGCTGCGGAATGGGCAAGGCGGCCGAAATTCCCGACGCTATACGAAAGGGTATTGACGACGCGAAGAAGAACATGATAACCGTTCCGATCCTTGACACCACGATCCCCCATGAAATTATCGGCGAGTACGGCGCGGGCAGAGTTCTGCTCAAGCCTGCCGCGCAAGGTACCGGAGTTATCGCGGGCGGAGCCGCGCGTGCGGTGCTGGAGCTCGCGGGCATAAAGGACATCAGAACAAAGTGCTTGCGCAGCAATAATCCCAAGAATGTTGTGGCTGCTACCATCGAGGCGCTGGCTTCACTCAAGAGCGTTGAGGAGGTTGCCAGACTGAGAGGCAAGAAGCCCGAGGAAATTCTTGGCTAAAAGCAATAGGAGGTAAGAACCTTGGCTAATACAATTAAAGTAACTTTAACCAAGAGCACTATCGGTGCGAAACCCGATCAGGTCGCCACAGTTAAGGCGCTTGGTCTTCGTAAGCTGCATCAGACAGCCACGCTGCCCGACAATCCTCAGGTAAGAGGAATGGTCTTTAAGGTAAAGCATCTTGTCACTGTAGCTGAATAGGCGAAAGCCGTAAACAATTATTTTTGATAAAAAAGGAGGAGGTGGACTCCATGAAACTTCATGAATTATCTCCGGCTGAAGGCTCGAAGAAAAAGGCTTTCAGAGTCGGCAGAGGCCACGGAAGCGGCAACGGTAAGACTTCGGGAAAAGGTCAGAAGGGTCAGAAATCCCGCAGCGGCGGACATGTTCGTCCCGGCTTTGAGGGCGGCCAGATGCCTATTTACAGAAGACTGCCCAAGCGCGGCTTCACAAATATTTTCGCAAAGAAGTACACTTCAATAAATGTTGAAGAGCTCAACAAATTTGATAACGGCGCCGAGGTTACGGCGGAGACGCTCAAGGAGAGCGGAGTTATCAGCAAGATCAATGACGGCGTAGTTATTTTGGGTCGCGGCGACCTGAATAAAAAGCTGACCGTTAAGGCTAAGAGATTTAGCAAGAGCGCGGCTGAAAAAATTAGCGCGGCAGGCGGAAAGGCTGAGGTGATTTAGTAATGTTTGAAACCATTCGTAACGCGTGGAAGATCGTTGACCTCAGAAAAAAGCTTATCTACACAATGATAATGATCGTTATCTTCCGCCTTGGATCATGTATCCCGGTTCCTCTTCTGGACCCGGCGGCCATGAGAGAAATATTTACGGGTGAAAACTCAATATTCGGATTTATTGACATTATTTCCGGAGGCGCGTTCCAGAACGCCACAATATTCGCAATGAGCATCACACCGTACATCAACTCGTCAATTATCATGCAGCTTCTGACTGTCGCCATTCCCGCGCTTGAGAGACTCTCAAAGCAAGGCGAGGACGGCAGAAAGAAGATCGCGCAGTTCACAAGATACGGCACGGTTGTTCTTGCCATGATCCAGGCCATAGGCCTCTACTTCATGCTGGCGAGCTACCACGCTGTTCAGAACCCGGGCTTCCTTACCGCGATCGTTGTTATCTTCACGTTCACGGCCGGAACCTCGTTCCTCATGTGGCTGGGCGAGCAGATAACCGAGAAGGGTGTCGGCAACGGTATCTCGCTTATCATCTTCGCGGGTATCGTTTCAAGATTTCCCGGCATGGCTCAGTCCCTTTACGCTTATTCAAAGGGCGGCAGCCTCGGACTCATCGGCGTTATCGCGATCATCATTCTGATTATCGTGGCGGTTGGATTGGTTGTTACCATGAACGAGGCCGAAAGACGTATTCCCGTTCAGTACGCCAAGCGTATGGTAGGCAGAAAAATGTACGGCGGCCAGAGCACGCATATTCCCATTAAGGTCGCGTCGGCCGGCGTTATCCCCATCATCTTCGCTATGTCGATCATGTCGTTCCCCGGCACGATCGCGGGCTTCTTCGGCGTTCAGGCCGGCCAGAGCGGATTTTGGGGCACATTCCTTAAGATATTCTCATCAGACTCTATAGTATACGCTATACTGTACTTCCTGTTGATAATATTCTTCACCTATTTCTATACGGCAATACAGTTCAATCCGATTGAAATGTCGAACAACATGAAGAGAAACGGCGGATTTATCCCCGGTATCAGACCGGGACGTCCCACGTCGGATTATATTTCAAAGGTTCTTTCGAGAATTACTCTTGTCGGAGCAATATTCCTCGGCTTGATCGCTATCCTGCCTATCATCATTAACCTTGGTGTGGGCATCAGCAATTTTGCCATAGGCGGCACATCACTGCTTATCGTTGTCGGAGTTGCTCTTGAAACCGTTAAGAGTATCGAGTCTCAGATGCTTATGCGTCACTACAAGGGATTTTTGGAGTAGTCCGCTTTAACCAAAAAAATTATTTCAGGCATGAGCAGGCGAGACCCGCAAAGCGGCGGGAGATCCCCTGCTCTTGCGTCTTTGCATTATATGTTTTAAAGGAGGCACTGTTTATGAGATTAATTTTACTTGCCGCTCCCGGAGCCGGAAAGGGCACTCAGGCTGAGATACTGAGCGAGCATTACGGCATACCCACGATTTCCACCGGGGCGATTTTAAGAAAAGCGATAAAGGACGGGACCGAGCTCGGCAGGACTGCCGAAAAGTACATAAACGAAGGAAAGCTCATTCCCGACGATTTGATGCTCAAGGTCATGGACGAAAGATTTAAGAATGACGACTGCAAAAACGGTTTTATTCTTGACGGCTTTCCCAGAACTCTCGCGCAGGCCGAGGCGCTCAGCGCGTCGCCTATCGAGATAGACAAAGTGCTTTCAATTGAAGTGGACGACCAAACGATCATCGAGAGGCTGAGCGGCAGACTCGAATGCAGGAGCTGCGGCACCACATATCACACCGAGCACAGGCCCCCGAAGACCCCCGGCGTTTGCGACAAATGCGGCGGTGAGCTGGGAGCGAGAGACGACGACAAGCCCGAGACAGTGAAGCAGCGGCTTAAGACCTACCACGAGCAGACCGAGCCCCTTATCGAGTATTACAGAGAAAAGGGGCTGCTGAGAGTGGCTAAGGGCCAGAGCGAGATCGAGGAGACGAGCAAAGTCGTGTTTGAGGCACTGGAGGCGTAGCTTTGGTTAAGATAAAATCAAGATCGGAAATCGAAAAGATGAAGGTGGCGGGCCGCTATACCTACGAGACTTTAAAGGCGGTCAGCGAGGCTGTCCGTCCGGGCGTTACCACAAAGCAGCTTGACAAGATCGCCGAGCATTATATACATTCAAAGGGCTGCACAGGCTCGTTTAAGGGCTACGGCGGCTTCCCGGGCACGATCTGCGCCAGCGTCAACGAGACGGTTATCCACGGCTTTCCCGACGACGTTCCCCTCAAGGAGGGCGACGTTGTCAGCGTGGACGTGGGGGCCTGCTATAAGGGCTATCACGGCGACGCCTGCCGAACGTTCAAGGTCGGCAAGGTTGATGAGAAGACCGAAAAGCTTGTGCGCGTGACCCGCGAGAGCTTTTACGAGGCGCTCAAGTTCGCCCGCGACGGCTATCGCATATCGGACATTTCAAGGGCGGTTCAGAATTACGTGGAGGCAAATGGATTTTCGGTGCTGCGGAATTACTGCGGCCACGGCGTCGGCTCGGAGCTCCACGAGGACCCCGAGGTCCCCAATTATGTTACTCGCAGCCGCGGCATACGCCTGCGGCCCGGCATGGTCATCGCCATCGAGCCGATGGTGTGCGGCGGAAAAAAAGACATTTATGTGGCGGACGACGAGTGGGCGGTCATAACCCAAGACGGCGAGAAGTCGGCCCATTACGAGAACACGGTGCTTATAACAACGGGCGATCCCATGCTGCTGACGTTCCCCGCGGGCTGCGACGAGATCGGATAGGGAATAATTTCCGTAAATTTTGTGTATGCTGAAAGTGTTGGATAATACGACGCGACTCGGCGGATAGGTGCGTTATGAAAAATAGCTCAAGACCGGCGCTGCGCGTCGGAGATATAGTGGAGGCCAAAGCCGGACGGGGCAGCGGCAGAATATTTCTGGTCGTTGAAAGGGTTGACGGTGAGTACGTCAGAATTTCTGACGGCGACACCAGAAAAATAAGCCGAGCGAAGCTCAAGAAAAACCTGCACCTGACCCTGCTGGGCAGGGTCGGGGACACAAGCTTTCTGACCGCCCCGGGCGGAACCGCGGACTCCGAGATAAGAAAAATTATTGAGAATAAGACATACGAGGAGGTGTAGCTTTATGTCAAAAGAGGATATGCTTGAGGTAGAGGGCAAGGTTGTCGAGGCACTGCCCAACGCGATGTTTAAGGTCGAGCTCGAGAACGGGCACCAGATCCTGGCGCACATTTCGGGCAAGCTGAGAATGCACTTCATTAAGATACTGCCCGGCGACAAGGTGACGGTCGAGATCTCGCCCTATGATCTGACCAAGGGCAGAATAACATGGAGAGCGAAATAAATTCGATCCGGGGAATTTGTTATGAAAAGATTATTTGCGGTTCTGCCGACCTTGCCGGTGTCGGCGGTTTTGCCGCGCTCGTGCGGCGATAAGGATGGGCCCGCGGCCGAAAGCGCGTCGGCGGAAACAAGCGTGACGATAAACTCGTCGGGCGGCAGCGAATCGCCCCGCGCCTCTTGAGGGCGCGCGGAAGGAGAGAGTCGAGAAAAAAATAACCGAGCGCTCGGAGCTTGTGTGGAAAGAAACCAAAACTCAAAATCTTGACTTAAAATTCTTTTAAAAATTCTTAAAGTTTGTTAAAGATTTACATAGCCGTAATTCACAATATTTCTTGACTTTAAGTATAAATTATGGTAAAATAATACGGTTCGTTAGTATGGCTTTCCATATTTTCGGGCATAATACAAATTTAGGAGGTGAAGGAAATGAAAGTAAGACCTTCAGTTAAACCTATTTGTGAAAAGTGCAAAATAATTAAAAGAAAGGGCAAGGTAATGGTTATCTGCGAGAACCCCCGCCACAAACAGAAGCAGGGATAATCGGGAAAACAAACCGGGAGCAGGGTCAGGCATTAAAACCACTTTATTTTTTGCCGATGCCATATGCAAGCAGTATGGGTGAAATTCTGCTCCGCTTTTTCATTGAAAAATTTATGGAGGTGAAATAATTATGGCACGTATCGCAGGTGTGGATTTACCGAACGACAAAAGAGTTGAGGCAGGCCTCACATACATCTTCGGAATCGGTTTCTCCACTTCCAGAAAGATTTTGGCGGCAACAGGCGTTAATCCGGACACAAGAGTCCGCGATCTGACGGAGGAAGACGTTCAGAAGCTCAGGAACGAGATCGACAACTACAACGTTGAAGGTGACCTGAGACGAGACATCGCTCTTGACATCAAGCGTTTGATGGAGATCAACTGCTACAGAGGAATTCGTCACAGAAAAGGTCTCCCTGTCCGCGGACAGCGCAGCAAGACCAACGCCAGAACCCGTAAGGGTCCCAAGAGAACCATCGCTAACAAGAAGAAATAAGCGATCGGTCGATTGATTTTGAATTTTCTTTTGATTTGAATATCAAAGGAATGCCGTATTTCTTATAGGAGGTGAAAGATACAATGGCAAAAACAGTAAAGAAAACCAGACGCCGCAGAGAGAAAAAGCATATCGAGCGCGGCGCGGCACATATCAAATCTACATTTAATAACACCATTGTTACCATTACAGACGTCGCCGGCAACGCGATCTCGTGGGCCAGCGCGGGCGGACTGGGCTTTAAGGGCTCCAAAAAGAGCACACCCTTCGCGGCGCAGATGGCGGCGGAGACAGCGGCGAGAGCGGCTATGGAACATGGTTTAAAGACGGTTGAGGTATACGTTAAGGGCCCCGGCTCGGGCCGCGAGGCGGCTATCAGAGCGCTTCAGGTCGCGGGTCTTGAGGTCAACATGATCAAGGACGTTACGCCCATCCCCCATAACGGATGCAGACCGCCGAAGAGAAGACGCGTTTAGTTTAAACCGCGGACACCGAATATTAAAATTAGATTTGAAGGAGGAAATAAAATGGCTAAAAATATGCAGCCTGTGCTTAAAAGATGCCGCACTCTGGGTATTGAGCCCGCCGTTATGGGCATAGACAAGAGCTCGAACAGAACCTTTGACCAGAGACGGAAAAAGCAGAGCGAATATGGCATGCAGCTTAATGAAAAGCAGAAGGTCAGATTTATATACGGCGTTCTGGAAAAACAGTTCGCTAAATACTATGTTATGGCCACAAAGATGAACGGCGTTACGGGCGAGTGCCTGCTGAGCATCCTTGAGTCAAGACTTGACAACGTTATCTACCGCATGGGTCTTGCCAACACAAGACGCGAGGCGAGACAGATAGTAAACCACGGCCACGTCACGGTTAACGGCAAGAGAGTTAACATTCCCTCTTACCTGGTTAAGCCCGGCGAGGTCATCAGCCTGAAGGAAAAGAGCAGAAACGCCGAAAGAATGAAGGACATTGTTGAGAGAAACTCCAACAGACTGGTTCCCAAGTGGATCGACATGAACAAAGACACATTGGAAGGCAAAATCATTGCGCTTGCTGACAGAGAGGATATCGACTTCCCTGTAGAGGAGCACTTGATAGTCGAGTATTACAGCAAATAATAGGCTTTTTGCCTATATCCTAATTTTATAGGAGGTTTAACAATGATTGAGATTGAAAAACCGAGAATCGAATGTGTTGAGTCATCGGAAGATGAAAAATACGCGAAATTTGTCATCGAGCCTCTTGAGAGGGGCTACGGAACGACTCTCGGCAACTCCTTGAGACGGATGCTGCTGTCGTCTCTGCCCGGTGTGGCTTCCACATCGATAAAGATCGACGGCGTGCTCCATGAGTTCTCCACCATTCCCGGAGTCAAAGAGGATGTTACCGAGATCATACTGAACATAAAGAACCTGGTGATCAAGCTTCACTCCGACCAGCCGAAGACGATCTACATTAATCAGGAGGGCGCCGGCGAGGTCTGCGCCCGCGACATCAAGCATGACGCGGACGTTGAGATCCTTAACGAGGATCTGCACATCGCCACGCTGGACGACGACGCGAAGCTGTTCATGGAGATCGTGATTGACAGAGGCCGCGGTTATGTTTCGTCGGATGTTAATAAGGAGCTCGTTCGCGACCAGATTGGCGTTATCGCCACCGACTCCATATTCACACCGGTTGAAAAGGTTAATTATGAGGTTCAGACGACCCGCGTAGGCAACGTTACTGATTATGACAAGCTCACGATCGAGATTTGGACAAACGGAACGATTTCTCCCGCCGAGGCGGTGTCTCTTGCGGCAAAGATAATCAGCGAGCATCTGAGACTGTTCATTGATTTGTCTGACAACGCGAAGAACGTTGAGATCATGATAGAGAAGGAAGAGGGACAGAAGGAGAAGGTTCTCGAGACGACTATCGAGGAGCTTGACCTGTCAGTCCGTTCCTACAACTGTTTAAAGCGCGCGGGCATCAACACCGTTCAGGATCTGACGACCCGCAGCGAAAGCGACATGATGAAGGTGAGGAACCTCGGCAGAAAGTCGCTTGAGGAGGTTATGTCGAAGCTTCAGGCTATGGACCTGAGCCTCGCCAATGACGATTAATAGTTTTAGAATTACAGGAAGAGGTGATTTATATGGCACAGCAGAGAAAGCTGGGCAGACCGACCGCTCACAGACGCGCCATGCTCAGAAATCTCACAACCTCGCTTCTGGAAAACGGCAAGATCGAGACTACCACAACCAGAGCCAAAGAGGTTAAGAGAATGGCCGACAAAATGATAACGCTCGGTAAAAAGAACACGCTTCACACCAAGAGACAGGCGCTCTCATACATCACAAAGAGAGAGGTCGTATCGAAGCTGTTTGACGAGATCGCTCCCAAGTATCAAAGCAGAAACGGCGGATACACAAGAATCATCAAGATCGGACCCCGCCGCGGCGACGCAGCGGAAATGTCCGTACTGGAGCTGGTTTAATTTAAAAACAAAATCCCCGCGGTTTATATACCGCGGGGTTGTTTTTTATAATTATTTATCGAAAAACAATAAATAATTATTGACAAATGATATTGTTGGTGATATAATCAAAATATCAAAACAAAATGAGGTGATATTATGTACAGATCAAAGATCATAACGCTGACCGAGTGGTGCGTGAGCACTATGTTTTGGCTGGGGATCCCTGCCTGCGCACTTTCGCCCGCGGCGGTCTATCTCTACGGCTACCGAGGCTTTGATTTTTATGTTCAGGCGGGCGCGGTCTTTCTTTCGGGCATCGCGTCAGTTTTCATTATGCGGCAGCTCAGAAAAATGTTTAAGACGATAAAAGCGGGTGATCCGTTTGTGGTCGATAATGTGAAGTCGCTCGGAAACGTCGGCATTGCGGCGTGGTGCATAGGGCTTGTGTATGTTTTGAAGCTGTTTTTTCTGCCGACGGTCTCGACGGTGATGATAGTCATTATATTTGTCTGCGGCGGTCTGTTCTGCTTCACGCTGTCGCGGCTTTTTGAGACCGCCGTGCGGATCAAGCTTGAAAACGATCTGACGATATGAGGTGGCGTAATGGGAATTATAGTTAATCTTGACGTTATGATGGCGAAGCGCAAGATCGGGCTAATGGAGTTGGCGGAGAGAATCGGCATAACCCCCGCCAACCTTTCGATACTCAAAAACAACAAGGCAAAGGCGATAAGGTTTTCGACTCTCGCGGAAATATGCAGCGCGCTCGACTGCCAGCCCGCGGACATTCTGGAATACAGGAGGAACAGTTATGAGGAAAAAACGCGCGTTTTTAAAAATATTTAAAATTTTTGCGATTATTGCCGCCGCATCGTTCGCGGTTTCTGTGATTTTTGCCGCGGTATGCGTTATAACCATAGAAGTCAAAAATTATAATAAATATGACAAAGCTCTTATGATCGATATACCCGAGCGCGGCGCCGATTTACACAAGGACACTCATGGCGGATTTCACGGCGACGGCGAGACTGTAAAAATGTATGAACTTAGCGATAAGGAAGCGGACAATCTGATTGCCGAAATAAAAATAAGCGGCGTGTGGGAAAACATAGACGATGAGGCAAATTCGCTCTTGTACGGTGAGCGCGGCGCTTTTGCGTACCGTAATGACAGAATACCGCCCGCTCAAAGCGGCTTTTACTGTGTTTATGATAAGCAAACAGGCAGGTATGGGTTCCCGACGGACGCGAAGTTTTCGTTTAATTATATTATAGGCGTATATTCCGAGGACGACAAAAAATTATGGATGTATGAACTTGACACATAGGAGATAGGTATATGAAAAAAGCCAAAGTACTGATCGCTGCGATTTTGGGAGCGATCGGAATTACCGCGATCAAAAAGTTGATATTGGGTTTATTGCTGCCGCTGTTTATGCTTTTGATTGCGGTAGGCTCAAATTCGAGCGTGTGCCCGAAAACCGAGGTTTCAGACACGGCTCGGCAAAACAGCGGGATAATCAACGCGGCGGCGTATGTTATATATGAAGGCAATATCAGCGGAGTGTATGACGCCGAGAAAGATCCGCCGCCCGAGGAAACAGCTGGGCTTGACAAATACTATATTCATATTGATGAGGTGATTGATATGAACAGCGGCAGCCTCAAAGGACGGTGGGAACCGCTTAACGACAGAAATGTTATCGCGGTCATGGATTTAGACGGAGTTCAAAAAATAACCAAAGAAAAGAATATAATAAAAATAGATTTCGGCAGCCGCGGGATAGCGCCCTCCGGCATGAGCCGTGGCGTGTATTTCCTACCAAACGACAATATAGATGACGTTAAAACAATTTACAAAGGCCCGTTTGAGGCGGAAAATAACGGTTTCATATCGTGCACAGACGGAAACACACTGTACACGGAGCGAATATGCGAAAACCTTTGGTTTTATGAGGAAACATGGTAAGAAATAACAAATCACCGCGGCACATCAACCGCGGTGATTTGTTAATATTTTTTATAAATTTGACCGCGGTTTCCTGCGTCGATAACGCAAACAATATATTTGCCGTTATCAACGATGAATATAATACGATAATCTCCGACACGCAGTCTGAAATAACCTTCTCTGTCGGTTATTGCGGCAATGTCTCCGTTATCCGGAAGTTTGTAAATTGCCCTTAGCAGCCGCTCTTGTTGATTACGCGGCTGTTTCTTTATGAATTTCAAAGGTTTTTTCTCGATCACAACATGATATTTCATAAGGCGATATCCAATTCCTTTGCCAAATCTTCAATCGAAACTGTCTCGTGTTTGTCGGGACTTTTGTCGTTTAAATATTCATCAACCAATTTGCGGCAATAAATGTCGTCCTCAATATCATCATCATAGGTAACGCCTTTAAGAAATGTTATAATATATGCCAGTTTATACTCGGGAAGATTATTTATCAAATCAATTGCTATTTCTCTGTTTGACATGCTATCACCCTTTCAATAATCCGATATTAACTTAATTATATCACAAAACGTTGTAAATTACAACTCTTTTTCGGTTCATAAAATATAAATATTGCATTTTTGATAGTGTTATGCTATAATATTCCTGCAACATAATTTCACAATTTAATAGAACGGATAACGTGTGCTATTTTTATCATTGATAAAAATGCACCCTCTGTTTACGCGTTGTCTGTTCTTGACATTGTTGTGAAATTGTGTTGCAGCAATTGGGGTTTGTGCATTTTTTTGCGCGGCTCCGGCTGCGCATTTTTTAATTTGAGATAAAAATAAACTTGACATATGATACTAAATATGATACTATAATTTTGAGGTGATATTGTGTCTCAGATCGAAAAATTGATTAATAAGATGAAAGACAGGCCAAACGGTATCAGACCCGAGGAAGCGCAGCGCGTTTTAAACGCGTTCGGATATAGGCTTGACAGACAAAAAGGCCCTCATATGCATTTTATTAACGATGATGGAGATGTTGTCACTATTCCCGAAAGAACCCCTCTCAAGGCGGTATATGTTAAGGATATTTTAATCAGAATTTCAAAGCAGTAACGGAGGTAAAGCATATGACTGTTAAAGAATACATGAAGCTGCCTTATAATTTTATTATCCAAAAAGTCAATGATGAGAGTGGCGAGTATTTTTACGCGCGCGTAATGGAGCTTGACGGCTGTCAGAGCGACGGTGAAACGTTTGATGAGGCGTATCAAAATATTTTGGATGCAATGGAAGGATATATTGAGGCAAAGCTTGAAAACGGATTTGATGTGCCGCTGCCGGGCAGCGAGGATCGTTACAGCGGCAAATTTGTTGTCAGAGTCCCGAAATCGCTTCATCGCTCACTTGCCGCGGCCGCGGAGAGAGAAGGCGTCTCGCTCAATCAATATGCGCTGTATAAACTCAGCAAATAACAAAATCCCCGCGGCCAAATGTGCCGCGGGGATTTTGTTAATCGGTGATGATCACGGTTTGGGCGGGGTCGTTCCAGTCTACGGCGCAGCCGAGGGCTTCGCTGACGGCTCGGGCGGGAACCAACGTTCGGTTGTTGATCAATTGGGCGGGTACGTCAAGCGTTACGCGGCTGCCGTTTACCGTCATGTAGTTTTTGCCTATCGGGATTATTATTGTTTTGCCGCCCCTTTCGGCTATGGCGGTCTGCTCGGCATCGTCCCAGTACACATCCGCGCCAAGCGCCTCGAATATCTTGCGCATCGGCACGAGAACGCGGTCGTTATCCATGATCGGCGGCTGGTCAAAGGTTATTTTTGAACCGTTCAGCGTGACGCTGATCTCGGGAGCGGCGGGGACGTATTCGGGCTCCGCGCCGAAAGCGATCGCGCCGCCGCGCTTGTAGAACGTGTAGCTTTTTTCGTTGCCCGCGGCGGATATTTTAAGAGAATGGGCTCCGTCGGCCAGAGCCGAGATGTTCAGATTGTATATATAGGGTATCTGGCTTGCCGAATGCGTCCAACCTCCGTCAATGTAGTAATTAACAGTGATGTCGGGCTGCTTCGGAATGTGCGCGAGGGTGTAGAGCTTCACAAATCCGTTTTTCGCGGCTAATGTTCCCGCGCCGTTCGCGGGCTGAAATACGAAGTCGGGCTGTCCGCCGGCCTCTCTGATATATGCTCCGCTGTTTTCGGCCTCTTTGAAGATCTCGCGGGCGTAGGGGTAGTCGTTTATGTCGTATCTCGAAGTTTCGTTCGCGCGGTGGGTGTTGAAGTAGTTCACCATTTTGATCTGCGGATATTTCATCACGAGCGACCAAAGGAAATTGCGCATTCTCGGCGCAGTCCAATTCTGCGGTGTCGGGCCGAAGTTTGTGTTGGTGGCGACGCCGCCCTCGCTGATCATTATCGGCTTGTTAATGTTGTTGGCGCTTAAAAAGTTCATAAACGGCTTTACTTTGTTTGTCGCCCACGCGTAGTCGCCGGTCATAAAGTAAACGCTGTCTTTGTATGTGGTGTCGGGATTGCCGAGGAAATACATCATGGAATAGCTGCTTAGGCCGACCCAGTCGACATACTCGTCGCCGGGATAAAAGTATCCGAACGGGCGGTCGAGCGAGCCTATGTCCATCGGCGACCACACTACCGCCAGGTTGGGGAACCCGTGAGCAATGTCGGCCACCGTGCGGAACACGCGGATATATTTATCGGGATCGAGGCCGATCGAGGACTCGTTCATCTCGTTCGCGAACCTGATAAACATCGGCTTGCCGTAGCTGTTGAGCCGCTCGAGCACCGAGTATACCGTGCCGTAATTCACGCTGTCAAGGTCGGATATAGTCCAGCCGACCATAGCCACAACATTGTCATCCTCGATCATTCGATTGGCGGGATAATACAAATCGTCTTGATTCATGTTGTCGATATATGTCAGATAACAGCCGAGAGGCGCGAACTCCTCCGAGGTCTCGGCAATCATTCCGATATAGGCTCCGCCGCGCGGCTCGAACTTTGCGCCGTAGTATGGCGCCGATTGAATGCAGCCTTCGGCGTAAAGCTCAAAATCTGTCTGGCTGACCATCTGTTCGCGCTCGCGCAGGAGCGCGCCCCAATCGGGCTCGGGAAAGCTGAACGCTAACGCGGGAGATACAGCCGACAGGAGCATTGTGATAAAAACGGCAAAAGCGGTTATTTTTCTTTTCATTTTGCATACCTCGCAATTTTTATGAATTATCGCGGTTAAATTTCATTTCGTTGAATTCCTGACGGGTTATGAGGACCTGGCGGGGCTTGGTTCCCTCGTAGGGGCCGATTATTTTGCGCTCTTCCATCTGATCGATCAGCTTGGCCGCGCGCTGATAGCCCATTTTGAATTTGCGCTGGAACATGGCCACCGAGGCCTGTCCGCTTTCAAGCACCAGCTCGACCGCGTCGAGGAACATATCATCCGTCCTGCCAGAGCCGCCCGCGGATGCCGAAGCCGCGGCTTCGCGCGCGCCCGCGTTCTCAAGATCGGCGGCGACCTTCTCGTGCTCTTTTTCGATTTTTTCAATGAGCTCCTCGTCATATTCGGCCTCGTATTGATTTTTTATGTAATTCACGAGCGCCTCGATTTCGTTGTCCGAGACGAAGTTGCCTTGAACGCGTATCGGCTTCAGCTCGCCGCGCGGGTAATACAGCATGTCGCCCATGCCGAGCAGCTTTTCCGCGCCCGCCGAGTCGATGATCGTGCGGCTGTCGACCTGCTGTGAGACAGCGAAGGCTATTCTTGAGGGAATGTTGGCCTTGATAACGCCCGTGATGACGTTGACCGACGGCCTCTGCGTGGCGATCACCAGATACATTCCCGCGGCTCTCGCCAGCGCCGCGAGGCGGTTTATCGCTTCTTCGACCTCGCTCTTGGCGACGCTCATCAGATCGGCGAGCTCGTCAATGATGATCACGATCTCGGGAAGCTTCGCGTCCGGCTCGCCGTTTTCCTCCATGAGCTTGTTGTAGCCGTCAAGGTTCCTGACCTTGTTGTCCTTAAGCAGCGCATAGCGGTTCTGCATTTCGATCACGGCCCAATTGAGGGCGCCCGCCGCGTGCTTCGGGTCGGTCACGACCGGGATCAGCAGATGCGGGATCCCGTTGTAAACGCCAAGCTCGACCATTTTGGGGTCGACCATTATCATTTTTATCTCGTTCGGCTTCGCCTTATAGAGAATACTGGTTATCAGCGAGTTGATGCAGACGGATTTGCCCGAGCCGGTCGCTCCCGCGATCAGAATGTGCGGGAAGTCGGCGATGTCGGCCACGACGCAGCTTCCGCTGATGTCTTTGCCGAGCGCGACCGTGGTCTTGGATTTGCGATTGCGGAAGGCGGGCGTGTCGATGACCTCGCGGATCGGGACTGACTGCCGCTCGGAGTTCGGTATCTCGATGCCTATGGCCGCCTTTCCGGGGATCGGAGCCTCGATCCTGACGCCGGGAGCGGCGAGACTCAGGGCGATGTCGTCGGCCAGACGGGTTATCTGCGCCACCTTGACGCCCTTGCCCGGCTGAAGCTCAAACCTCGTCACCGAGGGGCCTTGGGTTATGTTGATTATGTCGGCCTCGACCTTAAAGCTGTTCAGCGTGTCAAGCAGGTGGTTGGCCTTTTCTTCAAGCTCGCGCTTTATTTCATCTTTGGTTTTGCGTTTGTGCTTCGGCTCCGCCAAAAGTTCGATCGGCGGGAGCTGATAGTAAACGAGCTGCGGCTTTGCGTCATTTTCCTCAATCTCGGCGGCTATCTTTTCGGCCGGCGAGGCCTTTTCGTCAAGCAGCATTTTGCGGCCCTTGGTCACGGCCTCGTCAAGCGGCACGCCGCTGTCCAGTGCTTTTTTGGTCATCGGGTCGAGGCGGTCCTCCATTTTCGCGTCGCTCGGCGGCTCAAAATCGTCGGGGTCGCTTTCCTCGGAGATCACGCCGTTTTCGTCGGGCGTCTTGGTGAGCGCGCCCGTCTTGCTCTTGTCGAGGAATTCAGGCACGTCAACGCCGGCAAACGGATCGTCGTCGGGCACCTCGGTCTCGATCTCCGCAGTCCCGCTCTTTATCCCGTCAATGTCAAACGGCAGGTCGTCAATGCTGAACCGCTGCCTCGCGGACTCCGCCTCGGGCTGATCGTCGTCCTCGCGTATCACAAAGCGCTGCGGCTTTGTGGGGGTCTCGGGGATTTCGGGCTTCCGCCGCGGCGGAGAGGGATCCTCGGCCTTTTGGCGGGCGGCGGTCTCCTTGGCGCGGCGCTTTGCCTCTTTTTTGGCGGCGCGGCGCTCTGACATGAGCGCGAATATTGATTTTTTCTTTTTTTTCCGCTCGGTGGTGTGCGGTGCTATCGGGTCGATCTCGATCTCGCTCTCCATGCGCTCGCGAAAGCTGTTTTTGACGCCGCCGAAAAAGTTGATGATCTTCCTGAATATCCCCTCTATCGAAACGCCGGTGAGGATAATAAGCAGCACCAATGTCAGGGCGCAGGCGCATACCCACGCGCCCATATAGCCGATGAGCAGCGTCAGGACCTTGCAGAGAAATCCGCTGATTATTCCGCCGCCGACGCCGTCAATGCCGTTTTCGTAAAGATTGCGCAGGTTGGCGCCGAAACCTCCGTCAACAAAGCCGGTGTCGCGCTTAAACAGCGCGTAGATCACGCCCGAGCATATCATAAGCCCGAGCAGGATTATCCATTTGTAAGCGGCGCTCTCGGAGCTTTTGTCGCGGAACGCGTTTATTCCCGCGATCAAAAAGTACACGAAAAAGATCGAGGCCGCCGCGCCGAACAGGCCGTAGCACACGTTTTTGATGAACTGTCCGACTATCCCTGCCGCGGGCACATAAAACGCGCACACGAGCAGCAGCGCTGCCGCGATCAGCAGTATTCCCTGCACCTCGCCCGACATGCGCTTGACGGGCTTTTTGACCGGAGCGGTCTTTTCGGCTCTCGCGGCGGCTCTCGCCGCGCCACGGCCGCCGCTTTGCTTCGGCTTCGCCGATTTATTTGATTTTGTGTTTTTTGTTGTTTTTGTTTTTGCCGCCATATCAATTCCCCTTTATAGGCGTTATTATTCAGAATAATTATAACACAAAGCAGGTTACATTTGTATTACGACAGTGTTTCTTTTTGTCTATTTTCTCTTAAAAATATCAATAAAACCCGCGAAATTTGCATAATTATCCAAAGTTAAAAAATATGAAATATTCGGGTAAATTCGTATTGCAAAACATTCTTTGATATGGTATAATAAAATCCTTATCGGATTTTTCCGGTAAGTTAGAGTTTTCATTATATTTTATTAATTTGTTTAAAAATCTTTGAAAGGAGGAGGTAACATGAAAAACTTTAACAAGTACAAAAAGGGCTATTTTATGCCGCCCGTGAAATCAATGAAGTGGACAGAAAAAGACGCTATCGAAAAAGCGCCCATATGGTGCAGCGTTGACCTAAGAGACGGAAACCAGGCTTTGGTGGTGCCTATGAGCCTTGAAGAGAAGCTGGAGTTTTTCATCTATCTGTGCAAGATAGGCTTTAAGGAAATTGAAGTCGGATTTCCGGCCGCGTCGGAGACGGAGTACCTCTTTCTTCGCAGGCTGATCGAGGATAATCTCATACCCGACGATGTTACCATTCAGGTTCTGACTCAGGCGAGAGAGCATATAATTAAAAAGACGTTCGAGGGCTTAAGAGGCGCGAAGAACGCAATCGTGCACGTTTATAACTCAACCTCGCTCGCGCAGAGACAGCAGGTCTTCAGAATGTCCAAGGACGAGATCAAGAAGATCGCGGTCGACGGCGCCAAGCTGCTCAAAAAGTTGACCGAGGAGGAAGGGGCGGATTACCGCTTTGAATACAGCCCCGAAAGCTTCACGGGCACGGAGCCCGAGTACGCTCTTGAGGTGTGCAACGCGGTGCTCGACGTGTGGAAGCCCACTCCCGACCGCAAGGTAATAATCAATCTCCCGGTAACGGTGCAGATGTCGCTGCCGCATGTTTACGCTTCGCAGATCGAGTATATGAGCGAGCATATGAAATACCGCGAGAACGTGGTGCTCTCGCTCCACCCGCATAACGACAGAGGCACGGGCGTGGCGGATACCGAGCTCGGCCTGCTGGCGGGAGCCGACCGCGTTGAGGGAACGCTGTTCGGCAACGGCGAGAGGACCGGAAACGTGGATATTGTGACGCTCGCGCTTAACATGTATACCCACGGCGTTGACCCGGGCCTTGATTTTACAGACATTCAGGACGTTGTCGAGCATTATGAGCGCCTCACCGGTATGAGGGTCGACCCGCGCCAGCCGTACGGCGGAAAGCTGGTGTTCGCGGCATTCTCGGGCTCACATCAGGACGCTATCGCCAAGGGCATGAAGTACCGCGACGAGAAGCATGAGAACTACTGGACGGTGCCTTATCTGCCGATCGACCCCAAGGATCTGGGCCGCGAGTATGAGGGCGACGTTATCAGGATCAACAGCCAGTCGGGAAAGGGCGGAATAGGCTATCTTATGGAGCAGAGGTTCGGCTTCAACATTCCCAAAAAGATGCGCGAGGACTTCGGCTATATGGTAAAGGACGTGTCCGACCACCTGCATAAGGAGCTTCAGCCCGACGAGATCGTAAATATATTCAGAGAGAACTACATAAACATTGAGACAAAGATCAAGATGCTTGAGGCGCATTTTGAGCAGAAGGACGGAATTATCGCCCACATCACGCTCGAGGAGGACGGAAAGAGCGAGGTGCTCACCGGCCATGGAAACGGCAGACTGGACGCGGTCGTGAAGGCCTTCGGCGACGTGCTCCATGGCAAGTACACGATCGAGACCTATGAGGAGCACGCGATAAGCACCGGCTCAAACTCGCAGGCCTGCGCGTATATCGGGCTGTCTGACCCTTACGGAAATGTGACATGGGGCGTCGGCATACACAACGACATAATCAACGCGTCGCTCCTGGCCCTTATTAGCGCGATAAACCGCATTTACGAGAAAAAGGGCGACTTAAATTAGGTATTTAACGGATTTTGAAAAACGAATTAACTGAATAAGGATTTTTTTAGGAGTTGAGAAACATGAAAAAGTTTTCGGTATTGCTTGCGGCAATAATGCTTTTGTTGTGTTTTTCGGCTCCTTTTTCCGTTTGCGCCGAGCCCGCCGCCGGCACCGCGGAGGCGGCGCTTGATACGGCGGAGGCTCCTGCCGCGCCCGACAGCGATTATGTCACCCGCGCGCGGGCGGTCTATATACTTATCGAGGGGCTTGGCGACGAGCTTAAGGCGGTCATGCCCGCCGATCTTTCGGCTTTCGCGGACTATGACCGGATCGACCCGATGTATTACGACTCTCTCGGCCTTGCGGTGGCGCTTGGAATTCTCGGCGGCTCTGACGACGGCATGCTCCACCCGAACGATTATATCACGCGCGTCGAGAGCTTCGCTATTGTCAGCCGCGTTCTCGCGGCGGACGATCTGCCCACCGATCTGGGCGACGGCTCGGATTTCTTCACCGATGTTCCGAAATGGGCCGAGCAGGACATAGCGCGCCTCAAAAACGCCGGTCTCGTTTACGGCTACGGGGACGGGACTTTGGGCTCCGACGATTATATACTCTATGACCAGATCGTGCTCGTCTACGGCAGGATGCTCGAGTTCCGTGCGGCTCTGCCCTCCGGCGAGCTTTACAAAGAGGATTATTACGCCTATGTTAACGAGCAGTGGCTTTCAGAGACGACACTTCCCGCGGGCTACGCCAAGTGGTCAAACGTTGAGCAGATCGCTCAGAACAACGCGTACAGAATTCAGAATATTATCGGCGATATAATTTCCGACTCGTATGTCGGCGACCTGCCCGAAAACGGCAGCAACGAGCAGAAGATATTGGATATTTACATGGCGGCGTCAAACGAAAAATACCGCGAGCAGGTGGGCATTGACCCGATAAGGCCGTATCTCGAGATGATCGACGGCATAAACGGGCTCGCCGATCTGCCCGACGTTCTCGCCGAGCTTGAAAAGGCGGGCTTCCACTCGCTTATTCCGATCAAGATAAACACCGACTTCATGGACTCCACGCAGTACCGCTTATCCTTTGAGGCATGCTACACCGGAATAGAGCCGGGGGTAGTCAAAAGCGGCGGATATGATAACGTCAGAGACGCCTACCGCGAGTATGTAAGGGCGCTGTTTTTCGCCTCGGGCCAGCAGCCCGCGGAGGCCGCGAAGAACGCGGAATCGGTCGTGAATTTGTGCGTCCGCCTTGCGGAGGAGACAATGGACGAGGCGCTGTGGAACGAGCCCGAGATGATATACAACGTGTACTCGGCCGACGAGCTTAAGGACCTGTTTTCAAACATAGGAATAGTGAAATACATCAAAAATCTCGGCTATGACTCCGCCGAGGACGTGGTGATCTACGACAGGGGACTGGCGCGGGCCATTAACTATGAGCTGAGGCCGCAGAACGTTAAGATAATCAAGCAGTATCTTAAGGCCTCTGTGCTTGACAGCTCGGCCATGTACTTAAACTCCGCGCTGTTCGACGCGTATCGGAACTACATCAACGCCATTGGCGGCACCGACTCAAAGATCGCCCCCTCGGCCTACGCGGTCACAATCACTCAGTCGCTGACGGGTATGGAGCTGGGTGAGGAATATGTGGAGAGATATTTTTCGGCCGAGTCCAAAAAAGAGATCGAGGATCTGGCCGATCTGATAATAAAGACGTTTGAAAAGAGGATCGACGCCCTCGACTGGATGAGCGGCGTCACCAAGGAGGTCGCGAAGGATAAGCTTGAGGCGATCTCGGTCAACATAGGCTATCCGGAGTATATAAAGAGCTATAAGAATGACGATTTTTCCGTCCGCAGCATTGACGACGGTGGAAATCTGATGGAATATGTAATCGACTATAATCTGATGCTTAACGACAAGAACAACGAGCTGATCAACAGCGGCGAGATTGTCGACAAATCGGCATGGAGCATGACGCCGCAGTCGGTCAACGCCTACTATGACCGCGCGAAAAACTGCATAGTAATTCCCGCTGGCGTGCTTCAGGCGCCGTATTACAGCCCCAACGCGTCGTTTGAGACAAACCTCGGCGGGATAGGCAGCGTGATCGCCCATGAGATCACCCACGCCTTTGACGACGTGGGCTCGCGGTTCGACAAAAACGGAAACTACCGCGACTGGTGGCTGCCCGGGGATTATTCGTCTTTTAATGAGATGTGCAGAAAATTTGTCGCGGAATACGGAAAAATTGAGGCTCTGCCGGGATGCTTTGTGGACGGCAGCCTGACGCTCAGCGAGAACATCGCGGACGTAGGGGCCGTGGCGTGTATCCTTGACATTGCGGGAGCGGATAACCCCAACCTTGACGAACTGTTTAAGACTTACGCCAGAACCTACAGAACGGTCTGCACCGACGAGTACGCGAAGATGCTGCTTGCCACCGACGTTCACGCGCCTAACCGCGTGAGGGTCAACATGGTTCTGTCAAACTTCGGCGAGTTTCTGGAGCTTTACCATATGCAGTCCGGCTGCGCCATGTACAGAGACGAAAAAGACAGATTAAAGTTATGGTAACGTAGGGACTAGAGAATAGGGACTGGGAACTAGGGAGGGACGTCGAGGGCGCCGTCCCCTACGAACATAGTGATTAGTAATTAGTGAATAGCGATTAGAGCGGGCGGCAGATTGCCGCCCCTACAGGTTTCATCACACCGTAGGGGCGGATATTATCCGCCCGTTTTACCCCCTAAAATACTGTAGGGCCGGATGCCCACATCCGGCCGGCGGCACGGTCCCGTTTGCCTCCCCCTCGGGGGAGGTGGATTTCCGCCAACGGCGGAAAGACGGAGAGGGGTACTTGTGTGGGGTTCCCCTCTCAGTCTGCGGACAAGCCGCAGCCAGCTTCCCCCAAGGGGAGCCAACGTAGCGAATAGGGCTCCCACAAAGCGCCAACGAAGTGCACTTTGCGGGAAAAGGAACAATCGCAGAGCGATAAGAAAAAATCGCCTGCGATTTTTTTGATAAGCGGCGCGCATTGTGACGCAGCTATTAGAATAATAGTATATAAAACACCGTAGGGGCGGACGACCTCGGCCGCCCGCCCTTTGAATTTAATTGGGAAGAATTAATTATTTTTTACAAACTCATTTCGGCGGTTTCGGCCAGCGGCTTTATGTTGTCCGTATTACTCCACAGCATTACTTTTATATTCGCGTTTTGCAGATTAGCACTAAAAAACGTTACATCGCCGAAGTTATAATATTTCTGCATTTCGATCAGTGCGCCGTTTTTGTTGTACACCGCCAAAATAACCTGCGCATCGGTATCATCGCAATTGTTTACTTTAGCCGTCACAAATCCATTTCGAACTTCGATGATCTCAACCGAAGGCGTGTTTGGGTCGGCTGTAGGCTTTGTCGTCGGTGTGGGAGCAGGCTTTTGAGTAGGCGTCGGTTTTGGCGTGGGCGTTGCCCCGCCCGGCATTGTTGAATTATAGTGGATCGCGGCGTTCAACAAGGAATCATTATTTGAATTAATTTCAATCGCCTGCCATTCGGATTTATTTCCGCCATAATATATATCGCTAAGACTATCACAATTATAAAATGCAAATCTATCAACGGATATAACACTATTTGGTATTTCTATACATTTCAGATTGCGGCAGCCTTGGAATGCGCTATATTGTATAGAAGTTACACCGTGAGGAATAGTTACGCTGAGCAAATTGCTACATTCATTAAATGCGTAATCTTTTATAAACGCAACACTGTTGGGAATCATGTAATTTCTTTTTGTATTAGCTGCGGGATATTTAATTAAGGCGGTCATATTTTTATCGAACAAAACGCCGCTTTCCGAGCGAAAATGTTGATTTTTTTCCGATACATATATATCCGTTAAGTTATAACAGAAATCAAACGCACTGCTTCCAATAGAAATAACGCTTGCGGGAATGGTTAATGTTTTTATTTCATAGCATTTTAGTGCAATATCAGCTATACATGTGGTGCCTTCTTTTATTATACATTCCGTTATATCTAAATCAGTATCAATTAAATAGCTGCCTATATATAAAATTCCGTTAATCCAGTTATTTTTATTATTATAATATTCAGTATTATAAAATGCATGAAAGCTAATGGATGTGACCCCGCTGCCTATTGTTATATTTTTTAAGGCGCTGCAATCAAGAAATGCTTCGCTGCAAATAGATTCAACACTATCGGGGATTTCTATTTTTGCAAGCGATTTGCAATTTACAAACGCTCTCTCTCCGATAATTTTAACACTGCTGCCAACAGTTACATCCGTTAGCTTATTGCAAGAATAAAATGCCGCGGTTCCAATAGAAGTAACGCCATTACCTATTTTTACGCTTTGTAATTTTGTACACATCATGAACGCATTACTGTCTATTAAAGTAACACTGTCCGGAATGTTAATATTCGTAAGACCGTAACAATAGCTAAATGCGCCACTTTCGATAGATTTAATACTGTTTGGCAAAGAAACATTCGTTAGCGTGTCAGACCAGCTTTCAAATGCATTAACACCAACATCTGTTACACCATATTCAATTACGACTGACGAAATAGAGCGTCGTACATCTCTCCATGGTATTTCACTGTCCTCTGAAGTTATTCCCATACTGCCCACGCCGCTGATTGTCAGAACTCCTTTATCATCGAGTGTCCAAGTCAAATTATTGCCATTTGCGCCAAAAGTGCCGTTATTTACTATTGTCGCGGCGGTCACGGGCATAAACGTCAGCAGCGCGCAAATCATTATTGTCATTACCAGTCCTAAACTTAAAACTCTTTTCATAAAAATGTACCTCCTGAAAAATAAAAAGTGTGTGGTCTCAATCGGAACCACACACGAAAAATGTTTAGCTCCGATTGCTGCCACGCAAATTATTTCACTCTTTAACAAGGATGCGAAAATAGAGCGTACATTTTTACACAATGAAAAATGCACCCTTAATATAAAGAGTAAAATATTTAATTTACGTGGCAAAATACATTCTATCATATTATTTCCAAAAGGTCAAATAAAAATATGAAAAACTATAAATCCGCAAGTGTGTCCATAACTGCCGGCAAATATTTTGTCCGGTTTCCGGTTCGGGCACTGTTATTATTCGGAAAATTAAACAGCGGCATAGCCAAAGCTATGCCGCTGTTAATAATTTATTACTGTTTTTGATTGTTTACTTTGCTTATAACAAAATCGACGAGGTCAGCGGCGGCGGTCGGTTTGGCAAGGAGCCGCATGTTTTCACGCATAAGGGCGCGGTGCTCGTCGCTGATGAACATTTGATAGACCGCCTCGTCAAGCGGGTTGGTGCGGCTTATCTTCATCGCCGCGCCCGCGTTCAGCAGAAACTCCACGTTTCTGTCCTCCTGACCGGGTATGGGGTTGTTCATAAGCATGGGTATCTGCTTCGCCAGCGCCTCGCTGGTCGTGAGACCGCCCGGCTTGGTGATTATGCAGTCGCAGGCGTCCATGAACAGATCAACCTTTTTGGTGAAGCCGTGGTTATAAATTTTCTTTTTGGTTTTAAGAGCGTCTATGCGCTCTTTTAATTTTTTGTTGCGGCCGCAGATCGTCACTATCCCGAAATCAATATCAAGCTTGTCAAGCTGGCGTATCTCGCTGACTATGTTGCCGAAGCCCATGCTTCCGCTCATGACCAGAACCGCGCGCTCGCTGTCTATCCCGAGCTCGCGCTTGGCCTCTGCCTTGTCGTGCTTGTTCATAAACTTGGGGTCGATCGGTATGCCGAGCGGCAGCAGGCGGTTTTCGGGGAAGCCCTTTTTCATGCCCTGGATTACGAGCCGTTTGTCGGGCAGGATGTAATAGTCAAGATACGAGTCCTCCCAGTACGGGTGAACGGTGAAGTCGGTCACGATGCCCACGGTCAGCGCGTTCAGGCTCTCGATCGACGAGATATAGGTCACGAGCAGCGCCGCGAAAATATGGGTGCAAATAATAAAATCGGGCCGCTTTTCTTTTATTAAGTTTATAAGCTTGCGCGACAGCACCGAGTTTGTCAGCTTTGTCATGCCGCGGACCCCGACCTTTGGCTGAATGTTGCGCTTTTCCGCGAGGCGATAGACCCCGCCATATATCTTGGGTATGTTTTTAGTGGACATGAGGTATATTCTGTTCACCGAGTCCGAAAGATGAGGATTTATATATCCGTAAACGTCAAGATACTCGGTCTCGACGCCGCGCTGTTTGAACTGCTTGTCAAGAACATGCGCGGTCTGGTTGTGCCCCTGCCCCGCCGTGATCGACAGTATAAGTCCTTTCATAAGTCCCTCCTTTTATATCTCGACCGCTGTGCCGGGCGTCAGAAAATATATAATCCGTTTTTTCACCGACACGCCTAAGATCGCCTCGATCCCACGGGTGTAGCACTCGATCTGCACCCGATATTTTTCGGCCAGCGCCGCGGCCTGCTCCGCCGTGCACCTGTCGGTTTTGTAGTCGATAAGCGCCGCGCCGTCCTCGCTCAAACATACGCAGTCGGCCACGCCCTGGACGATGATCTCGGCGTTATCGAGAGTCGGGTCGCCGTAGACCTCCGACGCCTTCATCGGGAACAGCATTTTAAGCTCACGTTCAAGCTCGCCGCGCTTTGCCGCGGCGCGGATCTCCGCGCCCGTTTCCGAGTTAAACAGCGTAATTATCGAGTCTTGGTCGACCCGCTCAAGCTGAGTTCCGCTGATGACGCCCTTGATCGCGAGCTCGGATATTTGAGCGGCGGTCTCCTCGGGCGTTTCGGTTCTGAGCGGGTCGATATGCTGGAGCACAAAGTGAGTGATTGTGCCGCGCTCCGCCGCGTCGTTCCGCTCCGCTCTGTGAAATGTCCGATCCGCTATGCTGCGGAGCCGCGGCGTGTATTCCCATTCCTGCTCGCCGATGTTTTCGCGGAGATAATTCTTTATCTCGCTCACCGAGAGCTTGAGCGGTATCTTTGTCAGCTCCGCCCGCGGATATTCGTATTCAAGCGCCGCGCCGAGCTTTTCCGGGTCTATATCCGCGCCGACGCCGCCGCTTTCGGCGGTTTCGGGCTCCGCCGCGGGCGCGTCCTCCGTGCCGCGGAAAAATGTCACGGACACCGGTGCTCCGCCGCGAACGATAAAGTCGGAAATATCATTTTCCATCATTTCGCGCAGACCGTCGAGGTTTTCGTTGTTCAAAAGGCCGAACACGATCCAGTCTCTTAAAATTGACGTGTCTTCAACGCAGACGCTGAAAATTTTTCCGTTTTCGTCCGAGAAAGGCTTTTTCCACTTTTTTGATTTGCCGGTTTCCGAGAACGAAATGATGAGCTTTTCCCTCGCGCGGGTCATTGCGACATAAAGCAGCCGCATTTCCTCGGCTCTCTCATCAATGTTGTTGTAGTATCCCACGAGGTCCCTTGGCAGAGTCGGGTACTTCACCCGCCGCTCGGTGTCGACATAGCTTAAGGCTATGCCGAGCTTTTCGCTGAACACAAGCGGATTGGAGTTCGTGTTCTCGTAGGACGCGTTGGCAAGAATGACGACCGGATATTCGAGACCCTTGGATTTGTGTATCGTCATAAGCTGCACCGCCGAACCGCCGTCCGCGGTCACCGCCATGCGCAGCCCGCCGTTTCCGCTCACGTTTTTAAGGTATTCGATAAAGTCAAAAAGCCCGCTCAGGCCCTTGCGCTCAAAATCCGAGGCGGTCTTAAGCAGGAGCCGCAGATTGGCGCGCCTTCCCTCACCGCCGCGCATCGCGGAGGCGACGGCTATATAGTCGAAGTCGTAACATATTTTGTATACAAGCTCGTGAATGCCCATATATTCGGAGTATTCGCGCATTTTGCTCAGCGCGCCGATAAATCCGGCGGCTTTGTCGTCGCTTTCGGCCGCCGCCTCGACCGCTTCATAAAAGCTGCATTTTCTGCGGCCCGCGCGGATCGCGGCAAGCTCGTCGGCCGTGAAGCCGAATATTGGGCTGCGCATGACCGCGATAAGGTCAATGTCCTGAAGCGGATTGTCGATTATCGCGAGAAACGCCAGAACCGTTCCGATCTCGACCGACTCCAGAAATCCGCCGCTCTTTGAAAGAGTGGGAATTCCGTATTCGGCAAAGACAGCTTCATACACGTCGAGAGGAGAAGATATGCTCCTGAAAAGCACCGCTATGTCGCCGAACTCTATCGGCCTCGTTTCGCCTGTCTTGCTGTCGTATATTGGTGTTTTGCGATTGTAGACCAGATCGATTATGCGTCTCGCCACCGCTTCGGCCTCGATCTCGTGCCGCGTTTTGCCGGGCACGGGGCTGCAGATTATGAGCTCGGTCGCGTACGCGCTCTCGTCCTCGGCGGCGGGGAAGTCGGCCCCCGCCCTAAGCCGCTCGTTTTCGTCGTAGTCAATGCCCGCCGTGTTCACGGTCATAATGTTTTCAAAAATCTCGTTCACCGTCCGCACCACGGTTTCACGGCTGCGGAAATTGTCGGAAAGTGTAGTCAGCGTTCCTCCGCTGCCCGCGCCGTAGCGGTTGTATTTATCCAGAAACAGCGCCGACGACGCGTTGCGAAATCCGTAAATGCTTTGTTTCAGATCGCCGACCATGAACAGGTTGCCCCTGCCGCCCGACAGCACACGGAACAGAGTGTCCTGAATATTGTTGGTGTCCTGATACTCGTCGACGTATATCTCGCGGTATTTGCCCCTCAGGGTCTCGCACAGCTCGGTTGGCTCACCGCGGCGGTTCGTGAGCATATTTAAAAGATAATGTTCAAGGTCGTTAAAATCCAGAAGGCCGAGGCTTAATTTCATGCGGCGGTGTCGCCGCATAAGCATAAGAAGTATGTTTTTAAGCGTTCGGATAACGGGATACTGCTTGATTATGCCGTCGGTTATCTGCCCGACGCCGCTGTATAAAAAGAGCTTGTGTTCATTAACAACTTTTTTTGCCATGTCGCGGTGATCTTTGATCTTTTTGCGCTCCGCTATAAGCTCGGGGCTAGCCTTTTCCTCTTTGGTCGCCCCGGGCATGGTATTAAACTTCATCGCGTTCTTTTTCTCGTAAAACTCGCTCAGGCTGTCAAAATTTTTGAGGTCGGAATAGCGCACCGCCTCGTCTACATAAAACCGCATGGCTTTTTCGTTGCCGGGAAAGCTGCGGCAGAGAATTCTCACGATCGCGCGGTAGTTTTTAAAGCCCGAGTCGATCTCTCTCCGAACAGCTTCGGCGAGCGCTTTTCCCCACGGGCTGTCGTCAGACAAGTCCGACCTCGCCGCGCAGCGGTACATGTCGACCGAGTCGTTGAGCCATTTTTCGGGCCTCGCCAGACTGCGGGCAAACGCGTAAAGCGAGATGATCATCTTTCTCAGGTTTTTGTCGTTTTTTATTCCGCCATGGCCGAACGTCAGCGCGGCAAAAGACGGATCGCGGTCGATCCGCTCGTAGAACCGCTCAAGGCAGTCGTCGAGCGCCTCGTTGATTATCGTGGCGTTCGCGTTGCCATCCGCGATCGAAAAATCAGCCGGAATGTCGGTTTTATGTATGTTATTGGTTATTATTTTTTTCGCGAAGGAGTGGATCGTGGAAATATCCGCCGCCCCCATTTTCATGCTCTGCTCCCTCAGACGGCGGTTGTCGGGGTCCTCGGCGAGGCGGCGCTCGATGGCGGAGGCGATTTTGTTCCTCATTTCCTCTGCCGCCGCGTCCGTGAACGTGAGCACAAGCAGCTCGTCCACCGATACCGGGTCGTTTTTGTCAAGTATTCTTCTGATTATACGCTCGACAAGCACGGCGGTTTTTCCGCTTCCCGCCGCGGCCGCCACCAGCATGTTTTCGCCGCCGGGGTGCTCTATCGCGCGCGACTGCGCTTTGGTCCAGTTCATGCCGCTCATCAGATCAATATCCCAGCGCGCCGTCCAGGGTCTCGTCGTTCTCGACCCAGTTTTCGACCGGAATGACCTCGTATTCGGTGTCGGTGCGGCGCACAATTACCTTTTCAATTCCCGAGTTTATCACAAGCCTCTTGCACATGGCGCAGCAGTTCGCGTTCTCGACCAGCTCGCCCGTTTTGGCGTCTCTGCCGACCAGATAAAGCGTTCCGCCGATCATGTCGCGCCTTGAGGCGCTGATTATGCAGTTGGCCTCGGCGTGGACGCTGCGGCACAGCTCGTATCTCTCGCCGCGCGGAATGCCGAGCTTGTCCCTCATGCACCAGCCCAGATCGGAGCAGTTGGCGCGGCCCCTGGGCGCACCCGAATAGCCGGTCGAGATGATCTCGTCGTTGCGCACGACAATTGCGCCGAAGTTGCGGCGCAGGCAGGTGCCGCGCTCGATTACCGTCTCGGCGATATCCAGATAATAATTTGCTTTGTCCACTCTTTGCATATTGATCACATCCTTAAAATTTATCGCGCCGTCTGTTCGCCCGCGGCGCGGTTTTTAAATAATATATCACTATTATAATTGATTTTTTAAAAATATTCAATAGTTTATTATTGACTTTATGACATATTGTAAATATAATATAAAGTGAAATATTTTTAATGAGGTAAATCTTTTTATGGAAATATACGAGTCAACGTCTCCCGAGGAGACCGAGGAGATCGCGTCCGGGTTCGCGGAGCGGCTGGGTCCCGGCTCGGTCGTGGCGCTTGTCGGCGGCCTCGGCGCGGGAAAAACCGCGTTTGTCAAGGGGATAGCCGCCCGCTTCGGCCTCGGCGCGGTCACAAGCCCCACCTACACTTTGGTCAATCACTATGACGGCGATCCGCCGGTTTACCATTTTGACGTTTACAGAATAGAGGAAGCGGACGAGGGCACCCGCGAATGGATGGACGAGTATCTGTTCGGAGATGGGATCTGCGTCATTGAGTGGGCGGATAATATAAAAGGAATTCTGCCCGACGACACGATCAGGGTCGAGATCGCGAAAGATTCGGCGCGGGGCGACGACTTCAGGGAGATAAGGATATGCTGATTTTGGGAATAGACACCTGCTGTATGCCCGCCTCGGCGGCGGTGTATGACGGCGCTAAGATAATAGGCGAGTACACGCTGAACAACGGAAGGACCCACTCGCAGAAGATAATGCCAATGATCGCGGAGCTGTTTAACGATCTCGGAATAAAGCCGAGGGATATCGACTGTTTCGCCGCGGCGGCGGGGCCGGGCTCGTTTACGGGCGTCAGAATAGGCGCGGCGACGATAAAGGCGCTTGCACGCGGGGCGGAAAGGCCGTGCGCGGCCGTTTCGACGCTGCTCGGGCTCGCGAACAATGTTCGGTTTTTTGACGGCGTGATCTGCCCGATCATGGACGCCAGAAGAGGGCAGGTCTATAACGCGCTGTTTTCGGGCGACGGCAGCTTGACGCGGCTCTCGCCCGACAGGGCGATCGCGTTGAGCGAGCTTTTGAGCGAGCTTGAGGGAAAGCGCGCGCTGTTCCTCGGCGACGGCGTCGCGGTCCACCGCGGTGAGATAGAGGAGCGGATGGGCGAAAGAGCTGCTTTCGCGCCCGCGAACGCGCTGCTCAATTCGGCGGCGTCGGTCGCTTGCGCCGCGGCCGAAATGTTTGAAAAGGGCGAGACCGTCAGCTATTCGGAGCTTGTGCCCAACTATATAAGGCTCTCTCAGGCGGAGCGCGAGAGAAAGGAGAAGCTTAAACGTGAGACACATTAGCGAGCATATAGATTTAAAGAGGTTGTTTTCGTTTTTGGCGGCGCTTGTTCTGTGCGCGTCGCTTTGCCTCGCGCCTTTGCGCGCGGCGGCCGCGCCCGCTGACGAGAGCGAGGCGGCGGAGACGGCAAGAGCGGACGAGCCCGAGCGCGGCACGATCCGAGGCAGCGGCGGTTCAGACGACGAGTCGGAGGACCCCGAGCCGTCGGCGGCGCGGCGCGCCGATAATGACGACGAGGACGCCGACGAAGAAGCGGCCGACGGCAGCTCGAGGACCGCAAAAAATTCCGACGAAGACTCGGAGGCGGAGCCGACAGCCACGCCCGATCCGAGGGTGGGTGCCGACGGCAAGCCGAATTTAAGCGAAAACGAGAGCGCCGTGCTTCTGAACCTGACAAACGGCGAGATAATGTTTGAAAAGGACAAGGACAAGCGCGTGTATCCGGCCAGTACCACAAAAATCATGACCGCGCTGCTGACGCTCGAGGCGATCGAGCGGGGCGAGATAAGCCTTCACGCGGCGTTTTTGGTCATGCCCGAAATGCTTGAAAACCTGCCCGCGGACGGCTCGAGCATGCTGCTCAAGGAAGGCGAGACGATCACGGTCGAGCAGCTTTTGCAGGGGCTTATCGTGCAGTCGGGCAACGACGCGGCGCAGGCCCTGGCGATCATTGTCTGCGGAGATATTCCGACTTTTGTCGAGAGAATGAACGCGCGGGCGGCGGAGCTTGAAATGACAGGAACGAATTTTGTGAATGTTCACGGCCTGCACGACGATAATCACTACACCACGGCGGCTGATATGGCGAAGCTCGCGGCCGAGGCTGTGAAGAACAGCATGTTCCGCGACCTCGCGGCGACCGCGAGAGTCGTTATCCCCGCCACCGACAAGACGACGCAGCGGACGTTTATCAGCACCAACGGTCTTTTGTCGACACTCAGGTACCCGAATTATTATTACGAGTACGCCACCGGAATAAAGACGGGCCACACCTCCCAGGCGGGCTACTGCATGGTCTCGTCGGCGAAAAAGGGCGACCTTGAGGTCATAGGCGTTCTGATGAACGGCGCGGACGAGGACGACAGGCACTTTGACTCGAGGAACCTGCTGAAATACGCCATAGACAACTATAAGACCGTGACCGCGGTCTCGCGCGGCGACATGGTCAGCGAGATAAGAGTGAAATTCGGCTCGGGTACAGACCATACCACGCTGTCGACCGACAGCGATATAAAGGTGACGATCCCGATCGACGCGAACGAGGAGGACCTGGTCCTTGAGCCCCAAACCGCGGAATATCTGGTGGCTCCGGTCAATCAGGGCGACGAGATAGGCGCGGTCAACATTACGCTGAACGGTGAGGTCGTGGGCAGCGGAAAGCTGTTTGCGGACAGCGGCGTTAAGCGGCACCCGCTCGGATTTTTGATGCGGTTCTTCAGCTTTCTGTGGAGCGTCACGATCATACGCGTGTTGATCATACTGATTTTGGCGGCGCTTGTTATTTTTGCCGTTTATATGTTCGTCAAGATAAGAAAGAACATAAAAATCGCGGAAAGACGAAGGAGGATCTCGGGAAACGCTCCCCGACGCCGCAGAAAATAAAGACGCGCGGACAAGAAATTTAATCAAATGTTAACATAAATATCTTGCTATGGCGGAAGTTTCGTGATATAATATTATGAACAGAAAATCACCCGCCTTGCGCGGGCGCGCGGAGGATAGTAATGAGCGAGACACTGACAACGTACATAACAACTTTTCTGCTGGCGATAATGCCCGTATCGGAAATAAGAGGTTCGATGATATACGGCCTGTCTCAGGTTGAGCACACATTGTCGAATATTCTTCAGATATATGGTATATCGGTTATAGCCAATTTTCTGCCCGTCCCGTTTATTCTGATAGCGTTCCGCCCGCTTATAAAATGGCTGAAGCGGACCAAGCTTCTTGGCAGATTTGCCGTGTGGCTTGAGAACAGGACCCACCGCAAGGCCGGAGATATTTCGCGGAAGAGCGCCAGGGCGGCAGCCGTGGCGATATACGTGTTTGTCTCGATCCCGTTCCCGACCACGGGCGCGTGGACAGGCTCAATGATCGCGGGCCTGCTCGACATGCGCGCGAGATACGCGCTTCCCGCGGTGCTGCTCGGCATAATGACGAGCGGCGCGATCATGACCCTGCTGGTCACGGGAGTGCTGAACCTTGGCGCGCTTGGCGAGTTTATGATGAGATAATAATATTTAACGGTGAATAAAAATTTATATGATTGCTTTTTACGAAGTATCTGAAAGGAAATGTCAATGAAAGAAAAATATTACGGCGACAAAAATCAAAATCGGGAGCGGGGAAGCAGGCCGCTGTTGGTTATCGGCATTATTCTGCTTAACATCTCGTTGTTTCTGGCGGCGTTCGTGATGGCGTTCACACTTATCGTGAACCCGATCGCCGAGCGTGATTCTCAGGTCAAGACGCTCACCGAGGAAAACACCAAGCTTAAAAACGACGCGCAGCTGCTTCAGGATCAGCTCGACGTTGTGGAGTCCGAGCTTGACACATACAAAAAGCAGAGTGGAAGTTCCTCATCCTCATCGTCAAGCCGGGCATCCTCCGATGACGAAGACGACGAGATCGGGACGCGCGCGTCATCCTCAAGGAGCAGGGACGATGAAATGAATATGGATGAATAATAACCCGCAGAATTTATCCGAAAATATTTTTGAAGGGAGAAAAACAATGACACCGAAGTATAAGAGGATTATGATAAAGATCAGTGGCGAGGCCATGTCGGGACACACCGGGTTCGGCCTTGACCATGAAACTATCGAGGCCATAGCGGAACAGATCAAAAACTGCTATGACCTGGGCTGCGAGATAGGAATAGTGATCGGCGGCGGCAACTTCTGGAGGGGTCGCGACGGCGAGGGCATGGATCGCTCAAGGGCAGATCACATGGGAATGCTCGCCACGGTCATCAACTGCCTTGCGATGTTGGACGCTCTTGAGCGCTTGGGCGTTGAGGCGAGAGTGCAGACCGCGATCGAGATGCGGCAGATCGCCGAGCCATATATCAGGCTCAGAGCGGGCGCGCATCTTTCAAGGGGCAGAGTTGTGATCTTCGGCTGCGGAACCGGAAACCCGTTCTTCTCGACCGACACGGCGGCGGCCTTAAGAGCCGCGGAGATCGGGGCCGAGGTTATCCTGCTCGCCAAAAAGATCGACGGCGTTTACGACAGCGACCCGAACGTCAATCCGAACGCGAAGAAGTTCGACCGCCTCTCGTTTATGGACGTGCTCAACAAGGGCCTCGGGGTCATGGACACCACGGCCGCCACGCTGTGCATGGACAACAACATTCCGCTTTTGGTGTTCGGACTTGACAAGCCCGAGAATATTGTAAAAGTTTTGTGCGGAGAGAATATCGGCACTATTGTATCATAAAACGGCGAACACGCCGAAGAAAGGAAGATTGTTATGCAGGAATCTGAAAGAAGAATGGGAAAGGCTATTGAGGCTTTGGAGAGGGACCTGTCCCGCATCCGCGCGGGCAGAGCGAACCCCGCCATCCTCGACAAGGTAACGGTTGAGTATTACGGCGCTCCCACGCCTCTCGCGCAGGTGGGAACCATTTCGGTGCCCGAGGCGAGAATGATCATTATTCAGCCGTGGGACGTAACGCTGCTTAAGGCTATCGAAAGAGCCATTCAGGCATCCGACATAGGCATCAACCCCAACAACGACGGAAAGGTTATCCGCCTCGTGTTCCCGCCGCTTGACGGAGAGCGCAGAAAAGAGCTTGTCAAGCAGGTGTCAAAGCGTGGCGAGGAGGCCAAGGTGGCCGTGCGCGGCGTGCGGCGCGACGCGATCGAGCGCTTTAAGAAGCAGAAAAAGGCCGGCGAGGTCACAGAGGACGGCCTGGCTGATCTTGAGGACGATATCCAGAAGCTGACCGACAAATTCATCAAGAAGATCGGCGAGATCGTTAAAGAGAAGGAAACCGAGATCGCCGAGGTATAGGAGTGCGCGCAGTGTTTTTCGGAAAAAAACGTAAGGAGCCGGAGCGGCGAGAGCTTGACTTAAGCCGCGTTCCGGCTCATATAGGAGTTATAATGGACGGCAACGGCCGCTGGGCCAGGCGCAGAGGCATGCCCCGAAGCGTGGGCCACAAGGCGGGCGCCGACAATCTTGAGTCGATGTGCGATTATTTGAACTCGATCGGCGTTAAGGCGCTCACGGTTTACGCCTTTTCAACCGAGAACTGGAGCCGTCCGCAGGACGAGGTAGACGCGCTTATGGACCTGCTTTACGGCTATCTTTTGACTGTTGAGGAAAAGTTTAAAAACCGCAACATGAAGCTCAAGATAAGCGGCGACACGTCGGCGTTTTCGGAAAAGATAAGAGGGGCCATAGCCCACGCCGAGGAGGTCACAGCTCCGGGCGACGGCATGGTGCTCAACATCGCGCTGAATTACGGCGGCAGAAGCGAGATTACCCGCGCGGCGAGGCTGGCGGCTGAGGCCGTTAAAGAGGGTAAGATAACGCCCGATGATATTGATGAAGATTATATCGGCGGGCTTATGTACACCGCGGATCTGCCCGAGGTTGACCTGATCATCCGCCCCAGCGGCGAGCAGCGGCTGTCAAATTTTCTGCTGTGGCAGGCGGCCTACGCCGAGCTCTGGTACAGCGACATCTGCTGGCCCGATTTTAAAGAGAAGGATATGGAGCGGGCGATCATAGATTATCAAAACCGCGACAGGCGGTTCGGAAACGTGTGAGGCATTGGGGGACTTACAAATGGGTGAGAGAACAAGCGAGTCAAAAAAGAGCGGCGCGGGGCCCGGCTTTAAAATGAGGGTGCTGACCGCGGCGGTCGGCATTCCGGTTATAATTTTAATCTTGCTGGCGCCCTTGTGGGTTTTGACCGCCGCCGCCGTTTTGTGCTCGCTTATCGGAACCTTTGAGTTTTACGGCGCGTCGGGACTGCTGAGGAGGCAGCTTCCGCTGTGTGTCGTCGGGTTTATAGGTACCGCGGCTTTGCCGCTGTGCGTTTTTCTCGACCCGATAATGATAATGACCTTCGCCTTTTTGTATCTGATCGTCCTGTTTTTGATGATGCTTTCCAGCCGCAGAAAAATCAGGATAACGGATATATCAATGCTGATAACGGCGCTTATCTATATTCCGTTCCTGCTGTCGAACGTGCTGCTTATCAGGCGGCTCGAGTTCGGAAACGTGCTGGTTTGGCTCGTGTTCGTCGGCTCGTTTATGACAGACAGCGGCGCGTATTTTTCGGGCAAATTTTTCGGCAGGCACAAGCTTTGCCCCGATATAAGCCCCAAAAAAACGGTCGAGGGCGCGGTCGGCGGCACGATCGTGTGCGGACTCAGCTTTTTGCTGTTCGCGCTTATCGTAAATCTGTTCTTCGCGGACATGATAAACGCCGACATGAGCTACGGCATGATGTTTGTCTTAGGTCTCATATCGGCGGTCGCGGCGCAGATCGGCGATCTTACCGCCTCGCTCATTAAGCGGCAGTTCGGGATCAAGGACTTCGGAAATTTGTTCCCGGGCCACGGCGGAATGCTCGACCGCTGCGACAGCATAGTTCTGGTGGCGCCGGTGATATATCTGTTCGCGTCGCAGATAAGCATGTTTTTTTAAGATTTGAGAATAATTGCGGCAAAGAGGGGGCTTGCCCGTGCGTCTTTGCCGCTTAAATTTTGGTATTAATTTCGGGAGTATTGATATAATGAATAATGTGTGTGAAACAAAAAACAAAAAGCTCAAAGTCGCGATCCTCGGCTCGACGGGCTCGATCGGGACCCAGGCCCTTGAGGTCGCCGACGATTTAAAGGGGATAAAGGAGATCGAGATCACCGCCCTCGCCGCGGGCAGCAACATAAGGCTGCTTGAGGAGCAGGCGCGGAAATACCGCCCGAAGATCGCGGCGGTCCACGACGAGAAGGCCGCGGCCGAGCTTAAGATCAGGCTCGCGGACACAAGCGTGCGCGTCGCGGCGGGCGATGATGGCCTTATCGAGGCCGCCACCGAGGAGAGCGCCGATATGGTCCTGTCCTCGATCGTGGGCTTCGCGGGGCTGGTCCCGACGATGCGCGCGATCGAGTGCGGCAAGGATATAGCCCTCGCCAACAAGGAAACGCTCGTGACCGCCGGAGGATTGTTTATGGACGCGGTAAAGAAAAACGGAGTCCGCCTGCTTCCGGTCGACAGCGAGCATTCGGCCATTTTCCAAAGTCTGCGCGGCGGCAGCCGCGGCGAGCTTAAAAAGATACTGCTCACCGCCAGCGGGGGCCCGTTCTTCGGAAAGACCGCCGACGAGCTTAAAAACGTCACCAGGCGCGACGCGCTGAAGCACCCCAACTGGGACATGGGCGCGAAGATAACGATCGACAGCGCGACGCTGATGAACAAGGGGCTTGAGGTGATAGAAGCCAAGTGGCTGTTCGGAGTCGGTCTTGACGATATTGAGGTCGTTGTCCACCGCGAGAGCATAATCCATTCAATGGTCGAGTTTTGCGACAAAAGCATAATCGCGCAGCTCTCGCTGCCTTCGATGAAGCATCCCATTCAGTACGCTTTCACCTATCCGGAGCGGCTCCCGTCGCCCGATAAGGAGGTATCGTTCAAGGAGCTGGGGCAGATGACGTTTTATGAGCCTGACCGAAAAACGTTCAGGTGCCTTGATTTGGCTTTGAGCGCGGGAAGGAGCGGCGGAACGATGCCCGCGGTCATGAACGCGGCCAACGAGGTGGCGGTCGGCAGATTTTTGCGGGATGAGATAGGATTTCTTGATATAGCGGATTATGCGGAAAGGGCAATGAGCGCCGTTAAGGCGAAGCCCGATCCGACAATAGAGGATATAATAGAAACTGACAGAGAGGTGCGGGATATATGTCAACGGTTCTGACGATACTTGTCGCGATAGTGATCTTCGGCATAATTATTTTTGTGCACGAGTTCGGACACTTTATCGCGGCGAGAATATTCGGGGTCAAGGTCAATGAGTTCGCGATCGGCATGGGGCCGACGCTTTATAAGAGGCAGGGAAAGGAGACGCTCTATTCCGTGCGCGCGATCCCGATGGGCGGCTTCTGTGCTATGGAGGGCGAGGACGAGGAGAACGACGATCCGAGGGCGTTCAACAACAAAAAGCCGTGGCAGAGGATAATCATACTCGCCGCGGGCGCGGCAATGAATATTTTGCTCGGCTTTGTCATTGTGACGATAATCGTGATAAGCTCGGCGCACCAGAGCGGGTTTATCCCCTCGACGACCATTGAGAGTGTGGAGCCCGAGAGCGACGCGGCGCGGTTTTTGCAGCCGGGCGACAAGGTCGTGGGCATAAACGGGACCAGGGTCAACATCCGCCGCGATCTTTCGTTCGAGCTCGGCATGTATGACGGCAGCGGCGAGTGCGAGCTTGAATACAAGCGCGACGGCAAAAAATATACCGAGAAATTCACGCCTATGCAGACGACCCTTGAGGACGGCAGCCCTTATTATATCGTGGGCTTCACGATAAAGCAGGACCCGATCAATCCGCTGACCGTGCTGCACGAGGGCTTTTTCCAGACAGTGTGGATGGTGAAGCTGGTGTTCGTCTCGCTGGGAATGCTGTTTACGGGCGAGGCCGGGGTTTCCGATCTGTCGGGCCCGGTGGGTGTGGTTTCCGCCATGAGCACCGTGGCGAGGTCGGGGCTTTTGGACCTGATATTCTTCGCGGGATTCCTCGCGGTCAACATCGGCGTCATGAACCTTTTGCCGCTTCCCGCGCTTGACGGAGGCAGAATTCTGTTTGTGCTGATCGAGCTTATCTTCAGAAAGCCCGTTCCGCGCGACAAGGAAGGCTATGTCCACTTCGCGGGCTTCGTGCTGCTTATGGGGCTTATGCTTTACGCGACATGGAACGATATTATAAGAATTATCACCGGAGTTTTCTGACGGCCTATGTTTCTTTTAGGTAACAATTTTTAACAATTGTCGAAATTGCTTGACTTATTAAAAATTTTATGGTACAACAGTAATTGAAATTTTAATATTTAACATTATGGAGGAATGAATATGAAATACTTGAAGAGTTTGGCCGTCTTTGTTGCGGTATGCATGATGATCTCGGTGATACCGGTCATTAGTCACGCGGCAGGCGGCGCGGGCGCGGTTATTGCCGCTGACGGCGAAACCGAAGCGACGCCGCTCCCCGAGACAACGGAAGATCCCGACGCGACAGCGGAGCCCGAGGCGACTCCCGAGATCACGGCGGAGCCCGATATAACGCCGGATCCCGACGCCACGGCTGAGCCGGACGCGACGGCTGATCCCGACGCGACAGCCGACCCCGATGCCACGGTTGACCCGAACGCAACGGCAGCTCCCGACGCGACTGCGGACCCGAACGCTACGGCAGGCCCGAGCGCGACCCCCGGTCCCTCGACATCTCCGTCGGCGCAGTATAAGATCACCGTTAACCCGACCGAGAAATCGACCATCACTGCGTCGATAAACTCGCAGCAGGTTACTTCGGCGAACTCCAACGCGAGAGTCACGATAACCGGTAAGGCGGAGCGCGGCAATACTTACAGCAGCGTATATTATGAGAATTCGGCGAAGGAGAGAACAAATATAATAACTTCTCCCACCGAGCAGTTTGAGCAGACGATCACAATGCCTACTTCTGACATTGTGATATACGCCGAGACCGCGGTAATGACTCCGCAGCAGTTATACACCAGCGCGTCGCGCCAGTACAGCACCGTCAACACGAACATCAGCACATATAAGACGCGCTATATAAACAACAGCGCGAATTATAACGCTTCCGACATCAGAGCGATGAACAGCTACATAAAAGAGGCCGAGGAACTGCTTCCCTCGCTCAGGGAGTCATACACGAACCTCAATTCTCTGATCAGAGACGACTCTGTCACCGAGGTCGCTGTCAGCGATGTTATATACATGCAGAAAGAAATGGACAGAGTCACCGACGAGATGGATAAGCTCGCGAAGCAGATGGGCGGAGATTCCGACACCTACAATCTTGACGTAAGCATTACGACAAGAGGCGGAAGAGTTACAATATCCGGCGCGGTAACGGGCACGATCGACGCGTACAGTACGCCAAATTCGGAGCTGTACACCAATGTTCCCGCCGACAACGCGCTCACATTCAGAATTGCAAACCAGACCGGCTACACGCTGAACACTTTCAGAATTAACGGCAGAAATATGACGGTGAACGGCAACTCGTTTATGATCAGCTCGACAAATATCAGAAATTATATTTCAAACGGCGTTATGGAAGTGACGATAAGCTTCGCCCAGAACTACGGCGGAGGTACGACATACGGCGGAGGCACAACATACGGCGGTGGAACGAGCTACAGCAATAACAACAATAATATTCTCAACAGCGGAGGCGCTGCCGCGACTCCGGTGCCGAATGCGGCAGCCGGAAGCGGCGTGTTCAACGATTTGGCCGGAGTAGAGTGGGCGGTTCCCTCAATCACTGCGCTCTACAGCATGGGCATAATCAACGGCATGGGCGACGGCAGGTTTGAGCCGCAGAGCAACGTCACCCGCGAGCAGTTTGCGAAGATGATCGTGGGCGTTATGGGCTACACGGTTGACCAGAACGCTACAACAAGCTTCAGTGACGCCAACGGCGACTGGTACACGCCCTACATCGCGGCGGCTGTCCAGAACGGCATAATCAACGGCCGTGACGACGGAACCTTCGGCGTGGGCGATAACATCACCCGTCAGGACATCGCGGTCATCATCTACAGAACACAGGGCTCGCCCGGAGTTGAGATCCATGAGTTCCCCGATTCCGCGAGCATCAGCGACTACGCGGTCGAGGCGGTTTCGTACCTCTTCGCGTGTCAGATCGCGACAGGTGACGATCAGGGCAACTTCAACCCGATCAATCCCGCGACAAGAGCCGAGGCTTCAAAGATGCTTTACGGACTCTACACGCTGACTCATTAATATTGATTTAATTTCGCCGTGGATCAGGGAACGCTCCCCGATCCACGGTTTTGTATAAGGAGAAAAACAATGCGTATAAAACTGACTGTGACTGCCGAAAGGACCGCGGCGATCAATCCGAAAATGAGCGGCCTGTTTTTTGAGGATATAAGCCACGCCGCCGACGGCGGCCTCTCGGCGGAACTGATCGAGAACCGCTCGTTCGGCCATATCTCGCCCGAGTTTGAGTATTACACCGACGAGGGCGGCAGGCGGCGCGAGCGGCTGCTCGGTGCGCAGCCCGACCCCGGTTACGGCTGGACGGTCGAGAGCGGCGCGGCCGAATATTTAAAAGACGACGACGGATATTATTATATGCGCCTGCGCGGCGCGGGCGCGATTTCAAACAGCACATTCGGAGGGTTCTGCCTGAAGGGCGGCGCGGATTATGAGCTGCGGCTTTACGGAAATTTTGGCATGGTAAAAATTTCAGCCGAGGCGGTTTCGGACGGAAGAACCACCGCGTCGTGCGAGCTTGCGGCAGTAGGCGTAGGGGAATACTCGGGAACGCTCCGCGCCGAAGAAACTGCGCGGAACTGCCGCTTGAGGCTGTCGTTTTTGGGCCTTCGCGAGGGCGGACACGCCGATATTTATATGGTCTCGCTCAAGCCCGCCGACGAGGTAATGGGGCTTTTCAGACGCGACATGGCCGAGGCGATGCGCGACCTGCGGCCCGCTTTTCTGCGCTTCCCGGGCGGATGCGCGGTCGAGGGCTATGACCTCAAAAACGCCTATCGCTGGAAGGACACGGTCGGCCCCGCTTTGAGGCGGAAACAGAATTTCAGCCGCTGGGCCTTTAAAGAGCCGGGATATAATCAGACATACGCGATAGGATTTTATGAGTATTTTTTTCTGTGCGAATATCTGGAGTGCGAGCCTCTGCCTGTTATAAACGCCGGAATGGCCTGCCAGTTCAACACGTCCGAGACCGTGCCGCTTTATGATGAAAACGGCGAGTATACCGTCGAGTTTGAGAAGTATTTGAATGACGCGCTTGATCTGATCGAGTTCGCGAACGGAGACGAGTGCACAAAATGGGGCGCGCTCCGCGCCGATATGGGGCACCTCGAGCCGTTTCGCCTGCGAATGCTCGCGATCGGCAACGAGCAGTGGCAGACAGGGACCAATCAATGGTTCGAGCGCTATGAGGCGTTTGAAAAGACGATACACGAAAAATATCCCGGGATCAATTTGATTTTCAGCGCCGGGCCGCGCGTAGGCGAGGAGCGTTATGACGCGGCGTGGGAACGGATAAGAATGAAGATCGCCGAAAATCCGCGTTTCGCTTACGCGGTCGATGAGCATAACTACAACACAAAAGAATGGTTTTTTGAGAACGCGAATTTTTATGAAAATTACAGCCGCGAAGTCCCGGTGTATCTGGGCGAGTACGCGGCGAAGGCCTATGAGTCGGACGGCGGGACGCGCTTTAATGATATGATCTCCGCACTGTCCGAGGCGGCGTTCCTCTGCGGACTCGAAAAAAACGGCGATGTTGTAAAAATGGCGTCCTACGCTCCGCTGTTTTCAAAAAGACCGCCGCACAGCCATTGGGCGCCAAATATGATCTGGTTCGACAGCGAAACGATAGTCAAGACCCCAAATTATTACACTCAAAAAATGTTCGCCGAGGCTCAGGGGCGCTTCGCGCTTAAAACCGAGGCGGGCGGCAGCGTGTATATGTCGGCCGTGACGGACGGAAGCGGCGGACTTATACTCAAGGCGGTGAACCCGACCGGAGAGACGATCGAGGCGGAGCTTGAGATCGACAAGACTTTAAACACCGCGACGCGCGGCACAAAAACCGTGCTTTCCGCCGACTGCGCGACCGCGCGCAACACATTTGAAAATCCCGATCTGATAACCCCGAAAACGGAAAAATTTATATCGGCAGAACCAATGATTTTAAAGCCGTACTCGTTTACGGTAATAAAACTGCCAAAACAATATAGTGATTAGGGGAAATATAAAGGCTCCCATTGCTGATTATCCCCAAAGGGAGGTAAAAAAACGCCTCCCTCTTTGAGGGAGGGGGACCGCAGCCAGAGCCGCGGAGCGGGTGCGGGGCACAACCGTATTCCGTTTTCACGGATAAACGAGACCACAAATTATTAACGTTTGCGAACATGTCGCGATAGCGGTGGAAGGAGTAAGCACGTCGATCTCCCTCAGTCTGCGGACAAGCCGCAGACAGCTCCCTCCCGGAGGGAGCCGTAAAGAATTAGCGTCCTAATCGCTATTCGCTAATCACTACGTTGGTGGATATTATCCGCCCGGCGGGACGTCGAGGGCGCCGTCCCCTACAACCAAAGTACGCAAAAAGCCGTAGGGGCGGACGACCCGGCCGCCCGTCCGGCTCCCCTTCCTTTAGGAGGGGGAGCTGTCGCCAAAGGCGACTGAGAGGGAGGCCTATTCGCTATTCTCTAATCACTAATCACTACGTTGGCCCCTCTCCGTCTTTCCGCCTTACGGCGGAAATCCACCTCTAAGGAAGCGCTTGGTCAAAATCGCAAGCGATTTTGAAAGGTCGCTTTGAACCCGCACGCTCCGCGCGCTGATTATCCCCGAGGGAGAGGCAAAATGGGCGGCAAATGCCGTCGGCCGGATGTGGGCATCCGGCCCTACGACGAATGGCGAGGCATATCGGGCGGATAATATCCGCCCCTACGGTGTGATGAAATTCGCAGGGGCGGCAAATGCCGTCGGCCGGATGTGGGCATCCGGCCCTACGACGAATGGCGAGGCATATCGGGCGGATAATATCCACCCCTACGGTGTGATGAAATTCGCAGGGATCCCACTTTTTAAACCTCGTCCGTGCGCGATATGTAGATCCTGCCGGTGAGGCATTTTTCCTTTTTGCGCACATCACCCAGGAGTCTTTGCAGACTGTGGATCGTGTCGCGGTTCTCGCCGATCCATTCGACAACAAGATCGGTCACGGCGAGAGAGTCTTTGACGCTTCTGCGCTCCCTTCGCGTATCTCTCAGCTTTGTGGCTAGCTTGGCGCGCTCGCTATAGTTCAGGTCTTCAAGTTCCAATTTGTGCAGAATATCCTGAGACAAATCATCGGTATATTTTAAAGTGTCCGCCGAGATATTGTTTTCGGTCTGCGCTTCTGTGAGATATGACAGAAAATCGGATATCATCTTGCTGTTTTGCACTCAAATCACCTCTTGTTTATTTTTGATACTCGAATTATATCACCGTTCGACAAATTTCGCAACAATAAAATTTTAAAATCGGTACAGTTTTTTGTACACGCCTGTCGCGTTAAGCGGACATCTGCGATCACAGTGTTTAGAGACAGAATATGCGGCGAGGTCGCCGTTTTTTATTTTATAAAAAATTTTTCAAAAATCCCTTGACAAATATTTCTATATAATGTAGAATATATACATGCTACACGGTGTAGAGAAGTGAAAACATCAACGACCCAAATAAAAAAGAAGGAGGTGATGCCAATGGGCTTTTAATTAAATGTCAAAAAGAATATAGATCAAAAAACCGCAATTTTAAAAGTTTTTATAATATGTTAATTATTGCGAATAAATATAAATACTAATTTGAGGTGATTTACATGAGGTTTAGAAATAATATATTAATTTTAACCGCTGTAACATTGATATTCTGCATGTTTAATTTTATGGCTGTCTTTGCGGACGAAACTCCGGACACTACATTGAACGCTGAAACAGCGGCTGAAAGATTACAGGAGCTTGGAATAATAAGCGGCGATCCGGACGGGAATTTACGCCTTGATGACAGTCTGACGCGCGCCGAAATGGCGGCGGTCGTATGCAGGCTTCTGGGAATGAAGGAAATTCCAAACAAAGCTACGGTTTTCAGTGACGTTCCGGCGGAGCATTGGGCTTCCGGGTATATTGATACGGCGTACCGGAACGGAATAATCAGCGGCAGCGGCGACGGAACATTCAGTCCGGATAACAAAGTGACATACGGAGATGTGGCAAAAATGCTTATTACTTTATCTGGCTTTTGGCCTCAAGCCGAGCAAACGGGCGGCTATCCACGGGGATGTCTTTTTGCTGCCTTGAAAAACGGAACCCTTGACGGCTTAAATATTGACATTGACAAAGACGGCGGCAAAATATGTTCTCGCGGCGAAATGATGATAATGACGGCAAACGCCGTTGATGTGCCTATGATGGTGGAAACAGATGAAGGAGCGATATTAATGGACGGGGTATATTATCCGCTTCAGACGATCGGAACCAAATATTTGGGGTTATAAATTTATTGAGCAAAAAGCAACTAATTTTTAGTTGCTTTTTGCGTTTTAATGTGATATAATAAAATCCTTGAGAAGGAGGATCTGATATGAATAATATTTTAGAATATAAGGATTATTACGGAACGGTTGAATATTCGGCTGATGATAATATTTTATACGGAAAGGTTATCGGAATAAACGGTTTGATCTCTTATGAGGGCGAGAGCGTTTCCGAGCTCAAGGCCGATTTTGAGGACGCGGTCGACGAGTATCTTTTAATGTGCGAGGAAAGCGGCGAAGAGCCGCAAAAGACTTACAAGGGAAGCTTCAATGTCAGGATATCGCCAGCGCTTCATAAAAGCTTGGCGGTCTACGCCGCGGCTCATAACAGAACATTGAATTCGACCGTGGAACAGGCGATAAGGGAATATGTTTCAAGATAGGCAAATTCTATATCGGGCGGATAATATCCGCCCGACGGGACGTCGAGGGCGCCGTCCCCTACAACCAAAGTACGCAAAAGGTCGTAGGGGCGGACGACCCCGGCCGCCCGTTTGGCTCCCCTTGGGGGAGCTGTCGCCGAAGGCGACTGAGGGGGGAGTTCTAATCGCTATTTACTAATCGCTAATCACTACGTTGGCGGAGTGTATCCGCCCTTTTTGACGCGAAAAATTGATCCGGCATTTTTGACGCGAAAAATTGATCCGGCGGTATTGAAATGTTTGCGGGTTTGTGTTATACTTATTATTATAATAAGAATCGAGGTCATATAATGAAAAATCAAAACAACGGCGGAGCCGAGAGGGCCGACGTAATTTACGGCAGGAACCCGGTTATCGAGGCGCTTACGGCCGGGCGGGCAATTGACAGGATTTATATTCAGGACCGGCTTAATCATCCCGTCATAGGAAAGATCCGGAACCTCGCCAAGGAAAACGGCGTGAGATACGACTTTGCCGACGCACGCAGGCTTGACAAGCTGTGCGGTGGGGGCAATCATCAGGGGGTCGCGGCACTTGCCGCGGCGCACACCTACGCCGAGCTTGAGGATATTTTAAGCCGGGCCGAGAGCCGCGGCGAGCCTCCGCTTGTCGTGATTTGCGACGGAATTACCGACCCGCACAATCTGGGGAGTATAATCAGGACGGCCAACGCGGCGGGCGCACACGGAGTGGTTATTTCAAAAAACCGCAGCGCGCAGCTCACCTCGACCGTGGCGAAGGTCAGCGCGGGGGCGGTGGAATACACCCTCGTGGCAAAGGTGGCGAACATATCGGCCGCGATCGACAAGCTGAAAAAGTGCGGGCTGTGGATTGCAGGGACCGACCTTTCGGCCGACCGGAGCCATTTTGACTGCGATCTTTCGGGCCCGCTGGGAATAGTCATCGGCAGCGAGGGCGCGGGCATGAGCCGCGTGGTCCGCGAGAAGTGTGATTATTTGGTGAAAATCCCGATGCTCGGCGAGATCGAGTCGCTCAACGCGTCGGTTGCCGCGGGCGTTCTGCTTTATGAGGCGGCGCGGCGCAGAATTTTGAAACAGGAGAGATGATTATGAGAATACTCGCGATCGGAGATATAGTGGGCAGGCGCGGCAGGGAATACGTCATGCGGAACCTGAACAAGATACGCGAAAAATATGATATAGATTTTGTGGTGGCAAACGGCGAGAACGCCGCCGAGACCAACGGCATAAACCCGGAGATAGCCGACCGCCTGATCGAGCGCGGCGTTGACATAATAACAATGGGAAACCATACGTTCAGCTGCAAAAACGGAGACATAGCCATGGAGGATAATCCGAGGCTGGTGCGCCCGCTCAACTATCCGCCCGAGCTGGCGGGCCGCGGTTACGTCGAGATCGACACGGGCGCCGCCTCGATCGCGGTGATCAATCTGGTCGGAAGGATAAACATGGGCCCGGCGGACTGCCCGTTCCACGCGGTGAACGCCGCGCTAAAAAAAATCGACAGCGATATTATAATCGTTGACATGCACGCTGAGGCGACCAGCGAGAGACTGGCGATGGGGCATTTTCTGGACGGCAGAGTTCAGATCGTGTTCGGAACGCACACGCATGTGCAGACCGCCGACGAGCAGATATTGCCAAACGGCACCGGATATATCTCCGACCTCGGCATGACGGGGGTCAAGGACTCGATAATCGGCACCAAAAAAGAGATAGTGCTCGATTATTTTTACGGAGCGGTCAAGCGCGCTAAGTTTATGAAAGAGACCGAGGGCGACGTGCGCCTTTGCGGCTGTATTTTTGATGTTGACGACAGCACCAGAAAGGTCACGGCGCTGACAAGGGTGAATATTGAGGGAGAGCTTTAGCTATGAACGGAAATTTTTATGAGATACAAAAGTCCGACAGGAGTTATATCGCGCTCAAAAAAATGAGCGACGCGGGGTTTGTCTGCGGATTTTCAAGGCGGAGCGGCGGAGCGAGCCGCGGAAAGATCGAGGGCTTTAATTTCGGTTTCCGCGTGGGCGACGATCCCGAAAGCGTGCTCAAAAACTACAGGCTCCTCGCGGATGACCTCGGCTTTGATTTGAGCCGCGCCGTGTGCGCGCGGCAGACCCACACGAGCAATATAAGAATAGTGACAAGCGCCGACTGCGGCAAGGGCATATTTCAGGTGGACAGCGATATCCGCGATATTGACGGCTTGATAACGAACGAAAAGGGAATAGCGCTGATCATTTTCACCGCCGACTGCGTGCCGCTTTTGTTTTGCGACCCCGTCAAGGGAGTCGCCGCGGCGTCTCACGCGGGCTGGCGCGGCACCGCGCAGAATATAGGCGGCAAGACCGTGAGGCTGATGGCGGAAAAATTCGGCTCCGATCCGAGGAATATTATCGCGGCGATCGGCCCGAGCATAGGGCTGTGCTGCTTTGAGGTCGACCGCGGCACGGCGGAGAATTTTGCCGAAAAATACAGAATTCCTAAGCCGAACGACAAGTTTCACGTCGACCTGTGGGCCGCCAACCGCGACATGATCGCCGCCGAGGGCGTGCCGGCGGAAAATATTTATATTTCGGAGGAGTGCACGATCTGCAATTCCGACAAGTATTATTCATACAGAACGCACAAGGAACACACCGGCCGCCAGATCGCGGTCATCGCGATAAAATAAAAGCGTATGCTCCCCTTCGTTTGTGAAGGGGAGCATGTTTATCGGGAAGAAATCTTTGGTGTTTTAGTTTGCGAATGTTAGTTCTTTCGGCTCGGCCAGAGGCTTCGCGGAATTGAAATCGCTCCGGACGAAGGCTTTTATCGAGCCGATTTTCTGCGCCTGAGCCGGAATGTTAAAGCCGAATGAATAGTCATAATCGGGCGCGAAGTCGGCTCGCACATAGTCGAGGTCAAGCAGTATGCCGTCCTCGCTGTATGCCGCGACGAAGATATAGTCCTTTGAGCTTTCGCCCTTCAGCTTTTTGAGCGTGACCTCCGCCTCAAAGCTGCCGTTTTCGGGCGGCGCCTCGAGAGCTTCGCCCGCCTGCGTGAGTATCGACAGACCGCCTATCTCGTACGGATAATCAATGTCGGGCGCCTTGGTGGGAGACGGCTCGGGCGTCGCGTCAACGGGGACCTCGGGGATCTCGATCCGCCCAAAACTCGATTTTCCGTATGTGTTGACCGCGCGGACGATAACCGAGCGGTAGGTCGTTATCGTTCCGTTTTCGATCTTTGTCGGGCTGTCCGCGAGATAGAACTCGTCGGTGCCGTTGAGCGACGGGCCTATCGGCTTTGTGACGATATCCGCGTATTCGGCGCGGGCGGCGCGCCGGATATAAATCAAAAATTAATGTTTGTTTTCGTTGAACTCCCTTAAAAGATCGTCGGCAAGATATATGTCGCTCATGCAGTGCATATTTGAAACTCCGCCGCTCATTAAGTCATAAACATCCGAATGATAGAATACTTTAAGCGCGTCGTCAAGAGAAAGACCGGCCTTTTGGGCAAACAGCTCCACGACTCTCGTGTATTTTTTTTGCATTAATACGGGGTTTGCGTTCATATGTTTTCACTTCCAATAAATTTAAGATATTTGTCGATTTTAATATATGAACCGTGATATAAAATCATAGCTTAACGCCTTCTTTCCGCGCCGCGTCAAGTATATCGTCCGTTATATAATTTTTGCTTTGGGTGTGAAGCGCACCGTAGCAGGGAATTACATAGGCGTTTAAAATATCGCTTTTTTCTGTCAGGGCGCTGTATACGGCCGTGGCGTCAATGTTCAGCTTTGCGGCAATGCTTTCAATGCAAAATATCGCAAACTCAAGCTCGTTTGTGTTTCGGATCGCATTGTTCATAATTCCACCTCCGCGAAATTATTATAATAAATATATTATATCACAGATTAAAATATCTATCAATAAGCAAATTTAAAATAATGGCCGGGCTTTTAACTTTTTGTTAACTTATTCGGGGCCAAATTGACAAAGTTGATTTTATGTGCTATAATAGCTAATCGCTTCATATAATAATTAAGGCGAATGGAAACAAAAGCTTAGGACGAAAAGATACATAGGAGGAAATATGATGAAGAAACACGATTTTGGTTTCAGACTTATAGCCTACGTCATCTGCGCGGTCATCGCTATAAATCTGTTTTACTTTTCCGGAAACAACGTGGTAGAGGCCGAGGACACCGAGCTTCGCGGCGTTTGGGTCGCGACCGTGGCCAATCTTGACTACCCGTCAAGCGGCACGACCGACGCGTGGCAGCTCAGAACCGAGCTTGACACCGTGCTTGACAACTGCCGGGATATGGGCTTTAACGCCGTGTTCTTTCAGGTTCGGCCCTCGGGCGACGCGCTTTACAACTCGTCGATCTATCCGTGGTCAAGGTATTTGACGGGAACACAGGGCGTCGCGCCGAGCGACGGCTTTGACCCGCTCGAATACGCGGTGAACGAGGCGCACAAGCGCGGCATGCAGCTCCACGCGTGGATCAACCCTTACAGAGTGACGAACTCCTCGGCGGACAATGACCGCCTAGCTTCCAATAACCCCGCGGTGCTCCGCCCCGATCTGGTGCTGACCGACAGCTCGGGCAAGATGTATCTGAACCCCGGTGAGGCTGATTCGATCGACATAATCCTTGAGGGCATAAGAGAGATCGTCCGCAACTATGACGTTGACGGAATTCATCTTGATGATTATTTTTATCCGAGCAGCGGATTTGACGACTCGGCGGCCTATTACAAATATCAGGATCAGTATCCCGACAAGGCCGACTGGCGGCGCAGCATGGTAAACACCCTGATCTCATGCGCTATGGAGGCGGTCAAGGAGATCGACCCGACCTGCATGTTCGGCGTGAGCCCGAGCGGAATTTGGGCGAACGCGGACACTCCCGGCGGCAGCAACACCAACGGCAGCAGCTCGTACCACAGCCTGTATGCCGACACCAAGTACTGGGTGGAGAGCGGATTTCTTGACTACATCATGCCGCAGCTCTATTGGTACAACGGCCAGAGCGGCGCGGATTACAACACTCTGCTCAATTGGTGGGCGGGCGTTTGCGCACCCACGAACGTTAAGCTCTATATCGGCGAGGCGGCATATAAGGCGGCGGCCGATTCCGACGCGGCATGGAGAGGCCAAAACGGAGTCAACGAGCTTTCGACGCATGTGAACATGGGGCGAAACAGCGTGTATGTCGGCGGCTACTGCATGTTCGCGTACTCGTCGTTTATGGAGGACTCGGCGTTGCGCGACATGATAAAGAATTTGAACGCGGCCCCCGCCGCGGCTCCCACGGTCGGCGGAGCGGCGCCGATAACGCCGCAGACTCCTATCGAGCCGTCGACTCCCGCCGAGCCGCAGGCCCCGGCGCAGCCGACTCAGGCTCCCGCGGCCGGAACGGCATATAAGTTCACCGACATGGGCGAGTACGACTGGGCTATGCCCGCGATCGACGAGCTCGTGAGCCGCGGCATAGTTCACGGAATAAGCGAGACGCAGTTCGGCCCCGACATATATATCTCAAGGGCAGACGCAACCGCGCTGCTCTACCGCGTTCTCAAGGAGGCGGACATAGAGTTTACGGATAATTTTGCCGACGTTACGCCCGATAAGTATTATTATAACGAGATAGGCCAGGCGAAGGCCACGGGCGTCGCGTGGGGAGTCGGAGACAATCTGTTTGAGCCCGAGGGCACAATGCTCCGTCAGGACATGGCGACTCTGGCATACAGGGTAATGCGCGGACGGCAGATCGTGACGGCGATCCCCAACACCGCCAAGGCGCTCAACAATTATTACGACTGGAGCGACATTGACTTCTACGCCAGAGACGCGATAGCGGCCTGCGTTGAGAACAACCTCATGGGCGGCTACGGCGACGGAACTATAAGGCCGAAGGACTTCGCGACCCGCATAGAGTTCGCGCTGTTTGTTCAAAGAATAATGACGCTCATGGATAATATGCAGAAATAATAAACAAAACAAATTAATTTGTCGATTTTTGTGTAACAAAATTGTAACAGTGCAGCCGCGCTTAACTGTGCGGTTGCACATATTTTTACGGCAAATCGGGGTGTCGAATGGTTAAATATAATAAAATTCCGTCCGCGGATCAAAGATTGTATTGTTTTCACTTGATAAAAGCGTAAAATTGGGGTAAAATATAACAATATGAATGTTAGCCAATATAAAAACTAATTGGAGGTAATAAAATGGCAAGCACTAAAACCGCGGCAGCCAAGACCGGCGCTAAGAAAAAGCATACTCAGTTAAAGCCCGGAACGGCCGCTTTTGAGAAAAAGAAAAAGTTTATAAAATCCGAGATCACGGGCAAGGTCAAGCGCTATTACGGCAAGACCATTGAAAAGGCCGCGAAGCTTGAGGTTTACAGAGCCACGGCTCTCACCATTCGCGACGAGATAATGGAAAAATATGTGAATTACCAGGACAAGATGGACAAAAAGCCCCAGAAGGAGCTTTATTATCTGTCGTTTGAGTTCCTCATGGGACGCGCGATGGGCAACAACCTGATGAACATAATGGAGACCGAGGTTTACAGAGAGGCGCTCAAGGAGCTCGGCTATGATCTGAGCGACATTGAGGAGGTCGAGACCGACGCGGGCCTCGGCAACGGCGGCCTTGGCAGACTCGCGGCGTGCTTCCTTGACTCGCTGACAAATCTCGACCTGCCCGCGTTCGGCTGCGGAATAAGATACGAGTACGGCCTGTTCAAGCAGAAGATCGTTGACGGCGAGCAGATAGAGATGCCCGACCCGTGGCTCATGAGCGGAAATGTCTGGGACATCGCGAGACCCGAGGACGTGAAAGAGGTACACTTCAACGGCAGAATCGTCGAGCGGTGGGAGGACGGCCACATGAAGTTTGAGCATGTGGACTATAACACCGTTATAGCCGAGCCGTATGATATGCCGATAACCGGCTTTGACTCCGACACGGTAAACACGCTGAGACTCTGGAGAGCGTGCTCGCCCGAGGAGATCGACATGACCCACTTTAACCGCGGCGACTACGCCAAGGCGAACGAGAACAGGGCGCTGGCCGAGGTTATCTCGAAGATACTCTATCCCGAGGATAACCATTACGAGGGCAAGCTGCTGAGACTCAAGCAGCAGTATTTCTTCGTGTCCGCGACGATGCAGTGGATAATCGCCAAGCACAAGCAGAAGCATCTCTCGATCATGGACATACCCGAGTATATGCAGATACACATTAACGACACGCACCCCACCACGGCCATTCCCGAGCTGATGAGGATTTTGATGGACGAAGAAGGTCTGGGCTGGGACGACGCGTGGAGCATTGTTCAGAGGACATTCGCCTATACCAACCACACGATCCTTGCCGAGGCGCTTGAGAAGTGGCCGATGGAAATGGTCGACACGCTGCTGCCGAGAATAGGCCAGATAATACACGAGATCGACAGACGCCAGAGAATAGCGTTAAGCGAGCGCTTCCCCGGCGACTACGGCAAGATCGAGTACATGGCGGTCATCCATGACAACGGCCAGGTCAGTATGTCTAACCTCTGCCTCACTGCCTGCCACAGTATAAACGGCGTGGCGGCGCTGCACACCGAGATCTTGAAAAAAGAGACGTTTAAGGATTATTACAGCATTTATCCCTATAAGTTCAAGAACATGACCAACGGCATCACGTTCAGAAGATGGCTGTATAAGGCGAACCCCGAGCTTTCAAAGCTCATCTGCGACTCTATCGGCGACGGCTGGGTAAAGGATTACACGCAGCTTGAGAACCTGCTGCCCTTCGCCGACGACGCGGCGTTCAGAGAGAAGTTCGCCAAGATCAAGCTTGACAACAAGAAAAATCTCGCTGAGTATATCAAAAAGCACAATGACATCATGGTTGACCCCGAGTCGATCTTCGACGTGCAGATAAAGAGACTGCACGAGTACAAGAGACAGCTCCTCAAGGTGTTCCATATTATTTACAGATATAAGTCGATAATCGAGACGCCCGAGATCGCCAATATGATGCCCGAGACGTTTATCTTCGCGGCCAAGGCGGCCCCCGGCTACTATATGGCCAAGAATATAATCAAGTTTATCAACAAGGTCGCCAAGGTCGTTAACAACGACCCGAGAACCAAGGACATCTTAAAGGTCGTGTTTATCGAGAACTACAACGTTTCGATCGCCGAGAGGATCGTCGCGGCGGCCAATTTGAGCGAGCAGATCTCAACCGCCAGCAAGGAGGCGTCCGGCACGGGCAACATGAAGCTCATGCTCAACGGCGCGCTGACTATCGGAACCATGGACGGAGCCAATGTCGAGATCCGCGAGCAGGTCGGAGACGACAACATCTTCATCTTCGGCATGAGCTCCGACGAGGTCCTCGGCCTCTACGCGAGGAACCATTCGCCCAGCCCCGAGCTCTACGCGACCAATATGGGAATTAAAAACATTGTTGACACGCTGATCGACGGAACATTCTCGGGCGACGACCACAACATGTTCTATGACATCTATCGCTCGCTGGTTCAGAGCCACGGCGGATTTGCCGATCCCTATCTGCTGCTGCCCGACCTTGAGTCCTACATCCGCACCTGCCATGACGCCAACAGGGTTTACAGAGACCACCCCGACGACTGGAACAGGAAGGCTATAATCAACACCGCCAAAGCGGGCTTCTTCAGCAGCGACAGAACGATCGAGGACTACAACAGAGAGATCTGGCACCTCAGATAAAAAACCCGGCGGCGCGGCTTCGGCCGCGCCGCTGTTTTGCGGCCGATCGCCTTTTCGCGGGCGGTCAATTTTTTTAAGTTTTTGAAAGATACACAATGATTTTTGCCATGATTACAGTTTTTTTGTGATTATATTTTTTATGAAGATAAAATTGTTGACATGAATAATTGTTGATGATATAATAAATACGGTTGGAATGATTGATATTTTTGCGTATCAAAGCTTTATTCGGATTTTTTTGATTCGGATAAGCGTTTGGTGCGTTTTTTGTTTCAAAAATCAAATTGAATAAAGAGAAGGTATTCAAAATGATGAAATCGGCAAAATATGTAAATTACAAGCAGAATATACGTCCTTCCGTAAACGGGGGGGGGTATTGAGCTTAATATATCCAAAAAAGCGGACAGCCTGATCCGCAACTTGGCTACGCGCGAAAACAGAACCATAACGGCATAGGGACCATTGCGTCCCTATGCCGTTTTTAACGTAGGGACTAGGGAATAGGATCTAGGGCCTAGGCCTCTCACCATGTAGGGGCGGATATTATCCGCCCGCGGCGGCATGTGGGCATGCCGCCCTACACCGGAAATTGGCCAAAATCCGTGCATGGCGTAGGGGCGGACGACCCGGCCGCCCGTCAGGCTCGCCCCTTGGGTGGGAGCTGTCTGCGGAGCAGACTGAGAGGGGTCCTAATCACTATTCACTAATCGCTAATCACTACGTTCGTAGGGCCGGATGCCCACATCCGGCCGTGGGACGTCGAGGGCGCCGTCCCCTACGACCAAAGTGCGCAAAATCCGTAGGGGCGGATATTATCCGCCCGATAGGCTGGGAGCTGTCTGCGGAGCAGACTGAGAGGGGAACCTAATTACTATTCACTAATCGCTAATCACTACGTTCGTAGGGCCGGATGCCCACATCCGGCCGCGGGACGTCGAGGGCGCCGTCCCCTACGAATTTGGCGGCATAATTGTTGTAGGGGACGGCCCCCGGACGTCCCTAAAGGCTCCCCTTGGGGGGAGCTGGATTTCCGCCGTAAGGCGGAAAGACTGAGAGGGGATATAAACCAACAAGCACCCCTCTCCGTCGCCTTCGGCGCCACCTCCCCCGAGGGGGAGGCAGACGAAAAACGCAAGGTTCGCCTTAATACCCTGTAGGGGCGGATATTATCCGCCCGCGGCGGCATGTGGGCATGCCGCCCTACACCGTAATAAATTAACAGGCAGTTCCACACCTTATGCCGTGTAACACAAACCAACGAAAAAATAAATTAACCATATAAAAATCTAAAAGAAAGAAAGGGAATTAAAATGAGGAAAAGAAGAATTTTATCGCTGTTACTGGCAGTGGCAGTAATGGCAACAATGTTAGTCGCGGTACCACTGACCGCAAGCGCGGCTGTAACACTAGGTGATGAAGTTACAACGTTCAGCGATAGCCAAGTGTTTAAATTTACTTCAGCAGATGCTGGTACTTTAGCCAAAACTAATGATTATGTGGTTTTGGATAATAAACTGGTTTATTACCCGGGCAGCGACAAAAATACTGAAAATGTATGTAAAATTGAAACAACAGAGCAACCAGGATATGATTACGCCTTTAACGGTTGTAACGGTGACAACGGAAAATCTGTTCTCGTGTTTAAGGTATCTAAACCCGGAACAATTACGGTAAAACTTTCTTATAACAAAGATGTTAGTAATGATACAACTAAGGCATTAAAACTTGCCACTCAAAAGGAAATTTATTTTCCAAATGGCTACCAAAAAGATACAATCACATCTTTGTCCGAGGATGTGACAGTAAGCGGCGATAGTACAATCGTTTATGTAAGCTGTCGGCAAAGCAGCGGCATATCAATTTATGAAATTGATTATACTGTCTCGGCAACTGCTGATAAGACACTTATAAATATTCCGGAAGAGATAACAGTTCACCCCGGTTCGGTTGGTACTATTGTTGCACAACCTCAAAACTTTACAGAAGGTACAGATGTTAATAACATCAGTTGGTCTATTGAAGAAAGCACGCCCGAAGGTGTTTCGATCAATCAAACGGGCGCGTACGGCTTAATTTCTGTCGACAGAAATGTAGAGACTAAAAATTTAACGGTCAAGGCGACTTTAAATGATTCGGCAAAAGGTGATATTACTCAGAATTGCACAGTGAAAATTGAAGCCGGAACATCTACGGGAAACTCATGGAAGCCTACAGGCGGCAGTGTTACACCAAATACCTATCTTATATATAACAATGACGTTTCAATTGTTTCCATGTTTGATGGCGGAACGGTAACAAATGAAGAAAAATATTTGGAATATGACGAAACGTATTCCCCGCTTTTAAATGTTAGAGATGCCGCGCATAAAGCCCCGCTGATTACGCAGGATACGGATAAAGGACATAACGCAACGGTAATTGCAGTTAAGACTACAAACGCCGGAAAACTGACATTGAAATACAGACGCACTCCCGATAGTAATGAATATAAAAATAATGATGGAAAAGATATTAAGGTTTACGACCAAGCATTACAAAATGTTGTCGCGGACACATTTTTAGCTTCAAGCACAACTTATCAGAGCGGCAGCAATCACTATAGATTTGTGACCGAAATCTTTGATGTTGATGCGGATCAGCTCTATTACATAGGAGCCTCGGGCGCAACTTTAGCGGTAGGTGAGATAAGCTTTGATCCCAACAGCGGCTACGGCAAAAGCGATACTGACTCGGGAATATATTATATCGGGAATGATAAAGTTGGGGGAACAAAGTACGGCATAATCAGATTTTTGCAGCAGTACACAGGCGAAAATGTGACCGAGTATGGATATTATTTTGTTGACCAATACGGAGCTATTGTTAAAAATGTCAAAATGTCCGGAACAGAGACAACAGTTACAGAAAAAGGCGGTTTCAGCGGCGATCTTACGGGTATACCCAACAAAAATTTGGAAGACCAGTTTTATGCGGTACCTTATGTTTGCATAGATAACGGTAAGCCGATTTTCGGAGCAGTAATAGGACCTGTGACTGTTAATCAGAATAATTGGATAAGTGAGTCTGAAGCGACGGCAACCACGGAATAAGCGTTGACGATCATGAAAGGAGTTAAGATAATTATGAGAGATTTAAAAGAATATAAAGCGCCAAAGGCCGAGATAACAGTGTTTGAGTGCGCTGAGGATATAATGACAAGCAGCACTCCCACATATAGTTTGAAAACAGGTGTAGGTAGTGCAAGCGGATATGTAAAGCTTGACAGCAAGAGCTGGGGCGACATTTACGACCCCGGTCAGTAATCCGGCGGAATTGATCGGAACAGGCCCGAACGGGCCTGTTCCGCGGGACGCCAACATAGCGATTAGCGATTAGTAAATAGTAAATAGGCTTGCCACCATGTAGGGGCGGATATTATCCGCCCGCGGCGACATGTGGGCATGCCGCCCTACGCCGTAAATAGCCGGGCGTATTCCTAGTATCTAGTCCCTAATCGCTAATAACTACGTTGGCCCCTCTCCGTCTTTCCGCCGTTGGCGGAAATCCACCTCCCCCGAGGGGGAGGCAGAGGAGCGGCGCATTGCGCCGCCCCGCGGGACGTCGAGGGCGGTAACACCTACGAATAAATGAGCGAGACAAACGGGCGGATAATATCCGCCCCTACGGTGTGATGAAACCTGTGGCATATGCCCGGCTGCGGCGGGTCAGCCCGAGCGCGTCCGTCTTCTCAAACTCTGACCTATTGTCAGACGCTTTAAAATTAAATATTTATTTAATCAACGCGAAAATTTCAACCAACCATATTTTGAGAGGCGGGCCGCTCGTGCTAACCGGACGCAGTCGGCGAATATAAGTTAATACGGGATCAACGGATCGCGCAAAATTTTGCCCGTGCCGCATAAACGCGGCGCGGGCAAATTCGTTATACCCGCATGACGTTTGGCATTACGGGGTTTATGTTTTCCTCGCCGGGGAGCTTGAGGCCATACATAAGACCCGCGAACGAGACCGCGCGCTTGCCGTACACGGCGCGGATCTCCTCCATGGATTGCTCTATTTTGTCGCGCTTGAGCTCGCGGTTCAGATTGTCGAACATGTTTAACTGCACCGGCTCGTCCTCGCCGGTCAGGGATATGGCGCGGACCGACACAGCTCTCACTTGAAGTCTCCAGTCGTAGTTTTCGCGGAACAGCGCGAAGCTCTGGCTCGTCAGCTCCATTGAGCTGCGGACGGGCTTTTGCGATGATCTTTGATATTCGCGGCTGCGGAGCTCGGTGTCCTTGATCGAGACGGCGACGCCCCTCGCCTTAAAGCCGTGCTTGCGCAGCCTGTGTGATATGTCGCGGCAGAGCGCGAACATGACCTTGCGCACCTCGGCGTCGCTGCCGAGGTCGGCGGTGCAGGTTATGCCGTGGCCGATCGACTTGATCGGCGGGCGGAAATCGGCGGGCGCCACGTTCGCGCTTCCCTCGCCGCGGGCCGAGTTCCAAAGCTTTACGCCGTTTATCCCGAGCCAGTTTTTGAGGTGATCCGGATCGGCCGTCGCGAGCTGCCCTATCGTGTATATCCCGTGCCTCGCCAGCGCCTTTGTTGTGGCTCTGCCAACGCCGAGCAGGTCGGAGGCGGGCAGCGGCCACACCTTTTCGCGGAAGTCCGCGCGGTTTATCACGGTCACGGCGTCGGGCTTTTTCATGTCCGAGCCGAGCTTGGCGAATATCTTGTTGAACGACACGCCCACCGAAACGGTCAGCCCGAGCTCGCGCTTTATGTCGTTTCTGATCCTGTCGGCGATCTCGGGACCGGAGCCGAACAGCAGCGTGCTGCCGCTGACGTCAAGCCAGCACTCGTCAAGGCCGAACGGCTCGATCAGGTCGGTATAGCGGCCATAAATTTCCCGGGCCATACGCGAGTATTTCATATAAATATCAAAATGCGGATCGACGGTCACGAGCCGCGGGCACTTCTGAAGCGCCTGCCATACGGGCTCGCCGGTCTTAACGCCCATCGCCTTCGCCTTCTCGTTTTTGGCCAGCACGATCCCGTGGCGGTCCTTCTGCCTGCCGCAGACCGCGACATACTTGCCGCGGAGCTCCGGGTTCAGCATGCACTCCACCGAGGCGTAAAAATTGTTCATGTCGCTGTGCAGTATTATTTTTTCTTTTGATCCTGATCTCATAAAAACATCTCCGAGTATAAATTTAATACGAAAGTTATTTTCATACATCTCTATTATACGAAAAATATCTGCGTTTGTCAATACGAAACATGAAGATAAGTTTCATGAAAAATTTTCAAAAATTTGGGAACAAATGGGGTATTGTAATCGTCTAAATAATGTAGTATAATAATATACGGATAGAATTCGGAAATATCTGCTTTTAAGGAGTGTGCGGATAATGATGCTTAAGAGCTTTAGTAAAAGAATATTGTTTCTGGCGGCGCTGGCCGTTTTCGCGGTGTGCCCCGCGCAGGCGAAGGTGGGCGACATAGCCGACACGATCTACACCACCGATATACTGACCCGCGTCAACGGCGCGGATATAGCCTCGTTCAGCATAGAGGGCAGAACGCTTATCGCGATGGAGGATCTGCGGGATTACGGCTTTACGGTCGTTTATGACGACAGTGTCCGCACGCTTTATGTTAACCGCGGCGGCGAGGCCAAGAAAAATATGCCTTCGATACTCCGCGGCAGAGTCGGCGGAGTCGCGGGATATACATACGAGACCGACATAAAGGTGATTTTTAACGGCGAGCCCGTAGGGGCTTACGCGATAGACGGGCGCATGGCGGTTATTGTTGAGGAGCTGGGCGATCCGCTGAAATACGGCATGGTCTGCGCTTATGACGACGGCAAACGGCTGCTCACGCTGGACAACGCCGCTCAATCGGATGCCGCCGCGTCAGGCGCCGCTCCGTCGGATATAACTCCGTCAAGCGCGGCTCAATCGAGCGCCGCCCCGACGAGCGCGACTCCAAGTGCGGCGCCCGAGGCTTCTCCGCGGTCATCGGCGGAACCCAACGGTTCCGGCGGCGGGGGAGGCTCGTCCGCTTTCGGCGCGGCCGGCGCGGATGTCACGGTGGACGGAGTGTCGGTCGATTTTTATCGGATCGGCGCCGCCACATACCTCGACATAGAGACGCTGAAAGCCTTCGGCTTTGAGGAAACCGAAAGGAATGAAAACATAATAATGCTGGTCAAAAAGGGCGTCGGCTCCGGGAACCCGCCGAACGGGCACAAATCTTCGGCGCTCGGCGCGGCAGCCGGTTCGCCGACGGTCTATGTCAACGGCGTCAAATGCGAGACCATGCATTCCGAGAATTTGACGATAATCAGAGTTGACAACCTGAAAAACGGGCCCTTCAGCGAGTATTCGCCGTGCTGCGGAATATCTGCCGAAAAGGGCGCCGACGGCTCGCTGAGCATTGACACCGCGGGAGCGGGATTTCCGTCGTACGCGGATCAGCGTGACGCGGTCCTCGCGAAGGGCGGCTCGATAATTTATTTCGGGGACGATTATTCGGTCGCGGTCAGTGGCGGCAAGCCGTATAAGATATACTTAAGCGGCCTCGTTGTTCCCGTGGGCGATCTTATCCGCGACTTCGGCGGTGATATTTCGGCGGCCTCCGGCTTTAAGGTGAGTCCGGACGGAAATTCTCTGACGTGGCTCAACGAAAACGACGGGAATTATTATCAGTTCGACCTGACCGACCTTATTCTGGTTCCGGTTTACCGCTCGGAGATTTGAATAATTTTTTAAATTTGGCGCAAACTGTATATATCTTATATACAAAGGAGTGTCAAATATGTTTAAGCACGAAAAACAGCTCTTTCACCCGGTGGAAGTGGAAAGGCCCAACCCGCAGTACGCGGCGCTGATGCAGGAGCAGCTCGGCGGAGCCAACGGCGAGCTCAAGGCCGCCATGCAGTATATGTCGCAGAGCTTCAGGATCAAAAATCAGGAAATCAAGGACCTGTTCCTTGACATAGCGGCCGAGGAACTCGGCCACATGGAGATGGTGGCGCAGACGATCAACCTGCTCAACGGCCATGATGTGGACTACGATCAGACAAAGGTCGGCGAGATCGAGACCCATGTTCTGCTGGGGCTCAACCCCGGGCTTATCAACGCGTCGGGCTATTCGTGGACGGGTGACTATGTCAGCGTGACCGGCGACCTGTGCGCGGATTTGCTTTCAAACATCGCGTCCGAGCAGCGCGCCAAGGTCGTGTATGAGTATCTGTACCGTCAGATCGACGACAAGAAGGTCAAAGAGACGATAGATTTTCTCTTGAACCGCGAGGAGGCGCATAATGCCATGTTCCGCGAGGCATTCAACAAGGTGCAGCACAGCGGGTCGAACCGCGACTTCGGCACCACCGAGGCGGCGAGGATGTATTTCAGCCTCTCCGAGCCCTCGCCCGAGGATAACCCGTTCAAAAATTCCAACTTCAAAGAGCCCGCGTTTCAATAAACGCGGCAGAGGCGCGATTTAATTCGCGCCTCTGTTCGTTATAGAATTGGTATCATTTAAAATAGTATCTCATATATCCGCCTCACTCTCTTGCGGCTGATATTTCAGCGTTGATTTCATCCAAGGTCATATCGGAAATTCCGTTTTCGGCGGCGATGTGAGCGGCGGCTTTCATCGCGTTTATACCGCGGTTTTCTTGCTCCGCGTCCAGCTTCATGCTGAACGGAATACCGTTTTCTTGTATAAGCCTTGAAACGCACATGCGAAGATATGTTTGCAAATCAATGCCGAGCCTTTCGCAAATGTCTACGGCTTTTATTCGGGAGGTCTCATCCGCGCGGAATTGTACCAAAGTATTAGCCATGATTTATCACTCCTATCGTAAGATGTTCTATATTTATTATATCACAAATTATAATCAATTGCAATCATTTGATTGCAATTTATTAATATTTTTTATATGTCACTGGCTAATCGTTGTTCCGCCGCGGCACGGTGATTGGTGATTAAGTATGAACAGAGCGGCAGATTAATCGGAGAAGAAAAGGTCAAAGCGTTTTCGCGCCTTTATTTTGCACAAATATTCATTGACAGGGATTTATTTTTTTGGTATAATTTATTTACCTAAAAAATATGAAACGGAGGATAATATTATGAATGATTTAATCGTAAACGGCCACAGCGCTCTTGAGTATGCCGAGATGGCCTGCGACGCGCTGATGCACAAGTTCGCTCCCGAGGATCTGCCGCCCAAGGGACGCTTCCATTATCATCAGGGCGTGTTCCTTTCGGGAGTTCAGCATACATATCTGCTTGACAAGAACGAGAAGTATTATGACTACGCGAAGGCGTGGGTCGACTCGATAATCGACAAGGACGGAAATATTACGAAGTTCGACACGACCCAGCTTGACGATATGCAGCCCGGTGTGCTTTTGTATCTGTTCTATAACAGAACCAAGGATCCCCGCTACAAGAAGGCGCTTGACACGCTTATCCCGCTTATCAAGGACTTCCCCAAGAATCCCGAGGGCGGTTTCTGGCACAAGGGCAGGTATCCCGAGCAGATGTGGCTTGACGGCCTGTATATGGCCGGCCCTATCTGCGCCGAGTACGCCAAGACATTTGACGACCCCGAGCTGTTTGACCTGTGCGCGTTCCAGGCGCTGATGATGCAGGAAAAGACCAAGGACGAGAAAACCGGCCTTTGGTACCATGCCTGGGACTATGCCAAGGTTCAGCCGTGGGCCGATCCCGAGACCGGCAGGTCGCCCGAATTCTGGGGCCGCTCGGTAGGCTGGGTGCCGGTGGCTATTTTAGAGGAGCTCGACAGCTTCCCCGAGGATCACAAGGACAGAGACGCGATGATCAGCGCCGCCTGCGATCTGCTCAAGGCGGTCGTTAAGTATCAGGATCCCGAGACGGGCCTTTGGTACCAGGTCCTCGACAAGGGCGACGATCCGAAAAACTGGCTCGAGTCGTCCTGCACCTGCCTGTTTGTGGGCGCGATATGCAAGGCGGTCAAGAACGGATTTCTGGACGAGTCTTATCTTGAGTATGCCAAGAAGGGCTACACGGGCATAATAAACCGTCTGCGCTATGACGACAAGGGCGACATAATCATTGACAACATCTGCGTAGGCACGGGCGTCGGCGACTATGATCACTACTGCGCCAGAGGCACCGGCGAGAACGACCTGCACGGAGCGGGCGCGTTCCTCATCATGTGCACCGAGGCCGCGGGCGTTCTTTAAGCCGATTATTAATTAAAAACAACACAAAGGCGGCCTTACTCGGCCGCCTTTTCAAACAGATTGTTTTCGGGAATTATGACTCCGGGGATATCGAGGCCCCGCTGCTGCATCGAGAGGAGCTTTATCGTGACAAGCTCCGGAGAGACGCCCAGCCTCGCGGCGGCCTGCTCCGTATTGTAGCCGTAGCCGCGCATCAGCTCGAAAATGTCCGCGTCGCCGATCAGAAGCTCGGCGGCGAACATGTTGGCCTCATACTCGGGCCGCGCGGTCATGTCATAGAGCATAACGTCGTGCACAACGCGGTTTGAGGCCAAATCCCTGTGCAGACGATCGTGCCCGAGCTCGTGGGCGAGAACCGTCTTTTGCATGCCGCGGCCCAGATTTCCGTTTAAGATAATGACGCGTTTGCGCTTTATCACGGCGTACATTCCATACAGTTTTTTGAAGTCATAGTTCAAAATAAGCTTGATCCCAAGCCCCTCCGCGATATCGAAGGGGTTTTTGCCGTGGGCCTTTATCAGTTCCCGCGCCATGTTGTGAATATTTTCGGCAAACACCGCGTCACCCGCCTCGCTGAAAAGATTTTGAGTTTTGCGCAATCTCGCAAAATCATTGTCTGTACTTTTTCGGCGCGTACTTTTTGTTCTCTTCCTTTACCGAGAAATACGCGTCCGAAATCGCTTTCATGGCGGCGTCCATGTCTTCCTCGGGCAGGGAGCCGCCGGCGAACAGGCCGCAGATGCCGTCGATCAGCTCCTCGACATCCGCCGCGGATCTGCTGCCGCCCTTCTCGTAGGCGTCGCGGATGATCTCCTCGTCCTCGGTCATCAGGTAGTTGCTGTCAACACCGAAAACGTCGGCTAAACGATAATAGGTTTCTCTGCTTTTCGGATGCACGGCGCCCGACTCATAGTTCTGAACGGTGCGGAGAGTTATTTTAAGCTCCTCCGCCAGTTCGCTTTGAGTCAGACCCTTTTCTTTTCTGAGTTTTCTGACTTTTTCTCCGAACTTCATAAGGCTATGTCCTTTCATTATAATATAAATTATAACGGCGCACCCATTACCATTATTAAATAATAATACTATTCCGAAAAAAGTTTGTCAAGCGCAATTTGAGTATTTTAAACATTCTGTAAACATATTATTCGCTGTTTTATATTGACATATCCGAGAAATTGTGATAATATCTTTGTGAACAAATATTACCAAACGGGAGGTTTAATTATGAAACTGAAGAAAATTTTAGCATTGGTGCTGGCCCTTATGCTGGCAGTGACCGTACTCGCGGCCTGCGGAAGCGCGCCGGCCGACACGACCGACAAGACAGCGGATACCGCCGCCGACACAACTGCCGACTCCGATCTCGCTTACATTCAGGACAAGGGCGAGATGGTTATCGGCATCACGCTGTTTGAGCCCATGAACTACTACGAGGGCGAGGAGCTTGTCGGATTTGAGACCGAGTTCGCCACCGCCGTTTGTGAAAAGCTCGGCGTTACGCCCAAGTTCCAGGAGATCAACTGGGATTCAAAGGAGATTGAGCTCAACTCGAAGAACATTGACTGCATCTGGAACGGTCTGACGATCACGGACGAGAGAAAGGAAAACATGGCGATCACCGAGCCTTACATGAACAACAGACAGGTTATGATCGTTAAGGCCGAGAACGTTGACGCATACTCGAGCAATGTTGACAATCTTGACGTTATCGCCGAGGTTGACTCCACGGGCTACGAGCTTATCGAGGATGACGCGTTCTTCGCGAACGCGAACGTTACCGCGGTCGACTCGCAGGCTAAGGCTCTGATGGACGTTGCCGCAGGCACATCCGACGCGGCTGTTGTTGACTATGTTTCGTCGATCGGCTCTATCGGCGAGGGCACGGATTACGCTGATCTGGTAGTGGCTCCCAACGAGTTCCCCGGCGACGAGTACGGAGTTGCCTTCAGAAAGGGCAGCGACGCGGCCGAGGCTGTTACGGAGGCCATGAAAGAGGTTTCGCAGGACGGCACTCTCGCGACGATCGCGGAGAAATACGGCTTGCAGGATCTGATTACCGTCGAGTAATCGCTTGATTTTTATAGGCTAAGCGCCGCGCTTTGAGCGGCGTTTAGCCTATTAGTTTTGTATTTTGAGTTAAAGGAGTTAGCAATGGACAGATTATCCGAAGTTGCGTCGTCGCTTGTCGGCGGCTTTGAGTATAACTGCATAATATTTTTCTGCACGCTGGTTATGGCCGTTCCGCTGGGACTGGTGATAACGTTCGGCTCGATGTCGGGCTTTAAGCCGCTCAAGTGGGTGTCGAAAACGTTCGTGTGGATCATAAGGGGAACGCCGCTGATGCTTCAGCTTTTCGTGGTGCTCTACGCGCCGGGCCTGCTGTTTGACATACCGATAAAATCGCGCATGACCGCGGTGCTTATCGCGTTTGTCATAAACTACGCGGCGTATTTTTCGGAAATTTACCGCGGCGGCATAGAAAGCATACCGAAGGGACAGTATGAGGCGGGTCAGGTGCTCGGCCTCACAAAGACGCAGGTTTTCTTTAAGGTGGTGCTGTTTCAGGTCATAAAGCGCGTTGTCCCCGCGATGGGCAACGAGATCATAACCTTGGTCAAGGACACGTCTCTGGCGCGTATCATAGGAGTTACCGAGATCATCATGTGCGCCGAGCGATTCACCAAGCAGGGCCTTATCTGGCCGCTGTTCTCAACGGGTCTGTTCTTCCTGGCGTTCTGCGGAATACTGACGCTGCTGTTCGGTTACATAGAGAAAAAGCTTGATTATTACAAAGGATAAGGGGTGAAGGCTGTGTCAATACTTGAGGTTAAAAACATACACAAAAGCTTCGGCAGAACCAAGGTTTTGCGCGGCGTGGATTTCACCATGGAGCGCGGCGAGGTTCTGGTTATCCTCGGCTCGTCGGGAAGCGGCAAGACCACGCTGCTGCGCTGCCTTAACTTTTTGGAGACGGCCGACAAGGGCCAGATTTTTGTTGACGGGCGCCTTATTTTCGACGCGGACAACAAGCAGAAGCCCACAAGGGCCGAGATCCGCGAACGGCAGCTCAATTTCGGCCTGGTTTTCCAGTCGTTCAATCTGTTCCCGCAGTACAGTGCGCTTGAGAACGTGATGCTCGCGCCCAAGCTTTTGGCGAAGGAACGGGCGGATTTTAAGCGGAATAAGGCTGCGATCCTTGACGAGATCGAAAAAAACGCCGCTGCGCTGCTTGAGGACGTGGGGCTTAAGGACAAGATGAATAATTATCCGTGCGAGCTCTCGGGCGGCCAGCAGCAGCGCGTGTCAATCGCGCGCGCCATGGCCCAGGACCCGAAAATATTGTTTTTCGACGAGCCGACGTCGGCCCTCGATCCCGAGCTCACCGGCGAGGTGCTTAAAATAATAAGAAGCCTCGCGGCGGAGCACAAGACCATGGTTATCGTCACGCACGAGATCGAGTTCGCCAGAAACGTGGCGGACAAGATCGTGTTCATGTCCGAGGGCGTGATCGTCGAGCAGGGCGCGCCCGAAGAGGTGATCGACGATCCGAAGCACGAGCGCACAAGGGCGTTTTTAAATAAGCTCAGCATGTAGAGCCGCTTCGATTGAGATAAATTTCATAAGCTTTGTTTTTGGGTATGTTCAGGGCGGCGGAAACTATCCGCGCCGCGGACTTACCCTTTATGTTTTCCCGTATCAAGGCGTCGATCAGCGTCTCGGCCCCGGCCGTCCCCGTTTCGCTTCCGGGGGCGGGTTCCGCGCCGCGGATTATCAGCACGAACTCGCCCTTCGGCGGCATTTCGTCATAGAGCGCCGCGGCCTCGCTCAGGGTTAGACGCAGATACTCCTCGTGCTTTTTGGTTATCTCGCGGGCGATGACAAGCTCGCGCGCTCCGCCGAACGCCTCGGCCATGTCGGCCAGCGTGTATTTGAGCTTGTGGGGCGCCTCGTAAAATATCATTGTTCTTGTCTCGTCCTTCAGGCCTTCAAGCCGCTCGCGGCGGCTTTTTTTGTTTACCGACAAAAAGCCCTCAAAGCAGAACCGTCCAGTGGGCAGGCCCGAGGCCACAAGTGCCGTCGCGAACGCGCAGGGCCCCGGCAGGGCCTCGATCTCAATTCCTCGCTCGGCGCACTGTCTCACTATGTCCTCACCGGGGTCGGATATCCCCGGCATTCCCGCGTCGGTCACGAGCGCGATATTCTCGCCGCCGAGCAGCTTTTTGAGCAGATAGCCGCCTTTTTCGCGCTTGTTGTGCTCGTAATAGCTGGTGAGCGGCTTTTTTATGCCGAAGTGATTAAGCAGCTTCACGCTGACGCGCGTGTCCTCGGCAGCGATAAGGTCAACGCTCCGCAGGGTCTCAAGCGTCCGCTCGGTTATATCCCCCAGATTTCCGATAGGAGTGGGGCAAAGATACAGTTTTCCGGTTTTGCTTTCCATAATGATCTCCTCAAATTTTTCTTTCATATATTATATTGATCTCGTCGGAGTATTCCCCGTTTTCTTCATATATATAAAGCGGCGGATCGCAGATCAGCTTCGGCCTGCCGCCTCGGGCGCCCTCGATAAGGACCATCGACGCGGCCTTTTTGTATGACGGATACACCGAGCGCAGCCGCTTCGGCTCGATCTTGTATTTCCTCATTAATGATATGATGTCCGCCAGCCGTTCGGGACGGTGTATCATTGACAGCTTGCCGAGCGGCCTGAGCAGCGCCGCGGCCGAGGCGATAACGTCCTCGAGGGTGCACATGATCTCGTGTCGGGCTATTGCCGCGGACTTGCCGCGGCTTATGTATCCGCCGCCGTATTCCTTATAAGGCGGGTTGCAGACTATGTTGTTAAACACGCCCTTTCCGAAAATGTCCGCCGCATCCTTGAGGTCGCCGCGGATCATCTTCGCGCGGCCGCCGACGCCGCTCAGCGCGATCGAGCGTTCCGCCATTTCCGCCGCGGACTCTTGAATTTCAAGGCCGGTTATGGACTCCGCGCGGGTCTTGTGGGTCAGCAGCAGGGTGATTATCCCGTTGCCGGCGCACATGTCAAGAACCTTCGTGCCTTTTTTCACGGAGCCTGCTGCGAAATCGGCCAAAAGCACCGCGTCGATCCCGAAACAGAACTGTTTCGGGTCCTGAATTATCTTAAGACCGCCCAAATTTAGGTCGTCTATCCTCTCGTTTTCCTTGATCTCCGTGTTTTCCATGTCATATTCCCTCTGTTTTCGTTCATATTTTGTTCATATTTAAAGGTTTGTGTTAACAAATTATTCATATGTTAAAAGTATATAATGAAAATATAATTTTGTTGTGCAAATTGCATAAATCGGGCTTCCCGCCCTGCTTTGTTACAAAACGAAAACAACGTAATCTCGGGCTTTTCGGCGGTTTTTGCCCGAAAATATTTTTAATGTTACATTTGTGTTACATTTTTGTTACAAAGCAAAATATTAGTTTTTTCGCGCTAAATTCCTGATATAATGCCATAAAACAAGTATAACAGAAAAACGCATTGAGCACAATAACCAAATTTGGGGTGTCTTGACAAAAAAGTTGAGTAATTCAAAGAAAAACATTATAATTAAGAGAATTAAAGAGATTTGACCTGATTTTGCACTTAATTTTGGATTAAATCAATTTTAAAGGGGTTCAGACGATTTCGATTTTTTGACGTATCCCGGGAAAGACTATATAATAGCTCATGTAACAACGAAGATTAACCGGATTTTTCCGGGCAAAAATTTATTTGAGGTGATTTGATGTTTACACGACTGATGAGAAAATTAAACTTATCAGCCCACAATTTGATTGCGGCGGCGCTGAGCGCGACTCTGGTCGCGGCGGTTGGAAGCGGCTTCGCTTACGCCACTCCCGGCACCGTTACAATATATGACTCAGGCAGCGCGCCGATCACGGTTAAGACTGCGGGCGCCAGCGTTCAGACTGTTCTCTCAAAGCAGGGTATTCAGCTGAACGAGGGAGACAAGACCAGCATCGCTCTTAATCAGAAGGTTTCGGGTGATTCTGTGATAGAGATCTACAGAGCAATGCCCGTTACGATCACGCTGAACGGCGTTTCGACGCAGTACACAACGACGAAGAAGCTTGTGGCCGACGTTTTGGCCGAGATAGGCATCACGGCGGAAGAGGATCAGGTTACGCCCCGTATGACCGATGTTATCGAGTCGGGCGACGAGATTGTGATTAACCGGGAAGACAGCCAGATCGTCGCGGTTTCGGAGGTTATTCCCTATAACACCGTTGAGCGCGCTAACGCTTCGCTCGCACCCGGCGAGAGAGTTGTCGTTCAGAGCGGAGCCGACGGTGAGCGTGAGATAACCTACAGCATTAAGTACAGCGACGGCGCCGAGGTTTCAAGACAGAGAATAGGCGAGGTCGTTCTGGCCGAGCCCACCGACGAGATAATAGAGTATTCTCCGCAGGAGCCGTTCGAGGTAGGCAAGATTCCCGCTTCGCGCCCCACAAATTATTCAAAAATGGAAGTTTTCGAGGCGACCGCTTATGACGCGTCCCCGGCGGACAACGGCCCTTGGGCGGGCGTTACGTCAACCGGAATGAAGATGGGATACGGCGTTATAGCCGTTGACCCCTCGGTTATCCCCTACGGAACCAGGATGTATATCGAGTCGTGCGACGGCAAGTATGTTTACGGTTACGCTATTGCGGGCGACTGCGGCGGAGCTATCAAGGGCCACAGAGTAGACCTTTTCTACTGGTCGAGATCTCAGTGCTATGAGTTCGGCAGACGCAACGTTAACATTTACTTCCTCGACTAAGCAATTAAGACAAAAATCGGGCGCCCGGCGCCCGTATTTTTTTGCAAAAAGCTCCGATAAAACGCTTGACAAATTATGTGAAATGGTTTAAAATATAAAAGCTGTAAAGTGAAACGGCTTTACGAACGTAGGGACTAGGAAATAGGTTCTAGGGACTACGCGGAAATAATGAGTGCAAAACGCGGCGTAAATCCCCGCGCCTGTAGGGGCGGATATTATCCGCCCGCTAACGTAGTGATTAGCGAATACGCGGAGTTAATTTAACGAGAACATTTGCATATCCCCGCGCTCATTTGTCTATTTACTATTAACTAATCACTAATCACTATGTTCGTAGGGGACGGCGCCCTCGACGTCCCGGCTTGCAATTTGGGATAATCAGCAAGCCCGCGGCGCGGGCTTAACTTTGAAAAGGGTGTTATACTATGGAAAAAAACGTTAAAATTTCTCTGTTGTTTGATTTTTACAAAAACCTGCTGACCGAGCGGCAGGCCGAGAGCATTGACCTGTATTACAACGAGGATCTGTCTCTGGCGGAGATCGGGAATAATATGGGCATAACCCGCCAGGGCGTGCGCGACAACATCAAGCGCGCCGAGGGCGTTTTGCTTGACGCCGAGGAAAAGCTCGGGCTCGCCTCGCGGTTTCTCAGCATCCGCGGCGACCTTGAGCGGATAGACGAGATCATAAGAGAGATCGAGGCGTCGCCCGAAAACAGGAGCTTATCCGACAGCATGAAACACAAGATAAACGATATACTTATGATCATACAGGAAATCAACGGTCTTAACGATTAATACGAGGTGTATTTATGGCATTTGAAAGCTTATCCGAAAAGCTGCAAAACACTTTTAAAAAGCTTCGCGGCAAGGGCAAGGTCTCCGAAAAGGACCTGAAGGCCGCCATGCGCGAGGTAAAGCTGGCCCTGCTTGAGGCGGACGTTAACTTCAGAGTTGTGAAAAGCTTTGTGAAGGACGTTTCCGAGCGGGCGAGCGGCGCCGAGGTAATGGAGTCGCTGACCCCCGCCCAGCAGGTAATAAAAATAGTTAACGAGGAGCTTGTAAAGCTCATGGGCGGCGAGGCTGAAAAGCTGAATATCTCGTCAAAGCCGCCAACGGTGATAATGATGGCCGGCCTTCAGGGCGCCGGCAAGACCACGACGGCGGCGAAACTGGGCGGCATGCTCAAAAAGCAGGGCAAGCGTCCGCTGCTCTGCGCCTGTGACGTGTACAGACCCGCGGCTGTGAAGCAGCTCCAGGTCGTGGGCGGTCAGCTTGACCTTCCGGTGTACGCTGAGGAGGGCGTGACCGACGCGGTCGGGATCGCCTGCCGCGGCCTTGAACACGCAAATAGGCACTCAAACGACGTGCTTATCATAGACACTGCGGGCCGCCTGCATATTGACGAGGAGCTCATGGACGAGCTCAAGCAGATCGAGGCAAAGGTCGAGCCAGACGAGATTTTGCTTGTGGTTGACGCCATGACCGGACAGGACGCGGTCAACGTGGCCGACAAGTTCAACAGCGAGCTTGAGATCTCGGGCGTGGTCCTCACCAAGCTTGACGGCGACACCCGCGGCGGAGCGGCGCTTTCCGTGCGTTCTGTTACCGGAAAGCCGATCAAATTCTGCGGAATGGGCGAGAAGTTGACCGACCTTGAGCAGTTCCACCCCGACCGCATGGCGTCGAGGATCCTCGGCATGGGCGACATGCTCAGCCTTATCGAAAAGGCCGAACAGGCCCTTGATATGAAAAAGGCCGAGGAGCTTGAAAAGAAGCTCAGGACGCAGCGTTTCACGTTTACCGACTTCCTTGACCAGATGGATCAGATGAAGAACATGGGCCCGATACAGAACGTACTGGGCATGATACCGGGCATCAACGCCAAGGCGCTGAAAAACGCTCAGGTGGACGAGAAAAAGATGGCGCATATCGAGGCTATAATCAAGTCGATGACCCCGAACGAGAGGGAGCTTAAGGATAAGCTGACCCCCTCGCGCAAGGAGAGGATCGCCAAGGGAAGCGGAGTTTCGATAGTCGAGGTCAACTCGCTGCTCAAGCAGTTTGACCAGATGCAGAGAATGATGAAGCAGCTTTCGGGCGGAAATATGAACAAAAAGATGAAAAAAATGGGTCGCGGCGGTTTCCCGCCCGGGATGTTCATGTAGAAAATTAATTAAATAAATATATATTTTTTGGAGGATTTAAAAAATGGCAGTAAAAATTCGTTTAAAGAGAATGGGCGCGAAGAAGGCTCCGTTTTACCGTGTGGTAGTGGCGGATTCCAGATTTCCGAGAGACGGCAGATTTATCGAGCAGGTAGGAACATACAACCCCATGGTTGAGCCCGCCGCCGTTGAGTTTGACGCGGAAAAGATCCAGAAGTGGATCAAGAACGGCGCTCAGCCCACCGACACCGTTAAGAGACTTTTAAAGAACAAGGGCATTATCGACTAATGCTCCGCCAAGAAGGAGAGTTTCAATCATGAAGGAATTGCTCACTTTTATAGCCAAATCTTTGGTAAGCGAGCCCGACGCCGTTGAGGTCGAGGTTGTCGAGAAAGAGAACCTGACAGTGCTGAAGCTCCATGTTGCAGAGGGCGATATGGGCAAGGTGATCGGCAAGCAGGGCCGTATCGCCAAGGCTATAAGAACCGTAATCAAAAGTGCCGGCAACCGCGTTAACAAAAAAGTGGTTGTTGACATTGTTTAAACACGGCCAAGTTCAGATGTCCGCGCGCCGCGGATGTCTGAATTTTTGTCAGAAGATAAACGCGAATAATTTGGAGAGTTGTTAATGGACAATTTGCTTGAGATAGGAAAAATAGTCAACACCCACGGAATACGCGGCGAGGTCAAAATTCAGCCCTGGTGCGACGATCCTTATGTGTTTGACGAGCTTGAGTCGCTGATAATCGACGGCGAGGAGTATTTTATTGAGCGCAACAGATTTCACAAGACATGCCAGATAGTGAAGCTTGAGGGGATCGACGACATGAACGCCGCCGAACTGCTCAAAAACAAGATCGCGCATGTTGAGCGCGAGAATATGCCGCTGCCCGAGGGCAGATATTTTGTGGCAGACGTTCTCGGCCTTGAGGTCCGCGAGGAAAACGGCCGCGTTTTAGGCGAGATAGGCGACGTGATAAAGACCGGAAGCAACGATGTATATGTGCTCAAAAACACGTTTAACAAAAAGCAGATATTGATCCCGGTGCTCGGCGATGTGGTGCTTGAGACGAATATTGACGGCGGCTATGTCACGGTCCGCCTTATGAAGGGTTTGATCGACGAATGAGGTTCGACATACTCACGCTTTTTCCCGAGATGTTCGAGGCGGTGCTAGGCGAGAGCATAATCGGCAGAGCCGCCGAAAAAGGCCTGATCGAGCTGAATTTTGTGCAGATACGCGACTTCGCGTTCAACAAGCACAGGCGGGTCGATCATTACCCTTACGGCGGCGGACAGGGCATGGTCATGCAGGCCGAGCCGATTTTTCTGGCGTATGAGAGCGTCGCGAAGGGGCTTGAAAAAAAGCCGTTCACGGTCTATATGTCGCCGCAGGGGAAAACGCTCAGACAGGGCATGGCAAAGCGCATAGCAAAAAAATATGAGCATGTGGTCATTCTCTGCGGCCACTATGAGGGCGTGGACCAGCGCGTGCTTGACGAGATCGTCGACGCCGAGGTCTCATTGGGGGATTTCGTGCTGACGGGCGGCGAGATCGCGGCCATGGCGCTTGTGGACTGCGTGGCGCGGCTGCTGCCCGGAGTTCTCAAGTCGGAGGAGGCGTTCTCCGAGGAGTCGCACTATGGCGGCCTGCTTGAGTACCCGCAGTACACCCGCCCCGAGATATGGCACGGCAGGCAGGTGCCCGAAGTCCTGCTCAGCGGCCACCATAAAAATATCGAGGCGTGGAAGCGCGAACAAGCGGTCATGACAACGTTCAGGAAGCGCCGCGGCATGCTGAACCGCGCGAACCTGACCGACGCCGAGCGTGAACTCGTGGAAAAACTGAAAAAAGAAAAATAAAACTGCCGCCCGGGGCGTTTTGCGCCGCGGGATAGACGGCGGTTTTATTTTATAATAATTTTATAAATAAATTTTCACAAAACAGTTGTTTTTTGTCTTTTATTGTGGTAAAATTATTACTGTATAATTAATTCGCAATTGATTTGTCAAGAATATACAATCAGGCTGAAAGGTGGTCAGGAGACTATGAAATGTGAAAAGTGCGGCGCGGAATTCCCGGAGGGCGCGAAGGCATGCCCCGAGTGCGGTTTTGCGCCGGAGCCCGCGGAAAGCGCGGCCAAGGCGGAGAGCGCGGCGAAAGAGGACAACGATTTTGACAAGCGCTATTCGATGACTTTTGACAAAAAGGACACGGACGAGAATAAATATCAGATCGATGAGGAGCTTCGCAAAAAGCGCGAGGCGAGATACGACGAGAGCTTCGCCAACATGAGCGATGACGAGAAGCTCAAGGCGCTCGAGGCGGCGAGGCTCGCGAGAAAGGAAAAGCGCGACCGCAAGATGCAGAAAAAGGCGGAGGGCGGCGTTTTCGCTTCCTTGAGATCGGACAAAAAGGATAAGCCCGCGCCCAAGCGCCGCGGAGCAGATGCCGGCGGTAAGGACGCAAATCTGCCCGAGCCCGGCGAGGACAAGGTTTTTGAGCGCAGGGGAAGCGCGTCCGAAAAGAGCGAGCGTCCCGCTCGCAAAAAGAAAAAGAGTTTTAAGCCGTCGGCCAAGGTCGGCCTTATAGCGGGCTGCGTGTTGGCGGTGCTGGTTATCGCCGTGGTTATCGCGTCGATAAACATGGCCACCAAGGTCAAGGTCGAGATGCCCGAGATGCCGACGGTTTACGCCAAGGGCAACACGCTTTATTCATCCTATGACGGCAAAGAGATCGAGATAAGCCGGAATTTTGTGGCAAGCGAGTATGTGGAGCCCGCGCAGCCCTCGTCGACTCCGTCAAGACGGAATGACGACGATGACGAGGATGAGGCGACTCCGACTCCCGAGCCGGAATACTATCCGCCGCGCGAGAAGGACCTTGTGACATACACGGCCGACGGCCTCGGCACATATTTCATTGACAACGCGGACTTTAACAACAACCGCGGCACGCTCAACTACAGCGAGAGCGGCAAGCGCCGCGGCACGGTCAAGATCGCCGACGACGTTTATTCGGACATTCTCGTGTCTGACGACGGCACGGGCGTTATGTATCTGACCGGAGCCGATAAGTTCGGCGGCGGTGGAACCCTCTGGTTCTGGTCGTCGGTCACAAAAACTGCCTCGGAGCTGGCTCCCGGCGTGCTTCCCGAGCATTTCGTGTTCGGACAGAACACGAACAGCCTGCTTTATATCAACGAGTATAACAGCGAGTACAACGTGGGCAATCTGCACATGGCGGCGGTTTCAAACGGAGAGATAACCGGCACGCAGATGGTAGACTCGGACGTGTACGACGTTTTCGGAACAAATCCCGGAGGCGGAGCGGTCGTTTACGCGAAGAACTATAACGACGAAAATCAGTGCTTTGATCTGTATCTGCAAAAGAGCGGCTCCGACGAGAAGGTCATGGTGACCGGCGGCTCAAGATGCGAGCCGATATTCTGCAAGCTGTCCGACGGTATGTACGCCGGCGGAGGCTACGGCGAGACCGAGGAATATTATCAGTCGCTCTACTATGTGAGTCTCGCGGGCGGCGAGAAGGAAAAGCTCGCGGGCAGTCTGACCGAGCTGGTAAAGATGAGCGCGGACGAGCAGGCGGTGATATTCCGCAAGGCCAACGCCGAGGGCACAGCGTTTGATTATTACTACGCGAGCATGGCGGGCACCGACGGCCAGCTCGTGGCGTCAAATATAACCGTGCTTGACGACGAGGACCACAAGCGCGTTTCGCAATTTGAGATCAGCGACGACTTCACAAAGGCGGCGTTCATTCAGGGCTACGACAAGGCCCGCGAGAGCGGCGCGCTGTTCGGCATAGCGATAAGCAACGGGGTCGTTGGAAGCGACACCAAGATAAGCGACACCGCATATTCGTGCAGCATCACCCCCGACGGACAGATCATCAGATACGCGGACAATTATGACATCACATGGAACCTTGTGACGCTCAACGCGTGGAACAACGGCAAGGTCACGGAGCTTGCGAACGAGGTGGGCGCGGGCGCGTTCACGTTTGACAAGAACGGAAACTACACGGTCTACGCCAAGAATTACAGTCTTGAGACCCGCACCGGCGACGTTTACTGCGTCAGCAACAAGGGCAAAACGCGCGAGGTCGTCAAGGGCGTAAGTTCATACGGACTCAAGAGCAGCGGCGATATAATTTATTATAACAGCGGCGGCGGAGAGTCCCCGTTCGAGCTGTTCCGCACCCGCGACGACGGCAAAAAGGCGAGGTCCGTGGACGAGGACGTGACAGAGGTAATATCTTACTGATTTGTATAAAAACCGGCTTATGAAAAAGGACACAGCGGAAAAAATCGGAATAATGGGCGGAACTTTTGATCCGCCCCATTTCGGACATTTTGTGATAGCCCAGACGGCGTTTGAGGCGCTGGGCCTCGGAAAGGTGCTGTTTATCCCGACCGGCAAAATTGTCTATAAAGACACCTGCGGCGAGGCTGACGGCCGCCACAGATTTAATATGCTCAAATCCGTGATTGACAGCAATCCGGATTTTGAACTATCGGACACCGAACTCAAACAGAGCGGAACCTCATACACCGCCGACACTTTGACGCGCCTCAAGGAGGGCGAATATAAGGACGCAGAGCTTTATTTTCTGGTCGGCGCCGACTCGCTTGACTATATGGACAAGTGGTACAGGCCCGAGGTCGTTTTCAGACTGTGCACCGTCGCGGTGGCGGAGCGGCGCGGATTTTCGAGCGATGAGGTCGAAAAGAAGATAAAGCTCCTGAACGAAAAATTCGGCGCGAAGATCATCCGCCTTTCCATGCCCATGATCGACGTTTCATCCACCATGCTGCGTGAAATGGCGGGAGAGGGGCGCTCGATCAGATATTTGACCCACGACAGCGTTATAGAGTATATAAACAAGCACAATTTATACGGAGGTGGATAAAATGGCTGAAGCTTTAAGCATTGCGAGCATTGACGAGATCAAGACCGAGCTTCGGAAAATTCTCAGCAAGCACCGTTACATTCATTCGTTGGGCGTCGCGGGCGAGGCCGAAAAGCTCGCTCGGCGCTACGGGGCTGATCCCGAAAAGGCGTATCTGGCGGGGCTTGTTCACGACTGCGCCAAGGAGTACGACCCCGCCGAAATGGAGAAAATATTGAAGACCGAATACGGCGTGGCCGCGGACTCGATGTCGAGGATAATGCCGAAGATCCTGCACGGCCCGCTGGGCGCATGCGACGCGCAGCGCAAGTTCGGGATCTACGATCCGGATATTCTTGACGCGGTGAGGTACCACACAACCGGAAAGGGCGGCATGCGTCTTTTGACAAAGATAATTTACATAGCCGACTATATCGAGCCGAACCGTGACTTTGACGGTGTGGACAAGCTGCGGGCAATGGCGTATGACAACATTGACGAGGCGATCATATACGGCATTGACGAGACTATAAAGGACCTGATAAGGCGCGGCCTCGTTATCCATCCCGACACAATGAGCGCCCGCAATGATCTTATTATGAAAAGGGCTTAAGAAATCGGGCATATCCCGCGCAGAAGGCGCGAAAAGGAGAAGGATTATGAGAAAAAAATCACCCGTAATCAGAGTGCTGTCGGCTGTTGTGCTGATCGCGTTCATTGTGATCGGCTTTAACGCCGGGCGGCTGTTTATCGGCGATAACGCGCCGTCGCGGCTGACCGACGTCACAAATATCCTTGTGGCCGGCGTGGACGTGGACGGTTACAGGACAGACCTTATTCTGATGGTTCAGGTGAACACCATAGACAACAAAGTGAGCATTCTGCAAATTCCGCGCGACACGCGCGTGAGCAACAACAGAAACGACAAAAAGATAAACTCGGCGTATTTTTCGGGCATTGACACGCTCAAAAAAGAGGTCAGAAGCGTGACCGGGCTTTATACCGACTTTTTCGCCACAATAACCTTTGACGCGTTCAAGGAGATAGTCGACGCGCTCGGCGGCGTCAAGATCGACGTGCCGATAGACATGAACTATCACGATCCCGTTCAGGGCCTTACGATCGAGCTGAAGGCCGGACGGCAGAAGCTCAGCGGCGAGGAGGCTATGATGTTCATGCGCTTCCGCAAGAACGACGACGGCACGGGCTATCCGATGGGTGACATTGACCGGAACAAGGCGCAGGCTGAGTTTTATTCAGCGGTCATGAAAAAGGCCATGAGCCCGATCGGAGTTTTGAAGGCCCCGTTCATATACGGCGCAGTCATGGAAAACACCACCACCGACTTAAACAACCGCGAGGTGCGGCAGCTCATGTTCCGCGTGTTCAAGATAGGCAAAAATAACATAAACATATATCAGCTTCCGGGCGAGCCGGGCTATCGCGGCGGAGTTTCATACTTCATCTGCGACGAGGATGAAACCGAGGAGCTTATAGACGAAAATTTCAGGCATTAGTAATATGTTAAGCCGCGATACATAAAAATTGAAAGGAGATTACTATGGCGAGCAAAAACGAGACCGTTAACAAGATAGTCAAGGTGCTTGACGACAAAAAGGGCAGAAATATTGAGGTTATTGATATTTCGGGACTCACGACCATGACCGATTACTTTATAATCGTGACGGGCGGCTCCGACACGCAGGTGAAGGCGCTGTGCGACAGCGTTGAAGAGGAGCTTGAAAAGGACGGCCTGACCCCGACCAACAAGGAGGGCTACCGCACCGCCCAGTGGATATTGCTGGGATATGACGACGCGGTTGTGCATATTTTCCTTGCCGAGACCAGAGAGTTTTACGGCCTTGAGCGCATTTGGAAGGACGGCGTGAAGGTGGACGTTTCGGACATTGTCTCGTAGGCGGGCCGCCGTGATTTCAGAAACCGACGCAGCTATCTGCGAAAAGTATAAAGAAAAGAGGATAAGAATTTGAAGTACGATTTTAAGACAATTGAGGAAAAATGGCAGAAAATATGGGAGGAGACCGGCGAGTTCGACATTTCCGAGGATACCGAAAAGCCGAAGTATTACGCTCTTGAGATGTTCCCTTATCCCTCGGGCAACCTGCATATGGGTCATGTGAGGAACTACGCGATAGGAGATGTCGTCGCCCGCTATAAAAAGATGCAGGGCTTTAACGTGCTGCACCCAATGGGCTGGGACAGCTTCGGCCTTCCGGCCGAGAACGCGGCGATAAAGCACGGCGCGGACCCGGCGGACTGGACATGGTCGAATATCGACAACATGCGCAGACAGCTCAAGCGCATAGGTTTGAGCTATGACTGGGACAGAGAGGTAGCCACCGCCAAGCCCGAGTATTATAAATTTACGCAGTGGATGTTCGCGCAGCTCTACAAGCACGGGCTGGCGTACAAAAAGAAATCATATGTTAACTGGTGCCCCTCGTGCGCCACGGTTCTGGCGAACGAGCAGGTCGTTAACGGCAAGTGCGAGCGCTGCAAGAGCGAGGTCGGCAAAAAGGACCTTGAGCAGTGGTTCTTCAAGATCACAGACTATGCGCAGAGGCTGCTTGACGACATAGACAAATTAAAGGGCTGGCCCGACAAGGTAAAGCTTATGCAGACAAACTGGATAGGCCGCAGCGAGGGCGCCGAGGTCGATTTTAAGATCGACGGCAGCGACGAGACTCTGACGGTCTACACCACCCGCCCCGACACGATTTTCGGCGTGAGCTACATGGTTATAGCGCCGGAGCACCCGCTGGTCGAAAAGCTTATCGCGGGCAGCGAGACCGAGGCCGAGTGCCGCGCCTTTATCAAAAAAGTGCAGCACCAGAGCGAGATCGTGCGTTCCGCGACCGACACCGAAAAAGAGGGCGTGTTCACCGGAACATATCTCATTCACCCGTTCACCGGCGCGAAGATACCGCTGTATCTCGCGAACTACGTCCTGCTTGACTACGGCACGGGAATTGTTATGGGCGTTGCCGCCCACGACCAGCGCGACTTTGAGTTCGCCAAGAAGTACGATCTGCCGATCACGATAGTTATCCAGCCCGAGGGTCAGAACATGAAGTCCGAGGACATGACAGAGGCTTTCGCGGCCGAGGGAATTATGGAAAATTCCGGCGAGTTTGACGGCATGAACAACAAAGACGCGATCAAGGCCATAACGAAGCGGCTCGAAGAGCTGGGGATCGGCCGAGGCAAGGTCAATTTCCGGTTAAGGGACTGGCTGATCTCAAGACAGCGCTACTGGGGCGCGCCGATACCGGTCGTTTACTGCGACAAGTGCGGCGAGGTATTGGTTCCCGACGATCAGCTCCCGGTGATCCTGCCGCAGAACGTTAAGTTCACGGGCAAGGGTCAGTCGCCGCTCAGCGAGTGCGAGGAATTTGTTCACACGACCTGTCCCAAGTGCGGCGGCCCCGCCAGGCGCGAGACCGACACGATGGACACGTTTGTATGCTCGTCGTGGTACTTTTTGAGATACTGCGATCCGCACAATACCGAAATGCCGTTTGACAAGGCCAAGATAGACTACTGGATGAACGTCGATCAGTATATCGGCGGCGTTGAGCACGCGATACTTCATCTGCTCTACGCGAGATTTTTCACAAAGGCGCTGCATGATTTCGGATATGTGAGCTGTGACGAGCCGTTTGAAAATCTGCTGACGCAGGGCATGGTCTTAAAGGACGGAACAAAGATGTCAAAGTCTCTGGGCAATGTTGTGAGCCCCGAGGAGATAATCAATAAATACGGCGCTGACACCGCGCGTCTGTTTATCCTGTTCGCGGCTCCGCCCGAGCGCGACCTTGACTGGAACGACACGGCGGTCGAGGGCTCTTACAGATTTTTGAACCGCGTATGGAGAGCGGTCGAGGAGCTCAAGGACCTGATGACCGACGAGAAGCCCGGAAACGTTTCGGGCGAGGAGAGAAAGCTGCGCCTCGCGGTTCACAGCGCGATCAAAAAGGTCACAGCCGACTGCGACAGATTTAGCTTCAACACCGCGATAAGCGCGATCATGGAGATGGTGAACGCCCTGTATTACTATAAGGAGCATACGGCGAAGGAGGAGCTTAGCCGTCCGGTCATTTCCGAGGCGCTGCGCTCGCTTATCCTGCTGCTCTCGCCTTTTGTGCCGCATATCGCGTCCGAGATGTGGCAGATAATCGGCGAGACCTCGAACCTTGCCACCGTGAAGTGGCCCGAGTATGACGAGAGCGCGCTGGTTGTTGATGAGATCGAGATCGTGCTCCAGATAAACGGCAGGATCAGAGATAAAATAAAGATCAGCCCCGACCTGACCCGCGACGAGATGGTCGAGCTGGCCGTGAGCAACGACAAAATAAAAGAGCTGACCGAGGGCAAACAGATCGTAAAATGCATCGCCGTGCCCAAGAAGCTTATAAACGTGGTCGTTAAATAAAACGGCGCTGTGAAAGGGTTATTATGAACAGATACAGGCAGAGAAAGAAAAGGAGACGGCGCAGGATCATACTTATTCTTGTGATAATCGCGGTGCTGGCGGCTTTTGTTGTGCCCTACTGTCTGGAGCCGGGCGTGCCGGTGCTTATGTATCACTGCGTGTCCGAGGAGCCGAGGAGCGGCGATGAAAATCTCTATTGCCGCCCCGATCAGCTTGTGGAACAGTTTGACTATCTCAAGCGAGAGGGCTACACGACATTGTTCGCCGAGGAGTATGAGCAGGCGTACGACGTGAAAAAGCCGATAATACTCACCTTTGACGACGGATATGAGGACTGCTACACCGAGCTCTATCCGCTGCTTAAAAAGTATGACTTTAAGGCGACGATATTCATGGTGGGCGAGTATATCGACAAAAAAGGATATTTAAGCTCCGAACAGATCCGCGAAATGGCGAAAAGCGGTTATGTCAGCGTTCAGAGCCACACGGCCCACCACGTCAATCTTGCCGACATGAGCGCGGATGAGCTTGACGCGGAATTCAGGGCGTCCTGCGCGTCGCTCGCGAAGATAACCGGAAAAAATGTCACGGTTCTGTCGTACCCCGGAGGTTATTTTAACGATGAGGTACTGCGGCAGGCGAAAAGATATTTTACATACGGCTACGCGATTGACACGAATAAATATTCAAAGGATAACCATTACGAGATCTCAAGGGGCGGGGTTTTCCGCAACACCACGCTTGAGGCTTACGAGAGAGCGATCGAGACTTATTCCGAGAGCCGCATAGTCCGCGACTGGCTGAAGCTGTATTATAAGATATTTGATTGACGCGGACGGCTCCGAAATCTATTTAGAAATCAAAAAGCGTCTCCGCGGAGGCGGGGGCGCTTTTGATTTAATACCGGTCGTTTGCGGGGCACATATTTGTTTGGTAATTGTTTTGTAAAGGAGAAAGTGTATAATAATTATACATTTTTTAGCGGTTCTGCTTAAGCGGTATCGAGAACCTTAAGGAACCGCAAACGGCCGGAAAACAAAAGGCGCGCACCTTAAATAAGGTGAGCGCCTTTGCTCTTGTTTGTATTATACAACCTTTATGCGAATTTGTCAACCGAAATAAAACGAATATTTAACAAATATTTGACTCGGAGCCGAGTTTTATTGGTTAAATTTCCGATTATGTTTTTTGGCGCCGCCGTTAAGCCGACATTTTTTCGCTGAACTTCTGCTTAACGCTGTCCACCTTTGACTGCTCCGCCTGCTCTGTGGGGTACCAGCCTTTTTCCGCCATGCGGTTGTAGATAGTGTCCTGCGTCGCGAGCGAGCTGTTCAGCGCCATGCAGAACGCCTTGTGAACGTCCTCGCTCGATGATTCGATCGTGCCGTGGAGAAACAGGTCGCACACTCCCTTTTCAAGCTGCAGAACGTTCTCCATTAACTCCTTGTCCGACATATTTGTTTCCTGTGTGTTCGCGCTCATAAAATTACTCCTTTCCGCTTAGCCCAACAGGCCGTAAAAATTCTGAAATGTCTCCTTGTGCTGCTCGACCAGCTTGTTCACATAGCTTTGCAGGTCGGGGTCCTGAAGCCTCGCCGCTATCGCGCGACAGTTCGTCTCAAAAAACTGCTCGTGGCCGAGAGCGTCCTCAACGTATAAAAGCTCTTTTGTCGTCATGTTATCACCTCCGTTTACAGTTTTTCCCGCGGGATAAAAATTATTCCTTAAAATTTAAAAATACTTTACGGTTTTGTGACAAATCTGTTTAGTTTGTTTACATTTATGATAAATTAATATATAATTATCGTGTCAAAAATTTAACTCGGGAGAGGATAATTATGCGTTGTATGTATTGCGGCTCGCTCGACAGCAAAGTGGTGGACTCCCGCTCGACGGATGACGGAACCGCCATCAGACGCCGCCGCGAGTGCTTAAACTGCGGAAAGCGCTTCACCACATATGAAAAGGTCGAAAGCGTTCCGATAATCGTTGTTAAAAAGGATAAGTCGCGTCAGAGCTTTGACCGCGACAAGCTTGAGCGCGGAATTTTGAACGCATGCGCCAGCCGTCCGGTCCCGCTCCAGACGATAGATTCCATGATAACCGAGATAGAGAGCAGCCTTCACAACAGCCTCCAGCGCGAGGTCTCAAGCGAGAAGATAGGCGAGATGGTCATGGATATGCTGCGGGATATTGACGAGGTGGCGTATGTTCGCTTCGCCTCGGTCTATAAACAGTTCAAGGATATCGAGACGTTCCAGGAGGAGCTCAAAAAGCTTTCCGAAAAACGCGGATAAAGCGTCGGTTTTTTTGAAAAATTCGGCAAAAACCCTTGACAAATCAAAGATTTGGTGGTAGAATACTTAAGTAACATGTAGAATATCGGCTGAAGAGTGAGGGAAACCTCACTCTTTGGTTTTAAATGTTTATGACGCCCCGCGCGGCGGGGTATGTCAATGACTGCGTTGGGAGTTGATAAGCTTGCGGTTGAGCAAAACTGAAAAAATTGTTTACGACATGGCGGTCGGGCCCGCCGCCGAGGCGGGGCTTGAGGTTTACGACGTCGAGTTCGTGAAAGAGGGCGGCGCCCGCTTTTTGAGGATATTTCTTGACAAGAGCGGCGGCGTGAATATTGACGAGTGTGAGGAATTTTCGCGCGTGATAGGGGATCTGCTTGACAGGAAGGACCCGATCCCGCAGAACTATTACCTTGAGGTGTCGTCCCCGGGAATTGAGCGCAGGCTCAGGCATCGGGAGCATTTTGAAAAAGCGATCGGCGAGACGGTCGACGTTCACCTCTATAAGGCGGTCGGCGGTTCAAAGACGCTGACCGGCATTTTAACCGAAATTGATGATGAAAATAATATAACAATTGAGACGGACGGGGAGACGGCAACAATTCCCCAAAGCGCGGCGGCGAGAGTCAATATTCATTTTGACTTTTAAGTTGGGCGCAAATAACAGAGAGGAGTCTTTAGAAAAATGAGTTCAGAGCTTTTTAACTTGTTGGATGAGATCGAGGAGGAAAAAGGCATAAGCAAGGATATTGTGCTGGACGCTCTTGAGAGCGCGCTGATTTCCGCTTACAAGAAGAATTTCGGCGCCGTTTCCGATATAAACGTTAAGTTTTCGGAGGACGGAGAGATCAAGATCTATGCCAGAAAGATGGTTGTTGAGGAGGTCGAGGACAGAGAGACACAGATTTCGGTGCTCGACGCCCGCGACATTAAGCCCGAATATGAGGTGGGCGACATTGTCGAGTTTGAGGTGACACCCGCCGCTTTCGGCAGGATAGCCGCGCAGACCGCCCGTCAGGTCGTGTTCCAGAGAATACGCGAGGCGGAGCGAGAGAAGATGGTCGACGAGTATAGCGGCCGCGAGAACAACATAGCCAACGCTGTTGTCAGAAAGATCGACCGACGCAATGTTATGCTTGACATTGACGGCACCGAGTCGGTGCTGATGTCGAACGAGCAGGTAAAACACGACAACTACAAGGTCGGCGAGCGCTACAAGGTGTTCGTGGTCGAGGTCGCGGACAGCGTCAAGGGCGTGCACCTTGTCGTTTCGCGCTCGCACCCCGGACTGGTGCGCTGCCTGTTTGAGCTTGAGGTCCCCGAGATCTCGCAGGGAATTATAGAATTCAAGGGCATCTCCCGCGAGGCGGGATCGCGCTCCAAGATCGCGGTCGCCTCAACGGTGCGCAACGTTGACCCGGTGGGAACCTGCATCGGCCCCAAGGGAATGAGAGTGCAGAACGTTATTAACGAGCTGCGCGGCGAGAAGATAGACATTATAAGATACAGCGACGATCCGGCGGAGTTCGTTTCGAACGCGCTCAGCCCCGCGGACGTGGTTTCGATAAACGTTATTCCCGATCAGAAAATGTGCAAGGTCGTGGTTCCCGAGAGCCAGCTTTCACTGGCGATCGGCAGAGAGGGCCAGAACGTGCGCCTTGCCGCCAGACTGACGGGCTGGAAGATAGACCTGAGCGCGCTGCCCGACGAGCAGATCGGAGAAACGAGCGACGAGTCCGGCGGCGAGCCGACCGAGGAGGATATGCAGAGAGAGGTCGCCGAGATCTTAGCCAGAGAGGATTAAGCCATGCCTGTGAGAATGTGCGTGGTATGCAGGGGCCGCTTTGAAAAAGCGGAACTCAGCCGCGTGATATGCGGCGGCGACGGCGAGATCCGCCTCGACAAAACGGGCAAGGCCCAGTGCCGCGGCGCGTATATCTGCGGCGAATGTTTGGGAACGGCCCAAAAGAAACGGGCGCTTGAGCGGGTCTTTAAACGCAGAGTAGAGCCCGAGGTATACGAGAGAATTATCCGCGAGGCGGAGGAAAATTGACATAAATTCGCGGGCGGCGCATCCCGACGCCCAAGGCCGCGGCCGGCGGCGAGAAAAATCAGAAAGGGTTGATGTAAACAATGGAAAAAATACGAGCTTATGAGCTGTCCAAAATATTCGGATTTCCGAGCAAGGACATCGTGAAGGTGCTGCACGATTACGGCGTTTCGACCAAGAACCATATGAGCGCTCTGAACGAGTATGAATTGGACGTGATTTTTGAATATCTTACCCAAAGGAACTCGGCGAATGACTTTTCGATTTTGGAAAAGAAGAAAAAGCACGAGCAGGCCCCGCGCAAAAAGAGAGAAAAGGGCGAGGCTCAGGAAGTCGAGAGAGAGTTCACCGACACGAACGAGGTCGTCGTGGGCAGAAAGACCCGCACGGTCGATACCCGCGTCAACAATGTGGACCTTGACCGCATAGACGATGAAAAGATTGAGGACCTTATTCCCGAAAACGTTAAGCAGGGCGACAAGAAGCAGAAGATAAATCAGAAGAAAAAACAGCAGCAGCGCCAGCAGCACAGCACAAAGCAGAAGCGCAAGCCCGAAAACGTTTTCAAAAAGGTCGAGAAGAAAAAGAAGAAGGAAGAGCCGATTCATGTGCTCATCCCGGGCGAGATAACCGTGGGTGAGCTGGCGTCCAGAATGAAGAAGTCGCCTGCCGAGATAATTAAAAAGCTCATGCTTTTGGGAATAATGGCAACGGTCAACGAGACGCTCGACTTTGACACCGCCTCGCTTATCGTTGAGGAAATGGGCGGAACCTATGAAAAAGAAATAATTCTCACGGAAGAGGATAAACTATTTGAGGACTTTGAGGATACACCCGAGCAGCTCAAGCCCCGTTCGCCGGTCGTTGTTGTTATGGGCCATGTCGATCACGGAAAGACTTCGCTGCTTGACGCGATAAGGCACACCAACGTGACCGAGGGCGAGTTCGGAGGTATTACCCAGCATATCGGCGCGCACCGCGTCCGCGTGGGCGAAAAGAAGATAACCTTCCTTGACACGCCGGGTCATGAGGCGTTCACCGCAATGCGCGCGAGAGGCGCGCTTGTGACCGACATAGCCATACTGGTCGTTGCGGCGGACGACGGAATTATGCCGCAGACGGTCGAGGCGATAAACCACGCCAAGGCCGCGAACGTTTCGATAATAGTCGCGATAAACAAGATAGACAAAGAGGGCGCGAACCCCGACCGCGTTAAGCAGGAGCTCATGGAGCACAACCTGGTTCCCGAGGAATGGGGCGGCGACACGATCTGCGTTGAGATCTCCGCCAAAAAGAAGCAGAACATCAAGCAGCTCCTTGAGATGGTTCTGCTTGTGGCCGAGATGAAGGAACTCAAGGCCAATCCCGACAGAAAGGCCAAGGGCACGGTTATCGAGTCGCAGCTCGATAAGGGCCGCGGCCCGGTCGCCACGGTTCTGGTGCAGAACGGAACTTTGCGCGTCGGCGATATTGTCGTTGCCGGAACGGCCGTGGGCAGAGTCCGCGCGATGAGCAACGACAAGGGAAAGAACGTTAAAAAAGCCGGCCCGTCGATTCCCGTTGAGATCCTCGGCCTGTCCGAGGTTCCCGAGGGCGGCGACGAGTTCTATGTCGTAACCGACGAGCGTCTCGCGCGCTCGGTCGTGGCGAACAGAAAATTCAAGGAGAAGCAGGAGCGGCAGAAGTCCGCGGGAGCCGTGTCGCTTGAAAATCTGTTCGAGCATATCGAGGCCGGCAAGATGAAGGAGCTCAATATAATCGTCAAGGCCGACGTTCAGGGAAGCGTCGAGGCGGTTAAGCAGTCGCTCGAGAGGATTTCAAACGACGAGGTGCGCGTTTCGGTTATTCACGGCGCAGTTGGCGCCATAACCGAGTCGGATGTTATGCTGGCAAGTGCGTCAAACGCGATAATCGTCGGCTTTAACGTGCGTCCCACGGCGGGCGCCAGCGACGCGGCGGCTGACGCGGATGTCGATCTGCGCATGTACCGCGTGATCTATGACGCGATAGAGGATATTGAAAAGGCCATGAAGGGTATGCTTGAGCCCACCTTCCGCGAGGAGGTAACGGGCCACGTTGAGATCAGAACGACGTTCAAGGTTTCGGGCGTGGGCACGATCGGCGGCGCTTATGTTACCGACGGAAAGATACGCCGCGACAGCCTTGTGCGCGTTGTGCGCGACGGCATTGTTATCCATGAGGGCGAGCTCGGCTCGCTCAAGAGGTTCAAAGACGATGTGCGCGAGGTCAACAGCGGTTATGAGTGCGGTCTCAGCATAAGCAATTATAACGACATCAAGGACGGCGACGTTATTGAGGCGTATATAATGGCGCAGGTGGATCCCGAGTAATTTTGATTGACCGGAGGATAAAATTATGGCAAATTACAGCAGGACCGACAGGGTTTCCGAGGAGGTAAAGCGGGAGCTTTCGTCGGTGATACGCGAGCTTAAGGACCCGCGGATCCCGCAGATGATCTCTGTGGTTTCGGTTCGGGTCACAAAGGATTTGAAATATGCCAAAGCGAATATAAGCGTTTACGGTGACGATAAAACAAAGAAGGATGCCTTTGCGGCGCTCAAAAGCGCGGGCGGGTTTATCAGAAAAGAGATAAGCCGCCGACTGAACCTGAGGCAGACGCCCGAATTCACATTTGTGGAGGATGACAGTATTGAATACGGAGCCCATATTCAGAAGCTGATGCGGGATTTGTAAATTAGCGAGGTAGACAAATGTTTGAAAAACTAATACCGATTATCAAAGACGCGTCGGCGGTGGGCCTGTTCGGACATACCCACCCCGACGGCGACGCAATGGGCAGCGCGTGCGCGCTGGCCATTGCGCTTAACAATATGGGCAAGCGCACCCGGGTGTTTTTGGAGGACTGTCCCGACGCCCAGGCGCGGTCGCTTATTATCATGGACAACGACGAGAGTCTTGAGATAAGCGGCTGCGATCTGCTTATCGCTCTTGACTGCGCCGACTCAAACCGGCTTGGCGTTTATAAGGACGCCTTTCTCGCCCACGGCAACACTATCGCGATCGACCACCATGTGACGCACAAGGTCTTCGCGAGGTCGGGCACGGTGTTCATGGAAATTTCCTCGACCTGCGAGCTTGTGTATATGCTGCTTCGCGAAATGGGCGAGGAAATCACCCGCGACATAGCGGCGAACCTGTATATAGGCCTTGTGACCGACACGGGGAACCTGAAATATTCCAACGTGACGGGCAACACGCTGCGCGTCGGAGCGGCTCTGATAGACACCGGCATTGACTTTTCGCGCATGTCGCGGATATTGTTCACAGTAAAGCCTATGGGCTATTACAGGCTGATGCATGCCGCTATCGAAAAGTTGAAATTTATATGCGGAGACAAGGCCGCGGTGCTTTATATATCGGATGAGGACCTGCATAACGCGGGAATAACCGAGGAGGAGGCCAACGCGATCGTTACGATCCCCGGCAGCATAGAAGGTGTTGAGGTCGGAGTCTACATAAGAAAGCGTTCAAGCGGCGAGTTCAAGGTCAGTCTGCGCTCCAGCGAGTATATGGATGTCGCGGAGATCGCGTCATGCTTCGGCGGCGGCGGACATATCCACGCCAGCGGCTACAGCGTGTTTGACAAAACGGTTGAAGAGATAATCGCCGGGCTTGAAACGGAGCTGAACAAAAGATGGCGGAGCTGAGCGGGATCGTAAATGTGTATAAGCCCGTCGGCATGACTTCCCACGACGTTGTGGGCCGCATGAGAAAAATTTTGGGCATCAGAAAAATCGGACACACCGGCACCCTTGACCCCGACGCCGAGGGCGTGCTTCCGATTTGCGTGGGAAAGGCCACCAAGGCCGCGGATATGCTCACCGCCACCGACAAGGAATACACGGCGAGAGTGACGCTCGGCAGCGCCACCGACACCGGAGACGCCTCGGGAAAGATCATAAGCTCGGTCGATATGGACGAGGTCGTGATCGGCAAAGGTGATATCGAGAAGGCCGCCGGGGAATTTTTGGGCGAGATCATGCAGGTCCCGCCGATGTATTCGGCGATAAAGGTTGGGGGCAAAAAGCTCTACGAGCTCGCCCGCAAGGGGATAGAGATCGAGCGCGAGCCGCGCCGCGTCCGCATTGACAAAATCGAGATATTCGATTGCGCGCCGGGCGACGGTTCCGTGCGGGAGTTTTCGGCGGCGATCGCCTGCTCGAAGGGCACCTATATCCGCTCTCTTTGCTCGGATCTGGGCGAAAAGCTGGGCTGCCACGCGCATATGTCGGGCCTTGTCCGCACACGAAGCGGACGGTTCGGCCAAAGCGGCAGCTATACCTTGGAAAGGATCGCCGAAATGGCGGAGGCGGGGGACTTCTCGTTTCTGATCCCGACCGACAGTGTTTTTGACGAATACGGCGCGATAACTCTTGACGAGAGAAACGCCGCAATGGTGAAAAACGGGGTGCGCATACGCGCTCCGAAAAACACCCGTGAGGGCGGAATTTACAGAGTGTATGACAAAAACGGCGCGTTTCTCACGGTTTCAAAGCGCGAGAACGACAGAATGACGATAATAAAAACTTTTTATTAGTGAAAACTTGAAGATTTTTGATTATCGCCGCGTTAGGAGAACATATATGGAATACTATGCTCAGGATGAGTTATTCAACCGACATGATCTTGACAATTTAAAACTAAAGGACACCGCGGTTGCCCTCGGTGTCTTTGACGCTATGCATTTGGGACACCTTGAGATAGTTGACACGGTTGTCAGGTACGCCCGTGAAAACGGATTCAGATCGGCGGTGTATATGTTCCGCAATATTCCCAAAAGCGTGATAACCAACACCGATATAAAAAATGTGAACCTGTTCAAAAAACGGCTGCGCATACTGTATGACAGAGGCGTGGACATAGTCATCGCCGAGCGGTTCACCACGGATTATATGAAAATTCCATACACCGAGTTCGTCGATAAATATCTGGTCGAAAAATTCGGCGCGAAATTCGTGTGCGCGGGCTTTAATTTTCACTACGGTTTCCGAGGCAAGGGAAACACCGAAAATCTCAGGGAGCTGTGCGCGGAGCGCGGAATAAAAGTCCACATCGCCGAGTGTAAGAGCCTTGACTGCCCGGTTTCGAGTACGCTGATACGCCAGCTTATCGCTTCGGGCGAAATGGAAGAGGCGGCGGTCTACCTCGGCAGATATTTTTCGGTCACACGCCGCGTGGAGCGCGGAGCGGGGCTCGGGCATAGGATCGGCTTCCCCACTGCCAATATTGAGCTTCCGGATTTTCATGTGGTGCCGAAGTTCGGCGTCTACATTACCCGTGCCAAGCTCAACGGAAAGTGGCACCGCGCTGTGACAAACGTCGGCGGAAAGCCCACTGTTGGCAGCGACAAGCCGAGCATCGAAACCTATATTTTCGGGCACAAAGGCGATCTTTACGGCAAGGAGATCGAGATCGAGTTCAGACATTATCTGCGCCCGATAATAAAATTTGAAAGCATAGACGGACTCAAGGCGCAGCTCGAGCGCGACAAGCGGGCCGCGACTGAATACTTCGACGCGGAGGAGAAAAAGACCGCGGGTTCTCTGTGACGGTTTTTAAGCGGAGGGCGATAATTAATGTTTTTTGATTACGTTGGAAGGTGTAAATTTGAATAAAACGACAACAAAAAAATATGAAATGGACATGTGCAGCGGCCCGATACTGCAAAAAATGCTGATGTATTCGCTGCCGCTTATGGCGAGCGGCGTGCTGCAGCTCATGTTCAACGCTATGGACATAGTGGTGGTGGGGCAGTTCGCGGGCGACAACTCGCTTGCCGCGGTGGGCTCAAACACCTCGATCATCGGCCTTATCACCAATCTGTTTCTGGGCCTTTCGGTCGCCGCCAATGTGCTTGTAGCCAGATTTTACGGGGCCAGGGACACAAAGTCGGTAACGCGTACCGTCCACACCTCGATGCTGCTCAGTCTGCTGAGCGGCGTTTTGCTTACGATAATCGGTGTGGGCGGCGCCAAATGGATATTGGAGCTTATGCAGACGCCCGCCGAGGTGCTGCCGCTCGCGGTGCTTTATCTTCGGATATACTTTTTGGGCATGACCGCCACGATGATCTATAACTTCGGCAGCGCCATTCTGCGCGGCGTGGGCGACACCCGCCGCCCGCTCTATTATCTCGTTATTTCGGGCGTTATCAACGTGGCGCTTAATTTGGTTTTTGTTATAGTGTTCAAAATGGATGTGGCGGGCGTCGCGCTGGCCACCGTGATCTCACAGTGCGTGTCGGCGTTTCTGGTGACTCGCTGCCTTATGAAGGAAAAGGGCGCGATCCGCTTCAGACCTTCAAACATGCGCCTTGACAAGAGCAAGACTGCGGCGATCTTCAAGATCGGCCTGCCCGCGGGATTTCAGGGCGTGATGTTCTCGATTTCAAACGTTATCATTCAGTCGTCGATAAACTCGTTCGGCCCGATAGTCATGGCGGGCAATGCGGCGGCGCAGAACCTTGAGTCGTTTGTCTACATAGCAATGAACGCGTTTCACCAGGCCGCCGTCACGTTCACCAGCCAGAACTTCGGCGCCTTGCAGTGGAAGAGGATAAACAGGATCGCGGTTTATTCCGAGGTATGCGTGACCATAGTCGGAGTGCTGCTCGGTAACTTAGTCTGCCTGTTCGGACAGCAGCTTGTGGGGATCTATTCGTCAAATCCCGACGTGATAAGAGCGGGTATTGACAGACTCTCGATCGTCGCCCGCACACAGGCGACTGCGGGAATGATGGACGTTATGGTGGGAGCGCTGCGCGGCATCGGCTACTCGTTCATGCCAATGGTCGTTTCGCTCATCGGCGTGTGCGGAATTCGCATAGGCTGGATATTCACGGTGTTCGGGATCGAGCGGTTCCACACTATCGAGGTGCTCTATTCCTCATATCCGATTTCGTGGCTGATCACGTTCCTTGTTCACCTCGGCTGCTTCATTGTGATCAGGACCCGTCTTGAAAAGAAAATGAGCAAGCTAAGTCATTCTTAAAATATTTGACCCCTCGGCTCAAATCGGGCGAGGGGTAATTTTACGCTTTTTAAGGTAAATTGAGAATATATTTATCGCACAGCGGGCGGGCGCCGGAGAGGGCATCCCATATAAAAGCCGAGATTTGAGCGGCGCCGTCTGTGTTTAGCTCCAAAGTGAATGTTCCGCCGGCGTCAATGTCGGCGAAGGCTATGTCGGCCAAAAATCCGTTCTCGGTGTAAGCCGCGGCGATCAATACCGCGCTTTTGCCGTCCGCCGCCGTTATGTCCGCTTTAAGTGCACCGCCGGTTAATTCTAATTTATTAATAATAAATTTATTATTAATAACCGGGGTCGCCTTGGGAGTAGCGGTAGGTGTAGCGGTCGGCTCGGATGTTGGAATTGCCGTCGGTTCCGCCGTAGGCGTGGCTGTGGGTGTAGCCGTAGGTATTGCGGTTGGAGCGGCAGTCGGTTCCGCAGTGGGAGTTGCAGTCGGCGTAGCCGTAGGCTCTGTGGTTGGTGTAGCCGTGGGCTCTGTTGTTGGTGTAGCTGTAGGTTTTGCGGTAGGTGTTGGATTAGGAGTTATCGTTGGCGTAGCCGTGGGCTTTGCCGTTGATGTGGCGGTAGGTTCAGTTGTTGGCACAGCAGTAGACTCCGCGGTTGGTGTGGTTGTCGGTTCTGCGGTCGGAGCGGCAGTCGGTTCCACAGTGGGAGTAGGCCCCGTGGTAGGTTTTGTGGTCGGTTCTACTGTAGGTGTGGAAGTTGGTTCTGCTGTTGGCGTTACCGAAGGTTCCGCGGTGGGAGTGACAGTGGGTTCCGCTGTTGGAGTTGGTTCTGCCGTTGGTGTTGACGTAGGCTCTGCGGTCGGCGGCGGTGCGGGATCGGCGTCAAGAGGCGGTGTGATCCCGTCCTCCCAGAACGACAAGCCTTCCAGATATTCATTTCTAATATCCTTGAGCAGCTTATAGCGGTTCGGGCATAGGATCTGGATCGCCCGCTGTCTGTCCCGGTTGCCAAAGCAGCTGAAATAAAACCGGCAGAACTCCGCGAAGTCCTCCGCGTTATAAGTTTCGCTAACATTCGCGCCGTAGCTCGACATAGAAAATATATCCGCCTGCCGCGCTTGTTCCCACTCGCCCGCGTTTACCGACCAGTTGTTGCCGCCTCCTTTTTTGGCGTCAAGGCTGTGGCCCATTTCGTGGATCAAATAGTCAAGTATTGATTGCGCGGAGTTGGGATGGTTCAATCTTATGTAAAGATATTGTCCGGCGCTGAAATAAGAATTGACAGAGTCGTTCTCGACCAACAAATTCGTGATCCCTTTTCGATAAACAAACGGTATATCCGTAACGATCTCCTCGAAGCGCTCGGCATTGGTTGTGCAGCTCGCGTCCCCGTCCTGCACCCACATTGTTATTGCCTGCTGAAATTCTCCGTCGGGGCCGTTTATAGTCAGGTCATAAACCGAGAATTTTCTGGAACTGTTTTTGGCCCAATGGTACCAGTTCGGGTGTCCGTAATTTATTGACGCGGTTCCGCGGCTCGCGGTGACTCCCTCGCTCTCGGGCAGGTCAAGGCTGACGTGATATGTGGAGCTTCGGTGCGTGGTCGCGTATCCGCCACCAATCGAGATATAGCCGTTGAGGGCCTGCAAAAGCTGATAAGAATATTGGTTTTTTGAGTTTTTGTAAATCGTGTCCAAGCGGCCCCTGGGAGACGCGTTCTCGGCCATGACGGCGCCATTGCGCTCAAAGGCGTCGCCCGCGACCGATTCGTAGACACGCTCGATCCGCGCTCGCTGTTCGGCGGTGAGCGCGGCATACGCGTCGGTTTGCGAAAGCAGGTACAGCGGACTTTGATCGCTCAAAGCCTCGAAGGTGACCTCCGCCTTGTGATCATAGTCGGCCGCGATAACCCTGCCGTCCGATGACAGACCCAAATAAAGCCCGTTTTGCATGCTCTTTAAATAATACGAGGGCGCGCTGTCGGTATAGTTTTCACTTTTCACGCGGATCCAGTGCTGCGTGTTGTCGTTCATTCCGTCAAAATCCTCGCTCTTGCCGAATACATAGTTCGACGCGGGAAGCGCGGCGCTCTGTTCCGCGGCGGCTATTCTGCGGGTGTACCCGTTCCACACCTCGACGTCCTTATATTCGTATGTCCATTCGTCATAATATTCATCATAAACCTCAACTAACTGTTTTTCGATATGTGGCTGATTTGACGAGCGCGACTCAAACGCGTATCCACCGTCGCCCATATCGCGCGGCAGGAATTGGTCGCTCATATCCTTGACCTCTGAATTGTCGGCAACGATTGTTCCGCCGTCGTCTCTCAGCTTTTGCCCGTCAGCGTAGATATGCTGGTACTGCCCCGCGAAGCCTTGGTAGAGCGCGGTCGATTGTTCGGCTGCCTTCGCGTGCCGCGGAAACACGGACAGCGCCAGAATAAGGCACAGCGCGAGCGCCGAAAATTTATGTTGCCTGCTTAAAAATGTCCGCATGCTCATCTCCCCTTTTTTGGCTCCGGTTATTTCCCCGTAAATAGTGATGTCTCTATTGTATCACATATTTAAAATATTTCAAGAAAAATAAAAATTTTTTGACCAATTTTAAGGCGGTTTCTTAAAACCCGCGAAAATACGTCGTTTTAGGGCGAAAAAATTTTTTGACTTTTTTTGAAAAAACTATTGACAAATGAAAAAAACGTGCTATAATAATATCGTAAGTCAAAGAAAGTCAAAGTCAAATTCAAATGTCAGGAAGTGATTAAAAAGTGAAACTGAGCAATATTATTGAGGATTTTATTAACGACATGCTGCGCGAGGCCGAGGCCGGCGAGATCGAGCTGAGGCGCAAGGAGCTGGCCGACAGGTTCAGCTGCGTTCCCTCGCAGATCAACTATGTTATATCAACGAGGTTTTCGCCCGAGAAGGGCTATCTGGTCGAGAGCCGCCGCGGAGGCGGGGGCTACATCAGGATAAGCCGCGTGTCGTACGACAGCAGAGGCGCGAAGCTGATGCATGTGATCAACTCCGTCGGAGACGCCATAGGCGCGGGAAGCGCCGAGGCAATCGTGAAAAATTGCTTTGATTATGATTTGATTACGGAAAGAGAGGCAAAAATCATTACAAGCGCGCTCAGCGAAAAGTCTCTGCCCTTAAAGCAGCCCGAGCAGGACAGAATAAGGGCGAGACTATTGAAAAACATGCTGGTGTGCCTGGCCTGATATGACGGGCCGATGCCGACGGCATGGGAAAACGCGGGATTTTGCTATATGAGAAAGGATGATAAAAATGAAATGTCAAATATGCGGCAAAAATGAGGCCGTTGAACAATTGCATCTTAATATTAACGGAAAGAAAAGCGCCATGATGGTCTGCCCGAGCTGCGCTAAGAAAATAGCGGGGCAGCTCTTCCCGACGGGCGGCTCGCTTTACGAGACCGCGGGGCTCGGAAATCTGGCTTCGGCGCTTTACGGGCTGACCGGGGCCCACGCCCAGAGCGCGGGCGGGCCGGAGATCTTAAAGGCGGTGAACAAGTGTCCGGTCTGCGGAACGACCTACGACAGCTTCGCGGCCAAGGGCAAGCTGGGCTGCGGCGAGTGCTACAAAACGTTCCACGACCGCCTGCTCAGACCGCTCAAGCAGATCCACGGTACCTATGAGCATGTGGGAAAAATTCCCGAGCGGTGCGGCGGCGAGCTCAAAAACTCGCGCAGGCTCGAGGAGCTCAAGATGAGGCTCGACAGGGCTGTGCGCGAGCAGGAGTTTGAAAAGGCGGCCGAGCTCCGCGACGAGATCAAGGCGTTAAAGGGGGAAAACTGATATGTGGTATTATGAAAACGGAAAAGAGGGCGACGTGGTTCTCTCGTCAAGGGTCCGCCTCGCCAGAAACATAAGCGATCTGCCGTTTCCGGCTTCGGCGAAGGCGAAGCAGCAGGCCGAGGTCATCGAAAAGTGCCGCGCGGCGCTGGTCGGACGCGGCGACGGCCCGAGAGCCGAAAAGGTAAAGGCGATGGGGCTTAACTATATCGACATGGCGAACATGAGCGACGTTGAAAAGCGCGCGATCGCCGAGTGCCACCTGATAAGCCCCCAGCTTATTGACGCGAGCGTGAAGCGTGGCCTTATCCTCAGCGCCGACAGCCGCGTGAGCGTTATGGTCAACGAGGAGGATCACCTGCGCATACAGTGCATGGAGGCGGGCTTTGAGCTTGACAAGTGCCTCGAGACCGCCAACCTGATCGACGACCTGGCCGAGGAAAAGCTTGACTACGCGTTTGACAAGGACTTCGGTTATCTGACCTGCTGCCCCACAAACGCGGGCACGGGACTTCGAGCTTCGGTGATGGTCCACCTGCCGGGCTATGTGCTGACCGGGAAGTTTAACGAGCTCGCCGGCAGCCTGTCGCAGCTCGGTCTGACGGTCCGCGGCATTTACGGCGAGGGAAGTAAGGGGCTCGGGAACATATTCCAGATATCCAACCAGCTCACTCTCGGCATGACCGAGCAGGACATAATCGACCGATTAAAGCAGATCGTGTCGGAGGTCATCGCCAACGAGCGCGACTTAAGACAGCTTCTCCTCAAAAATGATAAGTACAGGACAGAGGACAGGATCATGCGCTCATTGGGAACGCTGAGATCGGCGGTCATTATGTCGACCGACGAGGCCATGAAGCGTCTGTCAGATGTGCGCCTCGGCGTCGCGCTGGGAATTATCGCCGACGTGGAGCCCGAGACGCTTAACGAGGTTACATATTCGATACTGCCGGCGAATATTATAAAAAACCATAACACGGCAAATGAGCTCTCGCGCGACTTAAAGCGCAGCGAGATCATAAAGGAAAGGATGTGCTGAACATGATGTTTGAAAGCAGATTTACGGAAAGCGCCCAGAGGGCGATAAATTTGGCGGCGGAGAGCGCCCGCGATCTGGGCCACAACTATGTGGGAACCGAGCATATGCTGCTTGGTCTGATCAAAGAGGGCGACGGCGTCGCGGCAAAGATCCTCGAGTCAAACGACATAACCGAGGAGAGTGTGAGCGGTGTTATCCATGAGATACTCAATGTCGGCGAGCCTCTTGACGAACTCCCCGGCGGCTTCACCCCGAGAACAAAGTATGTGATCGAGCGCAGCGCGGCCGAGGCGGCAAGACTGGGCCACAACTATGTGGGAACCGAGCATCTGCTCATCGCTCTGCTCCGCGAGAGCAGCAGCATAGCGGCCAAAATATTGATAACGCTGAACGCCAATCCCCAGAAGCTTTATAGCGACATAATGAACATGCTCAGCGACAGCGACGAGGACGAGGCCGTCGGCTCGGCCGCTTACGGCGGAATGCCGCGCGGCGGACATTCGGGCGGCAGAAGGGGCAAAAACGACTGCCCCACACTGATGAAGTTCGGCAAGGACCTGACGCAGATGGCGCGCGAGAGCAAGCTTGATCCGGTAATAGGCCGTGACAAGGCGATCGAGCGCGTTATTCAGATCTTGAGCCGCCGCTCGAAGAACAACCCCTGCTTGATCGGCGAGCCCGGCGTCGGCAAGACCGCGGTGGCCGAGGGCCTGGCGCAGAAGATTGCGTCGGGTCAGGTTCCCGAGATACTCAAGGACAAGAGCATCGTCACGCTTGAGATGTCGTCAATGCTGGCGGGCGCGAAGTACCGCGGCGAATTTGAGGAGCGTCTTAAAAAGGCGATGGACGAGGTGCGCAAGTCGGGAAAGGTCATCCTTTTCATTGACGAGATACACACGATAATCGGCGCGGGCGCCGCGGAGGGCGCGATCGACGCGGCGAATATCTTAAAGCCCGCACTGTCAAGAGGCGAGATACAGATCGTGGGCGCCACCACCCTCGGCGAGTACAGAAAGTATATCGAAAAGGACGCGGCTCTGGAGCGCAGGTTCCAGCCCATAACGCTGGATGAGCCGACCCAGGAGGAGACGCTGGCGATACTTAAAGGCATCCGCGACAAGTACGAGGCCCACCACCGTGTGAAGATTTCGGACAAGGCTCTGGAGGCGGCGGTGTCGCTGTCCACGCGTTACATTTCGGACCGTTTTCTGCCCGACAAGGCGATCGACCTTGTTGACGAGGCGGCGTCGCGGCTCAAGCTCAAGAACATGACCGCGCCGCCCGACGTGCGCAGCCTTGAGGAGCAGGTCGAGGCCGTCAAGGCCGAGAAGGAGTCGGCGATCACCACTCAGGAATATGAGAAGGCGGCGCAGCTCCGCGACAAGGAGCGCGAGCTTCGCGAAAAGCTCAAAGAGACCAAGGAGAGCTGGGCGCAGGGCAGCTCGGGCACTCAGGCAGTCGTTACCGAGAATGAGATAGCCGAGATCGTGTCGCTCTGGACGGGCGTGCCGGTCAAGACTCTCGAGGAGACCGAGAGCGAGCGTCTGCTCCGTCTTGAGGAGATCCTTCATGGCAGAGTGGTTGGCCAGGACGAGGCAGTAAGCGCGGTCGCCAAGGCGATCCGCCGCGGCAGAGTCGGCCTTAAGGACCCCAAGCGCCCGATAGGCTCGTTTATATTCTTAGGCCCCACGGGCGTGGGCAAGACCGAGCTTTCAAAGGCTTTGGCCGAGGCGATGTTCGGCGACGAGGACGCGGTGATCCGCGTTGACATGTCGGAGTATATGGAGAAACATTCGGTGTCAAGACTTGTAGGCTCGCCTCCGGGATATGTGGGCTATGACGAGGGCGGCCAGCTCACCGACAAGGTGAGGACCAAGCCCTACTCGGTTATCCTGTTTGACGAGATCGAAAAGGCCCACCCCGACGTGTTCAACATCATGCTCCAGATATTGGAGGACGGAATTCTGACCGACAGTCAGGGCCGCAGGGTAGACTTCCGCAACACGATCATCATCATGACCTCGAATTTGGGCGCGCGACTGATAACCGGCGGAACAAAGTCGCTCGGCTTCGCCGCAGCGGATGATGACAAGCGGGACGAGAAGGACTATGACAAGATCAAGGAAAGCGTGCTGGGCGAGCTCAAGCAGGCGTTCAGGCCCGAGTTTCTGAACAGGATCGACGAGATAATCGTGTTCCGCAAGCTCACCAAGGACGACATCAAAAAGATAGCGGGCATGATGCTCAAAACTCTGTCGGCGCGGCTTGAGGAAAACGGCATCAAGGCCGAGTTCACCGACGCGGCGATCGACAAGATAGCCGAGAACGGATTTGACGACAACTACGGCGCGCGCCCGCTGCGCAGAGCGATCCAGTCGGGCATTGAGGACATGATCGCCGAAAGCATGCTCGAGGGCAAAATAAAGCCCGGCGAGACAGCAAAGGTCGACGCGACCGAAAGCGGATTTACGGTTACTCCCGCGGAATAATAAATCAACAAAACCGCCGGCGCCCGCCGGCGGTTTTGTCATGCAAAGCGCGGAACGCGAATTTTAAATTGACAAAATTTCTTTTCGGCTGTAAAATAAAAAATGAGAGGTGATAATATGACGCTTCGTATAGCCGTATGCGATGATGAAAACAGTTGGATAAATCAAATTGAGGAACATCTTGTTCGGTTAAATAAAATATATAAAAGCATTACTTGGGATGTGTTTTACTCCGGAGAACAACTTTTAGATTGTTATACTAGAGGTCATAAATATGATGTTTTAATTGCGGATATTGAATTAGACGGCATAAATGGGATTGAAATGTCCTGTAAAATTCGAAAATTGGATAAAAAGATAATAATTATCTTTTTGACTAATTATGATAAATATATCCGTGATTGTTTCGAGTGTGCTCCATCCGGATTTCTTGACAAACCCGTAAGTTATGAGGAGCTTAAAAGTACATTGGAGCGGGTTGCGATAGATATTGTCAACTCAAATTACTTTACATTTAAAAATAACAGACAGGAATATAGAATAACATATGATGAAATTCTGTATTTAAACAGTGATAAGCGAAAGATAGTTTTACATACACTCGATACAATATATGAGTTTTGGGGGAAATTAAAAGACTATAAAGAAATATTTTTACAACATGGTTTTGTTGTAACCCACAATTCATTTTGCGTAAATCCGGCCTATATCGTTAAGCGCACCAAAAGCCAAGTGACATTGTCAAACGGTGATGTTATCCCAATAAGCAACTCATGCAGAGAAAACTTTGAAAATGCATATTTAAATTTTGTTATTGAAATGAGGTAATAGATCATGTTTTTATTTTTAAATATTGCAATTATTACTTTTCAAATGATTATGACATATATGTTATATGATAATTTTATGGAGTGTAATAATAAGGTATTAAAAAATGTTTTAAAAATATTTTTTATTTTGGTTTTGTTAGCAAATTATCTTATTGGCGGGGGTCTGATTGCGACTACTGTAATTTTTATAGCTGCGGCGCTCATAGGAACATTGTGCTATGACTCTGATTGGAAATCGAAATTGTTTTGCGCGCTCGGCATCACGCTGATTTCCGATGCGATGGAGTACATAGCGGGAGCGTTGTTGTTGATCCTAAATCAAATTCGGCCCATTGATTTAATTGATGAAACAACATACCGCATAGTAGGAATGATTTCTTCTAAAATATTGTTGTTTATAGCAATTAAATTCATCTGTATATTTTGGAATAAAAAGTATTCACATATTTATCGAAATTATTGGATAGCGCTTATGACTTTACCGATAATGAATATGGCAATTGTGATGTCTGTTGTATATTTTTTCAAATCGGTTTCACCCGAAAGTGAAGTGCCAATGTTAATTTTGATGATATGTACAATGTACAGCAGCGTTATCAGTTTTTATTTATTTGACAGACTAATTGAGTCATTTGAAACAAAATTAAAAAATGCTTTATTGGAAAGTCATGTTGACGAGCAGAACGAATACATGAGGAAGCAAACCTATGATAATAAAAAAATGGTTTCAATAAAACATGATTTTAAAAACCATTTGCAAATTCTGTTTTCATTAATAAAAGACAAAAATATGGATGAAGCAGAAAAATATATTTTGGAATTGGATGTTGAGCAGATCGGTAATGACGATGAAATAATGAATACAGGAAATCTGTCGCTTGATTCCATAATAAACTCAAAAATATCGCAAGCTCATAAAAATAATATCACAACAGAATTAAATATTAAAAAGCTGCCTTGTGATTTAAAATTAACCGGTGTAGAGTGTTGTATGCTGCTCGGAAATCTTTTTGATAACGCGATTGAAGGGTGTTTAGGATTAGAACCCGAAAATAGGAAAATAATCTTTGATATATTCTTTCGCCAACGTCAGCTGTTTATAGGAATACAAAATACAACCGACAAAAAAGTTGAGTTTGCGAACGGAAAACCGTTGACCGATAAGAGCGATAAAATAAATCACGGCATAGGCATTAATAATATTACCGAAGTGGTGGAAAAATATAACGGTATATTTAGGGCGTCGTGTCATGACGGATTTTATGAGACAAATATAATTCTGTTTGACATATAAAAATTTTTTTCACTTCGTGCCTGATTTAGCGCGCTTCGCGCCAAAGGACGCTTGACAGCGTTCTTTTTTTATTGATATAGTTTTAACGTAATGTTTAGACTGCCCGATTTTTAATTAAAAATTACATGAAACGGCCTAATTATTACATTTACAGCGATTTGTCAAATTATTGTGTTATAATACCTAAAAAAGAGGTTCAATAATATGTTACATGAGATGTGTGCAATATTAGCAAATTGTATTTGCAAAAATAATTATATAACAGATAATGACAAAAAAGAAGTAGTGACTTATGGATTTGAAATACTAGTTTCAACAGTAATTAACGTAATAATTGTTTTATTGATAGGATTTATAAACAAAAGATTATTTGAAACAATACTATTTCTAATTTCTTTTATGCCATTAAGGACTTATAGCGGTGGATATCACGCAACTACGCATATGCGATGTTTTTTAATTTTGCTTGGGTGTGTAATGGTTCAATATGTTTTATTAAATTCATTACCAATCAATATTATAAATGTATTATCAATCACCATGTTGGTTTACGGAGAAATAGTTATTTTTATATTGGCGCCCATTATAGATAATAATCACCCTATGTCAAAGCAACAGATTAACAACATACACAAAATTTGTAAAACTATGTTATTGATAATACTTTTGATTGCACTAGTATTTTTTGAACTTACTACATCAAATTATATATTTTCATTTTCATATGGTGTAGCAATTACAGGAACATCCATGATAATAGCAAAAATTAAAATAATTCTCTCATGTAAGAAAGGGGGATCAGCGACATGAAAAAAAGATATTTTCATTATTAATGAAGTACAGTAGTAGTTTGATGGCTGTTGCTATTTTTGTGGCTATTTTTTCTAAAAACACTACTTGTTCATCATTATTCCATCAACCGGCAGTGCCAAAAACGCTACTTGAAACAGACTAGTTGCAGTTGAAAACCATCAAAATGAGCAGAGTCTTAAAACTCTATTCTTCATTTGATAAAACCAAAAACCCAAATTATATTATACAATCATTTGGTTTGTTATCCATTTTCTGCAGATAATTATGAAAAAGTATCGAAAAATTTTGAAAATCTAGGAGGAATATACAATGAAAAAAATAATAACTACTTTAACAATAATCGCAATGCTTATTTGTTCGATTAATATAGGCGCTGTTTGTGCGGAGTCGACGGATAATATAGAAGACAACATATTGAAAAACAATGTAGAAACGGCAGAATATGAAGTAAAAAAACTTGAAACAGGTGAATATGTTGCTTTAAACATACTAAAAAGAGATTTGGAAGTGTATATAACTGATGGATATAATCCAGTATCCGATGCTGAGGTTACAATAGCCGGTATTACAGCTTTGACTAACGAAAACGGTGTGGCCAGTTTTGAAAGTATACCCACATCTGATGACAGTTATGACCTGTCAGTATTATCAAATAAATATGGCAGTAGAGATACAAGTATTTTGCTGTTGCCTTCTAAATTATTGAATGATGCTAACGAAACAATTGAAACTACCAAGTGTACAATTTCTTTTTGGACCCCGAACCCTAACCAAGAAGAAAAAATTGGTAATATGCCGGAACCAATTCTTGAAGATATAATCGGAACATGGGAGTATGTTTCCGGAGCTCCACAAAATGTGCAGTTAGTTGAAAGTTATGCCGGTTATATATACGTTATGGGTATTAGCGAAAATAAAGCTTTTGATATTGCTGAAAAAGAATGGATAACTCTTTCAAATAACATAATAAGTATAGCTACATACTATCAGTCGCCATATTTGTTTTTAGATGGAAATTTATATAGATATTTTTCGACATATGATGCCGATGGAGAAGATTCTGAAGGTAATGAATACTATAAGTCCAGCTCTTATATACTTGAGTATAATTTAGATGACGGAACTATCAGAGAAGCCTATTATGGAAAGTATGATGGTGAATATTTTGATTCTGCTGTTGAAAGTAATGGATTTTTGTTTTTTGCAGGAGGAAGAAGCTTAGAAGAGGATACAGGCGGAACAGATGATAACTATTATATCGACCGTTTTTCTCCGGTATTTGATGAATTTAAAACAGTAGGTAATGTGTTAAATAATGATATTATAACAACAGTTGTTGATTGTGACACCGATGATTATATATATTATTTTGAAGAAGCATTCAGAGATTCCGAACCTCAAATATGCCAAAGATTAAATTCGGGATCAAATGTTATAGACACAGTCTATTATTATAATGACTATGCAAAATCGGATGCAGCAGGATGCGCAATTGAAAATAAAATATATTTTGCCGGTGGAACCGATCAAATGAATACTTTGGCTATTTTTGATTTTGAAGCAAATATATGGAATGTAAATGATAATATGCCCACTGCACGCAAAAATGCTGCTATTGAATATAGAAATAATAGAATTTATGTATTAGGGGGCCTTAATTCAAATGAGATAAACACATATTCTATAGATACATATAATACCCTTACTGCTACTTGGTCAAAAAAAATATATAATTCGAATTTAAATATTTCCAATAAACAAACAGCTGTATATAATAATCGGCTTTATGCTTCTAATAATGGAATTCTTGGAATTTATAACATGCCGCTGCCAGACATAGCATATTCTGAACCTCAAACAATATATTTTGACTCGGACGTAACATTGGTAAATGCGCGTCGTGCACAGACATTAGCGATTTGTGGAAACAAGATTTATGGATGGGGAGAGGGATATTATGCTGATGGAACAGACTCGATGTGTACGATTGCTTATCCTCAACTCATCAGTGACGGTACAATAATTAAAAATCCTATTCAAGTAAGTAGAGGTAAAAATCATAACATTGCACTTGAAGCTGATGGAACTGTTTGGGGCTGGGGCAGTAATTCAAATTATCCGATGGGTGCCGGTGCGGGTAAATTTAAAACTTTAACAAAAATTGATTCTATATCAAATGTAAAACAAGTTGCAGCTGGAACAGAGTTTACTATATTTTTAAAAAAAGATGGCACTCTTTGGGGAGTTGGTAAAAATGATGTAGGACAATTAGGTCAAGGAATGACATCAAACTACATTTCAACACCTGTACAAATAACAAGCAAAACTGATTTTACAGAAGTTAGTGTAGGTGAAGATTATGTTGCTGCTGTTGCAAGTGATGGTTTATATACATGGGGAGGAAATATGAAAGGACAGCTTGGTAATGGAAAATGTGGTAGTCGTCAAGATGATCCGGATTATGACCCAATCCCGGATTTAGTAAGTGGTACATTGCCTATAGGTGAAACGTATATGAAAGTATCGGCAGGGATAAATTTCTGTCTTGCTTTGACTAATTTAAATAACGTATATGCATGGGGTAACAATGATAGTGGTCAGCTTGGCAAAGGAAACAAAACAAATACATATGAGCCAACAAAAGTTATAAATATATCCGATATTAAAAATATCGCTGCAGGGAGAAACAGTGCGCTTGTAATTGATAAAAATGGCAATGTATATGGTTGGGGCGAAGGACGAAACGGCCAACTTGGTCTTCCGGACGTGACCGGCTCTATACTTTCTCCTCAAGAGATTGTATCTTTAAATAACAAAGGAATAGATCAAATAACTTGCGGAGATGATTTTAGCATTGCAATTAAAGCAGGAACAAGATATGGTTATGCATTTGGAAACAACAGTAATGGTTCGCTTGGAATTGTCAGAAATTATTAAATTATATTTGTTAAAATAAAGTTTTATGAACAAGGAGGAATACTCGTGAAAAAGTTAGTAACGCCGCTTATTCTGATTGCCTTATTTTTATACATAATGCTCAGTCAATCTAATATTTATGCCGAAACCTCGAATGATTTTACATATCAGGTTAATTCTGATAGTACGACAGTAACAATAACAAAATATACCGGAAACGACTCTGAGCCGGTTGTGCCTTCCAAAATCGAGGGTATGACAGTAACCGAAATTGCCAATAATGTTTTTCCGGTGAACGTGAACGCTGTCGTAATTCCTCAAACCGTGATCAAAATTGCGGTGTCAGCGTTCGGCAACTTTCAGTGCATAATCTGCGGATATCCGGGATCTTTTGCGGAGACATATGCCGATATGCGGGGGTTTATCTTTGTAAATCTGGAGTCGGAGCTCTATGCGGACGGATATATCTGCGGAATAAACGAGGACGAAACTCTGACAATAAAAAGCCGCGCAGCACAGTCCGATATAACAAGTCTTGACATACCGACAGAGCTTAAAGGAAAGACAGTCACGGGAATCGACAGTAACGCTATCGCTTTATACGGTCTTGAGCAGATATACATTCCCGAGACGATCACGTCAATAGGAGACGGCATCGCAAGAGCATGTATGTCATTAAAAGAGATAGCTGTGGCGGATGCAAACCCGTCCTATCGCTCATCGGACGGTATTCTGTTTAGCAGAGATATGACCGAACTTATAGAGTATCCGGCGGCAAGAGCGGGTGAGTCATACGCTGTGCCTGATCCGGTTACAATAATTTCGCCATACGCTTTCATGAATGCCGCCAACTTGGTTAGCGTTACGATGAATGACAGCGTTTCAAAGATCGGACGGAACGCGTTCGCGAACTGCGCTTCGCTGAAAAACGCGGAGTTATCGGAGAAAATAACCGAGATCCCGGTGATGCTTTTCAGCGGATGCAGGGCTCTTACGGATATTGTGATCAAAGACGGCGTTCAAAGCATGGGAGCGAACGCGTTCAGAAATTCCGGACTTAAAACAATAGTTATACCTAAAAGCGTGAATTCAATTGCTGACACAGCGTTTAACGGTATTACGGAGCTTACAATATACGGCGTGACCGGTTCATATGCCGAGACGTTTGCAAATGAAAAGAGTTATACATTTGTCGATATATCGACTCGGCCCACTCCCGAGCCCACAGCGACACCGGAAGGCACTTCAACTCCCGAGCCTACCGAAGTTCCAACCTCAACAGCTGTTCCAACCGCCGCGCCTGTGCCAACTGCAACCTCTGATCCTATGGAACTGCATATTTCAAATTTTAGCAACAATCGTCTCTATGTAGACATAGTCAGCGGATATCCTATGGGCGGCACGGTCAATTTTACGGTTATAGCCGCAAAATATTCAGATGATATGTTGAGCGATATTTTGATCCAAGATGTGGAAGTCAGCACTTACGGCGTCGAAACAACATATCATATAGCTTTAGATAGAGAAATCAGTAATAACAATGACAACGAGTACATAAAGTTTATGCTTTGGGATGATCTTGAAAACTGCATGCCGCTGTGCAAGCCGTACACGGTCAAAAAGGTTACAGCTTTCCCAGGCGCGGAAGGCGGCGGACAATATGCTACCGGCGCAAGAGGATACGGCAACACAGAAGTATATCATGTGACAAACCTTGACGACAGCGGTTCGGGCTCTTTCAGAGAGGCGGTATCGAAGCCCGGCAGAATTGTTGTATTTGATGTTGGCGGAACGATTAATCTTAAAAGCTCGATCAGAAATATAATCGGTGTGACAATACTTGGTCAGACAGCGCCCGGAGATGGCATAACAATTACCGGCGCAAATCTTGAGCTTGGCGGTTCTGATATAATACGTTATTTGAGAATAAGACCTACGTTTGTTAATAAAATTGAAGCGGACGCTTTGGGCGGTTACCCATCTGGAACAATAATAGACCATTGCTCGGTGAGTTACAGTATTGATGAAGCGTTGTCGATATATAACTGCTCGGATACGACCGTGCAGAACTGCATAAGCTCCGAGAGCCTGAAAAACGGCGGCCACTCCAAGGGCGCCCACGGCTACGGCGGCATCTGGGGAGGCACGAACGCGAGCTTCCACCACAACCTGCTGGCAAGCCACGACAGCCGGAACCCAAGACTCGCGGCGGGTCGTTTAGAGGGCGACATTGATTATGATATGAGCGAGCAAGCGACTTTGACCGATCTTCGCAACAACATAATCTATAACTGGGGCGGCAACTCCGCCTACGGCGGTCAGGGCGCGATGGCGGCGAATATAATTAACAGCTACTATAAACCCGGCCCGTCGACGACAAGCCACCGCTCAAGAATATTTCAGACGACATCCACCGGAAACGGCATAACCTCAAAATGGGCGACCGACCTGTATGTTGACGGAAACTATATGGAAGGCAGCGAGGCTGTCACGGCCGACAACTCAAAGGGAGTCGATCACGACAGCACAGTCGCTCAATATTACGTCTGGACAAAGGACAATATCACCGACGAGGCAAGAGCCGTGCATTTTAAATATGAGGACGACTATCCCGTGACAACACAGACCGCCGAGGAGACTTATGACACTCTGCTCGACCACATCGGAGCGTCGCTTCCGAGGCGCGACGAGACCGACGCGAGAATAATCAGCGAGGTAAGAAACGGACAAGGCAGAATAATCGACAATGAGGCCGAGGTCGGAGGAGTTATGCAATACCCGACTGTGTATCGTTGGTTCGAGATCCCGCAGGAGTGGAAGGACGCGAACGGCATGGGCGGCGCCTACGAGGGCGACATAGTTCCCGACGGACGTTGGAAGGGATACACATGGATAGAGGCGTATGTCAACGAGTGGACCGAGCAGCAGGAAAATCCGACCAATCCGGATGTGATGATACAGGCGAGCGCCAATGGCAATAACATCACGGTTTCGGCAGAGGCTTCGCCCGTGGGCGGCAGCCCGATAACAAAGATAGTGATCTATGACGGCGACAAGATAATATCCGAGCATGAAACGGATAAGGTGAATGTTAACATAGACTCGGCCGCCATCGGAACACACTACATCTCGGTCCTCGCCTACAACCAAAAAGGCGAAAGCACAAGAAGCACTATTGCGGTAGTTGAGGTGAAGTAAATAAAAATACCCCTCTCCGTCAGGCTTCGCCTGACACCTCTCCCCAAAGGGAGAGGCAAGCGGGCGGATAATATCCGCCCCTACGGCAATTTGAGGGCGAGGCAAGCGGGCGGCCGAGGTCGTCCGCCCCTACGGCATTTCACTCACCAAATCCGTAGGGGACGACGACCCCGGCGTCCCGGCTCCCCCTTGGGGGAGCTGTCAGCGAAGCTGACTGAGGGGGAGGCAAAAAAATCAATCAAATCTTCCCAATAAATCCACAAAACGGCTCCCTTACTTTGGGGAGCCGTTGTATATTTTGATGAAATCATATAAAACCTATTGACAAAGTAGGATACCTATGCTATTATTTTCTTGACAAAGCGGTAAAAAATGTTTATAATTATCATACAATAGTAACGGAGATTATTGGCAGGTGATTTAATGAACTGGGGCTTTATCCGGGAATATCTCCCGTTGTATGAGACGGCGGCGCTGCTTACGGTCAGGATCGGCTTACTGGGCATAGCACTGTCGATTATTGTGGGCTTTTTCTGCGCGGCGGTGCGTTATTTCAAAATTCCGGTCGCGCGCCAGATTGTCGCGGTATACATTGAGATCAGCAGGAACACCCCGCTGCTTATACAGCTTTTCTTTATATATTACGCCCTGCCCAAGATCGGGATCAAGACCGATCCCGAGGTTTGCGGAATGGCGGGTCTCGCATTTCTCGGCGGAAGCTATATGGCGGAGGCGTTCAGGAGCGGCCTTGAGTCCATAGAGCCGATACAGACCGAAAGCGCGTTGAGCCTCGGCATGAAAAAGTCGCAGGCGCTGAGATATGTGGTGCTGCCGCAGGCGGTGTCGGTAAGCGTCCCGGCCTTTGTCGCGAACATAATATTTCTGCTTAAAGAGACCAGCGTTTTCAGCGCGATAAGCCTGATGGATCTGATGTTCACGGCCAAGGACCTGATAGGACAGTACTACAAGACAACCGAGAGTCTGTTTCTGCTTGTCGTGTTTTATCTGATAATCCTTCTGCCGGTCTCGATATTGGGCAGTTATGTCGAAAGGAGGCTGCGCTATGCCGGATTTGGGTCTTGACGTGTTGTTTAAGGGCAAGAACATGCTTCGCCTGCTCGGCGGCCTTTGGGTGGCGGTCAAGATAAGTCTGATATCCGTGCTGCTCAGCATTCCGCTCGGAATACTTCTGGGAATAGTCATGACCTTTAAAAATCCGATAATAAAGGCCGTGACCCGCATGTATCTTGAGTTTATAAGAATCATGCCCCAGCTTGTGCTGCTGTTTATCGTGTTTTTCAGCACGACCCGTACCCTCGGCTGGGATATTTCGGGCGAGCTCGCGTCGGTTATCGTGTTCACATTGTGGGGAACCGCCGAAATGGGCGATCTTGTCCGCGGCGCGCTGATCAGCATTCCGAAGCACCAGTATGAGAGCGGCGCGGCGCTGGCGCTTAGCCCCGCGCAGACGTATTTTTACATAATAATCCCGCAGACGGTGCGCAGGCTTATACCGCTTTCGATAAATCTGGTGACGCGAATGGTAAAAACCACCAGCCTTATACTTATGATAGGCGTGGTCGAGGTGCTCAAGGTGGCGCAGCAGATAATCGAGGCCAACCGCATGACCAGCCCAAACGCGGCTTTCGGAGTGTATCTTGTGGTGCTTTTGATGTATTTCATGATCTGTTGGCCGATAAGTATGCTGGCGAGATACCTTGAGAAGAAATGGAGGTAAACCATGGCTGAACCGTTAATTAAAATAGAGCATCTTCATAAGGAATTCGACGGAGCGACGGTGCTTGACGATATAAGCTTCGACGTGAAAAGCGGCGAGGTCATCGTCGTGGTGGGCTCCAGCGGCTGCGGCAAAAGCACGCTGCTCCGATGTATCAACGCCCTCGAGCCGATCCAGGGCGGCAGCGTGACACTCGGCGGCGAGCCGATAGTCTACGGCAGCAAGAACCTTGCAAAAATGCGGCAGCAGATCGGAATGGTGTTCCAAAGCTATGATCTGTTCCCGCACAAGAATGTTATCGACAACATAATGCTGGCCCCGCTCAAGGTGCAGAAGCGCAAAAAGGACGAGGTCAGAGCCGAGGCCATGGAGCTTCTGGCGCGCGTGGGCCTTGCCGATAAGGCCGAAAGCTATCCGCGACAGCTCTCGGGCGGACAGAAGCAGAGGGTGGCGATCGTGCGCGCTCTGTGCATGCACCCCTTGGTTATGCTGTTTGACGAGGTCACGGCGGCCCTCGACCCCGAAATGGTGCGCGAGGTGCTTGACGTTATGCTGGATCTGGCGAAGCAGGGCAGAACAATGATAATCGTGACCCACGAGATGCAGTTCGCGCGGGCCATAGCGGACAGAGTGCTGTTTATTGACGGCGGAAAGATCGTTGAGGACTCTGACCCCGACACGTTTTTTGAAAACCCAAAGTCTGAAAGAGCAAAACAATTTTTAAATATTTTTAATTTTGAGAGGAGTAAATAAAATTATGAGAAAGTTAAATCGCGTTATAGGAATTTTACTCGCGCTGTCGATTGTGTTCGCGTTGGCGGCCTGCGGCTCGCAGAGCGCGCCCCAATCGAGCGGCGCGGACAAGGCGGAGACGGCCAAGGCCTCGTTCCGCACGGTCGATGAGATAAAAGAGGACGGAACGATCAATATCGGCGTTTTCTCGGATAAGAACCCCTTCGGCTTCGTTGACGAGAACGGCGAATATCAGGGCTATGACGTTTATTTCGCGAACAGAATAGGCGAGGACCTGGGCGTTGACGTAAACTTCGTTTCGACCGAGGCGGCCAACAGGATAGAGTATCTCCAGACCGGCAAGGTCGACGTTATTCTCGCCAACTTCACGGTCACGCCCGAGCGCGCCGAGGAGGTCGACTTCGCTCTCCCGTACATGAACGTCGCGCTTGGCGTTGTATCGCCCGACAGCAGGGTCATAAGCGACTTGAGCGAATTAACTCCCGAGGATGAGGTCATCGTTATCTCGGGAACCACAGCCGAGACTTATCTGACCGCCAACTATCCCGATATCAAGCTTCAGAAATATGACACATACGCGAACGCCAAGAACGCTCTTGAGAACGGAAACGCGGCCGCGTGGGCAAACGACAACACCGAGGTCATAGCCTACGCGCTCCAGAACCCGGGCTACACCGTTGGCATTCCCTCGCTTGGCAGCAACGACACGATCGCTCCCGCGGTGACAAAGGGCAACGAGAGCCTGCTCAACTGGCTCAACGACGAGATCACCGCGCTGGGCGACGAGAACTTCTTCCACACCGACTATGAGGCGACTCTGGTCGACACCTACGGAACCGAGTACGAGGACAGCCTTGTGGTCGAGGGCGGAAAAACAAATTAGTCATAATTGACCGGGCGCCCGCGTTTATCGCCGCGGGCGCCAAAATATTTTCCAAAAAACTCTTGACAAAGGAGCTTAAATCTGATATAATTCTGCAGTAACCGCGCAGAAGGGGTTTTTTAAGACGCGCAGCGCACCCCAATGGCGAGTCTTGGGTAATAGGAGGTTATACATCTGATATGTACGCAGTTATTGAAACAGGCGGCAAGCAGTACAAGGTAGAGCAGGATGACGTTCTGTTCATTGAGAAGCTGGACGTTGAGGCCGGCGACACGGTGAAGTTTGACAAAGTCCTCGCGGTCGGCGGGGATGAGCTCAAGATAGGCGCTCCTTATGTTGACGGCGCTACGGTTGAGGCGACCGTTGAGAAAAACGGCAAGTCCAAGAAGATCATTGTCTACAAGTACAAGCCGAAGAAGCACTATCACAAGAAGCAGGGCCACAGACAGCCCTACACAAAGGTTAAGATTACGGCGATCAACGCGTAAGCTTAGTGATTAACATTTTTGATAATAAGGAGTGATAATAAATGGCTCATAAGAAAGGTATGGGAAGTACCAAGAACGGCAGAGATTCCGAATCCAAACGTCTCGGCGTGAAGCTGGGCGACGGTCAGCCCTGTCTGGCGGGAAACATCATTGTCAGACAGAGAGGAACCAAAATTTATCCGGGACTTAACGTTAAGAAGGGCGGCGACGACACACTGTTCGCGCTCATCGACGGCAAGGTTAAGTTCGAGCGCAAGGGCAGAGACAAGAAGCAGGTTTCTGTTTACGAGATCGCTCAATAGTTTTGGATTTTTGGGGCGGACGTTGTCCGTCCCTTTTTGTTTCGGATCACGAAAGATGTCAATGTTTGAAAGGAGCGGCGTATGTTTTCTGACAGAGCGAGAATTTTCATAAAGGCCGGCGACGGAGGCGACGGCGCGGTGACGTTCCACCGCGAAAAATACGTTGCCGCGGGCGGCCCCGACGGAGGCGACGGAGGCAGAGGCGGCAGCGTCATTTTTGTCGCCGACAAAAACGTGAACACGCTGATCGACTTCCGCCACAGGCGCAAGTTCAAGGCCGAAAACGGAGGCCCGGGCCGCGACGCCAACCGTTACGGCAAAAACGGAGCCGACCTCAGAGTGGCGGTTCCGGTGGGAACCATAGTCCGCGACGAGGATAGCGGGCTTGTTATCTGCGACCTTAAAGAGGACGGCGAGGAGTTCGTTGTTGCCAAGGGCGGTATCGGCGGTTGGGGAAACAAGAGGTTTGCCACCGCAACGAGGCAGGTGCCGCGCTTCGCCAAGCCGGGCAGCCCCGGCGACGAGCGCTTTGTGACGCTTGAGCTAAAGCTTATCGCGGACGTGGGTCTGCTCGGTTTTCCAAATGTGGGCAAGTCGACCTTCCTTTCGATCATAAGCGACGCGCGCCCGAAAATCGCCAACTACCACTTTACCACCTTAGAGCCAAATCTCGGCGTGGTCAACATGGGCGACGGCTCCTTCGTCGTCGCGGACATTCCCGGAATAATCGAGGGCGCGCACGAGGGCGTCGGCCTCGGCCACGAGTTCCTGCGGCACGTTGAGCGGACAAAGCTGCTGCTGCATGTGGTCGACGTTTCGGGCGTCGAGGGCCGCGACCCGATCGAGGATTTTGACACGATCAACCGCGAGCTCAGGCTGCACAGCGAAAAGCTCGCGGAAAAACGCCAGATTGTGCTCGCGAACAAGTGCGACATTCCGGGCTTTGACGAAAATTTTGAAATATTCAAACGCGAGATGGAAAGCCGCGGCCTCACTGTTTTCAAAATTTCCGCGGCCACAAAGCAGGGTATTGACGAGGCGTTAAAGTTTACCTATGAGACTCTCTCGAAAATTCCGCCCGAGGAATATGAGGAGGAGTACGAGATGTTTGACATAGAGGCCGAGCGTGCCGCTGACGAAACGATAACCGTCAGCCGCGATGAGGACGGAGTGTTCCATGTCGAGGGCCGCAAGGCGTTTTTGATCGTCGGCTCCACCAATCTTGACGATTACGAGTCGCTGCAATATTTCCAGCGGGCGCTGATAAAAAGCGGCATAATCGACAAACTCAAGGAGGCCGGAATAAACGACGGCGACCCCGTGGAGATCTACGGCTGCGAGTTCGACTATGTCGAATAAGGCGGATACGCAATAAAAGCATCAAATATCTTGACACAAGACAAAAAATATGGTAAAATAAATATAGATAAGAGGAAAGGACTAACCGATTAACGGTTAATCCTCCGAAGCTAATTTAATAGCCGCATGGGGATATTGATTTTGCGGCTATTTTTTTATTGCAACGATAAGAGCAATAAGCGCTATCATAAAAATCATGATAAGCACAAACTCCACACGAACACCTCCTTGTCCGTGAAAACACGGCACCATATATCCATTCACCGTGAATGGATAATGCGGAGGATAAAACCGCTCATCAATAAGTCCTTTCCAACATTCTACATTATATCACAATTTCTTCATGAAATAAAGTTAAAATTATATTACAAAAAACAATTTATAACCGAATAATTCCAAGGGCGTTGAGCACCGAGGATATCAGTATCGCGGCGATCAGTATCGGCGCGATATATTTTATCATAACGTTAAACAGCTTTTCGCGCTTGAACTGTGACGAAAGCTTTACCTCGTCGCTGATAACGCTGACACCGATGACCCACGCGACGAATATACAGGTCAGCAGAGCGAGGATCGGCATGAGCACCGAGTTGGTGATAAAATCCATCATGTCGAGGATCGTCATTCCGCCGATCGTCACGTCTGACCACACGCTGTATCCTAAGATAGGCGGAACGCCCAGCAGGAACGAGCCGATGCCGACGCCGATCGTGGTCTTTGTCCTGCTTCGGCCGAACTTGTCGCACAGCGACGACACGATCGCCTCCATAATAGAGATCGAGGATGTCAGCGCGGCCAGAAGCACGAGGATAAAGAACGCCGAGCCGATAAGCGTGGACATGCCCATGCTGTCAAAGACTTTGGGGAGCGTGATGAACATCAGACCGGGGCCCGCGCCGAGCGAGCTCTCGTCGCCGCCCGAAAACGCGAACACCGCGGGAATGATCATCAGCGCCGCGAGCACCGCTATGCCGGTGTCGAATATCTCGATGCGGCTGACGTTCTTTTCGAGGTCGCTTTTCTTTGGAAGATATGAGCCGTAGGCTATCATAATTCCCATCGCGAGTGACAGCGAATAGAACATCTGACCCAGCGCCGCCAGGATCGCGCTCACCGAGAAGTGCGAAAAATCGGGGACGAACAGATATTTCAGGCCGACCGCCGCGCCCGGCAGAGTGACCGAGTATATCGCGATCGCTATCGCCAGAAATATGAGCAGCGGCATAAGTATCGTGCTTACCTTTTCGATGCCGCCCTGAACTCCGCGCAGAATAACGACCGTTGTGACCAGCGAGAATATAAACTGGAACAAAAGCTGATGCGCGGGCGAGGCGAGCATAGCGTCAAAGAACCCGTCCGCCGCGGCCTCGGCATGGCCGCCCGTGACAAACGTCAGCGCGTATTTTATGACCCAGCCGCCGATAACGTTGTAATACGGCAGGATTATCGCGGGAATGATCGTCGCGATCACGCCCAGAAACGCCCATTTGCGGTTAAGCTCGCCAAATGCTAAGAGCCCGCTCTTGCCGGTCTTGCGGCCGATCGCGTTCTCGGCGATCATCAGCGTGTAGCCGAAGCTCAGCACGAGCAGAATATAAAACAACAGAAACAGGCCGCCGCCGTATTTCGCGGTGAGATACGGGAAGCGCCAGATGTTTCCGAGGCCCACGGCTGAGCCCGCGGCCGCCAGAACAAATCCGAGCCCGTGCGAAAACTTATCTCTTTTTTCCATAACATAACCCCCATTTTGTCATTTTATATGATTATAACAAAATTATTTCCGATTGTAAACACTTTTTTGGTAATTTTTTTAAAATAACAGAACTCCGACATATTCCAACTTCCTGTTGATTAAAATTTTTTTATGTGGTATAATCAATATATACCATAACACGGAGATGATTTTATGAAATTGTTCAAAAAGCGGGCCGCCGGGAAAATTCCCGAGGGCTATACCGCGGACTCGGTCCGGATCGAAAAAAGTACATGCACCGGCGAGCGCACGATAGGCTTTTACGACCCGAAGAATAAAAAGCTGGCCTGCGCCGAGCTTGTCCGCACCGACGCCGACATAAAAGCCTTTTATGAAAAATACGGCATTGATATGTGATTTTACATCTTTTTGATTAATATTAAATTTTTTATAAAAAACCGTTGACAAACATTTTACTGTATGTTAAAATATCAGTGGTTGAAAATGTTGATTAGTTATTGTATCAAATTTCTTATCCGCGTCATGGGCGGGTAGGTTGCTTTGGTACTTTTTTATTTATTTTGATATAGAGAAGGTAATCAAAATGATGAAACGGCAAAATTACGAAAGTTATACACAAAATGTGCCTTCCTCCGACATCCGTCGGGGGGGGGTACTAATTTTAATATTTTAAAAAATGCGGATAACGCGGTCCGCGCTTTGACCGCGCGCGAAAACGGAACTATAACGGCATAGGGACCATTGCGTCCCTATGCCGTTTTTGCTATTTATTGGCTCGCCCCTTTGGGGAGAGCTGTCTGCGGAGCAGACTGAGAGGGGTCATGTCCCGCCACACCATGTAGGGGCGGATATTATCCGTCCGCGGCGGCTCCCCCACGATCCGTAGGGGCGGACGACCCGGTCGCCCGTGCCTCGCCCCTTGGGGAGAGGTGTCAGGCGCAGCCTGACGGAGAGGGGTCATGTCCTAATCCCTATTCACTAATCGCTAATAACTACGTTGATAGCGGTGGAAGGAGTAAGCGCGCCGATCTCCCTCAGTCGCCTTTGGCGACAGCATTAAGGAAGCTCTTGGTCAAAATCGCAAGCGATTTTGAAAGATAGCTTTGAACCCGCAAGCAAAGCTTGCTGATTATCCTTCCGGAGGGAGCCGTAAATTGAGGCTGCCACGTTCTAATCACTATTCGCTAATCGCTAATAACTATGTTCGTAGGGTCGGATGCCCACATCCGGCCGGCGGGACGCCGAGGTCTACATGTCCGCTTACGTTAATGATTTGTGGCCACGTTTATTCGTGGAAATGGAATACGATAGTGCCACGAACCCGCTAACGCAGCTCCGACCGCAGTCGTCCCCTATGACCAAAGTATGTAAAACGCCGTAGGGGCGGACGACCCGGCCGCCCGTGGCTCCCCTTGGGGGGAGCTGTCAGCGTCTTGTCCGCTGACTGAGAGGGGATATAAACCAACAAGCACCCCTCTCCGTCGCCTTCGGCGCCACCTCCCCCGAGGGGGGAGGCATATCACGAAAAAAATTAATTAATATAAAAATCTTAAAGAAAGAAAGGGAATTAAAATGAGGAAAAGAAGAATTTTATCGCTGTTGCTGGCAGTGGCAGTAACGGCAACAATGTTAATCGCGGTACCACTGACCGCAAGTGCGGCGTCGACGGTTGATAATTTGAAAACGATTGATGTGGCAACAATATTGTATGCGGACGATTGGAACGGACTTGAAGTAAATGACAATAATACTGTTAAAGTCGAGCCTACAGCCTTGTCAGCTAACACTTTATATGATGCTGATAGAATACTTTGTATTGGCGCCACAGGTGCTCCTGCGACCAATAAGGGAGATTCGGATCTCGGTGGCAGGCATTATTTCAATTCTGTTCGTATAAAGGGAACAGGTCAAATTGCATTTAAAGTTAATTCGGGCGCAAAGGTAACCGTATATACAGAGAAGCATTCTTCCCGATATTTAAAGGCGGGAACAACTGACGACGGAAGTGACTTAGGAACACAAAATATAAATACTAATTCGTTTACTTTTACACACACGCAAGGCGGATTGGTTTATTTGACCAGTAATAATAATAATGATCAGTTGTATCTGGGTGCTATTAGTGTTGAGTATCCTGATTCGAAAACACCCGGCATTAGCGTAAGCCCTTCATCAAAGACTATCTTGGTAGGTGATAGTTTTAAGATTTTTACCAACATACAGAATAAAGGTGATGCTACTGTGTCATGGTCATCTGAGACTGATGGTATAGTTGATTTGGAAAGTCAAACTGATGAATCGGTTACTGTAAAAGGTAAGTCTTCCGGCTCAACTAATTCCGGTTCAACTATTATTAAAGCTACAATAAATGTAGGTGGTCAGGATTATACGGCATCATGTGCTGTAACGGTGGAAAAAGTGTATAATATAACTTTTGACATATCCGAAGTTGAGGAAGCTGAAGGAAAAGCGCCTAACGCAATAAAAGTAAAAGTTGGCGAGCAGGTTACGATACCCGAAAACAAAACTTTATATGTAGAGGGAAAAACCTTGACCGGTTGGAAAGATGATAACACAACATATGATTGTGGTAAATCATTTACACCTGAAAAAGATACGATATTAAAACCCGTATTTACTGACAATAAAGTAAAACTCGGTGACGCAGCTTCAAATGTAACATTTCAATTTAGAAAGGACCAAGGCGCACCTGAAATAGCGCTTGAATACAATCCGAATGATAAAGGCATTGTTGTCGCTCAAACGACAATTAATGACGAAAAAATTGATGTAAAATTGGATGTTGATACATTAAACGGCACGGGAAAGTTTAATAACTCCAACCACACAAATTGTATTCAATGTAATGACGGAACAAGGTTGTATGTGCCGGTAATTGACGGAAGTACAATAGAAGTTACCACAAACAGTGATAGTAGTAAATTTACACTTGATGGAGAGGCTACAGATGTTACCAAGGATCCAATAACAGTAAATCATTTTGGAAAATCAGAAATTATTGCAGGCACATTGAGTGATGGCGCGTATAAAGGCGGCGGAACATGGTGGCAACATATTACGGTTACCTATCCTGAAATCACAGCTCTTACAGGTGAGCAGAATCATACATCGGGTGCATATACAAGCGGTGAGGCTACAAAAGGCGTAATCAGATTTTTCCAACAGTGTGCAGAGGCCGGCGAGCCAATCACAAAATATGGATTTATATTCGCCGATAAAGACGGAAACTTTGTCGGAGGAGGAAACTACGAAGTATCCGGAGAAAATCTTAATACAACAGATCCGGGCTTCTACGCCGATCTTTATGATATAGATCGAAGTGTAAATGATGCTGTTTTCCATGCTAAGGCGTATGTAGTTGTAGACGGTGTGACCAAATGGGCGGATGTTTATAATGCAAGCGTTGATTGGAGCAATCAGTTAACATCATATACTCCGGGTGAATAATCGGATATAAAAGAGAGGAGAAATAAAGCTATGAGAAATATAAAAAAATATGAGGCGCCCGCGGCCGAAGTCACAATATTTGAATGTGTCGAGGATATAATGACGGCAAGCAACACATTAAGGAAAACAATAGATGAAGAAGGTTCCGGAAAAGCATATGTAAAGCTCGAAGGCAAGAGCTGGAGTGATATTTACGGCGAGTAATCCGGCGGAACCGGAACAGGCCCGAACGGGCCTGTTCCGCGCCCCGGTGGCGTAGGGCGAGGCAAAGCGGGCGGATAATATCCGCCCCTACAATGAGGGGTTTGGTTAATTTTTGGCTGGCGTAGGGCGGCATGCCCACATGCCGCCGCGGGACGTCGAGGGCGCCGTCCCCTACGAACATAGTGTGCAAAAGGTCGTAGGGGCGGCCGCCCCCCGGCCGCCCGTGGCTCCCCTTGGGGGGAGCTGGCTGCGGAGCAGACTGAGAGGGGATATAAAGCAATGAGAACCCCTCTCCGTCGCCTTCGGCGCCACCTCTCCCCAAAGGGCGAGGCAGGGGCGGGCGCATGGCGCCGCGCGGGACGCCAACGTAGTGATTAGCAAATAGTAAATAGGCTTGCTACCATGTATGGACGGATATTATCCGCCCGCAGCCGGATGTGGGCATCCGGCCCTACGCCGTAAATAGGCGGGCGTATTCCTAGTATCTAGTCCCTAATCTCTAGTCGCTATGTTAACCCCTCTCCGTCGCCTTCGTCGACACCTCTCCCGAGGGTGAGGCAAATGAGCGGCGCATAGCGCCGCGCGGGACGCCAACGTAGTGATTAGTAAATAGGCCTGCCGCCATGTAGGGGCGGATATTATCCGCCCGCGGCCGGATGTGGGCATCCGGCCCTACGCCGTAAATAGGTGGGCGTATTCCTGGTATCTAGTCCCTAATCTCTAGTCACTATGTTAACCCCTCTCCGTCGCCTACGGCTACACCTCCCCCTAGGGCGAGGCAGAATAGGCGGCTTGTGGGCAAGCCGCCCTACGACAAATGAGTGAGATAAACGGGCGGATAATATCCGCCCCTACGGTGTGATGAAACCTGTAGGGGCGGCAATCTGCCGTCACGGGCCTAATCACTATTCGCTAATCACTAATCACTACGTTGATTTTTCGGATCAGCGCGGGTTTGAATCCCTTCTCCGCATCGGTACTCAACCATGATAGAGACGTGTCAGCTAATCAACGAACCAACCAACGACACTACCGAATCGGTCTTTTCTATGCCCGCGCTGATCCGAAAAATCACAAAAAAAGCCGCATACCAAAGGTCGGATGATTTCTTATTTCATCCGGCCTTTGGTATGCGCGAAAATCTTTAAATTAAGAATTGTTCTTAACGTACTCCGAAACGAGCTCGTCAAGTATCTCGTCTCTTTCGAGCTTGCGGACAAGGCTCCTGGCGCCGTTGTAGGATGTGATGTACGACGGGTCGCCGGACAGGATGTATCCCACGATTTGGTTTATCGGGTTATAGCCCTTTTCGTTCAGAGCCTCGTAAACGGTCATTATTATTTTTTTCGGATCGGGGCGCTCGGCCTCGAGCTCAAATTTTATGGTGTCCTGGTTTTCCATATTGACAGCTCCTTTATATAATATTTTTTATCGCAGCTCGGCGTTTACTCCGTCCTTGAGCGCCGCCAAAATCTTATCGGTCATTCCGCTTACCTCGTCGTCGGTCAGAGTCCTGTCGGCGGCGCGGTATGTCAGCGAGTAAGCTACGCTCTTTTTGTTCTCGCCGACCTGCTCGCCCTCGTACACGTCAAACAGCTTGACCTTCTCCAGAATGTCGCTGCTCACGCTGTTTATAATTTTCTCGATCTCGCCCACGCTGATGTCCTTCTCAACGACCAAAGCAATATCGCGGCTTGAGGCGGGGAACTTGGGCAGGGGTTTGTATGTCCTGTCAAATGTCGCGAGCTCAAGCATGGTGTTGAGGTCAAGCTCCGCGGCGTAGATCTCGGTGTCGATCTTAAAGCTGTCGGCCACGGCGGGGTGGATCTGGCCCATGCGGCCTATCGTTTTGCCTCCCGCCGTTATTCCGGCGCATCTGCCGGGGTGGTAGGACGGGTTTTCCTTTTCGGTCTCAAACGCGGCGCCCGATATGCCGAGGCGGCTCAGCAGGTTCTGAACGATCCCCTTAAGGTCGAAGAAATCGACCTTGCCGTACATTCCGATCGCGACGACCTGACGCTCGTCGGGCAGCGTCTCGCCTATCGGGTTATAGGTCATGCCTATCTCGAATATCTTGGCGGAGGAGGCGCGGCGGTTGTAGTTGACCTTGAGGGTCTTGATTATCGAGGACAGCATCGACGTCCTCATAACGCTGTTTTCCTCGCCGAGGGGGTTGGATATCTTTACCACATTGTTCATGGGAACGCGGGTCTGCCTAAACTCCTTGGGGTCGATGAACGAGTAGGTCATCGCCTCATAGAGGCCGCAGGCGGTCAGAGTGTTCCTTATGCTGTCGACCGCCTTCTGCTTGAAGGTCTTGCCGCCGACAACCACTCTGCCCTGCATCATGGTAACGGGCAGATTGTCGTAGCCGTAAAGTCTGGCGACTTCCTCGGCTATGTCCGCCATGCTCTCTATGTCGCCGCGGAACGTGGGAACGATCACGCTGCCGTCTTTGACCTCAAACTCGAGGCGGCCGAGGTATTCGATCATGTCGCTCTCGGGAATATCGGTTCCCAAAAACCTGTTTATCTTTTCGGGCTCGAACGGGAGCACGGTGTTTTGCTTTTTCACGGGATAAACGTCGATCACGCCGCCGATCACCTCGCCGCCGCCCATGTCCTGAAGCAGCTCGCAGGCGCGGTTGATCGCGGGCAGGCAGTTTTCGCTGTCGAGGCCCTTTTCAAACAGGGCGGACGCGTCGGTCCTCATGCCCAGCGCCTTCGCGCCGCGGCGGACCAATACGGGGTTGAAGCAGGCGCTCTCAAACAGAACGGTCGTCGTGTCGTCGGTCACTTCGGAGTTGGCGCCGCCCATAACGCCCGCCACGCCGATCGCGCGCTTCTCGTCGGAGATAGCAATCATTTCGGACTTCAGCTCTCTCGGCTTGTCGTCGAGCGTTTCGAGCATCTCGCCGTCTCCCGCGTTTCTCACGATTATCTTCCTGCCCTCGACATGGTCAAGGTCGTACGCGTGCATCGGCTGGCCATATTCGAGCATGATGTAGTTGGTGATGTCGACAACGTTGTTTATCGCGCGGAGGCCCGCTGCCGTCAGGCGGTTCTGCATCCACTTGGGCGAGGGGCCGATCTTGACGTTTTTGACCGCTCTGGCGGTAAATCTCGAGCAGAGCTTACTGTCCGCGATCTCGACCGCGGCGTAGTCGTTAACGTCCTCGTTGTTGCCCGTGGGCTTTATCTCGGGGATCTTAAAATCCCTCGCGAATGTGGCCGCCGTCTCGCGGGCGAGGCCGATTATGCTCATGCAGTCGGGTCGGTTGGACGTGATCTCAAATTCCGCCACGCTCTCGTCAAGGCCGAGGGTGTGCGTTATGTCCTCGCCTATCGGAGTGTCGTCGGGCAGGATCAATATGCCCGTGGCGCGCTCCTTGGAGATGCCGAGCTCGTCGGTCGAGCACATCATACCATAGCTCACAACGCCGCGCAGCTTGCCCTTGGTGATCTTAACGCCGCCGGGCAGCGTGCTCTTGTGCTTGGCGACCGGAACTACCGCGCCCTCGAACACGTTGGGCGCGCCTGTCACGATCTGTATCTCCTCGTCCCCCACGTCGACTTGGCAGACAACGAGCTTGTCGGCGTCGGGGTGCTTCTCTATCTTTGTTATCCTGCCCACGACCACATTTTTGAACTCGGCGCCGAGGTTTTTGATCCCCTCGACGATAGAGCCGCTCATTGTGAGCCTGTCCGCGTATTCCTGCTCGGAAATGCCGTCGGTGTTCATGTAGTCCTTGAGCCATGAAAGTGGTAAGTTCATTATATATTCCTCCTACTGTTATATGTCTTGTTTTTAAAGATTATTCGGAAAATCTTTGATCCCGCGCGGGTTTTTCAGAGTTTCGGCGTGGATTTGCCCGCGCCCGAAAATCCGAATATCACTACCCGTTTCATTTTTATATCTTAAACTGCTTTAAGAACTGAAGGTCGTTCTCATAGAACAGGCGCAGATCCTTTATTCCGTAGCGGAACATGGTCACGCGCTCAAGTCCCATGCCGAACGCGAAGCCGGAGTATACCTCGGGGTCGATGCCGCAGTTGCGCAGCACCTTGGGGTGAACCATTCCGCAGCCCAGTATCTCGATCCAGCCCTCGCCTTTGCAGATGCTGCAGCCCTCGCCCTTGCAGTTGAAGCACGAGATGTCGACCTCGGCGCTGGGCTCGGTGAACGGGAAGTGGTGGGGACGGAAGCGGAGTCTCGTGTCGTCGCCGTACAGCTTTTTCGCGAAGACTTCGAGCGTGCCCTTAAGGTCGGCCATAGTAATTCCCTTGTCGATAACAAGGCCCTCGACCTGGTGGAACACAGGCGAGTGGGTGGCGTCGACCGTGTCGCTTCTGTAAACTCTGCCGGGCGAGATAATGCGAATGGGCGGCTTCTGCTTCTCCATAACGCGCACCTGGACCGGCGACGTCTGCGTTCTGAGCAGCACGTTGTCGTTTATATAAAACGTGTCCTGCGTGTCTCTCGCGGGGTGGTCGGGCGGCAGATTAAGCGCCTCGAAATTGTAGTAATCGAGCTCGACCTCGGGGCCCTCGACGATCGAAAAGCCCATGCCGATGAATATGTCCTGCAGATCGTCGAGCACGGTGTTGAGCGGGTGCTTCGCGCCCATTTCGGGCATCCTGCCGGGCAGCGCCACGTCGATCGTTTCGGCCATGAGCCTGAGCTCCTTGGCCTTTTCGGTCAGCGCCTTTTTCTTTTCCTCAAGCGCGCTCTCGATAAAACCGCGAACGGTGTTGGCGAGCCGGCCTATGACCGGACGCTCTTCCTTGGAGAGCCCGCCCATGCCCTTCATAACGGCGGTGAGCTCGCCCTTCTTGCCGAGATACTTAACGCGGAGCGACTCCAGTGCCTTAAGATCCGCGGCCGAATTGAGCTCCGTTTCGGCGTTTGATTTGATTGTGTTTAATCGGTCTTTCATGTATATACCTCCCAAAAGTGTAGTCACAAATTGTCATCTAACTATTTTAACATATATTATAAGATATTTCAAGCAAAAAACGCAAGTTTTGCCGATTTATTTTGTGCTTTTTTCCGAAAGTCAGATTTTTCTTAAATTTTTCTAAAAAAATATTGACAAAAATATAGCAAGCGTGATAAAATGAGACTGCGGGAGTGGATTTCCGCTTCTGCCGGGAGGTGTGTTTTTCAAAGTTCATACCTTCCGCGTTTAAGACTTTTTATGTTTAAAACATTAAACGTCAATGAACGATTGTAGCAAACCCGGTGAAAGCCGGGGACGCAAAGCTATGGGGTCTAAAGCGGACTGCGCGGACGCGTGCGGTTTGCAATGACAGCCCGGCCGCCTGCTTTTGATATGCCGGCAGCGGAAAGAGGCGAGCGGCTTGCCGCAAATCTCCGACCACAAGACATATCGAACTACAATTTAATAATTGAGGCAAACCCGATGAAAATCGGGGACGCAAAGCTATGGGGTCTAAAACAGTCTCGCGCGGACGCGTGCGTTTCGGTCATGACAGCCCGGCCGCCTGCTTCGGCATGCAGCAGTGAGTGTCATTTTGGCGCTTATAGTGTGCCACAGGAAAGTTTGATCGTTTTAATCCATAAAAACTTGAACAAACGGCAAACCCGGTGAAAACCGGAGACGCAAAGCTATGGGGTCTAAAGCAAGGAAACTTGCCATGACAGCCCGGCCACCTACTTATTATTAAGTCGAGTCACCGAAAGGTGATAAGTGTCATTGCCAAAGGCAATGGTTTGTGAAAGATTGGAGGATTATCATGACAAAGACTTTGAAGAGCATTTTCGTTCTGTTGATCGCAGTAGTTGCTATGTGCAGCGTATCTGCATATGCTGCAGAAGAAAACACAGCGCTTGACGCGGCGTTTGCTAACGCTATCGCAAGCTATGACACAACAGTAGACGTAACTGAGTTCAATATGACTGCGGATGAGGTTATGACCGCGTTCCTGGCGTATCTGGACGAGACACCGAGAAACTTCTTCGTTTCCAAGACTGTTAATTGTTCTTATTCAACAGCAACAAACAAGGCTAAGGAGCTGACAATTTCTTACAATGACAGCCCCGAGGCTATCAACGCGAAGCTTGCGGCTTTCGACGCTGAGGTTGCGAACATCACAGCCCTCGTTGACGGCTCAATGGCAGCAGAAGAAAAGGCAAAAACCATCCATGATTACTTTATCGAGAGCTGCTCTTACGATCTGACATACACGGCGAGAACCGCGTATGACGCGATCGTAAACAAGACCGGCGTATGTGAGGCGTATTCTTCCGCTTATCAGTATGTTATGAACATGATAGGCGTGCCCTGCACAACGGTATCGAGCGATGCGATGAATCACAGCTGGAACGTGGTTGAGGTTAACGGTGTTGCGTACCATGTTGATGTAACTTGGGACGATCCCCTCGTAGACGGAGCGAATACAAATACAACTCCTTACTACGATAACTTCATGAAGAGTGACGCTGAGATTTCAGTTGACCATTACGCGTGGAGCTAATCCGAAAAGTAAGCAAGACGCCCGCTCGCGGGCGTCTTTTCCTTTGGGGTTTATTTTGTTTATTAAATTGGGTTAATCGACTATCCGCGATCGGCTCACCGGTTAGTAATATGAAGTTCTTTTTTTAAAGCTCTTTGCAGTATTGCCGAAACATTTACACCGCTTTTCTCGGCTTCAAAGTTCAGCCAAGACGGCAGTGTGACGTTGCGGCGCACCATTCGCTGCTCATTTTGACGGCGGTACTCCGTAAAATCAACGTCTACCAAAGAAACAATATCGTCAGCTGATATTGTTTTTACATCGGTTATCGCTGTCGGAGCAGGCAGATCTTTTTTGTCGTCCTCCATATCAATGCCCATAATTCCGATGGCGTCACGCGCCATTTTGATAGCTTCGGTGAGCGTGTCGCCCTCGGTATTAATATTAAAATCGGGAATATATACCACATAACCGACTTCGTCGGGTGTCAGAACAATGGGATAAGAATTTTTCATAGCGCTACCTCCGTAATTGTAATGCCAAATGAGGATCATTTCAGTCCTCTTCGCTTTATTATTGCCTTTGCAAGGTTTTCTTTGATTTCTTTGTGCCTAGGTATTGTCTCGCTGTCCGTTCCGTTTGTATATATATCATGGTTCCCGCCGCTTCGCTTAAGATACCAGTTGTTTTTTTCAAGCAGTTTGATCAAGTCTTTTGTTTTCATTTTGTGATCCTCCGACGATTTATATTATACACATTAAATGTGTATTTGTCAATAGTCGTTTTAATTGTTTGGAAAAATATTTTATGAAAATATGCCGGTAAGGTATAGGGCTCCCGAAAAGCGCCAGCGAGGTGCGCTTTTATCAAGGAAGCTCTTGGTCAAAATTGCAAGCAATTTTGAAAGATAGCCATGAACCCGCAAGCGAAGCTTGCTGATCAGGGAAAAGCGGAAAATCAACCGCTCAAAAAAGAAAGTCATGCTTCGCATGACTTCCGCAAAGAGGCGGCCAATAGGGCTCCCACAAAGCGCCAGCGAAGCGCGCTTTGTGGGATAAGCGCCGAAAAAGGCGGCTAAAAAAGAAGGCCTTGCTTCGCAAGGCCTTCAGACTGTCGAAAAAGGGAAGAAAAAGCTCAGAAAAGACTGGGCTTTTTCTGTATTTTATGATAAAATATAGGTAAGATAAAATTTTAAGGCGGAGGAAATCGAAATGCTTAGCAAAGGACATGAAATACAGCGCGGACAGGTAGAAATAGTAGATACCGAAACATTAACACCGCAGGAGCATTTACTGCGAAAAATAGACGCAGCAATTGATTTCAACAAAATATATGAAATAGTTGAGCCGTTGTATTGCGAAGACAACGGACGACCAAGCATAGATCCGGTGGTATTGTTTAAGATGGTACTAATTGTGGTATATTTGGCAAATTATACACGAAATATTATAATTTCAATATCCGCGCGACAACGATTAACGGCGAACCGTGGTTTGTGTGTAAGGACATAGCAGAAGCGTTGGGGTGTGAACGCCCTGACAACGCAATAAGAAACCATGTTGATGATGAAGATAAGCTAATGCACCAAATCAGTGTATTAGGTCAAAACAGACAGATGTATATCATTAACGAATTCGGTTTATACAGCTTAATATTCAGCTCAAAACTTGACAGCGCGAAGCGTTTTAAACATTGGGTTACATCTGTTGTGCTGCCGGAGTTAAGGAAAACCGGAACATATTCAATGCCCGGCGCCGATGTTACCGTTCCCAATATTCGGATAAATCAAAAAACGGAGCGGCTGTTATATGCTCCGCTCCGTATTAAATTCAAAATAGTTATACTGCCTCTTTTATATCCGTTTCGGCAACTCCATTATCCCATAACTCAGTACATTCCAAATCAATAAAATCATTCCATGATATACCATAGCCGCCCAAATCGGTTTTTACACTTTTAAACAATATATCATTTTCAAGAGGCTTAAAATCTTCCATTCGCTCTATAAGCGGTTTTACGTCATAGAGTTTAATTATCCCGTTTTCAAATTTAATCCGGAGCATTAAATCGTGTAACGGCTCCACGCTTTTTACCTTGATAAACACAAAATCAGCTCCTTTACTTTTTATTTCAGCGGCGGTAATTTTGTAAATTCCTGTGTTTCCCAGATTTTTAACAATTCATTTTCATGTAGTTTTACCCATTCAGCAAGTATTTTTTCAGCGCGTGGCGGTAAATCCCCTTCCATGAGTCTTTGAGTTTTTATTTCCATTACGCCTATATACTCATTCTCATATATTGCGTGTATATGCGGCGGGTTATGTTCACGCTGTAAAAAATACATTTTAACAACCATACCGTAAAATCTTGATAATATCGGCATACTTTCCAACTCCTTTTATTACAACTCGATCTCCTCGCCCGTATCGGTTAAAATTTTGGCTTGTAAAGCCTTTTTTGTATATCCGTTAAGACTGTCACCTTGCTGTTCGGCTATAGCTTGTAAAACCTTTTTTCCCTTTTTTAACCACTATTCGCAAGCTATCATAATTCTTTGCATTGTATTTGTTTTTTGCTCTTGTTTGAGAATTTCCAACTGCCATAATAAAAATCACCCCTTGACATAGATTATATTATGTGTTATAATCTGAGTACAGCGGAAACATCTTTGGTTGTTTCCGCTAACGATTTTACAAAATATAACCGCCCAGCGATTACCAAACGGGGGCGGTTATTTTTTTATACGTCCCGTTCCATAGTTTCATCTATAGCCCGATTAATAAATCCGTTGACACTTTCGCCATGTGTTGCAACATGAGCTTTTATTACATCTTTTTTCCCTTTTGGCAGCGTTAAATTAATACGGTCATAATTCGCAGCCATATATTTATTTACTGCTCTTTGTTGTGCTTTTGTTGCCGGCATAAAAATCACCCCTTGACATTTATATTAATATGTGATATAGTTTAGATAGCAAGGAGCGGCTTTGGCTGTTCCGCGATTGGCTATAAAAATATAACCGCCCGCAGTCTACCAAACGAGGGCGGTTATTTCTTTATGTATTTTATAATTTCCAGTATTACTACCAGAACCAACAAAGTAAAAACTAAGTCAATATTAATACATATCACCCCCTAATACGCATTTTATCACCGTACCCGGGAGCAGAACAGCCGCCGCCGCTCAGAGTATCAAGGTCACATAAGGTTTCCCTTATCACCTATTGGTTATTATAACGCAAAAATATATCTATGTAAATATACATTTTGCACATATCTACATAGATATATTTGTTTATTTTGTCTATTGATATATCTGCGCAGATATAGTATAATATAACCATAGTCAAGGAAAACCAAGGCTAAATAAATCTTAAAGGAGTTTTAAAAAATGAGTGAGAACGTATTAACAAAAATTGTTAAGGACTACAAGGAGCTTACCGCAATGATTGACGAGCTTAAACAGGAAGCCGAGAGCATAGCGGACGAAATCAAAGCCGAAATGATAAGCCGAAACACGGACGAAATCAGAGCCGACATCTACAAGGTACGCTATAAGACGGTGACAAGCACCAGATTTGACAGCAAGAGCTTTAAGGAAAAATACACAGACCTTTACAGCCAATTCACCAAGCAGACCACAAGCCGCAGATTTTCAATCGTGTAAGCAAAAGCCGTTTTCCCAAATACTCACCACAAGCAAGGAAAACGGCACACTGAACCCTAAAGCGGGTCACTGTTATAATAACATACCCGCTTATGGAATGTCAAGAGAGAGGTGTTAAAATGAAAGAATTAAATTGTATTAAATTGTACAATTGTCAATGATGGGTGACACTTTTCTTAAAAATAAAAAGTTTCGCTTCAAGCTGTCCTTGTCAAGGTGGAGCGGTGGAGATTTTCGAAGGACACCGCGGAAAAAGATGTGTAAAAAGGAATAAAAGAAGACCTCTTTGGTGAAAATTATGGTAAAAATAATTTTTATCAAGGAAGTTTTTCGACATGAAAATACCAAAAGAAGTTATCAAGGAATATGTAAAAAGCAAGAAATTTACAAACACTGCCGACATCACGGAAAGAATTAAATCTATGTTTGCGGATGTTCTGAACGAGGTGCTTCAGTGCGAGCTTGACGAGCAACTCGGTTATGAAAAGCATGGGAAGTTATGGCCGAATAAACTTATTTCTTATGGGCAAAAAGCGGAGCCGTTTTGGCGGATTTCCATAAGACAGTAATATCAAATTACGAAGTCTGCCAAAAAGGGTAAAATTTAAAACGGATAGAGAAATATGGGCTCTATCCGTTTTTTGTGTCTTATGTCCGCATATTATACCCTTAAAACCGCGTGAAATCTTTTGTTTTTGAGGCTGAGATAAATCAAGCGATAAAAGAATATACCTATCAAAAAAATAGGGGCAGGTGTCACGTAGTAGTGGAAAAATAGACTTTCAAAACCCGCGTAAAACCGTTATTTTTAAGCCTTGTATTTTTAAAAATCGACTATGGTAGTATAATTATATTACCAACCCCAAAATTAAAGTCCTAAATGTCCACGCTTGTGTAACTGATTTTTAACTTGAAATATTTGTTGTATTATGGTATTATATATTTGGCAGTTATAACTGCAAGTGCGGAATATTCCGGGCGGAGAAACATTTAAGCATAAATAAAATATGCCTATCTAAAAGGCAGAGCCAAAACGTAAGGACGGTTGGCCGCTTCATTCCTTTCTAAACACAAATTGTGTTTAAGGCAAGTAGAAAGGGGTGATGCGTATGAGAAATTATTTTTTCAAGATTTTTCTTGCATTGCTTGTAATTATCGTAGTTTTTGCGATTTTTGCACAGCCGGTGCAATAAAAAATAACAACCGCCTTAAAGTTTTGACCGACTCGTAAGGCGATTGTTTGATTACCTTTGAAGCGGCCAAACCGTTTTTACGCTCTGCCGTTTCTCTTTCTATGATTATTATATATTAATATTATGCTTTTGTCAAGGATTTTTCTTAAATCAAAATCGTTAGTAGCAGTGTCTAAATATCTCAAAAGACAACCATTTCCTGTGGATTGCAATAGCGTTTTAGGCGAAATTTCACATAATATATTCAAAATTGCTTTCCGTCAACTTTTAATCCCAACATAATTATATATTTTATCAAAAAACTGAATTTACAGAAATTTCTCCGAAAATTTAAGTTGTTCTTTGTCATAGATTTATTCTGTTTTGCATCACATTGTAACAAACTCATTGATACATTTGAATAAGTTTAAATTCTTTCATTTGCAGTATATAAAAGTTTATCATTTATTGCTTAATTCTAAATACATCGTTAGTGTAACTCCGTAATAAATTAAATTTAAAACTATTGTCTATTCTTCGGATAATATACGTGCCTGAATTGAATAACTGCCATCTTCATTTGGTACATAAAATAATTCTACATTTTTATACTTTAGTATATATTTTATCAATATATCAAAAATGTCTATATTAACATTCGCATAAATAGGATATACTTGTATAAATGCATCGCGCATAGTCTGTGCAAGAATATTTTTATATTGTATTTCATAATCAAGCGCTTTTGATAAAAGCTCTTCCCATTTTTTTATAATGATTTCTTTATTTGCATTATCTGCCTTAATATAATTATCTATAATATACAAAAGCGTATTCTCTGTAATAACAATAAGAAATCTCATATTAAGCATACGTTCCATATATGTAAATAGTGTAATAATTGGAGTTTTTATATCACATAGAAAATCAATTATTCCAATACTATCAACGTTAAACTCTTTAAGTTGGGTAATAGCCATTGTAGGTATTTCAGCACCAACAAAGGTTCTTTTTGTGTTTTTGGATAATGATAAAGCATCGTAATCACATATACCAAATGCTCTCGTAAAGAGTTTGTTATTTATACCTCGAATGCTAAAATCTTGTTTATTGGAAAGGCACTTGATTTGGGAAACATAATTATTTAACTTTACCGCTTCTTGCATAAGAAGTTGTTTATTTTTTTCAGAAACTTCATTAATAAACAATTCATCCTCTATAATACCCATAGAAGCTACTGTGTTTTTTCGATTTTTCTTTATTATATTTTCCGTATCATCTTTAATAGTGATGTTTATTGATCTTGGTATGACTACATCATTATTGTTGAGGCTATCAATATCAACACCAATTTTATACATAGCAACAAGTGCCGCATATGAAAGAACATAATTTTTACCAGCTATATACTTTGAATGATAAAGTTCTCTAAATATTATATCTTTATTATCTAAAAACAATAAAACTGTTTCTGTATAATTTAAATTTGTATGCTCAGATAGGGCAAATAATGGTTGGGGAAGATTCGATAAATCCTTATAGGTATCTAGTAAATTAGAAAAAGGATTTTCAGTAATCGTGTTGGCCTTCACCCACTTTTTAAATTCATTAATATTTTTTATTTCATTATTTTGTATGTCAAATGAAAATGCTTTAATTTTTCCGTTTTGGATCATTCTTTTATAGCAAACATTTACAAAATAACTATCAAGAGTTGCAATTTTCTCAATAGTGTATTTAGATTTATTTATCTCAACAGAAACACCACATTTTTTCATAAACAATCCTAATTCAATCGCCTTGTTTCTAGTTATGTGTGTAGCATTCTCCCAAATATATGGTTCTTGAGGCAAAAGGGAACCTCTAAAAACCCTCTAAAAAGCGCTTAAAACGCACTGCAGGAATAAAAGTAGCGACATTCACTCCAAAACG
>CANRGH010000004.1 GCA_947630135.1 uncultured Monoglobus sp.
AACATAGTTGATTTCAAGATGTTTGAGACCGATTCGTTCGCGTCGACCTACACGATGGCGGATCTTGAGCATAACAAAATATTGACCGACACATGCGCGATACACTTTTTTGAGCTGCCGAAGCTTGACAAAAAAATAGACTCGGGAGACAGGAAAAAGCTGTGGATGCAGCTTATTAATTCGGAAAGCGAGGGTGATCTGAATATGTTAAGACAGAGCAATGTTGAATCGATACGCGAGGCGACGGATGTGATATTCAGGCTGAGCGACGAAAAGGACGTGAAGGACATGGCGGAAAGACGCGAGGACGCGCTGAGAACGGAAAAGACGGCGCTGAATACCGCCAGAAAAGAAGGCATAGACATAGGCATGAACTTGGGTATGGAAAAAGGTATGCATCTTGGCATGGAAAAGGGTATGAAGCTCATGATAGAAAATCTGCGCAAGGCGGGCGTCAGCGAGGATATTATACAAAATGCCGCCAATCAAAATTAAATCCCAATCAATTCGGCGGGGCTTCGGCCCCGCTTGCTTATTTTTTATAAAAAATTCTCAAAAAAACTGTTGAAAACTATGCGGATATGTGGTAAAATATTTAGTCAGAAAAGAATTTATAACCAAATAAGGGGGAACTACAATGGATTTAAACGAAATCAAAGATTTAAAGATCCACGCGGCGCATGTAAGAAAAATGGCCCTCGAGGCCGTGCATGCCGCGGGCGCCGGTCATCCGGGCGGATCGCTCTCGGTTGCCGACATTCTTACATACCTGTATTTTAAAGAAATGAACGTCAAGCCCGACGACGCGAAAAATCCCGACAGAGACAGATTTGTCCTGTCAAAGGGCCACTGCTCGCCGGCTCTCTACGGAATTCTCGCCGAGGCGGGATTTATTCCGAAAGAGGACATAAAGGGCTTCAGAAGCATCGACAGCTATCTTCAGGGTCATCCCGACATGAAGAAGGTCAATGGCGTTGACATGTCCACCGGCTCGCTGGGCCAGGGCATAAGCTGCGCCAACGGCATGGCTCTCGCGGGCAAGCTTGACGGCAAAAATTACCGCGTTTACACCGCCCTCGGCGACGGCGAGATCGAGGAAGGCGAGGTCTGGGAGGCCGCTATGTTCGCGGCGCACTACAAGCTTGACAACCTGACAGCGTTCCTCGACTACAACGGCCTTCAGATCGACGGCGAGATCACCAAGGTCATGAACTCAACGCCGATCGACAAGAAGTTTGAGGCCTTCAACTGGCACGTTATTCAAATTGACGCGCACGACTTCAACCAGATCGAGGCGGCCGTGAACGAGGCCAAGCAGACTAAGGGCAAGCCCACGCTTATCATGGCCAAATCGACCAAGGGCAAGGGCGTTTCCTTCATGGAAGGCCAGGCCGCATGGCACGGCACAGCTCCCAATGACGAGCAGTACGCGCAGGCGGTCTCGGAGCTTGACGCATATATCCAATCTCTCGGAGGTGACAAATAATGAACTATAAAATAGGTGAAAACATTGCTACCAGACAGGCTTACGGCGACGCGCTCGTTGAGTACGGAAGCGACCCGCGCATTGTCGTTATGGACGCCGACCTTTCAAAGTCGACCAAGACCGACGGCTTTAAGGTTACATATCCCGAAAGATTTATCAACACGGGTATCGCCGAGGGCAACATGATGGCCACGGCTGCGGGTCTCGCGACCTGCGGCAAAATAGTGTTCGCGAGCTCGTTTGCCATGTTCGCTGCGGGCAGAGCCTTTGAGCAGATCAGAAACTCGATCGGCTATCCGCATCTGAATGTCAAGATCGGCGCGACCCACGCGGGCATCTCGGTCGGCGAGGACGGAGCCTCGCACCAGTGCCTTGAGGATATCGGCCTCATGCGCACGATCCCTGGCATGGTTATCTTAAACCCCGCCGACGCGGTCGAGTCAAATCTCGCGGTCAAGGCCGCGATCGACTATGACGGCCCGGTTTACCTGAGGTTTGGACGTCTGGCCGTTCCCACGATCTTTGACGAGAGCTACAAGTTCGAGATCGGCAAGGGCGTTGAACTCAGCGGCGGTACCGACGTGACGCTGATAGGCACAGGCCTGCTGGTTCCCGCCTGCACAGAGGCGAAGGAGATCCTGGCGGGCGAGGGCATCAGCGCGAGAGTCATCAATATGGCCACGATCAAGCCGATCGACAAGGACATAATCATCAAGGCCGCCAAGGAGACGGGCGCGATAGTCACCGCCGAGGAACACAACGTTATAGGCGGTCTCGGCAGCGCGGTCGCGGAAGTTCTGGTCGAGAACGCGCCGGTTCCCATGAAGCGCGTCGGCACGCAGGACGTTTTCGGACGCTCCGGCAAGCCCTATCCGCTGCTTGAGATGTACGGCCTCGACGCCAAAACGATCGCCGCGAAAGCCAAAGAAGCTATCGCAATGAAATAAAAATAAAAACCGGCGGCCCGGCGCAGATAAAGCGCGGGGCCGCCATTTTTGATTTATTCGCCGTAGAGTCCGGCGCGGTCATTGACTGTGTAGAGCCTGAGCTGATCCTCGGTGAGGTTCAGCTTTCCGTTCTCGTCGCCCTTTAAAAAGCCCTTTGTCACGAGCTTTGTGATTGTGGGAACCGCCCACGCGGGCATGTTCTCGTCAACATAGTCGTAGCGCTTGAGGCTGTTCTTGATCCCGTCAATATCGTTTTTGTTGCTTTGGATATCGACTCCGATCTCATTTATTATCTTGTCCTGACTGTCATTTTTCGCCTTAAGCTCATCATATTCTTTGCTCATAAGCTCCTCCTCGCTTTCCGAATTATACTCGACCCCGAAATACTCGCACACGCCCTTGCAAATCGCGGCGGCGCATTTTTCGCGTCCCGATGACGACGCCAAAAATTTGTTGTCGTCATAATTGTCGATAAACGCCGTTTCAACCAAAATCGCGGGCATGCTTGTTCGGGTCAGCACCGCGAAATTGGCGGTCTTGACGCCTCTGTCATATCTTCCGGTCTCGTCCGGCATATGGTTCTGCACAAGCCTCGCCAGCTTCCCGGCGTTCCCGCCCGTGCTGACGCAGTAGGTCTCGCAGCCGTATGCCTTGGTGTTGGCGGCGTTGCAGTGAATACTGATAAAAATATCCGCGCCCCAGTCGTTCGCCGCCTGCGCTCTGCCCGACAAACTTGCCGACAGGCCGCCCGCCACCACGTCGGTTATTTTCTCGCGGCTCATTCTGACCGAAAATCCGTTTTTTTCGAGCATCGGCTTGAGCCTCTGCGCGACAAGCACCGAAATATCCTGCTCCTTGAGCCCGAATCCCGCGGCGCCCGTGTCGGCCCCGCTGTAATTATGCCCGGGGTCAATAAAAACCTTTGCCATTTATTTCACCTCCGATTTAAGATCCGACAAATATTTGTCCGCCTCTTTTGCCGCCGCGGTGAAGCTGTTGTTCTTCCACCACGCCGCCAGCGAGGCCGCTATTGTGAATATCAGGCTCACTGCCTGATATATATCGTCGTCAGCCACGTCGATTATTTTGTGTCCGCTCATGGTCATCGCCTGATTGAAAAGGGCGAGCACAAGGGCGATCGTTCTCGCCACCGCGCCCGGGTTCAGATCCTTCATAAAATCACCTCCTTCGCGTTTCCACGGTTAAATTATATTTGCTTTTAAGTGCCCGCGGGTGCCGTCATTCTTGACAAACCGGCAAAAACGGAGTAAACTTAAAACGTAAATTATCAAAATATTCAGAGCATGAAACTCATAAAGGATGTGACAAAATAATGGAAAAGACTCCGCTTTCGATGCGAAAGCATATAGCCGTGCTCGGCAGCACCAACGCGGGCAAGTCCACGCTGTTCAACAAGCTTCTTGGCCGCGACGACGCGATCGTCTCGGACGTCAGCGGCACCACCACCGACCCCGTGATAAAGGCCATGGAGCTTATCCCTTACGGCCCTGTGGCGCTCATTGACACCGCGGGCCTCGGCGACACGACCGAGCTCGGCTCGGTCAGGACGGACAAAACCATGAAGGTTTTAAACCGCGCCGACTTAATATTATATGTTCGGGACATCAATTGTGATAATCGGGCGGACAAAACGGATATAAACAAAAACACGCCGACAATCGACGTGTTCACAAAATGCGACTTGATTTCAAGCGAAAAGCTGAAAAAAATAAAAGCCGAAAACCCCGGAGCCGTGTTTATCTGCGAAGGTTCCGACGATGACCTGATTGGCCTCAAACAAAGGATGATCTCGGAGCTTAAAAAGCAGGAGCGCGACGACGGCACGATTATCGGCGATCTGCTGCCCCGTGGCAGCAACCTTATCCTGGTCTGCCCGATCGACAGCGAGGCGCCGAAGGGCCGCCTTATCCTGCCACAGGTCCAGCTCATACGCGACTGCCTCGACCACGGAATGAAAGCCCTCGTCGTGACTCCCGAAACTCTCGGCGAGGCGCTCACGGAGCTCGGGCGCGTTGACCTCGTCGTTACCGACTCGCAGGCCTTTAAGGCCGTTAATGCGATCGTGCCCGAAAACATCAATCTGACTTCGTTTTCAATGCTGCTGGCCCGCTCCAAAGGAAATTTCGCGCAGCTCCGCGAGGGCGCCGAGGCGATAGACGGCCTGACCGAAAGCTCAAAGGTGCTCATGCTCGAGGGCTGCACCCACAACACCTCTCACGAGGACATAGGCAGAGTCAAGATCCCGAAGCTGATCGAAAAGCATATCGGCGCAAGGCCCCGCTTTGAATACTTCACGGGCTACAGCCTGCCCGAAAGCTTTGGGGATTATGACCTTATAATCCAGTGCGGCATGTGCATGATAAACAAGCAGGAGGTCCGCTCAAGGCTTGCGGCCGCCGCGGAACAGGGAGTTCCGATAACAAACTACGGCATAGCGCTCGCCAAGCTGAACGGAATTCTGAAAAGAGCCGCCGAGCTGCTGACATAAGCCTGTCACGAAAAAACAAGCAAACAAAATAAGCCGGGGGCTTCCCCGGCTTTGATTTCATAAATCAAAACGTTTATACCGCTCTGTCAACCTTACCCGATCTTAAGCATCTGGTACAAACATAAACCTTCTTAGGAGTACCGTCAACAATAGCCTTAACACGTCTGACATTGGGCTTCCACATCTTGTTAGCTCTGCGGTGCGAGTGAGACACCTTAATGCCGAAGCTTACGCCCTTTCCGCAAATTTCACACTTTGCCATGTGTATACACCTCCTTGTAAATCTATTCAAATTAATTCAACTCGAAACATTATAACAGAAAGATTTGCGGATTGCAAGTACTTTTTTTAATTTTTTTGAAATTTGTTGTATTTTTACAATTTTCCTCACCGTGAACATATTTGTAACATGAATGTAACAAGAGATTAATTGATATTAAATAAATGAATGTTATAATTGTATCATAAAGTCGAAAAATACAATATACAGGAGGGTTATTATGAAAAACCACAAGATATTTGCAAAAAGAGCGTTATGCGGAGTCCTCTCCGCCGCGCTTGTCTCATTCGGCGCATACACCGCGGCCTTCGCGGAAAACGAGAAGGAGATAACACCGGCGGCGGAACAAACCGAGGGAACCGCCACTCCTTCACCCTCTCCGGAGGCAGCGGCGACCGAGGCTCCCGAGGCGACTCCATCCGCCGCGCCGACCGCGGCTCCGTCAGCCACGCCCGAGGCAGCCAAGCTTACCCTGCGCGTTAACGCCAAGGTATACAAGGTTTCAAACGACGTTTACAGAGTCGTGTTTACCACCGGCTCATCCCTGCCGTCGATAACCGGATTTGAGTTCACCGCACTGTTTGACGACGCGGTTGTGACCGGCTCGGATATAGGGGACAGCCTTAAAAATAATGGCGAGTTCTCGCGCTCTGTCAGAGACGACAACGAAATAACATTCACATGGAAAAACGGAGAAGCGCCGATAAGCGGAGCGGTTACGCTGTGCAGCGCCACAGTCGAGACAAAGTCAACGATAAAGGCCTCAAACCTCTCGCTGAAAGGCTTCACCGCCGTTCCGTCCGACGGCTTGCAGCTTGAGATCACTCCCGACCTCGGCGTGAGCGACGGCGCGGATGTTCCGACGCTCTCGGACGAAGAGAAAAAGGTCTATGAGAGGCTTATCGCCGTTCCCGCCGCGGACTCCATGAGCTTTTTCAAAGACGACGGCACGATTTACAACGACATATCATCGCTTTATCTCGAGCCCGCCAACAGCGCTCTCACGGCTTACGACACCCTCACGGACTCGTCGCAGGACAACGTGGACAATATGCTTAAAGCCAACGGCAGCTCGATAATCTCCGTCAACGCTGCTTACAAAACGGCCGAGGCGTTAAACAGTGCTCTCGGAGTCATGAAGCTCAACGACGCATACTACGGAATTTCGGACAGCGACACAGCGGTCAATTACGAATATCTTAAGCGCACATCCGAAAAGACGGGGCTCACAGCTCCCGCTTATCTTGAGAACGCTCCCAAGGCATACGCACAGTTCGACGAGGCGGTAAAAAAGATCGGCGAGAACAACAAATATGTTGAGTCGGCGCTCGCAAAAATATCAGACAGCACCTACGAAAACTATAACACGCGCATACTGTCTCTTTCAACTCAGCTTGCATCGGCCAACCGTTTCAGCGAGCATCCGTATTATGCAGAATATCTTGACGCCGTTACTGCTATCGCAAACGAGCTTTACAGCGACGTTAACACCAATTACAGCGGCTCATACAAGGAATATATGCTTAAGTCGATCAATGATGTTTTAAGCGAGATAAAGAGCGGCAGCGAGGTCCTGAAAAACCTGCCGACGTTTGAGGCGCCAAAGAGCTTTACGATCGGCCGCGACGTTGAGGTAAAAGTGACCCGCGCCATCGCTCTTGAAAATCAGAGCGCGACCGCGTATGTTGACACCTACAAAGATGGCGCGCTTGTTCAAAGCGGCAGAGAAAAAGCATTCGCAGACGGTTCAAGGTCCGTTGTCGTACAGGTTTCGACAAACGTTAACACCTTGGGCCGCAACGGCGGAACGGTAGTTTTCAAAGTCTATTACAAATTCGGCGAAAGATCATACTATCTCGGCGAGCAAAGCCTGACGGCATACGCTCCCACGGTTGACACCACTTTCGGCACAAACGGCAGCGGCGGAGGCTCGAGCGGCTGGGGCAACGATGGCACCGGAAACGGCAGCGGAACCACAGTTCCCGACAACAGCGACCGCCCGACCCCGGTTCCCGAATCCACGCAAAATCCCGGCTTCGCCGACGACAACCCCTACACCGACATTGACGGCTATGACTGGGCAAAAGAGGCGATAATCGGCTTGACCAACGCGGGCATAGTCAACGGCATGGGCGACGGAGAGTTCAATCCTGCCGGAAACGTCACACGCGAGCAGTTCTGCAAAATGGTCGTTCAGATGTACGGCCTTGACGCCACTGACACAGCCACGACGTTCAGCGACGTTGACACCTCGGCATGGTACGCGCCATATGTCACGGCGGCGGTCAACGCGGGCTTCGTGCAGGGCCAGTCGGACGACTACTTCGGCATCGGAGAGTCGATCATGCGCCAGGACATGGCGACGATCCTGTACAGAGCGATCGACCTCAAGGGTGAAATGGCGGAGCTTAACTTCACCGACAACGACAGCATCGCCGAATACGCCAAAGACGCGGTTTCGGAGCTTGTCGGCCTCGGCATAATGAACGGCTACGAGGACGGAAGCTTCAAGCCCCGCGGCAGCGCCACAAGGGCCGAGGCCGCAAAGGTGATCTGGGGAATATACAACATAAAATAAGACAATTAAAAAAGGAGGCTGAAGATCGTTTCAACCTCCTTTTTCGCGCGCAAATTCGGGTCAGCCTATATCTTTGTAAAAATACAGGCTGCCCAGAATAATCAGCGGAATATTCGCGGCCTTCGCCGCGCCGAACGCCTTTGAATATCCGTCCTTCACGCTCAAGCACGGCTCGCTCGGAACGCCGAGCGTTTTGAAGCGTTCCGCCAAAGCCTCCGCGTCAAGCGAGCGCGGATTATCGGGCTTGATCGTGAAAGCCTTTTCCGCAAGCGGAGCGACAATTTCCGTCATGCGCTCGTAGTCCTTGTCACGCATAACGCCCATTAGCAGCATGACCCTGCCGCCGAAATACGCTTTCACGCTCTCGGCGGCTTTTTCCATGCCCATAGGGTTATGCGCGCCGTCATAGATCACCGTCGGATTTTCACCGAGAAGCTCAAATCGGCCGGGATGCGTCAGATTTTTCATTCCGTCTCTGACGGCCTCGTCGCTGATCTCAATGCTTTGTCCGCGGAGCGCTTTGACCGCGGTCAGCGCAACCGCCGCGTTGCGCGGCTGGTATGTTCCGAGCAGAGGCGTAAACACGTCGCTCAATTCTCCGAAATCAAAGCGCGTTCCGCGCAAGCCGAGGCTTCTCACGCGCATTTTTTCAAAATCGACCAAAGCGAGCGGCGCCTGCCTTTGCGCGCACTTGTTTTGCACAACCTCAAGCGCCTCGGGCGCATGCCCGCCGAACACAACCGGGCAGCCGCGCTTTATTATTCCCGCCTTTTCGCGGGCAATATCTTTTATCGTCGGCCCCAGATATTCCGTATGATCAAGCTCAACATCGGTTATCACCGACAAAAGCGGCCGCCTCATCACATTTGTTGCGTCAAGCCTTCCGCCCATTCCCGCCTCGATTATGACGATATCACAGTCCCTTTTGGCAAAGTACAAAAACGCCATGGCCGTCAGCGCCTCAAACTCGGTCGGACCTTCGCTCATTGCCCGCTCCGCGTCACGTATTCTGCCGCAGAGCGAGTAAAACTCATCTTCGGGAACGCTTTGCCCGCCTGCTCTTATGCATTCGGGCGGCGAGACGATATACGGCGAGGTGAAAAGCCCGACGTTAAAGCCCGCCGCGAGAAGAATGCCCTCAAGCATTCGGCAGACCGAGCCCTTGCCGTTGGTCCCTGCGACATGTATTATTCCGAGCCTGTCCTGCGGGTTTTCAATAATTCCCAAAAGCTCTTTTATCCGCTCGAGCCCGGGCCTGCTGCCCCTGCCGCCGAGGCTTTTGAAATATTCCGCGGCATTTTCGCTCATAACGATCATCACCGCCTATCTTATTTTGTTTATCAGGCGCGCGAACGCCTTGTTTTTCATAAGCAGCCAGATTATGTAGCCCTCGACCGCTCCCGTGATTATATAAAGCGGTATTCTGAGCGCCAAAGCCGACCACGGGTGGTTATAGTAAACGTGCAGACCGATCGACTTTATAACTATCGAGCCGATAAGATGCCCAAGCGCCACGCCGACAATGATCTTAAGCGTCGGACGGTCCTTAAAGCAATAGAACGACACTATTCCCGGAACGCAGCCTATCATCGCCGCCCCCGCGGTGATTATCGGGTTTATCGCGAACCCGGAGATGATGCAGCCGAGAATATCGCCGACCGCGCCTGTCATGAAGCCCGCGACCGGGCCGAATATCATGCCCGACAGGATCAACGGCAGGTTCTCAAAGCTGAAGCGGAACGGGCCCGCCGTTATGCTCAGCCGCTTGAAAACCATGCTCAGCGCGATAAGCAGCGCGATAATAAGCAGTTTTTTCAGCCGTCCGCCGCTTTTGCGGTCAATGCTTGTTTTGTCTTTTTCGGAATTTTGCATAAAAATAACAGCCTCCTTTCAGCCTCACTCATATAGCAAGGAAAGAAAACTGCATATGCACAGAATTTTTACATTGCTCTATGAAGCGGGATGCAAAGCGCGAACCGCAAGCCCTCGGCTTTTCGTTCGCCGGACAACTCCCCGTCCCGGCAACACTTAACGCACGCGCTCTTACTCTTCAAATTTAATTTTAACAAATTCCGTAATTATTATATCAACGCGCCGCGGCCGTGTCAACATATTTTGTCAAAGTTTTTAATTGTTATCTGTTTTCACCATAAAACCTAATTTAAAGGCACGCTATTAGTGTAATATTTCCCGTTCCTGAAATTTGCGCGGAAAAAATTTCAATCCCGCGTGTTTATTCGTCAAAATCACTTGATTTTTTTACGGATTTGTGGTTTAATAATATAATAGGTAAAATATTGAGCTCTATAAAACCGTTTACGGTTCTTTTATAAAATAACCGAGGTGACATTAATGATTTATTTTGAAAAAACCGTCTCCTCAAAGGAGATTTTCAGCGGCAGAATTCTGAGGCTGAGGCTTGACGAGGTTGAGATGCCCGGCGGGAACCTGGCGGAGCGCGAGATCATCGAGCATCCGGGCGGCGTGGGAATTGTCGCGATCACGGACGACGACGAGATCATCCTCGTCAAACAGTTCCGAAAGCCGCTTGAAAAGGCGATATACGAGGTCCCGGCCGGAAAGCTTGAAAAGGGCGAGGATCACCGCCTGTGCGGCATACGGGAGCTTAGCGAGGAAACGGGCTGCACGGCCGAGAATTTCGAGTATCTCGGGCACATGTACCCCTCGCCGGGGTTCGCCGACGAGGTCACGCACCTCTATCTCGCCACGGGCCTTAGGCAGGGCGAAAATCACCTTGACCCGGACGAGTATCTTGATATTGAGCGCATAAAAACATCAAAGGTTATTGACATGATAATGAATAATGAGATCAACGACGCCAAGACAATTTTCGGAGTATTCAAGGCTCTTGAATATCTCAGGCGGCGCGGTTCTTAATCTTATGAAAAAGAGGTCGATCTAACCATGGAAACAAAAACAGATGTTAAGATCAACGGAATGGAATACACCGTTGTCAGCAACGAGCCCGAGGAATACGTTCAGCGGGTGGCGCTGCTTGTTAACAAGAAAATTTCGGAGGTAAAAAACTCGAACGGACACCTCAGCACGGCTATGCTTGCCGTCATGGCCGGAATGAATTTGGCGGACGAGCTGCTCAAGTGCGAGGACTCCGCGGCACGCATGCGCGCCGAAATGAGCGAATATATGGAGGACGCCCGCAAAAACGGCGCCGAGCTTGAGGAAAAGAAGCTCGAGGTGGAAAATCTCAAAGAGGACATGCACAAGCTCGAGATCGAGCTCGCCAAGCGCGACACCGAGCTTGACAATCTGCGCATGATCAACCGCAGAGCCGAGCAGCAGGCGGAACCCGCGGGCAGGTACCAAAGCCGTCCTTCGGTCACGCAGAGCGCATCACAGCCGACCAGACAGGTCGGGGGCTATTCGGTGAATGACCGCAGCCGCCAGGACTCCCCGCAGATAAGGGAGATGCAGGCAAAGTACGGCTCAAGCGTTATAGGCCGCGGCATGCCCAAAAAGACGACCGACTGACCGAATGAGGCAGATGACTGACGGAAAATGCGCGGCACCCGAACTGCTAAGTCCCGCCGGGAACCGCGAATGTTTCGACGCGGCTCTCGCCATGGGCGCCGACGCGGTTTATCTCGCGGGAAAATCCTTCGGAGCGCGGAGCTATGCCGGAAATTTTGAGCGCGGCGAGCTCACGGAATGTGTCAGCGCCGCCCACCTCCGCGGAAGAAAGGTTTACGCCGCGGTCAACACGCTTATAGGCGACAGAGAGCTCGGCGAGCTTTCGGAATATCTTGAATTTCTGGAAAGCGCGGGCGTTGACGCGGTGATCACGCAGGATATGTCGGTTCCGTATCTTGTGCGGAAGCGCGGCTTAAATCTCAGGCTCCACGCCAGCACACAGATGACAATCCACAACCTTGCCGGGGCGAAGGCCGCGGCGGAGTTGGGCTTTTCGCGGGTGGTTCTCGCCAGAGAACTGAGCTTTGACGAGATAAAATATATCTCTGAAAACTGCGGGATCGAGACCGAGATTTTTGTTCACGGCGCCATGTGCATGTCATATTCGGGACAGTGCCTTATGAGCAGCGCCCTCGGCGGCAGGAGCGGCAACCGCGGCAAATGCGCCCAGCCGTGCAGGCGGACGTATAAAACCGACCGCGGCGAAAAGCATGTTCTGAGCCTTAAGGATATGGCACTGATCAGCGAGATCGACAAATTATACGAGTGCGGTGCCTCATCCCTCAAAATCGAGGGCAGGATGAAGGGCCCGGCATATGTGGCCGCGGTGACTTCCGCCTACCGCCGCTGCCTTGACGAGAGGCGTGAACCGACAAAAGCCGAGCTTGACGTGCTAGACCGCATATTTTTCCGCGGCGGCCAAAGCTCGGGATATTTTGACGGAAAGACCGGCAGGGAGATGTTCGCGTTCGACAAACCCGACGATCCTTACAAGCGCGGCGGCGCCGAGACCGAAAAACGAGTCCTTGACGAGGCGGCCGAACGGGAGCGCGGATTTAATATCCCCTTGAGCGCACGGCTTAAGTTCCGCGTCGGAGAGGCGCCGGAGCTTACGCTGATCTCAAAGGACGGATCGACCGCAACCGCGAAGGGCGGTCATGACATTCAACCCGCCAGATCTGCTCCCATGGACGATGAGCGCCTTAAGGCGCAGCTTTCCAAAACCGGCGGCGGTATCTTCGCAATTGAAGATATTACGATCGACCGCAGCGGGCGCGGCTTCGCTCCGATAAGCGAGATAAACGCGCTGCGGCGTGACGCGCTTGATAAAATAAAGAAAAAAATACTTGAAAATTATGATAAAAACAACCTGCAAAGCCCGACTCTTCCTCCTCTGCCTCCGCCGAGGAACGTTTCCGAAACGGAGCGCGGGATCACGGCGGATGTGACTAATGCTGAACAGTTCCGCGCCGTCCTTGAATTTGAGGCCGAGAGCGGGAACCGCGCCGCTTTGATCGGCGTTCCGATCGACGAGCTCCGGCGGAACACGGACGTCTTCGCCGCGGAGCGCGGCAGAATAATGATCCTGCCGCGGGCGGTTATGCACAAAGGCGAGTACGAGGAATACGAACGTAGGCTCGACGGGCTTAAAAAATCGGGATTTTCAAAGCTCCGCGTCGAAAACATTTCGGAGCTTGGACGCGAAGGATTTGAGCTGTACGGCGGATCGCGCCTCAACGTCACCAACGGCGTGTCGGCGGAGTTCCTCAAAAATTTTATGGGGCTTAAAGCCGTCGCGCTGTCGCCCGAGCTCAATCTGGCGCAGATACGCGGCATCGCTGAAAATATCCCCTCATCTGTCACGGTTTACGGGCGCCAGCCGCTTATGCTGTGTGAAAACTGCGTGACGAAAAACCTCGGGCCCTGCCCTTGCGACGAGGGAAAACACTTCCTCACCGACAGGCTCGGGAAAAGGTTCCCGATAATCCGCGACGGCAAAAGCTGCCGCTCGGTGGTGCTGAACAGCCTGCCCACCTTCATGTGCGACAAAATCGACGAGATAAAAAAAGCGGGCGCGGCTCTGCTTAACTTAAGCTTCACGACCGAGAGCGCCGCGGACGTCAAACGCGCGCTCGGCGCATGCTTCGGAAGCGGATTTAAACCGTCGGAATTTACGCGGCTGCATTTCAACAAAGGCGCGATAACGAATAAAATCGACAATTGAACATAATAATAAAAGGATTTGAATATATGAGAATAATATTGGCGTCAGCCTCGCCCAGACGGCGTGAGCTGATCGAAAATCTTAAAATCGACTTTGAGGTAAGAACCGCTGACTGCGAGGAGATCACGGTACCCGAAGAACTGCCCGAGGACACGGTCAAACGGCTCTCGCTTACCAAAGCCCGCTGCGTGGCGGAGCTTGAGGGAGACGACGCGGTGGTTATCGGCGCGGACACGGTCGTCGCGATCGACGGCAAAATTTTGGGGAAGCCCGCGGACGAAAACGAGGCGGCCGAAATGCTGAAACTGCTTTCGGGCAGAACGCATAGGGTATACACCGGACTCGCGGTCATAGGCGGCGGAAAAACCGTGAATGAATACGTTGAGACCGAGGTCAAATTCTATGACCTGACCGACAGTCAGATCAAAAGATATATAGCGACAGGCGAGCCGATGGACAAGGCGGGCGCCTACGGAATACAAAAATACGGCTCCCTTTTGGTGGAGGAAATACGCGGCGATTATTTTAACGTGGTAGGCCTTCCGGTTGGCAGACTTGACCGCGTATTGCGGGAAGATTTCGGCATTGAGCCGCTGATATAGAGCGGAGGTTAATTATGGCGATAGATTTGGGAATAGATTTGGGAACATCCGGCACACGGATATACAATCGAAAGGAGAAGCGGATTATCGCGAACGCGCCGACCGTTGTGGCGCTCAGAGGCGGCGAGATCGCCGCGGCGGGCGAAAAAGCCCTTGAGATGATCGGCAAAACGACCGACAGCCTCACGGTTATCGAGCCCGTGAAGGACGGCGCGATAACCAACTTTGACGCGGCGGTTGGTCTGCTTAAGGAACTGCTGTCAGGCGGCTTAAGCAGCGCATTTACAAAAGTCCGCGCCGCCGTCTGCGTGCCCTCGGGCATAGGCGAGGTTGAGCGACGCGCCGTTGAAGAGGTGGCAATATCCGCCGGAGTCAAAGACGTATATCTGATCGAAACGCCTCTTGCGGGCGCTATCGGAGCGGGCATTGACATAAACGAGCCAAAGGGCTATGTCATTGCCGACGTGGGCGCGGGCACGACAGAGGCGGCGGTCATATCGCTGGGCGGCATCGTTGTGTCAAAATCCGTGAAGGTTGGCGGCAGGTCCCTTGACAACGACATAATCCAGCTCATAAAAAAGAAATACAACGTTGAGATCGCGGCGACCACCGCCGAAAAAGTCAAGCTGAGACTTGCAAACGCTCTTCCCTCGCTCAGCACCGACATTGTGGAGGTAAAGGGCAAGGACATGTACAGCGGAGTTCCTAAGACGGTCTCGGTCAGCTCAAACGAGCTCAACAACGCGATAAGGGAGAGCATCACAAGGATAGTCGAAACAATTCGAGCCGCGCTTGAGGAAACGCCACCCGAGCTTTCGGCCGATCTGCTCGAAACCGGAATAATCCTGACCGGGGGCGGCTCGGCTTTAAGAGGCCTCGGCAAGCTGATCAAAAGCGGCACGGGCATTAACGTCTACATGGCGGAAGACGCGCTCACCGCGAACGCGAAAGGCGCCGCCGCGGCTCTCGCGGCCAAAGGCGGACTCAAATCAGCTCTGCTCAGTTCAGGAACAAGAAAACCCCATTAAACCCAAAGGATGTAGATTAATTTGAAATTCATAAACGATCATAGAACAGCCATTATAATCGGAATTTGCGCGGCTCTGATCGCCGCGCTGCTTATCCGCTTCGGGATCGACAGCAGCCGCACAGCCGCTGTTGAGGACGCCTCCCTCTCGGTAATGACGCCGGTACAGCGGTTTTTCAAGAACATAGGCGACAACGTGTACGACGTGACCCACAGCCTCGGCCTGCTGAAGGAATTGAGAGGCCGCGTTGACGAGCTCACCCTCGAAAACGCCGAGTATGAAAAGGCGGCGAGCGGCGATGATCTTGCCGCCGAGAACGACCGCCTGAAACGAATGCTTGAGCTTCGGAACGACAACCCCGATCTTGACATGACAGCCGCCTCGGTAGCGGCCGACGAGCCTTCAAACTGGTTCTCGGGATTTACGATCGACAAAGGCAGGAACAGCGGGATTTCCGAGGATAACATTGTGATCTCGGGCGACGGATTTTTGATAGGAAAAGTCGTGCGCGTCGGAACCAACTGGTCAAGCGTCATGACGATAACAGACCCCGGCTTTTCTGCCGGAGTCATGGTCGAGCGCTCGCGCGATCTCGGCATCGCCGAGGGCGACACGGAGCTTCGCGAAAAAATGCAGTTCCGCCTGTCGTTCCTCTCAAGAGGCGCGGATATCCGAGAGGGCGACTATGTTACCACAACAGGCCTCGGGGGCATATTCCCCGCGGGCTTCCGCCTCGGCAAGGTGCTTGAGATCGGCGAAGACACCGTCAGCATGACGCAAAACGCGATAGTGGGCGCCGGTGCGGACCTCAGCAATCTCAGGGATGTGTTCGTAATAACCAACAATGCGGACATCGTGCTTGACGAGGAAAACGCCAACATGAGCGCCGCCCGCGAAAAGGCCGAGCAGGAACAGGCCGAGATCGACCGCGCCGAACGCGAAAAGCATGAGGCCGAAAACAAAGACGACGATCAAAACGCCGACGAAAACTCGGATGAAAATGAAGATATTGACGAGGATATAGACGAGACAACCGACGAGAGCGGCAGCGACGCCGACACTGAAACCGAAGCGGACGAAAACGGCGAGGACATCGCCGCCGACGAGGAAGAATAAATTTGTTACGGGAGACTGAAGCATGAAAACGGTTCACCACGGAACATGGCTGATCATAGCCATAATCCTGCAAACTCTGATGTTTAACTATATAACGGTATTCGGCGTTCACCCGAACCTGCTGCTTGTCGCCGCGCTCGCGATCGCGGTGTGCGGCGGAAAGATACAGGGCATGGTCTGCGGAATGATTTTCGGCCTTGTTTTTGATTTCATGAGCGGCAGGATGCTCGGCGCAAATATGATCGCGTTCGCCGCGGCGGGATATATTACCGGCGCGATCGTCTCGAGATATTACGCGGCGCCTCCGTTTTATATCTTTACGGCGATCGGCGCGGCGGTCACAGCCGGCGTTGAGATCATCTGTCTGATCCCCTACACCGCCGGACTTGAAATAGCGGCCCCGCTGCTTTATATACTCAAGACGATAATCATTGAGGCGGTGATGAACGGCATTTTGATCGTTCCCGCCATATGGTGCGTAAGACGCACGACAAAGCTGCTTAAAATACAAAATCTTAACACATTTCGGTGATAGATATGGAATTTAACAAAAACACAATACGGGCGCTGATAATAGGAGGCTTTGTTTGTCTGCTCGCGCTTGTCTGCGCGGTGCGCCTTTACAACCTTCAGATAGTGAACGGCGAGGACTTCAGAATAATGGCGGACAACAGCTCGGTCAGGACCTATGTCAAAAAGGCTCCGAGAGGCGAGATTTTTGACAGAAACGGCGTGCCGATCGTTGAAAACAAGCCCGGCTACAGCATACAAATCTTTAAGACCGACATAACCGACGACGAGCTCAACGCCAACCTGGCAGACATAATCACTCTGCTGCACGAAAACGACTGCGACTATACCTCGTCGTTCCCGATAAGATACAACGCGGATACCGGCGCGCCCGAGTACGACTTTGAGGATACAGAGCCCGAAAGCGAGGAATATCCGCGAAAGATCGCCGAATGGGAGTCCGAAAACGGCGTCAGCGGCTATGGCACCTTGAGGGAAATCGTCTCGCACTACGCCGAAAAATACAACATATCGGCGGAATACGGCGAGGATATGACCGTTGACCTTGCCGCGGTGCGATATGAGATGGAGCAGCGCAATTTCGGCCGCTTGAACCCGTTCACCATGGCGAGCAAGGTGAATAATATAGTTCTGCAAAAAATTGAGGAAACCTATGTGCCGACGGGCTTCGCGGGGGTCGTGACCGACGCTGTGAGGACCTACGCCAGAGGAAATATGGCGGCGCATATCCTCGGCAGAACCGGAATAATATACGCCGAGGAATATGAGGAGCTCAAAGACAAGGGCTACGGCATGAATGACATAATCGGAAAAGACGGCCTCGAGGCGGTGCTTGAGCCTTATCTAAAAGGCACCGACGGCTATCGCAGCGTCCGCCTGGGCACCGACGGCAGATATGACGACGAGGTCGCCTACCGCGAGCCGCAACCGGGCAAATATGCCGAGCTCACGATAGACGCGTCGCTTCAGGAAGCCGCCGAGAAAGCCCTGCGGTCGGGAGTGACCTCGGCCGTTGGCTCAGACGGCGCGGGCGCGGTTATCGCTGTGGACCCGCACAACGGCGAAATTTTGGCGATCGCCTCATATCCGAGCTACAATCCCGAAACCTTTACCGAGGACTATGACAAACTGCTTAAAGCGGAGTCAAAACCGCTGTTTAACCGCGCGTTAAACGGCGCCTACGCCCCCGGCTCAACCTTCAAAATGCTGACGTCGGTGGCGAGTCTTGAAACCGGAATTATAACTCCCGACACATATATCACCGACCGCGGCGTTTACACCTATTATTCCGACTACCGCCCCACATGTCTGGTATATTCTTCAAGCGGCAGCACTCACGGCACGATCAACGTGTCGGAGGCGATAGGAGTGTCGTGCAACTACTTCTTCTACGACGTGGGCAGACAGACGGGAATAGACACCCTTGACGAGTACTGCGAAAAGTTCGGCCTCGGCGAGCCCACGGGCATTGAGCTTTCCGAAAGCAGCGGCATTGTCGCGGGGCCCAAAGAAAGGGAGGCCGCGGGCGGCGAATGGCATCCGGGCGATGTGCTGCAGACCGCGATCGGTCAATCGGACAACCTTTTCACACCGGCGCAGATCGCGGGCTATGTCTGCACAATTCTCAACAAGGGCACCCGCTACAAGCTCCACCTCGTAAGGCGGATCGCGGATTACGAGACAGGCGAAGAAGTGCTGAAAAACGAGGCGGAGGTTGTTTCCGAGAACCCGATAAGCGACTCGACCTTTGACGCCGTGAAGGAAGGTATGCGTCAGGTTGTCGCCGACGGAACCGCCGCCAAGGTTTTCGGCAACTCGTCTCTTAAAGTCGGCGGCAAAACCGGTACCGCGGAGGTCTCGGACGGGGCCGACAACGTTCTGTTTACCGGCTTCGCGCCGTATGACAACCCCGAAATCGTTGTCGCGGCCGTGATAGAGCACGGCGCCACAAGCTCATTCGCCGCGCAGATTGCCAAAGACGTGTTTGAAAGCTACATGAGCCTTTATCACGGAACCGACACGAAAAGCTCCGATGACACGGACGAGTATGTTGATTAGCAAAATTTCAGTTAACCACACATTATTTTTGCCCAATATTAAAAAATATGACATTTTTTGACTGAAGTTAAATATTTTTAATAATTTTTTTTAAAAAAAGGCTTTACAATTTGTATATTGTGTGATATAGTTTATATGGTTGAAAATGCTTAATAATTAAGCGCCGCGCCTATGCGGTAAATGTTTGGTTGTGGTGACCGAATATATTTATATTTGTGTGCTTTTCATAGACTGCTTGATATGAATGACCGGAGAATAACTATGGAATTTGCAAGGAGGCGAAGGAAATGAATATAGCGCTCATAGCACATGACAAAAAGAAGGATTTAATGATCGACTTCTGTATTTCATACAGCGCGATCTTAAAAAAGCATAATATTTGCGCTACGGGCACAACGGGAGCTGTGGTATCCGACGCGACCGGACTTCCAATAAAGTGCTTTTTACCGGGCGTGGACGGCGGCGACCAGCAAATCGGCGCCAGAATAGCTTATAACGAAATCGACGCGGTGTTGTTCTTCCGCGACCCGCTGACTCAACAAAAATATGAGCCGAACATTGACTCGCTGTACAGACTCTGTGATGTTCACAATGTTCCGCTGGCGACAAATATCGCCACGGCAGAGCTGCTCATCATGGGAATTGAAAACGGCGACCTTGATTGGCGCGAATATGTAAACTCAAAACGCATAGTGTAAATCAAAGCTCCGCTTCCGCGGAGCTTTTTTATAGGACACCCAAAAGGAGATTATTATGAACCGCAAATCAGCTTTGAACGCATACCAAATAAAGATAATCGCTGTTATTGCTATGATAGCACAGCATTCGGTTATTGTTGCTTCTGACGCTCTCCCCGCAAGCGAATGGGCATATTGGCTAATAATGTTTATTACCGCAGTCAGCCGCATCACCATGCCGATAATGTGCTTCTTCATTGCCGAGGGCTATTTCCATACACACAGCTATAAAAAATACCTGACGCGGCTGCTTACTTTTGCTGTGATTTCGCAAATTCCCTACTTTCTTTTTCGCTGTGATGTTATTCCGACGAATTTTAAAGATTTCGCGGCGGTTTTCTTTCATTTCAACGTTCTGTTTACGCTCGCGCTGGGACTGATAACACTGAAAATATACTTCAGCGTGCGTCTTAATGCCATTTTAAAGACAATTCTTATAATTGCCATCATACTTATGAGTAAATTTTGCGAATACTCATATTTTGGAATAATGTGGGTACTGGCCTTCGGCGTATTTTATAACGACCGCAAAAAGCAGTTTTTGGCTTTCAGCGCCGTCACGGTATTTCGCTTTTTGTATCAAATGCTGCGAAACGCTTTAATAATAGACACAATAATCCAATTTTTCGCGCTATCGGCTGTTTTGCCGCTTTACTTTTACAACGGAAAGATCGGGAAAAAATCCGGATATCTTTTCTATGTAATTTACCCCGTGCACCTGCTTATTCTCAGCTTGATCAGACTTATAATGCATTATTAATATTGACTGAAAACGGATTTTAAGATAAAATAATACAAACAATATTTAGGAGGCGTCAACTTGGATTTCGTGCATCTTCACACTCACACGGCTTACAGCCTGCTTGACGGGCAGGGCACCATACCGAAAATACTCGACCGCGCCAAAGAGCTCGGGCAGACCGCGATGGCGATCACCGACCACGGCAATATGTACGGCGTTATCGAGTTTTATGAGTATGCCGAAAAAATCGGGATCAAGCCGATTTTGGGCTGCGAGGTATATTTGGCGGCGCGAACCAGGTTTGACAAGGTGCACGAGCTTGACAAGGAGCGCTACCACCTGATACTCCTTGCCGAGAACAACACCGGATACAAAAATCTGATGAAGATAGTCTCGCTCGGATTTATTGACGGATTTTACTATAAGCCCAGGATCGACATGGACCTGCTCCGCGAACACAGCGATGGTTTGATCGCGCTGAGCGGCTGCATGTTCGGCCCGCTGTCGCGCAGGATCTCGGCAGGAAATTACGACAAGGCGGTCGAGACCGCCAAAGATTTCATTAAAATATTCGGCAGAGACAACTTTTTTGTCGAGATACAGGATCACGGTCTTTACGAGCAAAAGAGCCTGAACAGCGGCCTCATCAGACTCGCGCGGGAGCTTGGTCTCGGCCTCGTCTGCACCAACGACATACACTATGTAAGCAAGCGCGACGCGGAATTTCAGGACATTCTGATGTGCGTCCAGACAGGAAAGAGCGTTGACGACCCCGAAAGAATGAGAATGAACAGCTCGGAGCTTTATGTCAAGTCTGCCGATGAGATGACGGAGCTTTTCGGCCACATTCCCGAAGCGCTCGAAAACACGGTCAAAATAGCGAACAGATGCAGCGTGAGCATTGAGTTCGGAAAGCTTCACCTGCCGGAATTTGAGATACCGGGCGGCATGACCGCCGAGGAGTATCTGCTTGATTTGTGTCTTGAGGGCTTCCGCTTCCGCTACCCCGACGAGCCCGAAAACGAAAGCAGCGAGATTTTCAAAAGGCTCATGTACGAGCTTGACACGATAAAAAGCATGGGCTACACGGACTATTTCCTGATCGTCCGCGACTTTATAAACTACGCCCGCGAACACAAAATAATGGTCGGCCCCGGCAGGGGCAGCGCGGCGGGCAGCGTCGCGGCCTATTGTCTGCACATAACCAATGTTGACCCGATAAAATACGAGCTTATCTTTGAGCGATTTTTAAATCCCGAGCGGGTCAGCATGCCCGATATCGACATTGACTTCTGCTACGAGCGACGGCAGGAGGTCATTGATTATGTCAACCGCAAATACGGCAGCGACCGCGTGTGCCAGATCATAACGTTCGGAACCATGGCGGCGCGGCTTTCGGTGCGCGACGTGGGTAGGGCGCTCAACATGTCATACGCCGCGGTTGACGCCGTGGCCAAACAGATACCGCACGAGCTCAACATGACCCTCAGCAAGGCTCTCGTTATAAACCCGCGCCTTAAGCAGATGTATGACGGCGACCCCGAGGTAAAGCGGCTGATCGACATTGCAGGAGAGCTCGAGGGCCTGCCGCGCCACGCCTCGACCCACGCGGCGGGAGTGGTCATTACCAAAGAGCCCGTCATGAACTATGTGCCGCTCCAGAAAAATGACGACGTTATAACCACCCAGTTCCCTATGACCACGATCGAGCGGCTGGGCCTCCTTAAAATGGACTTTTTGGGGCTCAGGACCCTCACGGTCATTCGCGACGCGGTAAACATGATACAGAAAAACCACGGCGTTAAAATCGACATAGACCATGTGACCTTTGACGACCGCGAGGTATACAAAATGATCTCAAAGGGCATGAGCGACGGAGTGTTCCAGCTTGAAAGCTCCGGCATGAAGAGATTTATGACCGAGCTCAAGCCTTCGACTCTTGAGGACATAATCGCGGGCATCTCCCTCTACCGCCCCGGCCCGATGGACTCCATTCCCACATACATCGCCAACAAGAACAACCCTAAGAACATCACCTACAAGCACCCGCTCCTTGAGCCGATACTCGGCGTGACCTACGGATGTATTATCTATCAGGAACAGGTCATGCAGATCGTGCGCGAGCTTGGCGGCTATTCGCTCGGGCGCGCCGACCTTGTGCGCCGCGCCATGAGCAAAAAAAAGGCGGACGTTATGGCGAAAGAGCGCGGCGCGTTCGTCAGCGGCGCGATAAAGCGCGGCATAAGCGAAAGCGTCGCAGTCTCGATATTTGACGAGATGATGGACTTCGCATCCTACGCCTTTAACAAATCCCATGCGGCGGCCTACGCCGTGGTCGCCTATCAGACGGCTTATCTCAAGCGCCACTATCCGGCGGAATTTTTCTCGGCGCTGCTCAACTCGTTTATCGACAGCTCCGACAGAGTCACCAAGTATATACTAATCGCCAAGAACGAGGGTCTGCGCGTGATCCCGCCGGACATCAACCGCAGCGGCAGCAGGTTTACCGCGGTAAGCGGCGGGATAATCTTCGGCCTCGGCGCGATTAAAAACGTGGGCGAGGGCGTAATGGCCGAGATCGAGGCCGAACGGAAATCCGGCGGCAAATTTATGTCATTCACCGACTTCTGCCGCAGAATGACCGGGAAAAAGGTCAACAAGCGCGCGGTTGAAAACCTGATACGCGGCGGAGCGTTCGACAGCCTCGGCCTCAAGCGCAGCGTGCTGCTATATGAATACGAGACCTTGATCGACAGATACGCCCGTGCGGCGAAAAACGAGATCCCCGGCCAGATGAGCCTGTTTGACATGGCTGATGAGCCCGAAGCGCCGAAACACGAGCCCGACAGATTTGAAGACCGCCCCGAGCTGCCCGCGGCAAGCCTTCTCGCTATGGAAAAGGAAAGCCTCGGAATGTACGTCTCGGGCCACCCTCTTGACGAGTTCAGACAAATACAGTTCGGGCCGGACATAACCACGGCTTTGAGCGTGCTCGAAAACGAGGAAGGCAAATACTCCTCAGACGCGCCGGTCGAGATGATAGGCATAATCTCGGCGGTGCGGAACCGAAGAACCAAGCAAAACGATTTAATGAAATATATCACTCTCGAGGACCTGACCGGTTCGATCGAGTGCATAGTGTTTCCGAACGCTGTCAAAGCCTATGACGCGCTGCTTGAAAAGGACAAGCTTGTGAGAGTCAAGGGCGACCTCGATATCACGGAGGACCAGCCTCCCAAGGTTCGGGTGAGAGCGGTCGAGCCTCTTAGGAAGCAAACGGCAAAGCTTTATATAAGCCTCAGCACCCGCGACGCCTCGAAGCTGACCGCGATAAAGCAGGTGCTTCGCGGCGCCTCGGGAACAGCGGAAATATATGTTTATTTCGCCGACGAGAACAAGGCGTCAAAGGCGCGTGCCACGATCGACCCGCGCGACAAACGGATAGGCATCTTAAAAGATATGCTCGGCGAACAAAATATCAGGATGGTGATCAAATGAACGAAAATAAGGCGCCCGCCTCAAAACGCGGCGGCAAAACCACCAAGGAGGCGGCGCTTGAAATATTAAGCAAAAACATTGGCAAAATCGTGTCCGGGCAGGAGCTCGCCGAGACGCTGGGCGTATCGCGGGCCTCGGTCTGGAAGGCTGTGGAAAGCCTCAGGAAAGAGGGTTATGAGATCGACGCCAGATCAAACGCGGGCTACGCGCTCCGCCCCGGGAATCTGCTTTCAAAGCAAATCATTGCGGAGCGACTGAACGATCCCGCTCTGAAGGACAGGATAGACATTTATTCCTCGCTGAGCTCCACCAACAACGCGGCCAAACAGTACGCCGCGGAACACGAGCTGAGCCTGCCGATAGAGCGGATCATTATCGCCGACAGCCAGACCGCGGGCCGCGGCAGGCGCGGCAGGAGCTTTTGCTCACCGCCGGGCAGTGGAGTTTATATCAGCTTTCTGCTCTGCCCGAATATCACAGCCGAGGCGGCGACAAGATTTACCACCGCGGCCTCGGTCGCGGTCAGCGAGGCGATACAAAACGCCTTCGGAATTGAAACTCAAATCAAATGGGTCAACGACGTGTATCTCGGCGGCAAAAAAATCTGCGGAATACTCACCGAGGCGGTCACGGACTTCGAGACGGGCGACGTGGGCAGCGTTGTGATAGGAATAGGTATAAACATGACGAACGCCGGCTTCCCCGAAGAGCTGCTCGATGTCGCGGGCTCGCTTGAAGGATACGTCAAAAATCCCGACCGCAACGCGCTTATCGCCGAGCTCATCAACTCCCTTGCCGGTATGTTTGAGATCAGGGACAATAAGCTTGAGCTGCGCGACTATATTGACGAATACAAAAAACGCTCGTTGGTCCTGGGCCGGAAAATAAGGATCATGAACAGCGGCGAAACTGCCGAAGCGATAGACATTGACAAAAACGGCGGCCTTGTCGTCCGCTCAAACGGAAAAACACGAACGCTCTCAAGCGGCGAGATAAGCATCCGTCTCGAAGAGCAAAAGGAGGATAACGCATGAAAAAACGCTTAAAAAGACTCGCGGCGCTTCTGTTCGCCTTAGCGCTGATCGGCGCTCATGGAACATGCTTCGCGATCAGCTTCAACATGGACGAGATCTGCGACTCGGTGGTGGTTGTCCACACGTCCAACTCGGTGGGCACGGGCTTCGCCATATCAAATAACATGATCGTCACCAACCATCATGTGGTTGACACGACCACGCACTACACGATAGAGACCCGCTCGGGAACCCTTCTCGAGGGCAGGCTCATCGGCTCGGACGAGAGCCGCGACCTGAGCCTTGTTGAGGTGATCGGCGGCAATCTGCCAACGATCCCCATGACCACCGACATTCCGCCGCTCGGCGCCGAGGTGTTCGCGGTGGGCTCGCCGCAGGGACTGGGCTTCACGGTTAGCGGCGGCGTGATCTCCACAGCCGAGAGAGAGGTTGACGGCATAACCTATATCCAGACCGACGCCGCCACCAACCCCGGGAACAGCGGGGGCCCGCTGCTTAACGAGCTCGGACAGGTGATCGGCGTCAACAACATGAAGGTGCAGGACGCGGACAGAATTTCGCTGGCTATTCCGATGAGCTCGGTCGTTGAGTTCCTGCGTGACTCGGGCGTCGAGGTAAATTTCACCGACATCTCCGACAGCTCGCTCGAGGGCGTGTCGGGCGTGGTTATCGAAAGCTCCTCGATCGAGAGCGGCACGCAGGAGTCCTACGAGCAATATTCAAACAGCCTCAGGAACCAGTATAACGACATTTTAAAGACGATCCAGAAAGAAAACAAAATACTGCTCGGCGGAGTGATAGTTATTGCGGTGCTCTGCTTTATCCTCATGCTTGCAATGCTTTCGCAGAAAGAAAAGGTCAAGGCCTCGGAGCGGAACCTGAACAAGGCGATCGAGGCACTGAAAAAGCAGAGCGCGCAGATCAAGGCATTGAGCCGCCTGGCCGCGCCGCAAACGGCCGCGCAGGGCGGAGAAGGCCCATCCGAAGCATCGGCTTCGGCCAACGCGCCGCGGACAGTTCCTGCAAGAACAGTTCCGCCGACAACGGTTACACCGAACACGGTACCGCCGACGGCGGGCGCGCAGCAGACAAATCCGCAGCCGCCTCGCCGAAATCCCATGAGCAACTCGGCAAGGCCGACCCCGAGACGCGTCTACAAGGACGAATAAAAAATTAACATTATGTTCATTGAAAAATAAGAATTATTGTGTTATAATTTATTCTAATGTGTGATTAACTCGGAGGTATATTATGCAAAATAAAAAACAAACCGAATGTGCCGCGAAAAAGACGTCAATCGGAGGTCAGGCGGTCATTGAGGGCGTTATGATGAGGGGCCCGTTCAAAATCGCCACCGCGGTGCGCAAGCCCGACGGCGAGATCATTGTGGACGAGCAGGATATAAAAAAGAAAAAAGCGGGCGGCATAGCGAAACTGCCGATAATCCGCGGCTGCGTGAACTTTTTCGGCTCAATGATCATCGGCGTTAAGGCGCTGATGTTCTCGGCCAAATTCTTTGATGTGGACGAGGACGGCAACGAAATCGAGCAGGAGCCCGGAAAATTCGAGAAATGGCTTGAGGAAAAGCTTGACTCCGAGGCCGCAATGAACGTTGTCATATACTGCTCGGTCATTGTTTCGCTGCTTTTGTCGGTGGGGCTGTTCATTCTGCTTCCAACTCTCATAGCGGGATTTATGACCGACTTCCTGCATGTTGAAAACAACGCCATTCTCACTCTGCTTGAGGGCGTTGTGCGCATTGCGATATTCATCCTTTATCTGTCGCTGGTGGCGCAAATGAAGGACATAAAGCGAGTGTTCATGTACCACGGCGCGGAGCACAAATCGATATTCTGCTACGAAAAGGGCCTGCCGCTTACGGTCGAGAACGTGCGCGTGCAGTCGCGGCTGCACCCCCGCTGCGGCACAAGCTTTCTGCTCATCGTTATGGTGATAAGCATTCTTGTGTTTTCCATAATCCCGTGGCAGCAGGAAACCTTCGCCTCGATCCCCGGGATAGGCGTGATTTTTTCCGCCATGCCATGGGCGATATGGCGCGTGATCCTGCGTCTGCTGCTGCTCCCGATCGTCGCGGGACTGTCATATGAAATAATCAAATTCGCGGGCAGACATGACAATCTGCTGACCAGGATAATCAGCGCGCCCGGAATGTGGTTCCAGCACATAACCACCAACGAGCCCGACGACAGTCAGATCGAGGTCGCGATAAAGTCGCTGACCGCGGTTATCCCCGAGGACAAAACCGCCGACATCTGGTAAGACAGAAATTTGAGAATACGCGGGACCGGCCGCCCGAAAACCGTCGGCATGTTCCCGCGAGCTTTAACAGGTAACATATCAATGACATTAAAACAACTGCGCAGAAGCGCGCACGAAAAGCTTATAAACCACGGCGGCATCTCCTCTCCGGAGCTTGACGCCGACCTAATTATCATGCACATACTCGGCCTCACAAAAACCGAGCTTTTGACCCGCGACACCGCAATATCCGACGCGGCCGCAATCGAGGTCAACGCGGCGATGAACCGCCGCATGAGCGGTATGCCCGTGCAGTACATAACGGGCAGGACCGAGTTTATGTCACTTGAATTTGAAGTTAACAAAAACGTGCTTATCCCCAGACAGGAAACCGAGGTTCTGGTCGAGGCGGTGATCGCAAAATACCGAAACGCGGCAGAGCCGATAAAAATTCTTGACATCGGCTGCGGCAGCGGCTGCGTGGGAATCAGCCTCGCGCATTATCTGCCGCGCGCGTCCGTGACCTGCCTTGACGTTTCCGAAAAAGCCCTGAGAACGGCAAAACGCAATGCCGAGCGGCACAGGCTGTCGGGCAGGATGGAATTTAAGCAGGGCGACGTCCGCAGCGAGGAGCCCTGCGCCGAGATAACCGACGCGGGATATGACTGCATTGTTTCAAACCCGCCATATATCCCCACCGACGACGTTCTCGACCTCATGCCCGAGGTCGCGGACTTTGAGCCTATAATCGCCCTTGACGGCGGAGAGGACGGGCTTGATTTTTACAGGATCATAATCGAAAAAACCGCCCCCAAACGGGGCGGGATCACGGCCTTTGAAGTCGGTATCGGCGAGGCGGACGACGTCGCCGCAATGCTTTATTCGCGTGGATATTCGCAAATCGAGATAATCCCCGATCTCGCTAAGATCGACCGAGTGGTTCTCGGGGTATTTTAACGCGCCTCGCGGCGCATGTACTCCTCGCCGCTCAGCAGATCTTTCCAGACAAACGCGCCGTTTTCGTATGTCATGTACGAATGTCGGCTCCCGTCCTTCGGAATGGACACCGAGCCGGGATTTAGATATAACAGTCCGTCCGTATCCTCGCAGGCGGGGATATGGGTATGGCCGCAGAGCAGCACTCCGCCCCGGGCACCCGGAGGCGGATTTTCTTTGCCGCAAACATGGCCGTGCGTGGCGTAAATCAGCAGATCGCCGTCACAGATCACAGCGTAGTCGGCCATTATCGGAAAATCAAGCACCATCTGGTCAACCTCGGTGTCGCAGTTGCCGCGGACGCACAAAAGCTTGTCCGCAATCGGGTTAAGCATGGCGATAACAGCCTTCGGGTCATAACCCTCGGGCAGATCGTTCCTCGGCCCGTGGTACAAAATATCGCCCAAAAGCACCAACCGCTCCGCCCTTTCGCGGCGGAACGCCTCAATCATCTTTTCGCAGAACGCGGCCGAGCCGTGTATGTCGCTCGCTATCATAAGTTTCATATCTGTTGCTCCTTAAATTCCCGGATTATGGGCCTGATCGCCTCTTTGTCCATAAAGTCGTTGCTCTTGTCGCACAGCTCAAGCAGCATTTTGCCGTCCTCGCTGAGCTCCTTCTTTTTGCTTAAAAACGCCTTGAGCACGCCAAGCTCCTTCCGGTGCAGAAAGCTCAGCTCCTCCATTATCATCCTTCCGGGAAGATTAAATATCTTGACCGCGCTCAAGATATCGGGGCCGAGGTTCCTTTCGGCCACGGATCTGTAATACCGCTCATGGCCCGGGTCTGTGAGGCCCACCGTGAAAATTATTATTTTCTTATCCTTGAGTATGTCAAAGTTATTCGCGATAAGCGACACGCCGTCAATACTTTCGGCATACAGCCCGCCGCCAAAGATCACCGCGTCATACGGCTCAAGGTCGTTTGCCTTTATCTTCCCCGCGTCGGCCGTTCCGCAGCCCAGTTCCTCGGCGATCCACTCCGCGTACTGCTTAGTCGAGCCGTACTTGCTCTTATATACAACGATCGTATTCATAAATTCACTCCCAAAATAATTTTACATACTAACATATGCGTCACAAAACTAATTATACCCCAAACCCCCGATTTTGTCAATTGATCAAAAATCTTTGAAAATTTCGATTATGCGGTATTCTTGACAGTTTATGTCGATTTTGCTATAATACGATCTGTGGAAGCCGCCGTGATACGGTTGAGTTTTTGTCAGCCTTTTGTAAACGGTATGGCGGTCAAAAGACGGTTGCCTTGACATCCCGCTTGAGCGAAATGGAGGCGAGTGTACAGCTCTTGACGGGAAATACTCCCGAAAGGAGGTTGATACGTGAACACTTTGACTTTACTTGGAAGTGTGTGCAGCATTGCCGGAGTAATCCTGACAATAGCTATATGCATAAAGTCCAATAAGAAAAAGTGAGCCGTCTGCTGCAACAGATGGCTCACGAGTTGTAGTGATTATCACCACAAAAATGTGACTATCAACCGTGGCAACCGTCTTGGCTTCCACATTGAGAGATTGCTTTGCAATCTCTCTTTTCATTTGTATAATAACACATTAACAATGCCTTGTCAAGACATAATATATCATTCAAATTAAGGAATTTGAAATTTTTTTTAAAAATTTTTCAAAAAAGTACTTGACAAATCCCTCGTACGGGTGTAAGATAGATTTAGAGTACTTAAGTAGTCTGATTTTTCAAAGGAGGCATACTATGAAAGGCCATGAAAATTTACCGCAGATCTCAACCTCTGAGCTCGAGGTTATGAACGTTCTGTGGAGAAACGGAAGCATGACAAGCGCGGAGATCGTTGCCGAGGTGTCAAAGGTCAGCGAATGGAAGCCCAAAACCATCCACACGCTCATCAAACGCCTCGCGGCAAAAGGCGCGATAACGGCGGAAAAGATCAATCTTCACTCCAACATCTACTCCGCGGCGGTCGATGAGGAAGAGTACAGACAGCACGAGGCGGAGACCTTTGTCAAAAAGATGTTCGGCGGCTCAGTCAACAAGATGCTGATCGGCTTTATCAAAAAAAACAAGCTGACCGGCGACGACATCGAGGAACTGAAAAACATTCTTAAAGGAGATCAATGATGTTTGTTGAGCTGTTATTCAGTTTTTGCCTCACCGCGGCGCTTTACGGAACGGTTTTGGGCGTTGTTGTGTATCTGCTCAACCTTTTGCTCAAAAAACAGATCCCGGCGCGGTTCAGGTTTTTACTGTGGATGATCACGGCGCTCAGGCTGCTGATGCCGGTCGCGCCCGAGGCGAGGTTCAGCCTGTTTAATTTTCTTCCCGCACCGCTCGCGGAGGGCGTCAGCGCGCAAACGGCGCCCGCGGCGGGAACGGACATATTTTACATAGCCGCGCTGATCTGGTTGTGCGGCGCGGCGGCGATGCTGCTTCGCGCGTTTGTTCCTCAATTTTTGCTGCGCCGCGAACTTACAAAGCTTCAAAGATACGACGACCCCGTCTTTGAGGAAACCCTGAAGGAGTGCCGTGAAAAGCTCGGAATACGGCGCGAGATCGTTCCGGTGATCCAAAGCAGGATCGACACGCCCGCGATATTCGGATTTTTTCGTCCGAGACTGCTGCTGCAAAAGGATGTTAAATCCATGCCGCGCGACGAGGTTCGGCACATAATTCTTCACGAGTGCTGCCATGTGAAGCGGCATGATGTGCTTAGCGGCTGTCTGCTGTCTATCGCGCGGGCTGTTCACTGGTTTAATCCGCTCGTTTGGCTGTTTGATTTTAAGGCAAGGCAGGAAATGGAAATAGCGGCTGACGAGAAAGCCGTGGGTTATATGAAAAACGACGAGCGAATTGACTACGGAATGACGATCATCAACACCGCCGCGAAATTTTCACTCTACAGCCCGAGCGCGGCCGTGGGAATGTCGGGCGAGAAGCGCAATATAAAGCGCAGGATAAAGAGCGTGGCCGCATTTAAAAAACCGGCCATGATATTCAGAATTCTCGGCGCGGCGCTCGTCATAGCCGCCGGCTGCACCTGTCTGACAAACGCCAAGCTGCCCGAGCCGATAAGGCCCGAGAGCAACGAGCTTTACCGATTAATAGTCTCACACCGATTTAGCCCGGATACCCTACAGGCAAACCGATCCGCGGACGCCGCTGATACGGCGCGGACGGATAATATCCGCCCCGAAAGCTCCGACCGATTTGTGGAAAGCGTCCCGAACGCTCCGCGAACAAGCACGGCGGCGAGTTCAGACCGAACCGTTTTGGGCAGCGAGCCGAACCCCTCCGCGCAGCCTCCGGCGACGGTCATAATAAACGACGCGGGGATCTATTCGTCGGCAAGCCAAAGCGGCACTGCGGAAAACGCCGCGGAAACCCCCGAAGAAAACGGCACCGTATTTTTCACGGACGTTGACGGCGGAGCTTTGACCGCGAAGGCGAACCGCCTGAAACCCGGCACCGACTATAACGACGTTAAGTCCGCCGTCGAAGCTGACGGCGGACAACCCGACGAGGCCGAGATCGGCGCGGGCGAGACAAAAACCGTCGAAAAGGAGCCGACGGACGGCGAAGTCAGCGTTTATCTGAACTCGGAAAGCTCCGACATGGTCTCGATCGACGTGTATGACAGCGATCAGCCCGCGGGCAGGCTGTTATTAAAACCCAGGACATTCGCCTCATACACAGTGTCGGGCCTCAAAGGGCTTTGCCGCCTCGTCATAAGCGCCTCCGCCCCGACAAAAGCGTTGATCTACTAACGCAACACGTTTATCGGTGTAGGACACTAGCCCACATGCCGCCGCGGGCGGATAATATCCGCCCCTACAACGTTTTGCGCGTTTTATCGTAGGGGACGACGACCTCGGCGTCCCGTGACCGGATATGGGCATCCGGCCCTACAAATAAAATTTAATCATTTAACTATTACAACTTAACATTGATTATTGTACAGAAAGGATGATTGATATGAAAAACTCTAAAATCAAACGGACGTTCGCGGCGCTGTCCGCGGCGGCGATCCTCGCGGCAATGCCCGCGGCTTACGCCGAAGCAGCGAACGTCTCGCTTACCCCGAGCGTTGCCGCAGCTGCAAACAAGCTGCCGCCCGGCACCGGTTTTGACAGCATGACGGCGGCCCATCCGACGGCGTGCACCGCGATATTGACCAAAGGCGAAACCACGGTTACAAGGGCCGCGGACGAAAACGGAAAAATCACGTTTTATTTAAGCTCGGAAACGGCGGACATAATCAAGATAAACGTCTCAATCGACCCCGCGCGCGAAAAAGTTGCAAGCCTCTGCGCAAAGCCGCGAACCTTCGCGGAATACACGGTTGAGGGCCTAACGCCCGGCGGGAACTATTTAATTACATTCAGCGCCGAGGCAAACGGCAAAGCGTTGATTTACTAACGAAAGGATGATTGATATGAAAAACTCAAAATTAAAACAAACGATCGCGGTGCTGTCCGCCGTTGCAATGCTTATGGCAATGCCCGCGGCTTACGCCGATTATTCACTTGATGATATATCGGCGATCCCCAACCTGACCGATGTCGCTCAAACAGACTCCGAGCGGGTCCCGAATTACAACTACATGATATATTGCGGTGAAAACGCAAAATTCGGGGTTGAGCATCAGGGCGAAGTTGTTCTTGAACCCGTCTGGGACGATATCAATTTCGGCAACAACTATTTCGGCGGCGAGTGCGTCAACCTGATGTCCGCCAAGGAACTGGCAGATGTGCGCAAGCTTGACTCCGTCTGCTTTGACACGGTAGCGGCCGGAACGAACAGCAGTCGGTTTGCGACCTTTGATGAGATCGCAAAATATCGCGACAAAGTCAGAGTCTCCGTAAAGAAAGACGGCAAATGGGGCTGCGCGGACGTCAAAACCGGTGAGCTCGTTATTCCGTGCGAGTACAAAGAAGCGGCGATAGACTATAACAAAATAACGCTTCTGACCGCGGATGACAAATATGCCGTGTCCGACCTCGACGGAAACATGATTGTCGGCCCGATATACGACTACGTTCAAAGCGGATACTCGGGCAGCCTGACCGTTGTCGGCCGAGACTACGGCTACACGGTGATCGACGAAGCGGGCCGCGAGCTTCTTCCTCTTTCCGAGAACGAGCCGCAGATAATCGGCGGCAAATACATCACGCTGACGCGTGATGACGGTATTACCGAGGTATATTCAACGGACGGAAAAAAGCTGTTTGAGAAAAAGGCGAGCGGTATCCTCGATTACAGCGATGACATATTTGTTTTCAACACGAGCGCGTCGGAAAACGACAGCGATACCCCCTTTGAGATCTGCGGCGCTGACGGCACGACTGTTTTAAGCGACAGCGGCAAATACTCTTCCGAGATTCTGCTCAGTACCACAGCGTCTTACACCTACATCGACAACCTGTATCCGTTCAGCGATCCCGACGCCAAAGACTTGCCGACCGTTATTGCCATGAGAAGCTCTGAACGCGATGAAAACGGCATAGGATATTACGATTATTACGACACAAGCGGAAATCTGCTTTTGAGCGGATATGAAGCGCAGGGAGGCATATGCCCGTCGGCTGTTTTGATAACGATCTCCAAAAACGGTAAGATCGGTTTTGCTGACAGATACGGCAATATCGTGCGCGAGCCGCAATTCGACCGCGTGAGCGGCCCGATCGTCACCAAAAACTGCAAAAACTATTTTATGTACAACGACGGCAGTTTAAAAGAACTGCCCGACGTGGGCGATCTGCAGGCATACGCGGTCACTGACGGAGAAAAAATTTATTACGAGATAAGCGGCGATTTTCATAACGACGGGGAGTACAATATGGCCCTGATGGACTCAAACGGCGATTTCATACTTCCTCCGATCTTTCACAGTATGAGCATTTCAAGCGGCGGCCTTATGCGGCTTTATATAAACCGGAACAACGGTGTGGATAGGTACGCCGCGAAGCTCGCCGACGATCCAAAGCCCGTTGACATCACGCCGTATATCACAAATTCGACGCTTGACGAGAGCGCGCAGTGGTTCGTGGATAACGGATATGTGACCGGCGCGACCGCCGAGGAGCTCAGAACAGGCGAGGCGACCACCCGCGCCGAGTTTCTGGCGCTGATCTCAAGAATAGACGGCTGGCAGATAGACCAAAACGCGCCCGCCGCCTTTCCCGACACCGAGGATCATTGGGCGAACGGAATAATATACGAGGCGAAAAACCGCGGTCTGATAACCGCGGACGAGAACGGGAATTTTGATCCCGACGGCGTTATCAATTACCGCGGGGAATATGAAATTTTGCTCCGTGAAATCGGCCTCTACGACGAGATTTCGGCATCGGCGAACGCTGATCTTTACGGCAATGACGCCTTCGGGCGGTATGTGAACGTCAGCCACAGCAGCTCTGATCCGGTTCCGAGGCTGATAACCTTCAGAATCCTCAAAGGCTATAACGACGAGGGCAGATACTATCAATTCGATCCGAACAAATTCGGCAGCGAGGACGCATTCGCGGACGCTACTTTAATATCGACCTCAGACAGCACCGATACATATTTCTTTAACTAAGCAATACAAAGCACCGCTCCGGCTAAAAAGCCGAAGCGGTGTTTTATTATGTCTTTATTTATTTTGTCTTTTTGGTGCTGTCGGTTATCATAACCTTAACGTCGTCGCCGCTGCCGAGCGAAACCAGAGTGTAATCAAGGTTCTTTTCCTTGAGATACTCGGTGAACGCGGGATAATCGTCCTTACTGAAATACAGTGTGACAGCGCCGTCCTTATCGATCTTTGAGCAATCCGCCATGCCCGAGTTCATTATCTCATCAAGCGCGTCTTTGTCTTTGATCTCGCAGCTTATTACCGAAGCTTTGTCCATATCAGCGGACTTTTTCGCGTATTCCTCTGTCTCGCCGCTACTGTTGCGCTTGCGCTCGGACTCCTTCACGGTTCCGGGACGCAGAGTAGCCTTCGGACCTGGTGATGTGCTCGGGCCAGGCGAGCCGCTCGGTGCGGGTGACGCGCTCGGCCTTGGCGTTGCCGTCGTCTTAGGTACCTCCATGGGCTTGGGAGCCGCCGTCGGCGCCTGAGTGGGCGCGGCTTTCGGCTCAACCGTCGGGATCGTGATCGAGGCCGCCTGCGCCTCGGGCTCGGTATATGTGAACGTGTCGGGAGCGCTTCCTCCTGCGCCGCCTCCCGCGACAGTCACGCTGTCGGGAGCCACATATGTGGGCGACGTAATGCCCGTCGCTATGTCCGGAAGAATTATCTTCGGCGTCACATAGGGCGTTTTCGTGGGCGCGGGTGTGGGAGCCGCCGCTCTGACCGTACTTGACGATGTGGTCGGTCTCGGCGTTGCGCTCGTTGTGGTCCTCGTGGTTGTGCCGCTGCTTGTGGTCGTTCTTGAGGTCGTGCCGCTTGTTGTCTTTGCGGTGCTGCTTGATGAGCTGCTTCCCATAGGCAGAGACGATGATGCGGACGGCCGCGAAGTCGCCTTCGGTGATGTCGCCGAGGCTGATCCCGAAGCGGGTTTCGGCGTCGCTGCCGACGGACTAGCGGTTGCGCCCGGACGGCTTGTAGACGACGGTGAGTCTTTATCATCATCCTTATCATCCGTCACATACTCGTCAAGACCGCTGGAACTGGGCTTCGCTGTGGCTCTCGCGTCGGCGATCGCAGCGTTGTCCGAGAAATTATATATCTCGTCAGACGACTTCATCACCTGATACAATCCGCTTCCCGCGACTCCGAGAACCAGCACCGCGCTCAAAGCGGCAGGCGCGACAATGCGCCAATTTGCATGCTTTATAACATAATCGGTCTTATCCTTGACCGTCTCAAAGAAGCCGCGGAGCTTATCCGCCGCTCCTTCGCCGTTTTCGGCCTTTATCGCGGCACGCTCGGCCTTGACTTCTGGAGCTGCAGCCTCAAGCTTTCCACGAATGCCCGAAAGCAAATCAACCGGGGGCTCGGGAGTCTTGATGTTGTTTAACACGCCGATCATGTCTTTGATCTCATAATATTCCATGCGGCAGTTTTCGCAGTTCTTAAGATGAGCTTCGATCGCCGCTTTTTCGTCCTCATCGGAGGCGTCCGACACATAATCGTAGAGCAGATCCTTGCACTCGCCGCAGCTCAGCGTGTCAAGCTCGCTGTCGGCGCTCTCAAAGCCGGGCAAAGAGTCAATTGTCGGAATGGGGCCCGTGTTGCCCGTAACCTCACTCTTTTTGATCGGGGCCGCGTCAAATCCGGCGGACATGCCAATACCTCTCTCGATTTCCTCATCATCAAACCGAAGAGTGCTTATGCTCGCCAAAAACTTGTCAAAGCTTCCATCGGGCAAATCATCATAGGCAACCGCGCCTTCCGGCTCGTCGGCAGTTTCTGATTCGATAACCGTGTCTTCCGGTTCGTCGGCAGTCTCTGCTTCAATTACCGCGCTTTCCGGCTCGTCGGCAGTCTCTGCTTCGATAACCGCATTTTCCGGTTCGTCGGCATTCTCTGCTTCGATAACCGCATTTTCCGGCTCGTCGGCAGTCTCTGCTTCGATAACCGCACTTTCGGGCTCGTCGGCAGTCTCAATTTCGATAACCGCGCCTTCGGGTTCTTCGACCGCTTCGGCTTCCGGTATTTCGATTTTGATGCCGCCGTCCGGCTCCGCATCCGCCTCGAAATCAAAGCGCCTCTCCTCGGTTTTCTCATCCAGATTGATCTGACGGATATCGTCCGCGATGCTTCCCATCACTCCGCTGTACTTTTCGGCAAGGTCTTTATCCTTCTCAAAATCTGACATGATACCCCTCCTTCCTTAAATAATAGTCCGCGTATGGTTCAAAAACATAAACGCGCAAGGGCGGAATTGCCCTTTCACTCTATTAGACGAAATATTTCTCAAAAAGTTCCCGATTTTCAAGTAAAATTTCTCTTAAATTTTTCCGCGCGCGGCTGATGCGCGATTTGACGGTTCCGACTGAGCAGTCAACTATCTCGGCGATTTCGTCATATGACAGTCCGCGTATATCTCTGAGGATAACAACGGTCCTGTACTCGTCGCTGAGCTCGCTTATGGCGCGGTTCACAACATCCTTTGTTTCAGCCTCCTCAAGCCTCGCGTCAGGCATAAAACGCGAGTCGGCCGGCTCGGACGCGAAATTGTTCCCGTCCTCATCATCAAAGCCGCCGAGCGGAAGCGCGGATGCCGCTCTCCTCTGCCTCTTGACTATATCGAGGCAGGTGTTTGTGGCAACGCGGTAGATCCATGTGGAAAGCTTGGACTCAAACCGAAACGAGTTGATAGTTTTAAACATCTTCAAAAAAACTTCCTGCGCCATATCCGCCGCATCATGTGCGTTGTCCGCGTATCTGTAGGAAATGCTGTACACTACCGACTGGTACTCGGTGATTATCTTTTCAAAGGCGTTAACGTCGCCCTTTTGCGCTTTTTTGATAAGCTTCAATTCGTCAGCCAAACACTCACCCCCTAATTGTGTCAAAATATCATACCGCTTATTAGAATACCACAATTCAGCGGATTTGTCAAATATATTAGGTAATTTTTTCTTAAATTAAAAACAAAATTTCTATTTCTTAAGCAAGAGCTCGGAAACATACAGCTCTACAGCGTCCCAGCCGTCAAGCCGTCCGGTCTTTATGTCAACGGAATATTTAAGCCCGCGGTCAACGAAGCGCTTTAGCTCGCCCTCTCCGTATCTCCTGCTGTTTTCCACTGCCTTGTTGATCGCGAACATAGGCACATGCCTGTCAAAATATTCCGACATCTCGCGGGCGGTCAATCCGTCCTGCTTAAGCAGCTTGCAAAGCAGCAGCTCGTATACGCCGTCAAGGATAACGCTGAGCACAACCGTCGGACGAACATTCTCGTTTTTGAGGCTTTTAAGCTGTTCCATGGCTTTGCCTCCGCTGCCGCCGATTATGCTGCCGCTGAAAATATCATAAATCTTTACCTCGGCCGACTTGTCGACCACCGCGTCAATATCGGCGCGGGTCACATTGTGACGGTTCTCACCCATATAAAGAATAAGCTTTCGGCATTCGTTGTCAAGCTTGCCCATCGACGGGCCGGATGAACGCACAAAATAGCTGAGATCCTTCGCCGGGATCCGTTTGCCCGCCTTCTCAAGCGTTTTCTCGACCCACACCTCAAGCTTGTTCACGGGCATGCGCTCAAAGTTGACCACGCCGCCGCCCGCGTCCTCAATGAATTTAAGGGATTTAAGCTTTTTCGGATCAAAGCCGGGCTCGCGGAATATAAGGCAGACATAGTCCGGAAGCTCCGCGGCGTATGACTTTATGCTTTTAAAGCCCGATGTCGTTAAATTCGCAAACAAGCCGCTGTTTTTCACGACGACAAGCCGTCTGTCGCCGCCCTGAGGCAGCATTTCGGCGGCGGCGATGATCTCATCGGGATCAGCCTTGCCGTCAAAATACGAGCAGTTAAAGCGGGCAAGCTCTCCGGGCGCCAGCTTTTTTTTGATCGCCTCGACGCGGTTGTCAAGCAAAAACTCCTCCTCACCGAAAAAGAATAAAATCCGCGGCACTGCGCCGCTTCTGATCAACTTGTTAAGTTCATCATATGTCATAATATTACCTCGCATACCGAATATATATAATCAGAAAAAGGGAGTGGCTTTAAAACCACTCCGACTTAATATCAAACCGATTAGTAAATTATTCTGCGTCCGCCTAAGAAACGGCTTGCATAATAATCCGAATCAATGCTTGTGTACTTAACAACGTCACCCGTGTGCGGCGCGTGGATCATCATGCCGTCGCCCACATAGATACCGATATGGGAAGCGTAACCGCCCGAGCCAAAGCCGACGAGGTCGCCGGGCATAAGCTGGTCTCTTGTAACGTAAACGCCTTCCTTCATTTGGTCATCAGCGACGCGGGCAATCTTGATGCCAAGCTGCGCGTAAACATACTGGCAAAGTCCGCTGCAGTCAAATCCCGAAGGCGAGGTGCCGCCCCAAACATAGGGAACACCGAGGAACTGCGCCGCCAGGTCGCAAACAGCCTGACCGCCCTCGCTTGCCTCGGGAACAGTGCCGTCATAAACGGAGATGTACTCCTCCGACACGTAACCCATTAAACCGTCGTTGTTATAAGCAATGCAAACCCATCCGGGTTCGATCCAGTTAACTCTTACTCTTGAGCCGTACTGCAGAGTGGCAATAATACCGGCGTCCATAGACGCGCTCTGTCTGACATTAAGACTCGATACTTGTACAACACCGTAGTATTGCGCCGGCTGATCGATATCGTCAAAATCAGCGTATGTAGGTGCTATTATAAAAGCAGAAATTGTCATCAAAACCACAAGTGTTGCAACAATTCTTCTCAAACTTTTTCTCAAACTAAAACTCAAAACCAAAAACCTCCAAAAATCTTACGCGATACGTCTAAGCTTTTCCTTCCGTCACTTCCCTTCCGTATCAAATTAATCGTATTCGGTTCAAAAAATCAAAATCGAAAAAAATAAGCACAAATTTCGCCTTATAATTTTTAAAACCATGTGATGATTATACAACTATTGGGCGGAAATGTCAATACAAACTTTGGCTTATATTGAAGAAACTGCATCAAAAAAACAAATAAAAACCCCGCAAAACGCCGTGATTTCGGGCGTTTGCTGAAATTATGAACAAATTGTAAACATTTAAAAATTTTCTCCAAAAAAGTTAATTTCGGAATAGAATTCGTTAACAATACAATTACGCGTATCCAACAAGTGTGTTATCACTATGTTACAATTATGTTTCAAAATTCAATTTCCTATTGCAAACCGGAAAATTTGTGGTATAATAATTCTATTATGGAAAAATCCGCGTTTATTTTTCCGTCACCGATATTATAACGCGGGGAAGCGGATATTTCAATAGGCGGATCGCACAAATCCGTCATTCGTAAATCTGATTAATTTGAGGTAATTGTTTATGATTAAGAGCATGACCGGCTTCGGCAGAGCCGAGACAGTTTTCGCCGAGACCTACGAGATCGGCGTGCAGATAAAATCGGTGAACCACCGCTACGCTGATTACAGCATAAAGACGCCGCGGATCTACAGCTTTCTTGAGGAGCACATACGCTCCTGCCTTTCGGGCTGTGTGTCGCGCGGAAAAATCGAGGTTTATGTCTCGATAACCAAAATTGACGATGACAACAAGCAGGTGCGGCTCAACAAGGCGCTGGCGCAGTCTTACATTGAAAGTCTGCGCGGCCTTTCGGAATTCGGTTTAAGCGACGATATATCCATGAGCACGCTTTCGGCTTTCGGCGACATATTCGATGTGGAATATAAAGAGATCGACGAGGAAACCGTGACCGCCGCAATTGACGAGGCACTCAGGATCGCGCTCGACGGCTTCACCGCCATGCGTATCAGCGAGGGCGAGCGCCTCAAGGCCAGCATTCTCGAGCACCTTGACTCTCTCGGCGAGCATTTGGAGGCGGTCAAAAAGCGCTCTCCCGAGACCGTCGCGGAATACGGAGAAAGGCTCAAAAAGCGGCTGTGCGACACGCTTTCCGAAATCGGCGCCACCGCTGACGAGAGCCGCATCCTGACCGAGGTCGCGATATTCGCCGACAAGGTGGCGGTCGATGAGGAGACAGTCCGCCTCGGCAGCCACATCAAGGCGTTTAAGACCGCGCTCGACGAGGACGGCCCGATCGGCAAAAAGCTCGACTTTATTGTGCAGGAAATGAACCGCGAGACCAACACGATCGGCTCAAAGTGCAATGACATTGAGCTCACAAAACACGTCGTTGATATGAAATCGATCATTGAGAAGATACGCGAGCAAATTCAGAACATAGAGTAACATCATAAAATAAAGCAAAGTGAGGCGGCTTGAAATATGAAGCTGATTAACGTAGGATTTGGCAATCTTGTTTCGGGCTCGAGAGTGATCGCTATCGTCAGCCCCGACTCGGCGCCGATAAAGCGCATAATCCAGGAGGCCAAAGAGCAGGGCATGGTTATTGACGCCACCTGCGGCAGACGCACCCGCTCGGTCATTGTCACCGACAGCGACCATATAATCCTCTCGGCTATACAGACCGAGACGATAGCCGGCAGAGCGGAGCTCAGCCGCGACGAGGGGGACAAGGATGAATAAAGGACTTTTAATTATCGTATCTGGCCCCTCGGGTGTCGGCAAAGGCACCGTGCTCAAGGAGCTGCGGGCGAAAAACCCGAATATCGTGCCGTCGATCTCGGCCACCACAAGAGAACCAAGAAATGAGGACACCGAGGGAGTGACCTACTTCTTTAAAACCGAGAGCGAGTTCAAAAAGATGATCGATCGCGGCGAGTTTATGGAGTGGGCAATATTCAGCGGAAACTACTACGGAACGCCGCGCGAATACGTTGAGAAAAACCTGAACGAGGGGCGCGACGTGCTGCTTGAGATCGACGTGCAGGGAGCGCTCAAGCTCATGGAAAGCGGCGCCGAGGGCGCGTATATCTTTATCGCTCCCGAAAGCCTTGACGTGCTGCGGCAAAGGCTCCGCGGCAGAGGCACCGAGGCAGAAGATGAGATCGAGCGCCGCGTGAAGGCCGCCGAATGGGAGCTTAAGCAAAAAGACAAATACGATTATGTTGTGGTGAACCGCGTTGTGCGCGACGCGGCAGATGAAATTGAAAACATAATAAAGCAATCAAAGTAAAAACAATAACGCTAAAATATTTTTAAGGAGAGATGTCATATGATGATTGACCCGCCTATCGCGGAGCTGGTAAAAAAGGCAGGAAGCAGATACATGCTGACCATTGAGACCGCCAAGAGAGCGCGCCAGCTTGCCGACGGAAAGCAGCCGCTGATCGACACAAATTCGGGAAAAGAGGTTTCAATCGCCGCCGAGGAGATTTACGAGGATAAGCTTAACTATATCCACACTCCCAACATCGGCTCTATAAATTTATCCAAATAAACCGCGCCCGCTGTCAAAGCGGGCGTAATTAAACTTCTTAATTAAACGTATTATAAGGTGATCAATATGCTTAAAGACAAAACAGTAGTTTTGGGCGTGACCGGGGGAATAGCGGCTTACAAAGCGTTGGAGCTGACCTCGATGCTCAAAAAGGCGGGCACGGACGTCAAGGTCATCATGACCCGCGCCGCCACAGAGTTCGTGGCGCCCTTGAGCTTTCAGAGCCTGTCACAGAACCCGGTCGCGGTCGATATGTTTGAGGAGCCCAAGGCGTGGGAGATCCGCCACATATCGCTCGCCAAAGCCGCGGACGTGCTGGCGGTGGTCCCGGCGACCGCGAACTTTATCGGAAAAGCCGCGAACGGAATTGCCGACGATATGCTGACCACCACGGTTATGGCGTCAAAGGCGCCGCTGCTCATCGCCCCGGCAATGAACACAGCCATGCTTGAAAACCCCGCGACGCGGGAAAACATAGACAAGCTCAAAACGCGCGGTGCCGAATTCGTGATGCCCGCCGAGGGCCGCCTTGCCTGCGGCGACACCGGCAGGGGCAAGCTGGCCGACATTGAGCTTATATTTTGGAACATAGCGCGCCTCGCCCTCAAGTCAAAGGCTGACCTGAGCGGCAAAAAAGTGCTCGTTACCGCGGGAGCGACCCGAGAGGCCTTGGACCCGGTCCGCTTCCTTACAAACCATTCAAGCGGCAAAATGGGCTTTGCCGTCGCACGCGCGGCCATGCTCCGCGGCGCCGACGTGACCCTTATCGCCGGAGCGCACACCTGCCCGGAGGTTCCGGGAGTGAACACGATCAATGTTTCCTCCGCTCTCGGCATGCGCGAGGCCGTCATGGGCGCGGCGGAGAGCGCCGACATAATAATCACGGCCGCCGCCGTTTCGGACTACCGCCCGGCAAAGGTTTCGGAGTCCAAAATAAAAAAGGGCGAGGGCGGCATGAGCCTTGAGCTGGTCCGCAACCCGGACATTTTAAAGGAGCTGGGCGAGAAATACTCGGGCTCAAAGACGATAATCGGCTTCGCGATGGAAACCGAGGAGATTATCAAAAACGCCGCAGACAAATGCGCCGAAAAGCGGGCCGACTTCATTGTCGCAAACAGCCTGACGGCCGAGGGCGCGGGCTTCGGAGGCGACACCAACGTCATCTCGATCGTTAAAGGCGACGGCACCGCGCGCGACTATCCGATGATGAGCAAGTTTGAGGCCGCGAACATAATACTGACGGAGGCGGCGAAGCTATGATCGCGCAGATCGCGCTGATAAGCCGCCGACACATAATCGACCGCGTTTTTGATTACAGAATACCCGAGGAGCTTGAGGAAGCGGCGGTTCCGGGCATGAGGGCGCTTGTGCCGTTCGGCCCGTACAACAATCCCACCGAGGGGCTGATCGTGGGTGTGGCGGAAAGCAGCGAATATTCGGAGTTAAAACCGCTGAAATCCATTGTCGGCAGCGGCCCCGCCTGCACCGAAGAACAGCTCAATCTCTGCCTTTGGATGCGCGGCAGATATATCTGCCCGTTTTACAGCGCGTTCAGACTGGTCGCGCCCCCGGGCATGAAGCTTATAATCAAAGAATGGATAACACTTAACGAAAAGGCCGCCGAGGACGCTAAGCTCAGCGATTTTCAGAAAAAAGTCGTTTCCGCCATACGCGAAAACGGCGGGATAATCGAGTTCCGCCACCTTGAGGAGATCATCGCCTCGGGCGGGCTGCGCCGGTGTCTCGCCGCTCTTTCCGAGAAAGGCGTGATAAGCGTTTCGGAAAACGCGGGCGACTCCGTGCGCGAGCTCACGGTGCGCAAAGCGCGGATCTCGGTTCCGATCGACGAGGCGTACATGGCGGCCGATTTTTTAAGAAGCAGCCGCGCCAAGGTCCAGGCGGAAATGCTGCTGACCCTGGCCGACAGCGGGCCGATGACGACAGCCGAGCTCATCTCCCTTTCGGGAGGCAATTACACGTCGCTGGCCGCCCTCAAGGACAGAGGATATATTGAGCTCTATAACGAAAAAAAGCTCCGTGAGGTCTACGACCCGCAAAAATACGGCTCGTCAAAGGAATACGAGCCCACGGCCGAGCAAAAGCCCGTAATCGACTACATTGACGGGCTGCTGGGCAGCGGCAAACACGAGAAAATACTGATCCGCGGCGTCACCGGAAGCGGCAAGACCGAGGTGTTCTTGCAGACGATACGCCGCTGCATTGAGCTCGGGAAAAAGGCGATCATGCTGGTTCCGGAGATCGCGCTGACGCCGCAGATGGTCGAGCGGTTCGTGAGCCGTTTCGGCAGCCGCGTCGCGGTCATGCACAGCGGCCTCGGATACGGCGAAAGGTTCGACCAGTGGAACAAGATACGGAGCGGCGAGGTGGACGTTGTAGTGGGCGCGAGAAGCGCGGTGTTCGCGCCGCTGCCCGACATAGGCATGATCATTCTGGACGAGGAGCATGAGAGCAGCTACAAATCCGAGATCGCGCCGCGGTACCACGCGCGCGAGGTCGCGGCCTTCCGCGCGGAGCAAAACGGCGCGCCGCTTATCCTGGCGTCGGCAACCCCGTCGGTTGAAAGCTATTACAGGGCCCGCGAAACGGGCGAATACAAACTGTTTGAAATGAACTCGCGCTATAACAGCAATCCGCTGCCGAAGGTCCGCATTGTGGACATGCGCAGCGAGATATTTGAATATCACAACATGTCGCCGATAAGCGGCAGGCTTGAAAACGAAATACGGATGAACCTCGAAAACGGCGGCAAGACCATACTTTTTCTGAACCGCAGGGGCTTCAACACTTTCGTATCATGCCGCGAATGCGGCCACGTTATGGAATGTGAAAACTGCAGCATTCCGCTGACCTATCACAAATACAGCGACACGCTTATGTGCCACTACTGCGGCTACACGATAAAAAACGTCGCCGTCTGCCCGGAGTGCGGCTCAAAGCATGTTAAGTTTTTCGGCACCGGCACCCAGAAAATCGAGGACGAGCTTAAGCGTCTGTTCCCCGACGCGCGTATACTGCGCATGGACCGCGACACAACGACTCAAAAGGGCAGCCACGAGCGGATACTCGACAGCTTCAAAAGCGGTGCGGCCGACATTCTGCTGGGCACGCAAATGGTCACAAAAGGGCTTGACTTTTCGGACGTGACGCTGGTCGGAGTGCTGGCGGCAGACTCCTCGCTCGGGGTGGACGACTTCCGCGCCAACGAGCGCACATTCTCACTGCTGACACAGGTCTGCGGCAGAGCAGGCCGCGGCGACATCCCCGGCAGAGCGGTTATTCAAACCTATCAGCCGAAAAATTCAACGATAGGCTACGCCAAAGAGCACAACTACGCGGATTTTTATAAAAATGAGATAAAATTCAGAAAACGCTTGATTTACCCGCCATTTTGTGACATAATAAACATAATGGTCACGGGAGAGGACAACGAGCGCGTGACGGCGGCGCTTGGGCTTATCCACAGCTTTATCAGTGTAAACGGCGACAGGGAGAACATCATATCCCTGAGCGATCCCATGCCCGCCCCGATCGGCAGGATAAAGGGCAGCTACAGACATCGGCTCTTTATAAAGACGCGGGACTGTTCAAAATGCCTTGAGCTGCTGCGCAAAATAAGCGACATGTACGGGCATGACAACCGCACGACTCTTGTGATCGACATAAACCCGCTTAACATGAACTGAAATATATTTGTTTGAGGAGATTAAAATGGCAATAAGAAATATTGTGAAGCTCGGCGACGAGATTTTAACCAAAAAATGCCGCGAGGTAAAGGAGATCAATGACAGGATAATCTGCCTGCTTGACGATATGCGCGAGACGCTTATCGAGTCGGGCGGCGTCGGCCTCGCCGCGCCCCAGGTTGGCGTGCTGCGCAGGATCGCGATAGTTGACACGGGCGACGGTATCCTTGAGCTCATAAACCCCGAAATACTCAGCACCGAAGGCGAGCAGACCGACGCCGAGGGCTGCCTGAGCTATCCCGGCAAGTTCGGCATGGTGACCCGCCCGAAAATCGTCAAAATACGAGCCACCGACCGTGACGGCAACGAGTTTGAATACACGGGCGAGGACCTTACCGCCCGCGCGTTCTGCCACGAAATAGACCACCTGAACGGACACTTTTTCACCGAATTGGTGACAGAGTGGGTCGAAACCGATGACTAAAACAACAATCCCCGCGTCGGGCTTTGCCCGACGCGGGGATTGTTTTTATATCAGCCTTTGAACATAAAATACACCGCGCCCAAAATACACAGAAAGGCCCAGAGATAATTCAGCGTAAACTTTTCCTTAAGGTAGAGCACCGAAAAGAACGAGAATACCGTCAGCGTTATGACCTCCTGAATGATCTTGAGCTGGGCCGCGCTGTAATAACGGCTGCCCAAGCGGTTGGCGGGCACCTGAAAAATATACTCGAAAAACGCCAAACCCCAGCTCGTGAGGATAACAATCCACAAAGCCGTGTCCTTATGCTTCAGGTGGCCGTACCACGCGAATGTCATAAATATGTTCGATATCGTAAGCAGCCCGATCGGGCTTGCCATTTTTAAAAGTTCCATATTAACTCCCAATATAGTGATCAGAGCGGGCGGATAATATCCGCCCCTACGGTTTGATGAAACGCGCAGAAAGCGGCGCCCGCTTTATTTTACATTTCATTCACTATCTCTTTAAACCTGTTTCCTCTTTCCTCGAAATTTTTGAACATGTCAAAGCTTGCGCAGGCGGGCGAGAGAATAACCACGTCGCCCGGTTCCGCAATGTCTCTCGCGGTCTCGACCGCCTTTTTGAAATCGTCGGTTTTGTAGATTGGCAGCTTTGATGCACTGTAATTTGAAGCGCCTTTCACCGCTTTCTCGATCTTGTCGGCGGTAAAGCCGCAAAGCACGAGCTTTTTCGCATGCTCCACCACAACCGGCCCGAAATCGTCAAAGGGTATTTTTTTGTCATATCCTCCCGCGATGAGCACCACCTTCCGGTTAAACGAGTTAAGGCCCGCCGTAGTTCTCGCGGGGGACGAGGCGATCGAGTCGTTATAATACTTAACGCCGTCAATCTCGCGCACAAACTCTATCCGGTGCGGAACCCCCGTGAACTTCTTCGCTGTTTCGCGTATCACATCGTCGCCCACATATCCAGACACGGCGGCGATCGCCGCCATGTAGTTCTCGACGTTGTGCATGCCGGGAATATAAATATCGTTTATATCAAGAACCTCGCGCTCCGTCGCGCCGCCGACGCGCTTAACTATCATATCTCCCTCAAGGCAATATCCGTCGTCAAGCGTCTCGCGGCGGCTGAAATACACGCCGTTTCCGCTCTCCCCGCCAAAGCCGCGGGTGATCTCGTTGTCATAGTTAAACACCGCGATGTCGCCCGGCTTCTGGAACTTGAACACCGCGCGCTTCGCGTCGATATACTCGTCAAAATCGGTGTGCCAGTCCAGATGGTTCGGAGTGACGTTGGTCACAACGGCCACATGCGGGCTGCGCTTCATTGTGTGGAGCTGAAAGCTCGAAAGCTCAACGACAGCCTTGTCATTGGGGCTCATGTTCTCCACATCCTCGATAAGGGGCCTGCCTATGTTGCCGCCGAGATAACATTTATATCCGCCGCGGGTCAGCATGTCTGCGATCAGCGATGTCGTGGTCGTCTTTCCGTCGCTGCCCGTGACCGCGATTATCTCGCACGGGCACAGCTCAAAAAACAGCTCCATTTCGGAGCTCAGCTCCGCGCCCCGCCCAATAGCCTCAAGAATTGCGGGCGCGTCATAGCGCACTCCCGGCGTCTTGAATATGATCCCCGCGCTCTCGTCGATTTTGTCGAGATAATGCTCGCCGAGCACCGTGGCGGCGCCCAGTTTTTCAAGCTCGCCGAGCGTATCGCCGAGTTCCTCCGCCGTGCGCTTGTCGTGCGCGATAACCTTGGCGCCGCGCTCGGTCAGAAAACGAATTAAGGGCATGTTGCTCACTCCGATACCGATAACCGCCGCGGTCATTCCGTTTATCTTTTTGTTAAATTCCGATATAGGATTGGTCATAAAATATCCTCCCTCAACACAAATGAAAAATTAAGGGCAGACACAGGATGTCCGCCCCTAAACATATACGGTTTATTACTCCGCGTCTTCGGCGGGAGCATCCTCGGTAGGAGCCTCCTCGGCAGGAGCCTCCTCAGCGGGAGCTTCTTCCTCCGCCGGAGCTTCCTCAACCGCAGGAGCCTCCTCGGCAGCCGGAGCCTCTTCAACAGGAGCCTCCTCCGCGGGAGCTTCCTCGACGGGAGCTTCCTCCGCAGGAGTCTCGGCCGAATCGAGAATATCGCCGAGAGTAAATGACGTTTCCTCAATATAAGAATTAGGGAGCGCGTCCTCATCCTTCTCCTCCTCGGGCTTAACTCTGTCCTTCATAAGAGCCTTCATTGAAAGACCGATCTGCTTGGTGTTGTCGTTGATCTCAACGATCTTGCAGTCAACAACGTCGCCGATAGCCAGCACGTCGGAGGGCTTGTTAATTCTCTCGTTTGAAATCTGCGAGATGTGAATTAAGCCGTCAACATACTCCGCGACCTCGGCAAACGCGCCGAAGGGCAGAATTCTAACGATCTTGGCCTTGATGTTGTCGCCAACGTTAAGGTCTTTGACCGCCTTAACCCACGGGCTGTCCTCTTCCTTCTTGTAGCCGAGCGAAACCTTGCCCTTTTCTCTGTCAAGGTCCTTGATATAAACCTCAAGCTCCTGACCGACCGAGACAACCTCGGAGGGATGCTTGATCCTGTTCCACGAAAGCTCGGAAATGTGAACCAGACCGTCAACGCCGCCCACATCGACAAAAGCGCCGAACGGGGTCAGTGATTTAACAATACCCGTGTACTTCTTGCCTATTTCCGCGTTCTTCCAGAACTCTGCAGCCTTCTGCTCTTTAAGCTCCTTCACAAGCGAAATCCTGTTCTTGGATCTGTCAAGCTCCTTGATGTAAACATCGATCTCGTCGCCGACCGAGAGGACCTCGGAAGGATGCGCGATGCGAACGGGCGACAGCTCCGATATATGAATAAGACCGTCTACTCCTCCTAAGTCGATGAACGCGCCGAATGATGTGAGAGACTTAACCGTACCGGTGTACTGCTTGCCCTCCTCGGCGTTTGCCCAGAACTCTTCAGCGGCCTTGTCAGCCTCTTCCTTTGCAACCGACTTGATCGAGCCGACAACTCTCTGTCTGCCGCGTCTGTCGGTGTCCATCTTGATAATTCTGAAGCGCTGCTCGGTGTTGAGCAGGACTCCCAAATCAGAAAGATAATTAATAGCGCACTCCGATGCGGGGATAAACACGCGAACGCCGTTGGCGATCGTAACAACTCCGCCGCGCACGAGCTCAACAACTCTGCCGCTTAAGATCTCTCCGTTCTCAAACGCAGCCTGAAGCTCCTGCATACCTTTTACCGCGTCGATCTTCTTCTTCGACAAGGTGACAACGCCGTCTCTGTCGCTAACGTGAACGATGTAAACGTCAACCTCCTCACCGATCTTAACGAGATCGGCCGGGTCAGCGCCCGGGTCGCTTGTCAATTCGTCGAGCGGTATAACACCGTCGTACTTGTTTCCGATATCAACCTGAACCTCGGTCGGCGTGATACCGATAACGACTCCCTTAACAACTTCGCCCGACTTTAAGGGCTTAAGGGTTTCCTCCAGTGCTTCCTCAAAACTCTTTTCATTTTCCGCCATGGTTAAACAGACCTCCTTGATTACCGACTCGGGCGTTGACGCCCCCGCGGTAATACCTACTTTAAAATTATTTTTTGTTAATATATTATATTTATTATTTTTCTCAAGTATATTTTGCTTTTTAAGCTCCGCCGCGTTTTCGATAAGCAGGGTGTTCGGCTGTATCTCGGCGCAGACCTCAAACAGCTTTTTTGTGTTCGAGCTGTCACGCCCTCCTATCACGATCATCATGTCCGATTTCGCCGAAAGCTCGGCCGCGGATTTCTGCCGTTCGGACGTCGCACTACATATTGTATCAAAAAATTCCGCATTTGTAAAATGTTTTTTTAAAATTTCTTCAATTTTTTTGAATAATTTTTGTCTGATCGTAGTTTGAGCAACGACAGATATTGGTAAATCGCTCGGTTTTGATAAAATTTCGTTCAAGTCGTTCTCGTCGGCCACGACCACCGCCGAGCCGCCGCACCAGCCGTTTATCCCGATAACCTCGGGATGGTTTTTGTTGCCCACGATAACGATCGCGCGGTTTTTCTCAAAATACTCGCGGCTGACTATCGAATGTATCTTTTTCACGAACGGACATGTGGCGTCTATAACTCTGACGCCGCGGCTCTCAAAGGCCTCGATATCCGATTTCGGAACACCGTGGGCGCGTATGATCACGGTCGAGCCCTCCCCGGCCCCGTCCACGCTCTCGATTGCGGTGACGCCGCGGGACGCCAGATTGTCTGTGACGTCGCAGTTGTGGATGAGCTTGCCGTAGGTATATATGCCTCCCCCGCCGCCTTCCGCGGTCTCATAGGCTATCTTCACCGCGCGGTCAACGCCGAAGCAGAAACCCGCGCGCTTCGCTATCTCAATGTCCATAGCCGCCTCCGTGTCACATCGGAACCCTTGAAAGCTCCGAAATCCTTTTCATCAGCACCTCGTCGGTAAATTTCTGAAGCTCCTCGCCGGTATTTTTTTTGTCAAAAAACTCGTCAAGCCTTATAAGCTCGCCTATATGTATGGTTATGCGCGTAAACGGCTTATAGCTGCCCTCAAGGCCGATCGGCAAAATATTCGCCCGCGCCTTGACGGCCACCATCACCGCTCCGGACTTGCCTCTGCGCAGTCTGCCGCTGTGCGACCTGCCGCCCTCGGGGAAGATCACAATATGTCTGCCCGATTCCGACATCTTTATCGCCGACCGCAGCGCGCCGAAATCCGACTTGCCGCGTCTTATCGGAAACGCGCCGAGCTTTCTTATAAGCGCGCCGAACAGCTTGTTTCGGAACAGCTCCTCTTTCGCCATGAACCCGATTTGAAACGGCATGGCAATGCCGACCAGCGGCGGGTCAAAATAGCCCCTGTGGTTGGCGCAGATGATGAACCGCTCGGACTCATCGGGAATATTCTCTTTTCCTTCTATTTTGAGACGGAAAAATGTGCGGAAAAATATATTTACCACAACTCTTCCGACATCATAAAGAGCCATTTTTCTACACCTCCGCGCTCCGCTTTTCGGCCAGTTCAAGAATGGCGCCGATAACCTCGGGAATTGTCATTTTTGTGGTGTCGAGCAGCACCGCGTCCTCCGCCTGTCTGAGCGGCGCGAACTCCCTTTCGGAGTCGTTCTTGTCGCGGGCGATTATCTCGCGCTCGATCTGGTCAAGATCAGGAGTTCCGCCCTTTGCGGCAAGCTCCTTGAACCGCCTCATCGCCCTCTCGCGCGGATCAGCGGTCATGTATATTTTAAGCTCGGCGTCGGGCAGCACATATGTTCCGATGTCTCTGCCGTCCATAACAACGTCCGCCTTAGCCGCTAAGGCCCGCTGAAGCTCAACGAGCTTGAGGCGCACCGCGGGAATGACCGCCACGCTTGACGCGGCCATTGAAACCGGATTTTCTCTTATTTTTTCGGTAACGTCCTCGCCGCACAGATAAAAAGCGGGCGCGCCGCCGCGGCTTTTTATGTCGATATCGACGCCGCCGAGGATTTTTTCGACCGCCTCCGCGTCGCTCGGGTCAACGCCCGAATTAAGCGCCCGAAGGCCCACGCACCTGTACATGGCTCCGGTGTCGATATACACATAACCGAGCCTTTCGGCAACCGCCCTTGAGATCGTGCTTTTGCCCGCGCCGGCGGGCCCGTCAATCGCGATTTTCATTTATTAACTCCTTATTTTTCGGCTCTTCCGCGCCCTCGGGCCCATCAAAGTCCCTTTCCGCGGTCAGCAGGCCGTTTTCCTCAAGAAAGCCGCACAGAGCCTCGATATTGTCAAAAATATTCTCGTATTCAAAGCCGCATGACTGGGTGAAGATCACTCTCGCTCCGACCTCGCCCGCCGCGGCAAGCTTGTCGGAAATTCCGAGCGCGCTGTCCGTGATGAGCAGCTTCGCCCCGGTGTCGCGCAGGATATTAAGCATTCCGTCTTTTCCGGTTATGCTGTCGTATTCCTTTACATTCATAAGCGGAACACCGTATTGCAGCGCCAAATCAACGTCAAACTCGCCACCCGCGAGTATCGGAACATAAAGCGCGCTTCTGTCAAAAACCTGCTCGGCGATAACGCGCACGTTCATCGGGCGCGAGAAAAACACCGCGTTTCCGACGGTGTTGTTGATTCTGCCCGCGACGGCGGAATAGGAATACTCGGTCTCGCAGCCGACCTTTGACGGGTCGGCGCTCACCGAAAGGCCCCTCGGCACCGTAGGCTCAATGAGCTTCACTAAGGGGATCTTCAGATCTTCAGCCACATTGGCGGCGGCCAGTGAGCCGTGAGACGCGGGCGCCTCGATAATATCCGCGATCGCGCTGACGCGGTTCTTTTTAACTATTCTCGCAAGCCCGCGATAGCTGAGCTTTCCAACGATAACGTCGCCTTTGCCGAAGCCGCCCGCCTCGCCGAAGGACTCAAAGTGGAATATATAATCCGCGCCCAGAGCGCTCAGACGTTCGGCAAGCTCTGCGGCCCGCCTTCCGCCGCTCGATAAAACCAACAGCATATTACTCGGCCTGCGCCTCTCCGCTGTTTTCGGTCTGAGCCGCGTTCTCACTCGGCGGCGGCGTCACATAGCCGTCATGAACCTCGGCGTCCTTTTCGACCGCGAGCTTCGCTCCGCACTCGGGACAGAATTTGCTCTCGTCCTTGACCCTCTTTCCGCATTCGGGGCACTTGACCATCGACTTATAGTTGTCAAGCTGCTCGTCATATTCGTGAAGCTGCTTTGAAAGCTCCTCGATCTTGGCGCACTTTTCCTTAACGATCTCGTCAAGAGGAGCGTTGTTTTTGTAGCTGTCATAAACAGCGCCGCCGATCTCTTCCTTAAGACGGCGGATGTCGCCCTTCACGTCGTACATTGCGTATTTGATCTTTGAAAATTCCACAACCTCTCCGGACTTTTTCGCCACAGTCTGGGCGGCCGAGCCCACCGCGTTTTTAACGCTCTCCAAAAAATCCATAATTACATCTCCTTTATATAAATTATTGTTTGTTGCTACACATTAAACCTGAACAGCACAATATCGCCGTCTTTCATCACATACTCCTTGCCTTCGGAGCGGACGAGGCCCTTTTCTTTGGCGGCCGCCATCGAGCCGCAGGCCATAAGATCGTCAAAATGCACCACCTCGGCGCGGATAAAGCCGCGCTCAAAATCGGTGTGTATCTTGCCTGCCGCCTGAGGCGCCTTGGTGCCCTTGGTTATCGTCCAGGCTCTGACCTCGGGCTTGCCCGCCGTCAGATAGCTGATGAGGCCGAGCAGTGTGTAGCTCGCCTTTATCAGCTTGTCAAGGCCCGACTCGGACGCGCCGAGCTCGTCCAGGAACATCTGCTTCTCATCCTTTTCAAGACCGGCTATCTCCTCCTCGATCTTGGCCGAGATCACCATGACCTCCGCCTTGTCCGCGGCGGCATATTCCTTGATTTGCTTCACAAACTCGTTGTTGTCCTCATCGGCATAGTCGTCCTCGGCCACATTCGCAGCGTATATGACCGGCTTCAGCGTCAGCAGCGAAACCTCGCTGAGCATTTCAAGCTCGTCATCGGTCATGTCCATCGAGCGTGCGGTTTTGCCGCTCTCAAGATGAGCCTTGAGCCGCTCGTAGAACTTTTGGTGGGCGAGATATTTTTTCTCGCCGCCGCGGATCGACTTCATGATCTTGTCGATCCTTCTATCAAGTATTTCCAAGTCCGACATGATTAATTCAAAATTGATCGTCTCAATATCGCGAACGGGGTCAACGCTGCCGTCAACATGGACGATATTGCTGTCCTCAAACGCGCGCACGACATGAACGATCGCGTCAACCTCGCGAATGTTCGACAAAAACTTGTTGCCGAGGCCCTCGCCGCGGCTCGCGCCCTTGACAAGACCCGCTATGTCCACAAACTCGATAACCGCGTAGGTCGTCTTGTCCGGATGATACATTTCGGCCAAAGCGTCGATCCGCTTGTCCGGCACAAGCACCGTGCCCACATTGGGCTCAATGGTGCAGAACGGATAGTTGGCGCTTTCCGCCCCCGCCTGCGTTATCGCGTTAAACAGCGTGCTCTTGCCCACATTCGGCAGGCCGACAATTCCTAATTTCATATTTTCGCTTCCTCTTTTCGTTAGTTTAATTTTTCCTCAAACAGATCTGCGAGCTCTCTCGCGCGCCTTGTGATAAGTTCCACGTCCTTGCCCTCGATCATGACTCTGACCAGAGGCTCGGTTCCCGACGGGCGTATAAGCACTCTGCCGTCGTCCGCGAACTCTTTTTCAAGCTCCGCGATCGCCTCGCGTATCTCGGGGAACTTCATATAGTTTTCCTCGTTCTTGAGCTCGTTTTTAACCGTGGCATTGATCAGCACCTGCGGATAGATCTGCATGATACCCGCGAGCTCCGACGCCTTTTTGCCGCTGCGCTTTATCACGTCGGCAAGCTGAATTCCGGTCACAAGGCCGTCGCCGGTGGTATTGTGCTCAAGCAGAATGACGTGGCCCGACTGCTCGCCGCCGATCTTGTGGTTGTGAGCGAGCATTTCCTCAAGCACATAGCGGTCGCCCACCTTAGTACGCTTGATGTTTATGCCGTATTCCTTGCCCATAACGAAAAAGCCGAGGTTGCTCATGACCGTGGCCACGATCGTGTTGTCGGGCAGCTTTCCGTTTTCTTTCATATCAAGGGCGATTATCGTCATGATCCTGTCGCCGTCGATAATACCGCCGTTTTCGTCAACCGCGAGGACGCGGTCGGCGTCACCGTCGAAGGCCAGACCCAGATCGGCGCCGCTCTCTTTCACAAACTCGGTCAGCGCCTCAAGATGAGTCGAGCCGCAGCCCGCGTTAATGTTGATGCCGTCTGGCTTGTTGTTTATCACAACCACGTCGGCGCCAAGGCCCTTTAAGGCTTTCTCGGCGGTCACGCTCGAGGCTCCGTTAGCGCAGTCTATCGCGATCTTCATGCCGCTTAAGTCTCCGCCGCAGGTGCTCTCGGCAAACTCAATGTATTTATCAACCAAAGTATTGTCGTATGTTATATGTCCGATATTCTCATGGGTGGGCGCGTGGATCTCCTCGGCGCCGTCAAGGATTATCGCCTCGATGCGCTCCTCGATCTCGTCGCTGAGCTTATATCCCGTGCCGCTGAAATATTTAATTCCGTTGTGCTCAAACGGGTTGTGCGAGGCCGAAATCATAACTCCCGCGTCAAAGCCCTCGCTGCGCACCAGATGCGCTATCGCCGGCGTGGGTATTACCCCCGCGATAACCGCCTCGGCTCCGACGCTGCATATGCCGGCCACCAAAGAGCTCTCAAGCAGGCCGCCCGAAATCCGGGTGTCCCTTCCCACAAGTATTCTGGGCTTCCTGTCGCCCGTTCCCGCCAGAACATACGCCCCGGCCTTTCCGATTTTAAACGCAAGCTCGGGCGTCAGCTCTTTGTTCGCCACGCCACGGACCCCGTCGGTTCCAAATAATCTTCCCATCGTCGCAAATCCTCCGCCTATTCGCTAATCGCTAATTCCTAATCACTATGTTATTATACGCCAATATATTCCTTTTGTCAAATGATAATTTGATTTTTAAACCATTAACGACAAAACGGCTTTTATGCCGTCCAACGCAGCGCTCATTATTCCGCCTGCGTAGCCCGCGCCCTCGCCGAGCGGAAACACTCCGCGCGCGCCGACGGCCCGGAAATCCGCGCCCCGGGCGATCCGCACGGGAGCCGACGTCCTTGACTCTATCCCGATCAGAACGCCATCGCCACTCGCGAAGCCGGGGATTTTATGCTCAAAATTCTCAAGGCCCTCGCGCAGGGTGCCTGTTATGAACCCGGGCAGGCACCGCCTAAGATCGGCGGGACGCGTCTTTCCCGTAAAGCTTGGGACCACGCCGCCCAATTCTCCCGTGAACCTGCCCGCAGCAAATTCCCGCGCGAGCTGGACCGGAGCCGAAAAATCGCCGCCGCCAAGCTCAAACGCCAAAGCCTCATACTTCCGCTGGAACTCTATCCCCGCCAAGGGGCCGCCTCCGCCGAAGTCGTCGGGGCGAACCGTCACAACGAGCGCGCTGTTGGCGTTTTCACCGCCACGGCTGTGGTCGCTCATTCCATTGACCGCCAGGCGCCCCGGCTCGGACGAGGCGTTGACAACCGCGCCTCCGGGGCACATGCAAAACGAATAGCAGCTCCGCTCCTTTCCGTTATACACAAGCTTATAGTCCGCGGGCGGCAGGCTCCGCCACACCTCGCCGTACTGCGCGCGGCTTATGAACTCCTGTCTGTGCTCGATCCTGACCCCCGCCGCGAACGGCTTCGGCTCAAGCCTGAGCCCGCGCCTAAGCAGCATTTCATATGTGTCGCGGCTGCTGTGGCCGATTGCCAACATCAGCATATCGCATTCTTCGGCCCTGCCGCCGTCCAGCTCTATCTCACACAGTTTGCCGCCGCTCAGCCTTATATCCGTGAGCTTTGTGTCAAACCTTATCTCGCAGCCCAGTTCCATAAGTCCGCGCCGCATGTTTATCAGCACCTTTTTTAGTTCATCGGTCCCGATATGGGGCTTGGCGTTATAGAGTATGTCCTCGGGCGCGCCGAACTTCGCGAATGTCTCAAGAACGAACCTCTGGCGCTTGTCCTTGTTCCCCGTGTTCAGCTTGCCGTCCGAGAATGTTCCCGCGCCGCCCTCACCGAACTGCACGTTTGACTCGGTGTCAAGCTTTCCGGTCTCCCAGAACCGCGCGACCGCCTCGGTCCGCCTTTCCACGGGCCCGCCGCGCTCGATCACAAGCGGCGGATTTCCGCCGAGGGCCAGCATGTACGCCGCGAACAGGCCACAGGGGCCGGTTCCGACCACCACCGGTCTGTGCTTCGTCTTTCCGACGGGCCGTATCTCAACGCTTTCCCCGCTCAGCAGCGTTATGTTCCCCGCGCGGCTCAAATCCGTTCCGTCGGGCGCGTCGGCCGCCACAGCGTAAACAAAATGGACGTCGCTTTTGCGGCGCGCGTCCGTCGAGCGGCGGTACACGCGGAAATTTTCGGCATAAACCAAGCTTTGCCGCGCTTTATCCCGCGCGGCAAGCAGCACATCTTCAATTTTATGGTCAATCGGCATTTTTATATTATTGATTAATATCCGCATTGGCTTTTACCTCCGTAACGTCGCCAACGGTTTTCGCCCAGTTCGGCAGATTGAGACCCACGGTTATCTCGCCGCCCTTTTCAAAATCGGTCCGCGTTATGGGTTTGGTGGTTATCTCATCAATATTATCAACAAGCGCGTTGTCGCCGTAGATCGTGACGGTCTCCGGCTCAAGCGTCACAGCGGCGCCCTGCATGGTCCCGTCGGTCCCGGGCACGATCGGCACCGTTTTTTCCTTATACAAAACGCACTCGGCGGTGATCTCGGGATTGCTGTTCCAGATCCAGTGCGCGTCTCTCTCGGTCAGCTCCTGGCCCGCGCTATCATACAGTCTGACGGCGCACTCCTGCGAGAGTCTGCCCTGATTATACGCAGAATAATTGGTATTGATCAGGTCTATGTTAACGCCCGCGTAGGCGACCTTGTCAATATTCGACTGCGCGCCAAAAATTCTGATATTGTTTTGAGACAGCGTGAAGTCGCCGTGCTGATAACCGCTCAGAACCTCTCCGGCGGTGGTATAATTCACGTCAACGTCCTTATATTTGGTAGTCTCGATAAACACGTCGACCGCCGACGGGGTGTAGCTCACCACGTCTCCGTAGCGGCTGGTGACATTCAGATTGACGGTCACGGTCTTGCTGTCGCCAAGCGTTGACAGGTCGATCTCGGAAAAATCAAGCGTGGCGCTGATGTTGCCAAGGTCAAATCCCGACATAACGCGGCGGCTTCCCTCAACCTTGACCGAGGCCCCCAGAACCGAGAGCCGCTCGATGCAGTAGCCGTTGTCGCTAAAGACTTTGTCGTTAACGGTGGTTATCGGCACATCGCGGAAGGTTCGGTCCGCGGGCGCGTCGTTGATAACGATTATATAAGTCCAAAGCACTATCGCCGCTATAAGCGAAATTACCATAAGGAGAATATTGCTTGAAAAAATTTTTCTCAACTCTGTCTCTCCTTTCTGTCAAGGATCCCGCGAAACGGTCTCGGCTTCTTCTCGTCGGGCTCAATTCCCAGAAGGTCCCTGACCTTACGGCGCAGAGACTCCTCATTGAACCCGCGGTAAAGCATGCCCTTGTGGGCCACCGAGATAGTTCCCGTTTCCTCGGACACGATAACCACAACAACGTCCGCCTCCTCGGATATGCCGAGGCCGGCCCTGTGGCGCGTGCCCAGATCGCTGGTGATGTTAGGGTTGTGTGACAGAGGCAGGACGCATGCCGCCAGCGCTATTCTGTTGTCGCGTATAATGACCGCGCCGTCATGCAGCGGCGTGTTCGGCACAAAAATATTTTTGAGCAAAGCACTCGACACGTCGGCGTCAATAACAACTCCGCCGCTTATCAGCGAGTCCACGTCCGAGCTGTGCTCAAGCACGATGAGCGCGCCGGTCTTGGTCTTTGACATGTCGTCCGCGGCCTCCGCGACGCGGTCGATCACTCCGAGAGTCTTGAGCTTCTCGCCGCTCTCGCTGACAAACCAACTGCTTATGCGGGTCTTTCCTATCTGGTCAAGCACCCGTCTCAGCTCCGGCTGGAATATGACAACCAGCGCGATAACGCCGATCTGGGCGCATTTACTCAAGATGTATGATGTTACATGCAGGTTCAGAAGGTAGATCACCTGAACCACAAGAATGATTATGAGCACGCCCTTAAGCAGGCGCACGGTATGACTGTCGCGGATGAACTTCAGCACGAAATAGATCATGACCGCGACAAGAATAATGTCGATAACGTCGGCGACTCTTAACAATGAAATCTGATCCGCCGCTGAGCTTATAAAGTTTTCAAACAAAGAATCACCCCTTTCGTCGCCGATCCCTGCGCTTGTTCGCTATATTTACCTTGATGTAGGGCGGCATGCCCACATGCCGCCGCGGGCGGATAATATCCGCCCCTACGGTATTTTGTGCACTGGTATTCTATTCGCTATTCGCTAATCTCTAATCACTACGTTAGTAGGCCTTTCCCCAGTATACCATATGTTTGGCGGGCTTGCCGCAGCACACGCACTTGTCGCTTATCTGCTCCTGCTCAAAGGGTATGCAGCGCGAGGTGGCTGTGGTGTCGTCCTTTATCTTGAGCTCGCAGGCCTCGTCTCCGCACCACATTGCCTTGACAAAGCCGCCCTTCTCATCAATGATCTTCTTAAACTCCTCGTATGTCGCGGCCGACGAGGTCTTGCTCTCGCGGTTTTCAAGCGCAGCGTCATACATCTGCTTCTGTATCTTGTCCATGAGCTTTTCAAGCTCCTCCTCAATATTATCGAGGGAAACAAACGTCTTTTCACGGTCAACGCGACTCACCAGAACGGCCTGATTTTTCTCGATATCCTTGGGGCCGATCTCAATGCGCACCGGAATACCGCGCATCTCATATTCGCTGAACTTCCAGCCGGGCGACTTGTCGCTCGCGTCAAGGCTGACTCTGAACTTTTTCGCCAGTCTGTCTCTTAGAGCCTCCGCAGCCTCGGTAACGCCCTCCTTGTGCATGGCGATCGGGATAATGACCGCCTGTGTGGGCGCGATCTTCGGGGGCAACTTGAGACCCGCGTCGTCGCCGTGGACCATGATTATCGCGCCGATAATTCTGGTCGACATGCCCCACGAGGTCTGGTGCACATACTGCTGCTTGTTGTTTTCGTCAAGATACTGAATTCCGAACGCCTTGGCGAAGCCGTCGCCGAAGTTGTGGCTGGTTCCCGACTGGAGCGCCTTGCCGTCATGCATCATGCTCTCGATAGTGAACGTCTCGGTCGCCCCCGCGAACTTTTCACGGTCGGTCTTTTTTCCCTTTACGACCGGGATCGCCAGATAATCCTCACAGACTTTGGCGTAAACGTTGAGCATCATGCGCGTGCGCTCTTCGGCCTCCTCCTGCGTGGCGTGGGCGGTGTGGCCTTCCTGCCACAGGAACTCGGTGTTCCGCAAAAACGGCCTTGTGGTCTTTTCCCACCTTACCACGCTGCACCACTGATTATAGAGCTTGGGCAGATCCCTGTATGATCTGATAATATCCGCGTAGTGATCGCAGAACAGTGTCTCGGAAGTGGGGCGGACGCAGAGGCGCTCGGGCAGCTTCTCGCTGCCGCCGTGAGTCACCCACGCAACCTCGGGCGCGAAGCCCTCAACATGATCCTTCTCCTTCTGGAGCAGGCTCTCGGGTATGAACATCGGCATAGCCACGTTCTGCACGCCGGTATCCTTGAACATCTTGTCAAGCGTGCGCTGTATATTCTCCCAGATAGCATAGCCGTAAGGCTGGAAAACCATGCAGCCTCTCACCTTGGAATAGCTGCAAAGCTCGGCCTTGCGGACTATATCGGTGTACCACTGGGCAAAATCCTCGTTCATCGAGGTAATTTCCTCTACCATTTTCTTGTTATCAGCCATTTTGAACATCCTCCAAAGCTTAATATATACTAATGCCGCGGGATCCCGCGCATACTTAATATTAGTATAAATGAAATCCGCCTCTGTGTCAAGGCGGAGCGCGGATTTTAATCTTACAAAAATGTTACTGTAACACAAAACCGAGGCTTGAGTATAATAAACCGAGGTGATTTTTATGTGCGGAATAACAGGCTTTATGAATTTCGGCAGGCGGGTCGACGAGGACGGCCTTAAAATACTTCACGCCATGGGGGAAACGCTGAACCGCCGCGGCCCCGATGACAAGGGCGAGTTTGTCTCGGGCTTCGCCGCCATGGCCCACCGCCGTTTGTCGGTAGTGGACTTAAAGGGCGGCGCCCAGCCTATGATCCGCCGCAGGAACGGCAATACATACGCGATTTGCTATAACGGCGAGATCTACAACACCGACGAGCTCAGGCGGGAGCTGGTCAAGGCGGGTTACGAGTTCAGCGGGCACTCGGACACCGAGGTGCTGCTTTGCTCCTACATCGAATGGGGCGAAAAATGCGCGGAGAAGCTGAACGGCATTTTCGCCTTCACGATCTACAACGGGGCCCGCGAGGAGTTCTTTTTCGCCCGCGACGGCGGCGGGGTCAAGCCGTATTTCTACACGACGGCGGGCGGCGGGTTCGCGTTCGGCTCGGAGATCAAGGCGCTGCTAAAATACCCGCCCGTGTCGGCGGATGTGGATAAGTTCGGCGTGGCGGAACTGTTTTTGATCGGCCCCGGCAAAACGCCCGGCAGAACCGCCTTCCGCGACGTGCTGGAGCTTGAGCCCGGATTCTGCGGCACCTTTTCACGGGAGGGGCTTAATATACACCCTTATTTCGCAATCACAGCGCGGGAGCATACCGACAGCCTGAGCGACACGATATACACCCTGCGCTCCCTGATTTGCGACTCGATAAAGCGCCAGCTTGTGTCCGACGTGCCGCTATGCACCTTTTTGTCGGGCGGGCTGGATTCGAGCATAATTTCATACGTCGCCGCCAAGGAGTTCGGCGAGAGCGGCAGAGGAAAGCTCACCACCTATTCGGTCGATTATGTGGACAACGACAAATATTTCAAAAAGTCGTTCTACCAACCCAACAGCGACGGCTATTATATAAAGCTTATGCGCGATTATATCGGTTCAGACCATATAAACACAGTGCTTGACAACGACGACGTGGGCGACGCGCTCTATGAGTCGGTGCTTGCCCGCGACCTGCCGGGAATGGCGGATGTGGAGTCCTCGCTGCTGCTTTTCTGCCGCGAGGTCAAAAAGACACACACGGTCGTGCTTTCGGGCGAGTGCGCCGACGAGATATTCGGCGGCTATCCGTGGTTCACCAACAAGGAAATGCTGGCCGCCGCGGACTTTCCGTGGAGCGGCAATACAAAAATAAAGGCGGAGCTTGTCCGCGATGATTACCTAAAGCTCGATCCCGAGGAATACGTTTATGAGCGCTACAGAAAAACGGTGAGCGAGGCCCCGAAGACGGGCAGCGAGACACCGGGCGACGCGCGGATCAAAGAGATCACCATGCTGAATTACAAGTGGTTCATGCAGACGCTGCTATCACGCAAGGATCACTCGTCGATGTACAGCGGCCTTGAGGTGCGCGTTCCGTTTTGCGACACCCGGATCCTGCAGTACGCCTACAACATACCGTGGGATATGAAGGGCTACGCGGGCCGCGAAAAGGGCCTGCTGCGCAAAGCCTTCGAGGGCCTGCTGCCCGACGAGATAGTTCTGCGCAAAAAAAGCCCCTATCCCAAGAGCCACAACCCGATCTATACCAAAAACGTGGAAAACAAGATCGAGAAAATTTTAGACGACGCCAGCGCGCCGATATTCGAGATCGTCAAGCGCGACAAGCTCAAGGAGCTGCTTGACACCAAGGCGGCAATGTTCACCAAGCCGTGGTACGGCCAGCTGATGAATTATCCCCAGATTTTGGCCTATATTTACATGATCAACGAGTGGCTGAAAGCCTACGCGGTCAACATAGTGTGATAGGGAATAGGGCCTAGGTACTAGGGCATCACATGGGTGGATAATATCCGCCCGCGTGGGACGTCGAGGGCGAATGTCCGCAATTGTTAATGATTTGTGGCCTTGTTTATCTGTGGAGACGGAATACGATTGTGCCACGAACCCGCTTACGCGGCTCCGGCCGCAGCCGTCCCCTACGAATTTCATCACACCGTAGGGGCGGATATTATCCGCCCGTGCCTATGCAGAAACGTCATAAAAAGCCGCTCCCGAACAAATCGGGAGCGGCTTTTGCCAATACTTACTTAATTGTATACGGCTCGCAGAGGGGCGCGACATTGTCGCGGCTATCCCAGATAAAGACCTTGGTCTCGCCGCTTTCGGGCTTCGCGTATTCAAGCGTTTGGCTTCCGCTCTTGTCCGCGTCGAATATGTTCGCGGCGGTAATCGTGTCATTGTCATAGGTGGCGACAACTATCACCGCGTCGCCGTCGCCCGTCGTGTAGTCGACCTTGACTCCGCCGTCGGTAAACGCCGCGCTTGTTATCTCGTATGACTTCGGCAGCGGACTCTCGCTCGGCTTGGGCGGATCCGAAGGCAGCGGCTCGTCGCCGACTATGATCTCAACGCTGCCTAAAGCGTCGTCAAACTCATATATTACGGAATACTCGCCGTCCGCCGCGGCGACAGCCTCGACGGGCTTCGCCGCAACCGTAACCACGCCGCTTTGCTCCGCGTCAGCAGGCTCCGCGGCGGCTTCCGCTGCAGCGGCAGTCGCGTCCGCATAGGACGGAACTTCTGCCTCGGTCATTGTATGAGTGTTTCTCTTTCCCGTCAGGCTGTGGCCGAGCCTCGTCAGCTCATCACAGAACCACTGCGATATAAGCTGCGCTCCAAAGTAGTTGATGTGCGTGTCGTCAGTCGTGCCGGCCGCGTAATACTGCGATTTTGTAAATTCTCCGGCAGCGACATTTAAAAATCTCGAGTCGTGCGCCTTAACATAGTTATATATATCCTTCGCCTTTTCAACTCCGACCTTGTTGTTGTATCCTACAACCTTGCCGTAAAGATCAACAACCGGCAAACCCAGCTCTTTGCCCAGCTCTTTTGTGGCATTCACATACTGCTCAAGGCTGCTGTCGCTCGTTCTGCGGCGGCTGATAGAGGTGGTGAGTATCGGATACGCGCCCTTGTCCAAGGCTACATTCACATAGTTGTCGGTCATGTTCTTCTTATACGCGCCGTCGGTAAACCTATCGCCCAGCGGGTCGGTATGTTTATCATCTCCGGACTTTGAGTCATTATGTCCAAACTGGATTATAAAATAGTCTCCGGGTTTTATACCGTTTTTGATGGTATTGTAGTTGCTTTCCGTAAGAAAATTCAACGAGCTTCTGCCGCTGAGCGCCAGATCTTTAACGGTCACGCCCGAGAAATAGTCGCCCAAAACGGCCGCCCAGCCTGTCTGCGGGAAACGGTTGTTGCCGCCGGTCGCAGGATATGTGCAGGCCGTCGAGTCGCCCGCCACATAAATCGTCGCGCCGTCAGCCACGCTCTGACTGTATTCATAGGTTCCCTGAGGCAGGGCTTCAGTCTTCGCGTTGTCGTTGTACGCGGTCAGCGTGATCTTGCTGTCCGCGCCTACCGGCAGCGCCGCCTTGTCAACATAGATTACAGTCTCGTCACCGTTTTGATTTTCGGCTTTGGCACAGCTTTCCTTAACGTTAAAATCCGCCGTCTTTGTCACCCCGCCCGTCGTTACCGACGCGGTAATCGTCTCGCTGCCCGTCAGATTGGTTATCGAGTTCACAAACACAATATGGCTGAGATAGCAGCCGTCCGAAAGCGCCATTACCACGTCGCCGTCCGCGTTTGAAACGGCCGCTCTTCTGAACTCGATCGGAACTATCTTAGGAACGACTATCGTGAACTCTTTTTCGGCTTTCGCCGATCCTCTGGTGATCTCGGCTTTGAGCGTGACTGTGTTGCTCTGTTCAAACGAAGGATTGACCATTCCGTCCGTTCCAACTATTTCGGGATTGCTGCTCGTCCAAGTTATAGTCGTGTTTCTTCTGCCTTTTACCGGCAGCTCCAGATTTTTCTTGACCGCCGAGGTGTCGCCCAGAGTCAGCGCATCAGCCGCAGCCTTTACGGCGCCCTCGTCGTCGGTGTCCGCGGGAACAATAATCTCAAAAGATTTTGTGAGCCTTAAATTGGGATAATCCTGATAAGTAAACACCGCGGTGAACGTGACCTGCGTGTCCACAGCCTTGGCGTTGACCTCGCCAGATATGCTGATAACCTCCTCATTTGAAGACTCCCAACTAACGTCCGCGTAGCCTATCGAGGTCTGCCAGCCGTCAAACGGCGCGAGATCATCATACACCTCTTTTTCCGAGGTGTTCACGCCCTTTATCTCGTCAAAAGGCACCGCGTCGACTTCTTTTTGTATGTCCTTGCTCACAAAGTCAACATACACGGTCACGTCCTTGTCGGGCATAGTGAATGTGCTCTGCGTAAAGTCTTTGTTTTTGGAAAGCTCCACGTCCAAAGGGTCAAGGTGAACATTGCCTAAAAATCCCTTTTCATTGGGTTCGGCCTTGACCGTCACGGTCTCTCCTGTCTTAGCCGGCTTTGACACGATCTCTTTGAATGTCAAGCCGAATATATTCGGCTTTGTGCCGCCAAACCAGAAAAAGTATGTGCCCGGCATGACCTTAAATTTCACGATTATATCCGCCGCGTTTGCCGTGTCGTTTGTGTAATCGACAAGCGGGTTGCCAAAGTCCGCCGCGCTTGCGGCTTTTATATTTTTTGTGGCGCCAAGATTAAGCGCGACTCCGATCTCGCCCGCGCGCTCGGTTTCAATTTTATACGCCGCGCCTTCCATCGAAAAAGTCCCGTCGTCATTCTTTGTTACCTTACCGTTGTGAGACGCCTGAAATCCGCCGGTGAACGTTATACCGTCAATACTCGCCCCTTTTTTTGTTCCGTTATCCTCTGCGGCGGTTATGGTTATGCCGTCAAAAGCCTTAACGGTCGCGTTGGCCTTAAGGCCGCCGCTCGGCGCCTGCCATATTTCCTCACCCGCGGCGGATACGGGAAACGCCGCGAATATTGTAAAAACCATCATAAGCGCCAAACACGCGCACACAACCTGTCCCAATTTTTTCTTCATAATATAACACTCTCCTTTTATTTTTTCGCGCTCCGCGCATTTTTACACCATATATTGATATTATACCACATCAGCTAAAAAAAGTAAATAAAAACTTTTCGGCAAAAGAAAAAACCGCCCGCGGGCGGTTTTTGAATTTCGATTTATACAGTTTCGCTCTTGACCTCGTCAAGCGTCTTGACAACGCTGTGCTTGATCGGCTTCCACTCGACCTTCTTAAACAGCGCCGCAATAGCGATAGGAACATATGTGAACTGGAATATAGGGAACAGGAAGAGATACATTATCTTCTTGTACCACACGCACTTCACGTTGTGCCATTCGGTGATCATGGTCATTGCGCCGAGAATGAAGAACAAGCCGTAGAAGTTCACAAGAGTCTGGACCAGCGCCTGAACCAGAGCCGGGGCTTCCGGAGCGCCTGCGGCCATGGCGACCGGGATCGCGACGGCGTTTATGATAACGCTGAGCAGCGTCATCAGCATTGCGGGCATGACTGTCATCAAAAGGTCAAAGCACGAGAAGCTTCCCTTGAATATGCCGCGGAACAGCTTCGCGCCGTAATGAGCGAATACCTGATAGAAGCCCTTCGCCCAGCGCAGCCTCTGAGTGTATGACTGCTTAAAAGTGGTGGGCTGCTCGTCATAGAGCATAGCCTTCGCGGCATAGCCGATCTTCACACCCTTTGTAACGGAGTCGCATGTGAACTCGATATCCTCGGTCAGCAGATGGTGGATCCAGCCGCCGTTTTCCTCGATAATTTTCGAGCTTACCAGAAATCCGGTTCCGGAAACGGCGCAGCTTGTTCCGAGCTGCATTCTCGAGTTGTTAAGGTATCTGGCCTCGCGCAGGAACCAAATCGAATATCCCGCCGAAATCCAGTTGTCGTCAAAGTTCTTGGAGTTTCTGTAACTGGTCAGGCAGTCGTAGCCGTTGTCGAACACCTTGTTCATTTCCTTGACATAGTTCTTGTCAAGCACGTTGTCGGCGTCGAAGATCATATAGCCCTCATAGCCCGCGTCAGCGTGATCCTTCTTGATTATCTTGAACAGCCAGTCGAGCGCGTAGCCCTTGCCCACCTGCGTCTTGTTAAATCTCTCATAAACGATCGCTCCGGCGTCTCTCGCGACCTGCGCGGTGTCGTCGTCGCAGTTGTCGGCGATAACAAACACGTCGAGCTTATCCTTCGGATAATTCTGAGACTTTATACTGGCGATAAGATTGCCGATAACATCCCTCTCGTTCCTCGCCGAAATAACAGCCGCGAATTTGTGCTGAGTTTTCGCCGTGAACTTCTGTTCACCCTTAAACAGGCCGACGAACAGATAAAAGAACTGGTACGCGTAACACATGGTGAACAAAATCGAGATCACCGCGTTAAAAATAATAATCGCTTCCATAAAATCTCCTTTTTATTTTCCGAAACCGCAGTTTTCGGAAAATCTCGAATGCCGAAGCAAATTTAATTTTTTCTAAATACTGTTATAGTATCAATTTATTAAAAATTTATAAACAAAATATGAACATTTTGTAAACGGAGTGTTATTTTACCATTACAGCCAATTTGATGAAATATTAGTCAAAATTTTGTCTAAATTGTATAATCTCCGCTTGTAAGTTTTGTGTATAATCCACTAATATCGAGCTTTTTATCAAGATATATCTCGTCTGCCAATATCGCCTGGCCGATGAGCATGCCGAGCCCGTTTATTATTTTATGCCCGCGCTTTTCGGCATATGCAAGAAATTTTGTTTTCGGCGGGCTGTATATCAGATCGATCACCGCCGCGCGCGGATCAAGGCGGTCAATAAACGACAGATTTTCATAATCCGCTCCCACTCCGCTCATGCCCAAAGGGGTGGCGTTTATCAGCACATCACACTCGGACGCGTATTTCGCGGCCTCGCCCGTCTCGCCCCAGGAAAGCTTGGTGCCGCCTTTCGCCGTTCCGCTCTTTTGAAGGCCGCGGATCTTTTCGCAGACCGCCTCCGCCTTTTCGGGGGTGCGGTTGAGGAGCGTTATTTTGCCCGCTCCCATATCGGAAAGCTTTAGGGCCAGCGTGGACACCACGCCGCCCGCTCCGAGAATGACGATGCTTTTGCCCGAAATGTCTACTCCGTTTTGCTCAAGCGACAGCACAAAGCCGCGCGCATCGGTGTTATAGCCGTAAAGCTCGCCGTCTTTTATGCTGACCGTGTTGACCGCGCCGAACAATTCGGCATCCTTGTCGATCTCCTTCAAAAACGGAATAATATCGACCTTGTGGGGCATGGTCAGATTAAAGCCGCGGACACCGCTTTTCACGGCGTTTTCCACATATTCCGAAAGCCCGCCCTTTTTCACAAGCACGCGGCTGTAGTCATTATCAACGCCGAGAGCGCCGAGCACCAGCCCGTGAACAACGGGCGACTTGCTGTGCTCGATCGGGTCACCTATCACGTTGAGTATCAGCTTCTCACTCATCCGCCTTCACCTCGTTTAAAAGATAGTCGATCGCGAGCAGATAACCGCGAAGGCCCAGCCCGCATATCTGACCGACGCAGCCCGCGGCCGTCACCGATCTGCGGCGGAACTCCTCGCGCTTGTGAATGTTGCTGATGTGCACCTCGACCGCGGGCAGATCAACCGACTTGAGCGCGTCCAAAATCGCGTAGCTGTAATGGGTGTATGCGCCCGGGTTTATCACAATTCCGTCGCAGCTTGTCAGCGCGTGGTGGATAAAGTCGATTATCTCGCCCTCGCCGTTGCTCTGGAGCACGATCGCCTCGGCTCCGCGCTCCGCGGCGTAGTCCTCGATCATCTTCTCAAGCTGCTGATAGCCGGTATTCCCGTAAATATCCGGCTCGCGGACCCCGAGCATATTAATATTCGGGCCGTTAATTACCATTATTTTCATAATCCGTTACTCCTTTTAAATATTGTTTTTGATTAATCTTAATATCTCGCCGAGGGCGGAGGCGAAAGCGCCGTCGTTTATAACAAGGGCGTTCGCGGCTTTTCTGTACTTATCGTACCGCTCGCGATAAAGGGTTTTGAGCCGCTCCGCGTTGTCCTTGAGCAGCGGTCTGCCGGAGGTGTCAATATCCCCGGCAATAAGCTCAAGCGGACGGTCGATAAAAATAGCAAGCGCGCCCGACTTTTGCATTATCCCGATATTTTCATCCCGCACGACTATGCCGCCGCCGGTTGAGATCACGCGGTTGTCCGCTTTGAGGCAGTCACGCAGCACCCCGGTCTCGATATTCCGGAACGCGTCCTCGCCGCGGCCCGCGAAAATCTCGGGTATCGGCCCCTCGCGCCGCTCGATCTCGGCGTCGGTGTCGATAAACTCAAGGCCTAAATTTTCCGCCGCGGCCCTGCCGAAAGCCGACTTGCCGCAGCCCGGCATTCCGATAAGCAAAACGTTCATATTCCTACTCCTTAAGCTTATAATTTCCGAGCAGCTTAAACTCGCCCGTGCCCTCGATAACGTTGTTTGTCACGCGGCGCACCCGCTCGTCAAGCAGGTTTCCGCTGTAATCTACAAAAAACATATACTCAAAATTGCGGTCATAGAGCGGCCGCGACTCAAGCTTCAGAAGGTTCAGATTGCCCCTCGCGAAGCAGGCGAGAATTCTGTGCAGCTCGCCGCTTTTGTGCGGCAGTGTGAATGCCGCGCTTATCTTGTCACTTTTCTCGTTAAGCTCCAGATTTTTCGATACGATTATAAACCTTGTGGTGTTTTTAGCGCTGTTGTTGATATCGGCCGCCAGAACCTCAAGGCCGTAGATCTCGGCGTTCTGCCGTCCCGCTATGGCGGCCTTTGTTATGTCTTTGTCATCCGCCACCTTCTGCGCGCTCTGCGAGGTGCTGTAATACTCCTTAAGCTCCACCTCGCCGAGCGTCTTTAAAAACTCACGGCTCTGCATTATTCCCTGCTCGTGGGAATATACCGTCTTTATGTCCGAAAGCCTCGCTCCGGGAACTCCGAGCAGGCAGTGGCGTATGGGCACGTCAACCTCGCCGGTGATAAAATATCCGTATTTTGCCAAAAGGTCGATCACGTCGGCTATCGTGCCGGTATATGAATTCTCAATCGGCAGCACCGCGTAATCCGCATTGCCTTTTTCAAGCTCCGCGAAGGCGTCGTCAAAGGCGGCCACGTTATAGCGGTCCGAGTCGTTGCCGAAGTATTTTATGGCCGCCTGCTCGGTATACGAGCCCTCAGCGCCGTAAAACACGACCCGCGGATCGCTCACCGCGGGCTTGGGGTCAAGCATATCCTCGACCAGCGCACGGTTAAAACCGACCAGCTCCTTTGTCTGCCTCTCGCGGCTGATCGACATGATCGCCGCGTAAAATTCATAAACCTCGTTCTGTTTTTTCTTGTCCTCGACCAGAGCCATTTTGCTCTCGAGCACCTGCTTTTCACGCTCGGAGTCGAGCACGGGCTTTCCGACGCTGCGCTTGTAGTCGGCGACTCCGCTGCTCAGCTCCATGCGCCGCAGAAACAGCGGCAGCAGCTCTTTGTCAATTCTGTCGATCTCCGCCCGAAGCTCGTCGAGCTTATTCTTGTTTTTCATTTTATTTCACATCCTAAAATTTATCGTAAAGCAGGTCCAGCGCCGCGGCAGCCGCCGCGTTCTCGATAACCACGGTCCCGCGATGAACTATGCACGGGTCGTGCCTGCCGTGAATTTCGATCTCGGTATTCTCCATTTTTTCAATATCGACCGTCCGCTGCTTTTTGGCGATCGACGGCGTCGGCTTGAGCACGGCGCGGAACAGCACAGGCATTCCGTTGGTTATCCCGCCGTTTATGCCGCCGTTGTTGTTGGTGTAGGTTTTAACGGCGCCGTTTTCAACATAAAATTCGTCGTTCGCCTCGCTGCCCCGCATTGACGCGAAATCCGCGCCCGCGCCGAACATAACGGCCTTGACCGCAGGCACCGAGTACAGCATGGCCGACAAGCGGCTCTCGACCGAGCCGAAAAACGGCTCGCCCTTGCCCGGAGGCATGCCGACTATCGCGCACTCCGCGATCCCGCCGACCGAGTCCTTATCGTTCTTGGCCCCGAGTATCCGCTCCTTCATCAGCCCGCCCTTTTCGTCGTCAATGACCGGGAAGTCCTTTTTTGAAATATTCAAAAGCTCGTCCGCGGCGACGTTCACAGGATCAAACGCGCTGTCCGCCACGTCAGCGATCTTAAGAATATGCGCGCCGACAAAAACGCCCTCTTTTTCCAGAACCTGCTTCGCCACGGCTCCCGCGAACACCAGCGGCGCGGTGATCCTCGCCGAAAAGTGTCCGCCGCCGCGGTAGTCACGGTTCTCGCCGTATTTCATATAGGCGGTGTAATCCGCGTGGCCGGGGCGCATAAGGTCCTTGTCATAATGCTTTGATATGGTGTTGGTGTTTCTGATGACTCCGGCTATCGGAGTTCCGGTCGTCATTCCGTTCACAAAACCCGACAATATCTCAACCTTGTCCGCCTCTTTGCGGGAAGTCGAAATATTACTCCTTCCGGGCGCGCGCCGTTTCATTTCCGCCTCGATCCTGTCAATATCGAGCTTTATTCCGCCGGGCAGGCCGTCGATAACTATTCCTATGCCCTGCCCGTGAGACTCGCCGAATATGCTCAGTCTGATATTTCTGCCGAAAGTGTTCATAATCTCCTCCGATCAAACAAGTCTGTCATATACCTTAAAGAAGTCGGGATACGACTTCCTGACCGCCCGCTCCGCGCCGGTTATGCTTACCTCGCCCTCCGAGCGGCAGGCGGCGATCGCTATCGCCATCGCGATGCGGTGATCGTTCCACGACGAGCAAACGTTGCTCTCAAGCAGGTCGCGGCCGCGGATAACAAGCCCGTCGGCCGTCTCGCGTATGTCAACACCGAGCCGCGAAAGCTCGGTCGAGATCGCCTTGAGCCGGTCGCTTTCCTTAAGCCTGAGCCGCCCGGCGCCCGTTATCCGGCTCTCGCCGTTTAAAAACGAGCACAGCACCGCCGCCGCCGGAACCAGATCGGGTATGTCGCGGGCGTCGATCGTGATAGCGTGCATGACCGCGGTCTTTTTCGCCATAATTCCGCCGTTGGGGCCTTTGACCACCCGTCCGCCGGCGCTCTTGATTATGTCGATTATCGCGCGGTCGCCCTGAAGGCTGTCGGGATTTAGGTTCATGCACTCAACGTTGCAGCCGATAGCGTCAGCAACAAGAAAGAAGGCCGCCTGCGAATAGTCCGCCTCAACCTTAAGGTCGCCGCAGCTTTTGTATTTCTGACCGCCCTTTATGCGGAACAGCTTGTATTTATGGTTCTCGATCGCGATCCCGAATTTTTTCAAAATATCTATGGTCAGGTCGATATAGCCCTTGCTCTCGCACTCGCCGGACACCAAAATCTCGCTGTCGCCCTCAAGCATCGGCAGCGCGAAAAGCAGCCCCGTGATAAACTGCGAGCTGACGTTGCCCGCAAGACCGTAGCTTCCGCTCTCAAGCTTTCCGTCGAGTATGATATAGTCCTCGCCCGTCTTGACCTTTATTCCCTTTTCGCGGAAGATATTGAAGTAGGGCGCCTGGGGCCGCTTCATCAGCCGTCCGCGGCCGACAAACTTGACTGGAACGCCCCTGCCGAGCGCCAGCGGCATCAAAAACCGCAGGGTCGAGCCGCTCTCGAAGCAGTCGAGAGTTATCATGTTTTTGACCTTATATGTCTTTTTGCCCGATATGCTGACCGTCATGCTCTTGGTGTTGACTCTGCATTTTGCGCCAAGGGCCCTCATGCAGCCCACCGTCGCGGTTATGTCGTCCGACATCACGACGTTTTCGATCACGCAGTCCTCGCCGCTGAGCGCCGCCGCAATTATCGCGCGGTGCGCGACGCTTTTTGACGGCGGCACCGACACGGTTCCCCGAAGCATGCCGGGATGTATCAATTTAATATCTTCCATAATGCCCTCCAACTGAAACAGTATATATTAAATATTGAGAAATTCGTCCTTTTTGAATTTTTTTATGAGCACGTCGCCAATATCATTCAGCAGTATCAGATTTATATCGGCGCCCTCGCCCTTTTTGTCAACGGCGGCCGCGTCGCCGAGCTGCTGTTTGCTTATTTCAACATATGTGGGCAGATCGTAGTTTTCAAGAATTTTTATCATTCTTTCCGCGGTCCCCGCGGGGGTCAGCCCCAAACGCTCTCCATACTCGCAGGCCATCCGCATTCCCACTCCCACGGCCTCGCCGTGTGTATATGTCTCATAGTTATACTGCTTTTCGATCGCGTGCCCGAAGGTGTGGCCGAAGTTTAGTATCATGCGTCCGCCCTTGTCGAACTCGTCCTCCTCCACCACCTGTCTTTTTATATCACAACAATTATATACTATTTTATCAATATTTGCAAACAATTCTTTTGTATTTTTTATACTTTCCAGAAGCTCAAACAGATTTTTGTCTTTTATGGCCCCGTATTTGATGACTTCGGCCATTCCGTCGCTCAAAACGCGCGGCTCCAGCGTTTTTAAGCACTCTATGTCAATTATGACGACTTTGGGCTGATTGAACGCTCCCACAAGGTTTTTGCCGCGAGGCAGATCAATCGCCACCTTGCCGCCCACGCTGGAGTCCACCTGCGCCAGCAGTGTTGTCGGGATCTGAACATAAGGCACGCCGCGCAAAAGGCTCGCCGCCGCGTAGCCCGTCAGGTCGCCGACGACTCCGCCGCCCAACGCTATGATCAGATCGGAACGCGTCAGCCCGAACGAAAGCATTCTGTCGTAAAGCTCAAACAGATATTTCTCACACTTGGTCTTTTCGCCGGCCGGAACCGTTATGAGCTCGGTCTTAAATCCCGCCGCTTCAAGGCTGCCCGTCACGGTACCACCGTAAAGCGGGCCCACGTTTGAGTCGGTCACGACCGCTATTTTCTCGCCGCCGAACACCTCTTTGATATATTCCGCCGCGTTCTTTAAAATATCGCGGCCGATCAATATGTCATATTCTCTTCCCGGAATGTTAACTCTGAGTTTTTCCATATTATTCAGGCTCCTTTTCCTGCATGGTGATTTTGTTTTCGCAAACGGTATCGAGCAGCCTTTCAAGGCCTTCTCTGTCGCCGCTCTTCACAAGCTCCCGTATCCTGCCGAGGCTCGCGCTTAGGCGGTCTATCTCGCTTATCACGTTGTCCTTGTTTGATATGAACAGAGAGCTCCACAGCTCGCCGTTTATCCGCGCCACCCTCGTGCAGTCGCGGAACGCTCCCGCGGTGTAGGCGCGGTTCATCTCCTTCGGATAATCAAGGCACAGGGCCGAGGCCGCCACATGCATGAGATCGCTGGTATAGGCGATCACGCGGTCGTGCTCCTCGGGACCTGCCACAGCGATCCGCGTCGCGCCGATATATTTCGCCATTTCGCGGATAAGCTCAACGCTTTCCGGCTTTGAGCTCTCGACGGGAGTTATGATGAACCCGCTCATCCAGAACAGCTCGGACGACGCGTTTTCAAAACCGTCAACCTCCTTGCCCGCCATCGGGTGGCCGCCGACATAATCGACGTTGTCGGGCAGGGCTGCCGGTATCTGTTTTGAGACTCTGCTCTTTACGCCGCAAACGTCCGACACGACCGCGCCGGGCTTGAAGCGGCTTTTGTTCTCCTCGATAAGCTTCCCTATAATGTCGGGATAGGTGCAGAACACCACAAGATCCGCGCCGTCAATTGCGTCGCCCGCGTTGTCATACGCGGCGCTCACCGCCTTGTTTTTGATCGCGGCCGCGCGGGTCGCGGGATCAATGTCGCAGCCCGCGATCCCGGCCTTTTTAAAGCCTCTCAGCGCGTAGGCCAGCGAGCCTCCGATAAGTCCCAGGCCGATCACCGCGATCTTAAAACCACTTTCCATTTTTATCACCAAATTTTACACAATTTCTTTGTCAACATGCTTACCTATGGCGCGCATCTTTTTCATCAGACTGTCGAACTGACTCTCGTTCAGCGACTGGGCGCCGTCGCACCACGCCTTGGCGGGGTTGTTGTGGACCTCGACGATAAGACCGTCGGCTCCCACCGCCATCGCCGCAAGCGACAGCGGCTCCACCATCCAGCTCATGCCCGCCGAGTGCGACGGGTCAACGATCACCGGCAGATGGCTCAGGCGCTTGACCGCGGGAATGGCGCTCAAATCGAGCGTGTTGCGCGTGTATGTCTCAAACGTTCTTATTCCGCGCTCGCACAGAATGACGTTGGGGTTGCCCTCGGCCAGAATATACTCGGCGCTCATCAGCCACTCCTCGATCGTCGCCGAAAGTCCGCGCTTTAAGAGAATGGGCTTTGAGGTTTTTCCCAACTCCTTGAGCAGATCAAAATTCTGCATGTTTCTCGCGCCCACCTGAATTATGTCAACATCCTTTTCAAAAACCTCAACCATTTTTGGCGACATGATCTCGGTCACTATCGGAAGGCCGGTCTTTTCCCTCGCCTCCTTCAGCAGGCGCAGGCCCTCGAGCTCAAGCCCTTGGAACGAGTAAGGCGAGGTCCTCGGCTTGAACGCGCCGCCGCGGAGCAGCGCCGCGCCGCTATTTTTCACGCTTTCGGCCACATGGATTATCTGCTCCTCGGTCTCGACGCTGCACGGGCCGGCGATAACCGTGAACGTGCCCTCCTTGCCGATCTCTGCGCCTCCGACCTTCACGATCGTCGGCTCGGGGTGGAACTTGCGGCTGGCCTTTTTGAAAGGCTCCGCTATCCTCATCACGCGGTCAACGTGAACGTTGAGCATCAGCGTGTCGGGATCGATGCGGCTGGTGTCGCCCAAAAGGCCCAGAACGGTGCAGTCAACGCCCTTGTTGACCATTACGTCAAGGCCCATGTCCTCAACGTAGGATATGATTTTTGTTACGTCTTCCTCGCTTGTTTTCGGTTTTAAGATTACTACCATTTTATTTCCTCCTGAATTTGTGTTTATAAAGTAAAAAGGACGAGCGCAAAGCCCGTCCTTGAATAATTTTCAAAGTTTTATGCCGTTAAAAATTAGGAGCATAAGCGGGCTTTACCTGAATTGTCGCACGGAAAATAACCAAAGCTAAAGTAAAAGCTCCGGGTAAAAGAATAATATTCTGCTGTCATGTTAACATTTCCGCGCAGCAAACTACTCATTTTTGACTCCTTATACATAAATTTAAAACACTGTCAGATATTATACAACATTATAAAATAAATTGCAAGAGTTTTTTGAAATATTTTATAATATTTTTGTCAAATGCCTTGTGACGTGGCAGCTTATGTTGACGGCGCAGGGCATTCCCGCGATGTGCGTCGGGAACGTCTCAACGTTGACGCCGAGCGCTGTGGTCCTGCCGCCGAAGCCCTGTGGGCCTATTCCGCTTTTGTTGATTTTCTCAAGCAGGGTCTTTTCAAGCTCCGCGTAGTACGGGTCGGGATTTTCGGAATTCACCTCGCGGAGCAGCGCCTGCTTTGCCAATATCGCGGCCTTTTCAAACGAGCCGCCGATGCCGACGCCCACAACGATCGGCGGGCAGGGGTTGCTGCCCGCGTCCTGCGCGGTCTTTACCACAAAGTCGATTATTCCCTCAAGTCCTTCGGACGGCTTGAGCATTTTTATCGCGCTCATGTTCTCGCTTCCGAAGCCCTTGGGCGCGATCGTGATCTCAATATTCTCGCCGTCCGTGATCTCGGTGTGGATTATCGCGGGCGTGTTGTCGCCCGTGTTGCCGCGGCGCACCGGATCAGCAACCACCGACTTGCGCAGATAGCCGCTCTCGTATCCGCGGCGCACGCCCTCGTTTATCGCGTCGTTAAACGAGCCGCCGGTTATGTGAACGTCCTGGCCGAGCTTCACAAAGAACACGGCCATGCCGGTGTCCTGACAGATCGGAAGCTCCTCCTCTGCCGCGATGTCGGCGTTTTTGAGGATGTTTTCAAGAACATCCCTCGCCGTGCCGTTTGTCTCGCTCTCAAGGCCGCTCTCAAGGGCGGCCCTGATGTCGGGATTTAAGCGGCAGTTCGCCTCGACGCACATTTGCGCCACGGTATCGGTGATCAGTTTTGTGTCTATTTCTCTCATAATTTATTATCAATCCTTTGATTTTTTAATTTCCACGGTTGTGGAACACCCACGTGTTGAACCATCTGAGCCATGTGTTTGAATAATCCTTTGAGATCGTGAACGCCGACAGCACAGGATAGAACGCGATAAACAGCAGTCCGCACAGAGCCACATAGGCGTTTGAAATATGCCTGAACCAGCCGAAGCGCTGCTCAAGGTCGCGCAGGGTGTAGACGATCATCGCGATGAGGAACGGCGTGCTCGCGAAGAAGTGATAGATGAACACGCATCTTGTCACAAGCACCCAGGGCAGGAACTGCGCCAGCATACCGACAACGAGGAAGAGCACCTTTTTGTCGCGCTTGATAATTCCGACCACGATTGTGTATATAAACGCCGCAATGCTCGACCAGAATACCAGCGGATTGCCGAATACCGAGATACAGCCTATCTTGTCCTGGCCTACCGTTTCGGCCGGGGCCGAGTACGCCCAGAGCGGTCTGTAATCTATCGGCCACTGGAACCACTTCGAGGAATACGGATGCGTCGCGTCAAGATTGCTGTGGTAGTTGAACATATAGGTCTGATTATTGAGCATTGTGTGCCATACGTCGGGATAACCCTCCACCATTGAGATCGGCAGATATGACATAACATAGATAAAGCCCGGGATTGCCACAAAGAATATCAGGCACAGCAGGCAGGTCTTTATCACAAAGCCCCAGAACATGCTCTTTTTCTTTTTGGGCAGAGCCATATAGACGCCGATGAAGATCAGCAGCAGCTCGACCGCGAGTCCCGCTCCGGCGTATATGCAGATCCATTTCGAGGCGGCGCCGAGGCCGAACATCAGGCCCGACAGCGCCAGAGAGCCCATGAGCCTCGGGAACGTCTTTTTGCCCGTAAGCTTTTCGGGCGAGTTCTGCGCGTAACCGAGGGCCCGCTTTCCGAACAGGAACATAAACAGGTACATCGCGATGATAAACGTCACCGGATACGAGTCGATCGTGCCCAGACGCGTCAACGAGAAATGCATGAAGTCAAAGGCAAATATAAGCGTTCCGAGCACCGAATAGCGGGTGCGCTCGAACAGCTTTTTCAGCAGGATATACATAAGCGGCAGCATAATTATGCCGAACGTTGCGCCCATAAATCTCCAGCCGAACGGGCACATTCCGAAGATCGCTATGCCTATCGCGATGATAAGCTTGCCGAGAGGCGGATGCGTCGTCTCGTAATACGGCATCATATGGAGATTTTCATAGGCCGTGCGCGGATGATATATCTCGTCAAAATATGTGCTGTTTTTAAATGATGATCTGTACTGCGCCGTGTCGGGCTCGTCCGCTATATTGGCGCAGTCTCCCGGGCCGCTGACGCTCGCTATGTCGATCATCGAGCCGTCCGCCCGCCAGAATGCGATCTCGAACATGCGGTAGTTGTCCGACTCGGTAACGCCGCGGATATATCTCGCCCGGGTCGGGTTTGAGAGCTTCACGACCTCCCACTTAAACACCGAGTTCAGCTTGCAGTCAACATTGATATCCGTCCAGCTCCTGCCGTCGTTTGAGGCGGAGAGCTTCATGCCGGGCTTGGTGCCGACGTCGCCTATTCCGAGATAATATGTCACTGTGTCGATCGTCTGCGTCGAGCCTAAGTCGATAGTGACATTCTCGTTGGCCGCCGACGGCTTATAAAACGACTCCGGATTGTTGAGGCCGCCCAGATTGGCATAGGTCACAACGCCGTAGATCAGCACGATTACCGCCATGATTATCATGTCAGCGCGCACGATTTTTTCGGTCTTGAGCGGTTTTTTGGGGTCGGTGTGAAGCACCGATCCGGCCTTTTCGCCAAGCCTTGAAACCGCGCTGTAATACGCGCCCTTAACGCGGGCGCACCAATTGTCAAGAGGCGTCGCGTTTTCCGCTGCCTCTTTCGGCCAAATAACATAGTCGCAAACAAGCACGATCATCGAAACTATGAACGTTACGACCTCAAGCACCGAGGCGACGGCCATCGCCGAATACGGCGGGCCGGAGGTATTGTACATAAGAATATAGCGCAGAACGCAGAACACGTTGATAAGGTTGACGGCGCTGAACGCCGCGAACACATAGAGAGTGCGCTTGTTCCTCGAAACCAGATACTCAAAGAACAGGAATATGATCGGGGTTATGAGATAGCGCTCGTGCATTTTGAGCCCGAAGGTGAACAGGAACGCTATGATAAAGAACGACGGGATAAATATCCTTCCGCTCTCGCTTTTTATCTTAAAGAACAGCAGCAGCGATCCCGCCACAGCGACAAGGATCAGAGCGTAGTTAAGCACGTTGAGCAGAGTCTGCGACATGCCGCCCGTCTCGAGCGTGACCCAATTGAGCTTGAGCATGGCGTAGAAGTTAAACGCGTTTATCGTGAAATACGGATACGAGGCAAGAGTGCCGCTGTATTTTTTAATTATCCAGAGCGGATTGAACGCGGACACGAGCTTTCCGAAAAATCCCGCGCCCGAGGTCCATGCCGCGTAGTTATACGGCACGATGAAAATGAACGCCAGAACAATGCCTATGCCGATCATCTTCAGGATCATCTTCCAGTCGCGGCTCGCGAGGAACGCGAACAGGAACACGGGGCCGACCATTAAGGCCTGAGGCTTAATGAGCACCGCGAGCACATATAGCACGCCCGATAAATACCAGTTTTTCTTATAGAGGTTGTACATGGCCAGCACAAGGAACAGCGCCAGCACCGACTCAACCTGGCCCCACGCCGCGGAGTTCACGATAAGCAGCGGGTTCAGCATGAAGATTATGCCGAGAATAAGAGCGGATCTTTGGTCGATATGCTTTGAGCCTATTTTGAACACGGCGATCATCAGCCCGAGGTCCGCCAGAATGCCGGGCATCTTAAAGCATAGCTGCGTGGCGTTGCCGCTCAAATGGAATATCTTGTTTATCCACGCGAAGAAGCCGAGGATCGTGATATATCCGGGCGGGTAATCGCAGAAATAATCGGGAGCGTAGAAATGGCCCGGGCCGTCGCTGATCACTTTGGCTCCCCACGCGGTCCAGCATGACATGTCGGTGGGATAACCCTTCAGGAAGTAGCCCAGGATCATTCTTATAACCAGCGCCGCGGCGGCGACCGCCACGAACGTGCGTGTCGAGACCTGCGTTTTCTTGATCGAAAACTTCGGGGCCTCGGCCTTTTTGCCCTTGTGTTTTTTCGTTTTGTCTGTCTCGGGCTCGGGTTCCGCGGCGGGAACAAGCCTTTTCGGGTCAACAAATTTTTGAAGCGCGGCAAACACGAGAATAAATAATGCCGCCAGCAAATACGCTAAATACACTGTGATATCTCCTTTGTATTTTTATTATATTTGAGCGCGCCCTGTCAGATCGGGCGTGTGTTTTCATCTAAAGCTCGTCCGCGAAATCGTTGCTTATCACGTCCTGCGGAACAAGCGTCGGCAGCGGGCCGTCATCCGCTCCCGCGGATTCCGGCACATAGTCGGTGATGTGCGGAGGATTTACATAATCGCTGCGCCGCATCTGTCCGAACATCTCTCTGAGGTCGTCGGCGAGCACGGTGTAAGGATAACTCAGCACCAATAGATCGTCAAACGGGTGAAGCTCGTAAAAATCCTTTATCTCAAAGGGCTCGTCATTCCCGTCGTGACCGTTGAACTGACGGTAATCGACCACATACACATCCTCGTAGCTGTTCACGAGCCAGGTGGAAAACGCGTTGCCGTAGGACTCCTTTATCAGGCAGACCGATCTGCCGTTGTCAACGCTTGTGTGGAAATGCACAACCGGCATATCGCCATCAATAAACACGTTATAATCTCTTAAATTCTCGTCAAGCAGCTCAACATCCATAATGGGCAGTTCAAACGCCATGTCAAAATACGCGGCGCCCGAATAGTCAACATTCGGCTCATACAGAACCATTTTGTCGGGAGTCGAGCTGAGCAAGTCATAGCCGTCTGTGCCCTCTGTCGCTCTGCCCCACGAGCCGATATAGCCGTTTATTACCGTGGTGTCAAAATCATCGAGCGGCGGCGGCGTTATGCCCGCCCTGTCGCAAAACTCAAGATACGCGCAGTAGGCCCCGAAATGCGTCCAGTGGTGGTCTGTCCTGAAATACAGATAGTGTCCGAGGTTTATGTTCATCGCTCCCTCAAGATTAAGGGGCGTCACCCTGTCGCTTAAATTGTTGTATATGTGAGCGATCGCGGGCTTATAGTTTGTTCTGTATGTATCCGAGGCGTAAAACTCGCCCGCGGTGGGAACCACTCCGCAGAACACCCGCACATCGGGCAGATCCTCGGCCATGCCGTTCACTATTTCGGCGTACTGCTCGCCCCTCCACGGGCTGATCGCGAGCAGCTCCATTCCGAAATAATCATTATCGTTGTCAAAAATCGAAACTCCGTTATATTCGCCGTCATAATCGGCGTATCTGAACTCGTCGCTGACGGCCACATCATCAAGTATCTCGTTGCGCTCGGGCGGCGAGATGATCGACACGACTCTCTCGTCCGGGTCCCACGCCACGCCGCTTCCGAACGCTTCGGATACAGCGCGGACCGGAACATATGTTCTGTCCTCTGATATGTACGGCGGCGAGTCAAGCTCAATGACCTCATCGCCCACCGTCATCTCGGGATCGTCGATCTTAAGGTATATCTCGGTGTCTCCGTATTTTGAGGTTACTGATTTCTCGCCCTCGTCCCAATATATCAGCGCTCCGTAGGCCTCAAAGATCGCCCGCATGGGAACCGTGACTCTGTCGTTCACTATACGGGGCTCTGTATCAAACGATATTTTACCGCCGTCAAGCAGCACCGTCACGGGCTGCTCCGCGTATGCCGGGGCGCAAAGCGCGAGACACAGCAGAACGCATGAAACGACAAATATTTTAACCCCTTTACTCAATATAAATCCACCTTGCCTTTCCCAATAATCGGTACAAACGGAATTATTATAACACATTAATCGGGATTTTGCAATATGACGCCTGCAATTTTTTTAAAAATTTTAAAATTTTAAAAATTTTAAAAACAGCAAAAGAGCGGATATCCGCTCTTTTGAACATACAAAAATACTGTTTGATTTTAAAACGTTCGCCGTGATTGTTCCGATCAGCGCGGGCAAAGAAAAACCAAAATCGGAAGTGTCGTGGTTGGTTCGTTGATTAGTTGACACGTCTCTATCATGATTGAGTACCGATACTGAGAAGGTATTCACTCCCGCGCTGATCGGAAAAATCAACGTAGCAACGTAGTGATTAGTAATTAGCGAATAGTGATTAGGACGGGCGGCAGATTGCCGCCCCTACAGGTTGATAAAATGATGGTTTTAGGAAAAACGCTGCTTTCAAATCTGTAGGGGCGGATATTATCCGCCCGCTTTGCCTCCCCCAAGGGGAGCCTTTGGCGGAACAGGCCCGTTCGGGCCTGTTCCAAAACTCACCAAATTAATTGCCGTATATGTCGCTCCATTTTTTGGCGCCTATGTTTACATATGATTTCGCCTTGTCATGCTCTAATTTTCCTTCCGATACGCTTGTCGCCAGACTGTCTGTTATAACATCCGCGCACTCAAACTCGGTGACCTGCGCTAACGGCGCTTTGTATTCTTTTTTATCTCTCATTATTTTCTTGTCTCCTTTCATTCCCTGTTTATCAATAACAATTATTTATAAGATGCGTCAATCTTTTTAACACTATCCCAATCAGCAATGCTTCCGTTGATCGGCTTTGACCAAATTGTCTGATCGTCGATTTTTACATACGCCATAGCGGAATATATGTTAGAATCACCCTTCTTAATACCATAAAGATCGGCTATTATACCGCCGCTGTCACTCGTTAATTTATCAGTTCCTTTAATTGTAGCCTTCTCTATATCCCCATTGTTACCAATGAAATACATACCGTATTCTTCTACATCGTTTCTACCTACATATGGCTGCAGAAAACGTATAACGCCTTCTACACCGCCATCCGTATCATAGCTTCCCGTATCCGTAGCACCTTCGCCAAAAGTTGCGTCGCTGTCCGGAACGATTACCTGAATTTGGGAAATAAACAGCTCATGTGTTCCTGAAATATATATTGTTTTGTCTTGATCCGCGGTGTACTCCAGCAATGCCTTTGAACCATTACTACTAACAGCCGCACTGTTTTTAAGCGCGTCATCTTTTTTCGTCTCTCCACAATCTTCTAATTTATCTTCAATATAACCATAGCGATCACCACTTCCACCGCTGGTAACATAAAGTCTAACCGTTGAATCTTTTGAAAGCTTAAGGGCAATTATATCTGTATTGCGATATATCCTTACACTATCTTTATTAGTCGTGCTTCCATCAACATCTGTACTTGATTTACTATCTCTATATGTCAAACCGGTATAGGCATCAGACAAACCATTATAGGCAACAAATAATTCATTATTTTCATATAAACAATTTGACTTATATGCAACCTTTTCGTTTATAGCCTTTCCATCAGCAGCCGCCTTACGCAAATCGTAAATTTTTGTTTCTGTCGCCGCTTGCAATTGGCCAACAGTACCGGGTGTGCCTTTAACTCCTGGAACTTCATTTATTTTTAACGAGCATTCTTTCTGTTTTGAAGGATCCTCTTTGGATTTGGCGGTTATCGTTGCAGAACCGCTTTTTAAGGGCTTTATTGTAACGGTATTGGTATCATCGTTCTGGAGTTTAGCAACGTCTTGAGGCTCGATTGACCATGTGACACCGGTGTCTCCGTCCGGAATTGTTTCAGGCAATTGAACCATTGCTTTCAAATTATAAGTCGCATTATCTTCATATATTTCTATATTTTCACTGTCAAGAGTTACGGTTACTTCATCAACCGGAGCAGGTGTTGCGGGAGGCTCTTCATCCCAATTAAATTCAATTAAACAAATCTTCGCATCTTTATTGCCATCACCACCAACTTGTATTACCTCATTACCTTCCGTATACAAATGAATAGAATTAAATTTGCCGGTAGTATCGTCCTTGCTAACCATCTTATCGCCAATCTCAATCTTATCTGTAGCGTTATAGACACTAAAAGTATAATCGTCAGTACAATATATTGTTACACCGCAAGCTTCAGCGGTTTTAAATGCAAACAACTTATCATTAGTAGCTATATCTTTTTCCGGAGTTGATTTTACATAAATTGCATACGGAAAAGTGTACTCTGTAGCGTTATCGACAGAATCATCGGTAAAATCAAGTTTAATTTTTCTATTTGTGCCATCTTTAATACCAGCTTTACCGCCACCTCTAAAGTACTTATTTTCAGAATATACATTATCTGTTTTTTCTTTTATATATCTTTCAATATGAAGACCTTCAATTTCAGGGTTGGGTGTAGAAACAGGAGAAGCTCCATCAAATGATGCAACCTCAGCAAATGACATTTTTGTAATGGTTTTAGGAATTGCCACTAAATCCGAATACGGATCAGGATCCGCCGCGCTTGCGGTCAGTGGTACCGCTACTAACATTGTTACTGTTACTGCCACTGCCAGCAACAGCGATAAAATTCTTCTTTTCCTCATTTTGAATCCCTTTCTTTCTTTAAGATTTTTATGTTAATTTAATTATTTTTTCGTTGGTTATGTTACTCGTCGTAAAGTGTGAAATTGTACGTTTACGGCTCCCTCCGGGAGGGAGCTGTCGCCGAAGGCGACTGAGGGAGATCGGCGCACTTACCATATATTCGCCCAATAATGCTCCTTCCACCGCTATCGCGGTCCCCCTCCCTCAAAGAGGGAGGTGTTTTGCGGGCGGATAATATCCGCCCCTACATGGTAGCGGGGCCTATTCGCTATTTGCTAATCACTAATCACTACGTTGGCGGATAATATCCGCCCCGGTGTAGGGCGGCATGCCCACATGCCGCCGCGGGACGTCCGGGGGCATACTGACGAACGTTAATTATCTGTGGCCTCGTTTATTCGTGGAAACGGAATACCGTGGTGCAACGAACCCGCTCCGCGGCTCCGGCCACAGCCGTCCCCTACGAATTGGGGGCAAGCAAAACGGCATAGGGACGCAATTGTCCCTATGCCGTTATAGTCTTATTTTCGCACGCAATCAAAGCGCGGGCCGCGTCGGCCGCGTTTTTTAAATTATTAAAGTTACCCCCCCCCCCCGACAAATATCGGAGGAAGGCATGTTTTGCGCGTAAATTCCGCAATTCTGCCGTTTCATCATTTTGAGTCCCTTCTCTACACCAAAATAAATAAAAAAGCATCAAAGCAACCTATCCGCCCATGACGCGGATAAGAAATTTGATACGATAACTAATCAACATTTTCAACCACTGATATTTTAACATAGCGAAAAATGTTTGTCAACGGTTTTTTATAAAAAATATATAATTAATTTTCAATTAATTTTCAAAAACATATTTTGTTACTGTAAAAAATCATGAACAAGTCAAAATTCGCGATTTTTTCAAAAAATCCCGCTCGGGTATTGCATTTTTGGGAAAAGTGATTTAAAATAAAACTTAATATGACGAAAGGCAAGGGTAACATATTATGAAGGTTCTGATGGCTACAATGAAGCTTGACATCGGCGGGGCGGAAACTCACATAGTCGAGCTGTCAAAGGCGCTGAGCAGGCGGGGCGTTGAGGTCTGGGTCGCGTCCGCGGGCGGCGCGTATGAGAGCGAGCTCGTCGAGTCGGGAGTCCGGCATGTGCGCGTTCCCATGTCGGCGAAAAAGCCCTCGGATGTGACGCGGTCATACAAAATTCTTAAAGACCTGATCACCCGCGAAAAATTTGACGTGGTCCACGGCCACGCCAGAATACCGTGCTTTATTCTGAACCTGATCCGCAGGTCGGTCAGCTTCAGGTTCGTCACGACCGCGCACTGGGTCTTCAGTCTGAAGTTTCCTTATAAATATATCAGCAAGTGGGGCGACCGCTCTCTCGCGGTCAGCGAGGACATAAAAAAATATCTCATTGACAACTACGGCATAAGACCGGGGAACATAAGAATAACCATAAACGGAATTGACACCGCCAAATTTTCAAAGGACACCGATTATTCGGACGCCGCGGCGGAGTTCGGGCTTGAGCCCGGCAAGCGCAGAATCGTTTACGTCAGCCGCATGGACATCGACCGCAGCCTCGCGGCCCACAAGCTTATTGCGATCGCCGAAAGGCTTGACAGGGAGATCGACGATCTTGAGATCCTGATCGTCGGCGGCGGAGGCGACTTCAAGGCAATGGCGCTTGAGGCCGATGCGGTGAACGAAAAGCTCAAAAAGCCGCTCATCAAATACACCGGCAGCCGCACCGACATCAACAAGCTCGTGGCGAGCGGTGAGATATTCGTCGGCGTGAGCCGCGCCGCGTTAGAGGCAATGGCGGCCGAAAAACCGTCGATAATCGCGGGAAACGAGGGTTATATCGGCATATTCGGCGAGGATAAGCTCAAGGTCTCGATCGACACCAACTTCTGCTGCCGAGGCTGCGAAAAAACGACCGAAGACGCTCTGTTTGACGACATAATGACGCTTATGCGCATGACCCCCGAAAAAAGAGCGGAGCTCGGCGCTTACGGCAAGCATGTGATCGAAAAATACTATTCGATAGAAACAATGGCGGACGACGCCATGAAAATGTACGTCAGCGTTATAAAGAACGAGGGCATAAACGACGTGTCGCCCGACGAGTTTGAAAGCGCGGGAAAATATCCGCCTCCGCCGCTTAAAAAGCCGAAGAGGTACGACGTGATGATCTCGGGCTATTACGGCTTTGACAACAGCGGCGACGACTCGATCTTAAAGGCGATCGTGAGCAATCTGAGGGAGCTTAAGCCCGACATAAACATTCTCGCGCTGTCGGCCAACCCGAAGGAGACCTCGGCGCTGTTCGGCGTCGACTCGATCCACAGGTTCAACATTCCGCTGATAAAGAGCAAAATGAAAAAGACCTCGCTGCTGATAAGCGGCGGCGGCAGCTTGATTCAGGACATCACAAGCGACAAGTCGCTCGCGTATTACATCTCGATAATCAATCTGGCCCACCGAGTCGGCACAAAGGTCATGCTTTACTCAAACGGCATAGGGCCGATACTCAACAAGCGCAACTATCCGAAAATACGCCGCGCTCTCAACAAAGCCGAATGTATAACCCTGCGAGAGAACTCGTCGCTTGACGAGCTCAAGAAAATCGGCGTTGACAACCCGAGGACCGAAGTCACCGCCGATCCGGCCTTCACTCTCAGGCCGACGACAGACGAGACGGTCGACAGGATACTCGAAAAATGCGGCATAGGCCCGGGCGAGAGCTTTGCCTGCACGGCGATAAGGCCGTGGAAAACTATCGGCGCGGAGTTTGAGAAGGCCGTCGCCGAGGCCGCGGAATACATGAGCGAAAAATACGGGATCAAAACTCTGTTCGTTCCGATGCAGTGCCCGAAGGACACCGCGATCACCAAGCGAACCGCCGGATTGAGCGGCGGCTGCGCACGGGTTGCTCCGGGAAATCTGAGCCCGTCCGAGATCCTCGGCCTGACAAAGCGGGCAAAGCTGGTCATCGGAATGAGGCTCCATACGCTGATTTACGCGGCCGCGGCCGCCACGCCGATAATCGGGCTCATATACGATCCGAAGGTGCGGGCGATCATGGACTATATCGGACAAAAACATTTTATTCCGGTTGAAAACCTGAGCGCGGCGGAGCTTGAGAAAAACATTGACGCGGCCGTGATAAACGCCGCGGAAATAAGCGCGGAGCTTGAAAAATCCGCGGAGAAGGCGAAGGCAATGGCCATGGCGACCGCGGAAACGGCGCTTGATATAATTAAAACGAGGTAATATATTATGAACTTATTTATTTTCAATAATCTGAACCGAGACAAAACGATCAAAAATCTTTTAAAATTCAAGGAGGACGGAAGCGCCGACGCGTACTACAAGGCCGCGCGGCGGCTCATAGCGTTTTCGGAAAGGCGGCTGTCGCGCGGCGATATTGTCCGCGAATACATTGTCCGCGCGTCGCTTGAGCAGGACGGCCTGCCCGAGCTTGAGACCGTGAGGGCGTTTCTCCGTCAGGACACGATGCTGATTTTTGACGAGCTTCTGCGCGCCGACTGGGACGGGCTCTGCGCGGAGCGCGGCCTTGTGCCGTTTTCAAAAATTGACATACCTCCGGTTCACACGGGTCTGGGCGGCTATACCCGCTCGATCGAGAGCATGATGAATTCATCGTCGCGCGAGGCGCTCATGGGCGCCATGCTGGCCCACGCCGAAATTTTCGGCACGGGCAAAAACTCGGCCTACGCCGCGCTCAAATGGGAAAACGGCGCTCTGCGCGGAATTTTAAACGCCGACCCGATCATTTTTGACGACCTTGTCGGCCTCGAGCACCAGAAAAAAGTGCTGATCGCCAACACCGAAAGCTTTGTTTCGGGCTTCCCGGCAAACGACGTGCTGCTTACCGGAAGCAGCGGCACGGGAAAATCGTCCTGCGTCAAGGCCTGCCTTAACATGTTCAAGGACCGCGGCCTCAAGCTGATCGAGCTCAAAAAGCCCGACATCGGCGATCTGGGAAAAGTCCTCTCGGGAATAAACAACAGCATGCTTAAATATATTGTTTTTATAGACGATTTATCCTTCGAGCCGGACGATCCCGGCTACAAGGTCCTCAAGGTGGCGCTTGACGGACAGGCGGAGTCAAGGGGCGGAAATATTCTCATTTACGCCACCTCAAACAGGCGCAGACTGATAAAGGAAACATGGTCCGACAGAGACGGCGGAGATGAGATCCACAGGAGCGAGGCCATAAGCGAGCGCAAGTCGTTAGCCGAGCGCTTCGGCATAAACTTGAGCTTCCTGACCCCGACGCAAAAGGAATATTTAAACATTGTCGAAGACATGCTGCGCCGCAGAGGTATCTCCATGACCGAGGAGATACGGTCGCAGGCCCTGACATGGCAGATACAGTACAACGGCTTTTCGGGAAGGACCGCCTCGCAGTTTGTGGTTAATTTTTTGAGCGGACAGAAGTAAAATATAACCCGAATATTAAAACAATATAACATTTTGTTATCATTTAAAAATTATATTGATTTTTGTCGGATTTTGTGAGAGAATATTAATTAGAGTAATTTCTTAAGGCGGGTGAAAGAAATGTCAGATAAAGAAAACATTGCCGCGGACGAGAATGAAACCGAAGACGTTTTTGAGCGTCCGGGCAATCCACAAAACGACAGAGGCGCGAAATCGGCGCCGAAAAAAACAAGCGATAACAAAAAGCCGGTCAAAAAAGTCAAGGCAAAAACCGGCAAAAAGGGCAAAGGCGGTATAATCGCGGGCTGCATAGCCGGAGCGGTCGTTCTGGCCGCCGCGGGCTACGGAGTATACGTTAACGCGTATGACGGAATCATGCCCCACACATACGTTGAAGATGTTGATATTAGCGGAATGAGTCAGCAGAAGGCGGCCGCCACGCTCGCGGGGGTTTACAGCGAGGATAAGCTTGCCGACAAAACAATGAATTTTCATTGCATGGACTCGTCCTCCACAATCAACGTCACGAACCTTTCGATGAATTTTGAGCCCGAGAAAACCGCCAGCGACGCGTATAACGCGGGCAGGGAAAATCCGGGATTTTTAAACAAGCTGAAAAGCTTCACCGGCAGTCTGTTCGGCCGCAGGGAAATGAGGCCCGCGGTTTCGTATGACGAGCAGGCTCTGACCGGCGCGATCACCGATTTGTGTTCGCCGTATGAAAAAGAGCCGCTGGGCTATACTTATCGTTTGGGAACAAACAACGATATTATTATCGCAAAACCGCAGCAGGGCGTTAAGGTTAATATGGATGACGCCGTAAGTCAGGTCCTTGACAGGATATACACCTTCACGTTTGGCGACGTGACGTTCGTCCCCGAGATCACCGACGCTGAACCGCTTGATCTTGACGCGTTCTATAATTATATAACATCTCCGGCGGTCGACGCGCAGTACGCCAAGGACGAAAACAACAAAGTCTATGTCGTTCCGTCCAAGCCTCAGATCATTGTAAGCAAATCCGAGGTCGAGCGCGCGGTCAACCAGCCCGAGATCGAGTACAGCATACCGGTCCAGACAGTGGAGCCCGCCAAAAACGCGCAGTTCCTTCAAAGCGTTATGTATGAGGACACCTTGGGAACTTACACGACGTATTACGGCGGCAGCAGCGGTTCGCGCTCCAACAACATCAGCGTCTGCTCGAACACGATCAGCGGAATTGAGCTTCTGCCCGGCGAGCGGTTCGACTTCAACAAGGTCGTCGGCCAGAGAACCGCGTCAAGAGGCTATCTGCCCGCTCCGGTATATGTTGTGAAAAACGGCGAGACCGTGAGCGAGACGGATTACGGCGGCGGCATATGCCAGGTCTCGTCAACCATATTCTGCGCCGTGAACCGCGCGGGGCTTAAAGTTATCGAGCGCACCTCGCACTCAAAGGACGTTACCTACGTTCCCAAGGGAATGGACGCCACGGTTTCGTGGGGAGGTCCCGAATTTATATTTGAAAACAGCACCGACTATCCGATAAGACTTTTCCTGTCAGCTGGCGGAGCGACACTTTCCGTCAGCATTGTGGGCTCGAACGTTTCGGTTCCCGACACTTCGATCACGGTCCAAAATGACGGCAGTAACGTTGTCGCCACCAAGACGTCCACAGACAGCGACGGCAATACGGTCCAGGAGGTTTTTGACAGCAGCAATCCGCCGTTGCCTCCGCCCACCGAAATAACGGCGGCGTCAACGACCGCAGCAGGAACGGAAAGCTCGGACACAGCCGAAGAATAAAGCCAAGCCGCCCGCGGCCGCGGGCGGCTTTTAAACCAAAAATATTCAGATATTAAGGAGAGATAACATGAGCACAAAAAACAAAATCACAACGCGGCTCATCGCCTCGGTAGCAATGTGCGGGGCTGTGTCGCTCGTCCTGATGATGCTTGACTTTTCACTGCCTATCGCGCCGAGCTTCGTCAAATTCGACTTCTCGGACCTGCCCGCGCTTATCTGCGCGTTCGCATTCGGTCCGACGGCGGGAGTCCTTGTGGAGCTTATCAAAAACCTGCTCCATCTGTTCATGACCTCGACCGCGGGCGTGGGCGAGCTGTCGAACTTCCTACTCGGCTGCTGTCTTGTTATCCCCGCGGGAGTAATATACAAGCGCAACAGAACGCGCAAGGGCGCGCTCATAGGCATGATCGTCGGCACTCTGTGCTTCGGCTTTGTGAGCCTTTTCTCGAATTATTTCATAATGTTCCCGTTTTACATAAACGCCATGGGCTTCCCGCTTGACGCGATAATCAAAATGGGAACCGAGATCTCGCCGATTTTTAGCAGCGAGTTCAAGCTTATCGCTCTTTGCGTCGTGCCGTTTAATCTCATGAAAGGGCTCGTTATCTCAATTCTGACGTTCCTGCTCTACAAGCGTCTGCGCCCTATTCTCAAACGGTAGTTTTAATCAACTATCTCAATATTGTCAAGCTGAGCCTTAAGGTTCCTGCGGACGTCCGCGAGATATTCGCGCCGCAAAGCGGCGCGCTCCGCGGTTTCGGCGTCCGTGAGACCCTCCGGGCTCTTTGCTTTTTTCGCGAGCTCGTTTATCCTTTGAATTTTTTCCTGCGTCATAAGACCACCTCAGTTAAGCTTAATAATTTTCTCGGCCGCGGGTATCGCCATGCAGCCGAGCGCGTTTCCGATTATTACCATAACAAAGTAAAGCGGCGCTTTTCCCGCGTCCGCGCATCCGCTGATAAAGAAATATCCCATGTCCGCGATGCTGTGGTTAAAACCGCACAGGATAAACACCATGACCGGAACGCAGATTATAAACAGCGAGCCGGCGAAGTTTTTATTTTCGCGCAGCCTTTTGCTGCCGTCCACCGCGGTGAACATCAAAACTCCGCAGAACACCGCGAGCACGACCATGCTGAGCGGGCCGTCGCTCATTTTCCCGGCCATCACTCCCGCCGCGGCGCTTGACAGCTCGGCTCCGAAGCGCGTGATATGAAGCAGCGTTCCGCCTATCGCGGTGCCGATAAGGTTGCCGAGCAGCACCAGCGCGACCTCGCCTATGTAGGACGGCGGATTGACCGCCATATATCCCGCCTTTCCGGTGAACAGCCCGAACCCGAACGTAATGATCGCGAACAGCCCGAGGCTGAACAAAAACGAGCCCGCCACGGCGTTATCCACCGACAGCTTGACCGCGCAGCCTATCGAGAGCATGAAGCCCGCCATAACTCCGCCCATAACAATACCGATCGACTTTTTCATATTATGACCCCCTTATGTTAATCGCAGACAACGCTCACGCGGCTGCCGCCGCTCTTTTGCTTTGTCACCACAATTTGCTTGTCTATCCTCTGCTTGAGCTCGCCGACGTGCGAAATAATTCCCACAAGGCGGCTACCCTCGGTCAGGCTCGTCAGAACGTCTATCGCCTGCCTCAGCGACTCCTCGTCAAGCGAGCCGAAGCCCTCGTCCACAAACATCGTGTCAAGCCGTATTCCTCCCGCCGAGGATTGGACCTCGTCCGCGAGTCCGAGCGCAAGCGCGAGCGACGCCTTGAACGACTCGCCGCCCGACAGGGTGCGCACGCTGCGCTCGCTGCCGTTATAGTTGTCGATCACGCTGAGCTCAAGCCCGCTCTGGCTGCGGTTGTTGTCAGCCTCGGTCTGGCGCGCGAGCTCATACTGTCCGCTCGTCATAACAAGCAGCCTCGTGTTGGCGCGGGCGATAATTCTGTCGAAATACGTCATCTGCACATATGTCTCAAGCATTATCTTTTCCCTGCCGGTCACGGTTCCGCCAGCGGTGCTTGACAGCTCGCCGATCATAACGAGCCTCCGCTCCGCCGCCTCTAATTCTTTTCCGAGGCGGCTGATTTCGCTCCTCGCGCCGCCGTTGGTTTTTATTCTCATCGCCAGCGCGGTCAGCGCTCCGCTTACCTCTTCCTTTTTAAGCGCGAGCTCGTCAATCCGTTCGCGCTCGGCCTGCGGATCAATTTCCGGCGCGCCGTCAAGCCGCTCCTTGAGCGACTTGATTTTGCCGCGCAGCGCGGCGGCGTCCGCGCTTTTTAACTCATGGTCCTTTTCGGCCTTTTCAAGAGCCGCTTCCATGTCAGCCCTGATCCTGCCGAGTTCTTTGATCCGTTCCTCGGCCGCGGCCTTGCTCTCAAACTCAAGGCTGTTCGCCAGTCTTGAGACGGCCGCCTCCTTTTGTTCAAGCTCCGCCTCAAGCGCAGCGGCGCGCTTTTCGGCCTCGCCCGATCTGATCCCGATCTCCCGATTTTCGGCTTCGGCCTTCGGGACCAGCTCCTCAAGCTCGGCCTTTCGTTTCGCGCGCTCTGTCTCGGTGCTTAGCCTGTCCTTGAGCTCATTCGCCGCCGCGTCAGCCTCATTTTCGGCTTCGGGCAGCTTTTGAGTTAACGCGTCTATCTTATCCGTTCCGAGCAGCTCTCCGCCCAAACGCTCACATTCGCTCCTGCACGACGCGCTTTCGCTTTGCAGTTCAGAAACGCGGTCATACGCGTTTCGGCTTTCCGCGTCCGCGCTCTCAAGCTCCGCCTTGGCGTCCTCAAGCTCTTTTTCGCTCGGCGCCGAGGCGGACTTTTCCGCGGGATGCGGATGCTCGAGCGAGCCGCACACAGGGCAGGGCTCGCCGTCCTCCAGCCGCTCGGCCAGAACCCCCGCCTGCTCGTCAAGATAAGCCCGCTGCATCAGGTCAAATTCACGCTTGAGCGCGTCCGCTCGGCTTGACGCGGCCATGTATTTAAGTTTCGCGTCCTCAAGCAGCTTCGCGGCTTTGCCGTGTTTTTCCAAGCTGTCCTTAAGCTCCTTAAGCCGCTTTTTCCGCGTCTCGGCCCTCTCAAGCGCGGCCGCTAAGCGCTCCCTGCGCTCGCCCGCGTCTTTGAGCTCATCCTGCTCCGCCTTTAAATCGCGGAGCTTTTTCTCCGCCTCCGCGCGGCCGCTTTTCAAATTCTCGGCGTCGCGGGCAGCGGCCTCGGCGGATTTTTTGGTTTCCTCGGCGGCAAGCACGTCAGCGTCAAGCTCATCATACCGCGGCAGCGTGTTTTCTATCGCGGCGGCTTCGGATTCGAGCTTCCCACGCTCCGCCTTTCGGCCGCGCTCGGTCTCAAGCGCGGCGGCCAGCAGCTCAAGCTCTGGCCCGATTGTTTTGAGTTCAGCTTCCGCGGCGGCAAGCATCTCCCGCAACGCGGCGATCTCCTCTGCCTTGCCCAAACGACGGCTCAGTTCCTCCGCGGCGCTTTCAAGCTCCTTTTCCTCCGCCTTGAGCTCTGCTCTCCGCTTTTCATCATTTTTAATCAGTGTGTCAAGAGCCTCCGCCGCCTCGTCGGCGCGGACGTACCCGCCCGCGAAAATCTCATCAAGGCTTTCGTCCTCGTATTCGACCGAGCGAGCATAACGGCTCATCTCGCTCCGAAGCTCCGCGCAGCGGCTTTTCACCTCGGCCGCGCCGCGCTTTAGCTCGTCCTGCAAGGTGTTATAGAGGCCTGTTTTGAATATTTCTCTGAAAATTTCTATCCTGCTTCCAGTTTTGGCGAGCAGCAGCTTCAAAAAATCACCCTGGGCGATCATCGCGATCTGACAAAACTGACTTTTGTCGACCCCCATTACGCCGCGGATCTCGTCGTTTACTTCCTTGTTTTTGGAAACTATCCGCCCGTCGGGCAGGCGCAGCTCCGACTCGGCATTCTGCTTCGTCATTCCTCCGCCGCGCTTTGACGGGCGCATATATTCCGGGCTGCGCCGCACGGTATATTTTTTCCCGCCGTACTCAAACTCAAGCTCCGCGAATGTGGGAGTTTCGGGCGCGGCATACTTCGAACGCAGCATTGACGGGTCGCGGCTGTCTCCGCTGGCCTCGCCGTAGAGCGCGTAGGTTATTGCGTCAAATATCGTGGTCTTTCCCGCTCCCGTGTCGCCCGTTATCAGATACAGCCCGCTCCTTCCGAGCGTCGCCATGTCGATCTCGGCCTCGCCCGCGTAGGGACCGAAGGCTGATAATTTTAATCTAAGAGGTCTCATTTCTCTCCCTCCCATATGCTTTCGATCACTGAGGCAAGATACTCCTCCTGCTCGGGCGACAATTTTTTGTTGTTCTGGATTTCAAACAGCTCGCCGAAAAGTTCAAGCGGCGTTTTGCTCTCCGCGGCTTCGGAAGCGATCACGGCGCCGCCCGCTCTCGTACGGGAATTATCATATTCCAGCCGCATTATGTTCGGATAGACCGAGCGCAGCTTTCCTATGGCGTCGGGCACGTCCTCCTCGTCGGTAAGGATTATTCTTAAATAATCGCTCGTGTCGGTTCCCTCGTAGAACGATTTTTTCATGATCTCGTTATACTCTCCCCTGATTTCGCGCATATCGTGAACGGGCACAAACGGCGCTGTCCTGATCTCGACGCGGCCCTTTTCAAAAAGCTCGACTATCGTCGCCGACTTTTTGTGACGCGCCTCCGAGAACGAGTATTTTATCGGCGTTCCGCAGTATCTGACCGTCTCGCGCGTCACGCTCTGCGGGCCGTGCAGGTGGCCGAGGGCCACATAGTCAAACGGTTCAAACACGGCCGCGTCCACATTGTCGGAGCCGCCGACCGAGAGCTCCTCCGACTCGCAGGTTTCGGCTCCCGTGACAAACTGGTGCGTCACAAGAACACTGCGGCGGCCCGGGTCGATCTCCATATGCTCAACCGCGGTCCTCACCGCGTCGGTGTAGGAATTGATCTCCGCGTCCTCAAAAATCCTGCGGACATGCGACGGCTTTATAAACGGCAGCATGAAAACATCGACCTCGCCGTAATCGTCGCTCAAAGTGACGGGCCTGACGTTTCCGTCATAGACCGGCGCGAGATAAACTCCGCTTTCCGACATTATTGAGCCGCCGAATGCTATCCTCTCGGCGGAGTCGTGGTTGCCGCTTATGACAAAAACAGCCGCGCCGCGCTCCGCAAGCCCGGTAAGCAGCGCGTCAAACAACCGCACCGCCTCGGCGGAGGGCTGGGTCTTGTCGTAAACATCTCCGGCGATAATCACCGCGTCGGGCCGTTCAGCGTCCGTGATCTCCAAAATTCGGGCGACCGCCCGCTCCTGATCCTCGATCATCGAAAACCCGTTGACACGCTTGCCGAAATGCAGATCGGAAAGATGAAGTATTTTCATTGTTCCCCCCTAATTAAGCTCTATCCGCTTGTTGTTTTCGGACTCCTTGTAGAGCACAAGCTTGTTTCCTATTACCTGAACAACGTCCGCGCCGACCGCACCGGCCAGCTCTCCGGCCGCCTCGCGCGCGGTCAGGAGCGCGCTGTCAAGCACATGGATCTTGATAAGCTCCCGCGCCTCCAGTGCGTCAGCGGTCTGCTTTATGAAATTTTCGTTTATTCCGTCCTTGCCTATCTGATAGAGGGCGGGCACCTTGTTGGCCAGCCCGCGTAGATAAGCGCGCTGTTTTGTTGTTATCATAAATTTTCCTCCAAAATTTATTTGATCATCTCGATCAATGCCTTTGTCATGGTTTCGTATACCTCTTTCGTGAGAGCGTCATTTTTGAGGCACTCAAGATGCTTTTTCACCGTGCCGAAGTCGCCGCGGGCCACCGGGCCGGTCAGGGCCGCTTTCGGCCCCTTTTCGATTATGTTTTTCACGTTGTTCTCGATCAGCGGGCCGAGCGCGCTCAGAGCCTCGCGCTCCGAAAAGCCGCAGTCGCCCAAAAGCCCGCAGGCAATTCCCGCGAGGCCGACGACAAAATTGCTCGCGAACACGGCCGCGGCGTGATATTTCGGCTTGTCCGAGGGGTCGATTATCTTATATTCGTTACCGCAGCGGCGCAAAACCTCCGCGGCTTTTTCGCAATCGCCCTCAAGCGTGAAAAACGCGCCGCCGAAATCACAGCGCTTATCGCTGACCGCGAGCAGCATGTGCGCACTCGCGATTTCCGCGCCCTTGTTCTTGAGCGGAGCGAGAACATCGCTCGCCAGTGCGCCCGAGGTGTGGCAAAACGTCTTTCCCTCAAGACCGCCGCACATGGCCGCTAAATTTTCCGCGACCTCGCCTATCGCGCCGTCCGTGACCGTGACAAAAATCAGATCACACTGCCCGACAAGTCCGCCCACGTCCGCGAAGGCGCGGCTTTCGGTGAATGCCGCGGCCTCTTCCGCGTGTTCCCGCGCGCGCGACCAATAGCCCGCGAGGGGCAGACCGTTCTTTTTAAGATAATTACCGAAAGCGGTGCCGACTTTGCCGGCACCGATAAATCCAATATTAGTCGTCATCTCTGAAACGTCTCCTGATACATCTGAACTCGTCAAAGGCGGCGTACATGGGCTCGCCGTCTCCGCCGTAGGCATACATTCCGACCATAGCGCCCGTGAAGCGCTTGCCCTTCTTTATCGCCTGGGCGCAGAGATAGTATATGTTGTCGGCGGTGTAGACCTTTCTGTAATTCACACCGTCAATGCTGTAATAGAACACGCGCCGCAGTCCATCGGTCTCTATCTTGAGCCAGATCGAGTCCGTGACCTCGGGTATTCCGACATAGTGCGTGTATCTTTCAACATCGTCTATCTTTTCAAAAAGCTTGAGCGCGTAGCCGTTCTCGCCGTTTCTGTAAATTCCGAACGTGAAGAACGTCAGCTCGTCATAATATCCGGTGAGGCCATAGTTCTGCTCATAGTCCATGTCGTGGTTAACGTCCATTTTGCAGATCACGTCAAAATTAAAGTCCGGCTGGCGGCGGAGCATTATGTTTGCCGCCTTCCTTGAAGTCAGCGGTTCGGTCGAACCTTTTATGTAAAGCCTGCTGTTTTCTATCTTTATTCCGTCATGCTCGGGAATACCCGCGAACATCCAGAAGTGCTTGACCTTTCCGTCGTCAAAGCCGTCATAGCTCGCGCCCGGCTCGTTGGGGGCGGGCTTCAGAGCGGGCTTTTTCTGGAGCGTGCTCGGGCCGTTCAGACTGTTGACTATCGGCCAGCCGTCGGGCGTCCATGTGATCGGGTCAAGGCAGGTCTCTCTGCCGAGCATCGCGTATTTTCCGTCGAGGCTCCTGTTGCAGAGGTAAACAACGTACCAGTCGCCGTTCTGGGTCTGAACAGGCTTGGCGTGGCCCGCGCAGGTTATCGGCGCGGTGTAGTCGCGCTGGGTCATTACCGGGTTATACGGGCACGGCTCGTAAACGCCCATAAGCGTCTTGCTGCGGGCGACCGTCACGCAATGCTGCTCGCCGGTGCCGCCCTCGGCCTGGAACAGATAATAATATCCGTCCTTATATATCAGGTGCGGGCCCTCGGGCGCGCGCTTGTTGTCGCCGTAAAACAGAAGCTTTGCCTCCGAGATCTTCTCGGTGGCGTCCTCGTTGAGCTCAAATATCCTCGCGCCGCGGTTCAGCAGCATGTAGCGTCTGCCGTCAACGTCGGTGAAAAGCGAGGGGTCTATTCCGTCCTCGTCAATGAACACGGGCTCGGAGTACGGGCCTTCGGGCTTTTCCGAGGACACGATGATCTGTCTGCGCTTCACCTTGTCGCTGTCGTTATAGCGCAGGGTCGCTGTTATGTAAAACTTTCCGTTATGGTACGAAATGTCGGGCGCCCAGTAGCCTCTGCCGCCCTCAAGGCCCTCAAGGTGGGCCCATTCCGGATTGGTTATAGCGTGGCCTATGCTCTGCCAGTGAACAAGGTCGGTCGAGTGGGAAATCGGAATACAGGGGAAGAAAATGAACGACGAGTTCACCATGTAATAATCCTCGCCCACGCGGACGATCGACGGATCGGCGTAAAAGCCGCGGCGGACAGGGTTCTTGTACATGTCCTCGAATTTGCAGCCGACGATCTGCTCAAAAAATTCCTCGATCTCCTTGAGGCCGCGCTCATGCGCGATCTCAAACGGTGAAATAAGGTGCATGTCGCCCTGACACGGGTCAAGGCCCACGCGCTCAACAAGGTATTTCACGCACTCGAGGCTGCCGGTCTTGACCGCCTCGTGCAGCACTGTGCGGTGCTTCGCGTCACACTCGTTGAAGCTCGCGAAGGTATATTCCACCAAAAATTTTACCCATTTAATATCTCCGGTCCTCACCATATGAAAAGCGGCGGAAACGCCATTCTCGTCGCACTCGTCAACGAGCCTCGCCCTGTGGGAGAGCAGCTCCTTCACGCCGTCCATATCATTTCGCTTCACGCAATCTATAATCTCGCTCATGTTCGCACCTCTTTGAAAATTTTTCCGCAAACTAAACTCTCTACAGTTATTTTAGCAGGGGTGTGCGATAATTTCAATAGCCAAATTGTATATAATTTCATTAAATAGCGCGGAGTTTTTTAACATAGGACACAGAGCCGAAAAACGTGCGGATGAACCGCGGCCGACATCAAAACGGCCGCGGTTCATCCGCGATATTATATCATTCACACACGCGTTTGCGGTCAGCGCGAACACGGATATCTCCTGAGGCAGAGTGCCATGGTTGGTTCGTTGATTGGATCGGCACATCTCAATCTTGGCTTGAGATACCTGTATTTAAAGAAAATTCCCAAATTCGCGCTGACCGCAAACGCGTCCTGCGGCGCATAGCGCCGCTCGTCTGCCTCCCCTGCCGTAAGGTGGGGGAGGTGGATTTCCGCCGTACGGCGGAAAGACGGAGAGGGGCCAACGTAGTTATTAGCGATTAGCGAATAGTGATTAGGTGACACCTCATCAGTCAGACTTCGTCTCATGTCCGCAAACGTTAATGATTTGCGGCCTCGTTTATCCGTGGAAACGGAATACCGTGGTGCAACGAACCCGCTAACGCGGCTCCGGCCGCAGACAGCTTCCCCTCAAGGGGAAGCCTTGGGCCGCAAAGCCTTCCCCTTGAGGGATAATCAGCAAGCTTTGCTTGCGGGTTCAAAGCTATCTTTCAAAATCGCTTGCGATTTTGACCAAGAGCTTCCTTAATGGTGGGTTTTTGCCCGAATGGGCAAAAAGTCGGATGAGGTGTAGCCGCCCTCAACGTCCTGCGGAACAGGCCCGTTCGGGCCTGTTCCCAAAACTTACAAAATTAATTGCTGTATATGTCGCTCCAGCTTTTTCCGCCGGCGTTTACATATGACTTCTCTTTGTCATACTCCAAAATTCCGCCTGAGCCTACGCTTGTCGCAAGACTTTTTGTTATAACATCCGCGCACTCAAATTCGGTAACTTGCGCCTTTGGAGCTTTATATTCTTTTATATCTCTCATTATTTTCTTATCTCCTCTCTTTGTCAATTTTCGATGATTATTCTGTCGGCTCTTGATAATTGATCTCGTTATCCCACGAAACACTTTTGCTATTCGTTCCGTCCGACCATATCGTTTGATTGCCGATCTTTACATAAGCTTTTGCATAATATGTTGTATCACCATCTCCGCTTCTCTCAATTCCGTAAACATCAGCATAAAAACCTTTTCCAACTACTTTTTCCGGATCAACTGTTGAAGAAACAACAACGCCTTTATCCACGATCTCGGCATCACTGTTTAAGATTTTGAAACCGTATTCCGTAACTTGTTCCTCTCCCACATATTGCTGCAGGAAACGTATAACGCCCCGCTCCGCTTCTCCTTTGTTTGTGTATTTTCCGCTATCGGCAGCTTTTTCGCCAAATATGTTTTCTGTGTCTAATGTTACCTCTATGTCATATATTCCAAGTTGTCCGGTTCCGGAAATATACACAACCTGCTCAGCATCACCGTTCGTATAGCTAAGCTCCCTATAAGCGGTATTATTTGTCGAAATATCTTCGGTTGAAGCCAAATGTTTATCCGGCAGCACACTTCCGCCGCAATCATCGAGGCTTGAAGCAATATAACCTTTTCGAGCTGTGCCTCCCCATGCGTAAAGAACAAGTCTTACTGTAGCTTTAGCCGGCAGTTTAATGGCTATTACATTCTCACCTTTTGACACGCAAAATGATCCGTATCCGGTATTTTCTTTTCCGCTAAGGCTTCGACAACCTTTATTTTTAGTGTAAACAGCATTTTTCGCTGTTCCTAAAAATGCGATTTGATTATTGAAGTAACATTTGCCGTTGTCATATATTCCGAGTCCAAATACAGGTTCAGCATCAAGCGCAGCCTGCTGCAAATCATATACTCTGTTTTCGGCAACCTCAAGCTTTTCAACGCCGCCATCTTCACCCGAAACTCTCGGTTGTTCTTTTACCGTTATAACACATGAGTCGTGAGCCTCCGAGTTATCATCGGATGTGGCAGTCGCCGTAACGGTTCCGGCTTTTTTACCGGTAACAACACCGGCATCATCAATAGTTACTTCTCCTTCGCCTTGATATGTCCAGTTTATTTTTTTCTTTGTCGCCGTACCGGGCTCTACAGTCACATTAAGTGTTAATTGAGTACTGTCGTCTACATATGCTGTTGCATTTTCCTGCTCAATGTTAACGCTTGTAACAGGAACATACGCTTTCTCTTCATATCCGTAATTAAGACCAATATAAAGAATATCTGCCTCATTACTTCCCCGTTGAATTTTAATATTATTGTCTGAAAGATTTTTGACTTCATAAGTCATGGTTTTATAATGCTGTGTTTTATCTCCGCTGCCATTTTGCTCGCCGATAACACGACTTGCATCACCGCTAACTTTAATGCCACTATCTTTATATCTCTCCGAATATACAATTAAAAGATCATATTTATTAAATTTTTCAGAGTTGTTCAAGTCTGTATTGATAGTAATAGCACTACTTGATCCCACTTTTGCGGAACCCTTTATTTCTCCTGTTCCAATTTGTTTTTCTTCGCCGCTATAAGCTTTAAATGAAGTAGTTTCCTGAACTTCACCGGGAGTAAATTTAGCATTGGTTACCGATGTATTTGTTATTGTCGGACTAATAACAAGATCGCTGCTAGATTTATATGAATTATGGGTGGTTTCATCGTCAATTGAATTATTGCCCATAATTACCCATTCGGCATAACCCGTATCACCGGTCGCCGCGCTTGCGGTCAGTGGTACCGCTACTAACATTGTTGCCATTACTGCCACTGCCAGCAACAGCGATAAAATTCTTCTTTTCCTCATTTTGAATCCCTTTCTTTCTTTAAGATTTTATGTTAATTAATTTTTTTCGTGATATGCCTCCCCCTCGGGGGAGGTGGCGCCGAAGGCGACGGAGAGGGGTGCTTGTTGGTTAGTTCCCCTCTCAGTCTGCTTTGCAGACAGCTCCCCCCCAAGGGGGAGCCAAACGGGCGGATAATATCCGCCCCTACGATGTAGGGCGGCATGCCCACATGCCGCCGGCCGGATGTGGGCATCCGGCCCTACGAAATGTTAGGACGAACCTTGCGAGGTTCGTTTGCCTCCCCCTCGGGGATAATCAGCACGCGGAGCGTGCGGGTTCAAAGCGACCTTTCAAAATCGCTTGCGATTTTGACCAAGCGCTTCCTTAATGGTGGCGCCGAAGGCGACGGAGAGGGGCCAACATAGTGATTAGCGATTAGCTAATAGTGATTAGGTACCCCTCTCAGTCTTTCCGCCTTACGGCGGAAATCCAGCTCCCCCCAAGGGGAGCCAAGCGGGCGGATAATATCCGCCCCTACATGGTGGCGGGCCTATTCGCAAATTACTAATTACTACGTTAAAACGGCATAGGGACGCAATGGTCCCTATGCCGTTTTATCTTTATTTTCGGGCACAATCAAGCTGCGGATCGAATTATCCGCTGCTTCAAAATTATAAGAAAATCTGCAATCCGACAAAAATCGGAGTGTTTGCATATAATTTTCCCGTCTCTTCATTTTAAATCCCTTCTCAGCTTTAAAATAAAAAAGCACCAAAACCGCTTACCCGCCCAAGAAACGGATAAGAATTCTGATACTTTAGCTAATCAACGTTTACAACCACTGTTATTTTAACATAACCATAAATACTTGTCAACAATAATTTGAAAAATATTTGCAAAATTATCAAAAATAACAAAAAAGCCGCCGAAAAGCAGCTTTTTCATACCAATTCACTCTCTTGCCGAAAATTGAATATATATAAACTTCACCTATATTATCTTAGACGATAAAATCCCCGAATAAGTTCCCGGATTTTTAAAAAAATTTCAAAATATATAAATTAATTCAAAAAGCCGCGGCGAGGATTGATCGCCGCGGCTTTGAGTTTGAGCTTTAGTTGTTGTTTGAGTTATTTGAATTGTTTGAGCTTTCTGATTTTTCGGAATTGTTCGAGCTGCCCGTCAGTGACTTGACGGTGCCGGGGCGCAGATCGGTGTAAACATGTCCGGGCTCCAGACCGCCTATTTTCGCCTCGCCCATTTCCGAGACGGTGACGAGCTGATAGCCCTCGTCCATAAGCGCGGGAATTAGCCGCTCAACCGCGTCGATCGTTGAGTCGTAAATATCATGGAACAGCAGTATATCGCCGTCCTGAACGGTTGACATAACCGCGTTGTAAACCGCGTCGGCGTTCTTTGACTTCCAGTCAAGCGTGTCGACCGACCAGAGTATGATCGGCATTCCGTATTCCTTGGCCACGTTCTTGACGGTGTCGTTATACGAGCCGTAAGGCGGGCGCACCGAACTCGGATTTTCGCCTATAATATCTTTTAAGTTATTATTGCTATTTTCAAACTGGCTCTTGAGCGAGTCGCCCGAAAGCGACGTAAGCTGCGTGTGGTCGTATGTGTGGCTCGCCGTGTCGCAGCCCATGGACTGCATGCGCTTTATCGTGTCGGCCGCGCCCTTCATGTGGTCGCCCAGCATAAAGAACGTGGCGCGCGCGTTGTTTTCTTCAAGAATGTCAAGCAGGCGCGGCGTTGTTTTCGCTCCGGGGCCGTCGTCAAACGTCAGCGCGATCATGGGCGCGTCGGGATCAAGCTTGCCGTTGCCGCGTTTCCAGCCGCTGTCAACGTATGACTGCACCTCGCTCTTCAAAACGTCCTTGACCTCCTCGGTTTCGGGATTGAACACCTTCGCGAAGATCGACGCGTAATTTGTGGTGTAACCCTCTTTCTCGTATTTGCCCTCGTCGGCCTTATAGGCCACTATGCTGCTACCGTCTTCCTTCCACATTGTGGTAAGAACGTCGCTGAAATTATCGTACCAACCGACGGTTTTCTGCTCCTCAGCCTCGCTCGGCGTGAACTGCTCCGAGCGTCCGTCCTCGCTGTACATCGTGACTTTTTCCTCATTCGCGGAGTCGTCAACATCGACCGGGACAATGCCCTTCATTCCCATACAGATAACCAGCACGGCGGCCAGCAGAACGCACCCCAGTATTTTTTTCATCGGTAAACCCTCCATAATTTATCATTGGTAAGCATATGAGACGCCATATTAATAAGCACATCTTATTAATATGATTATAAACATAATAATCTCGCGTGTCAACACAATAATATTACAAATTTCTTACATTTTCGCAGGCGCCGCCTATGACGCCAGAATGTATAAAAGCGCGAGAATAAGCGCCGCGCTGTCCTTTTTGCCGCTGTCGGCGACAAGCAGAATAAGCGAGACCAAAAGCAGGTCCTCGGCTGTGACAAGGCCGAGGATCTTTTTGGTGTTTCGGTTATAGAGCTCATTCGGAAGCATGTTCAGAATTGAGTCCAGAAATCCCGTCTCGGCGGAGCCGCTCGGCGCATGCTCCGTCTCACGGCTTATGTAATTTTCCGCTTTGCGCTCGTGTTCCCGCGCGGCGGCCGCGAAATCACCGACGGGCGGCCCTGGCTGCTCGCGCGGGGCGCGGGGCCGCTGTTCCGCCTCCCGCTGGGCGGGCTGTCGGCGGGCGCCGCCCGTCGGACGGCTTGAATTATAGCGTTTGTACATAATCCGGCCTCCTAAATGCCAAAATCAAATCCGCTCTCCTTAAGAACCGAAAAAGCCTTGAGCATACCCATGATCTTTACCGCGTTGTCGGTTTTCTCGCGCCGCGATTTTTTGAGATACGGCTTTAAGGCATAGAGCAGCGCCGTTTCGCGGCTCGGCTCCCGCGATTTCATTTTTGACATGACTTTTCCCATCTTCATCATCATCTCAAAATCCGCCGCGTCGTCGGCAATGCTTTGGGCGGAATTCTCCGTCTGCCCGCCACCCGAGAGCGCGCCGAGTATGCCGCCGAGCTTTTCCTGCGCGTCCTCGCCGCTCAGCATCTCGCTGATTTTTTCAACCGCCGCGCTCAGATCAAGCTCGGAATTCTGCCCGCCGCTCATACGATCACCGCCTTTATTTATTCTTCAAAAACTCGTTCAGATTTTTCATCAGCTCAGGATTTCCGCTCAGCGCCTTTTTTAATCCGCTGTTTTCGTTGATCATTCCGCGGATCTCTCCCGCGCTTATGCCGCTGAGCTTCCGGCCGAGGTCCGGGCTTCCGAGCGCTTCTTTCACCGCGCCGAGCTCCTCCTTCGTCATAACGCCGCTGAGGCTGCTCAGCGCCCGGTTCAGCTTATTTTTATCAAGGTTGTTTGCCATGCCGTTTAAATTCATACGCGTCCCGCCTTTCAAAAAAACTATTTCGCATTATTATTCTATGTATTTTTATAAAAATAGTGACAAAAAAATTTTTGTGTGTTATAATAGCAATGCATAACATTTATGGAGGGATTTTTATGAAAGCGGTTGTGCTGAGCGACTCGCACGGGAGCTTCAATAATTTGGTCAAGGCAGTCGAAAACGAGAAGGACGTTTCGATGTTAATATTCGCCGGCGATGTTCAGAGGGACGCGGATAAGCTTGTTCGCGAGTATCCGCGGCTGCCCGCGGCGGTGGTGCTCGGCAACAACGACTGGTCGGTGAGAGACGTTCCGTTTGACCGCACCTTCACCTTTGCCGGCAAGCGGGTCTTTCTGACCCACGGCCACAAATATCATGTGAAGTACGGCCTAAACACCCTACTGCTCAAGGCGCGCGAGGAAAACGCGGACATCTGCGTCTTCGGCCACACCCACAGTCCCTATTGCGAGGAGGTATCGGGCGTGTTCATGCTGAACCCGGGCTCGGCATGGCTGACCTACGCCGTGCTTGAGGTTGACGAAAACGGAAAAATATCCGCCGAGATAAAGGAAACGCCGTAAAATAATATTTAAAAGAGGTAAAAATATGTTGCTTGCGATAGATGTTGGAAACACAAACATTGTGGCGGCGCTCTATGACGGAGACGCATTTTTGCGAAGCTGGCGCGTCGCCACCGATATTAATAAGGCCAGCGATGAATACGGAATACTGCTGACGCAGCTATTGATGAGCGAGGGCGTTAAGCCCGACCGGGTCGACGACGTTATGATAGCGTCGGTCGTGCCCACGGTCATGCACTCGCTGACAAACGCCGTAAGACGCTATCTGGGCTGCTCGCCCATGATAGTCGGGCCGGGGATCAAGACGGGAATGAACATCAAAATGGACAACCCGCGCGAGCTTGGCGCCGACCGCATAGTGAATGCCGTGGCCGCGATAAACAAATACAAGCCGCCGCTTATCATAGTCGACTTCGGCACGGCCACGACCTTCTGCGCCATTGACAAAAGCGGCTGCTATGTGGGCGGGGTCATCACCGCAGGAATGAAGATCTCGATGGACGCGCTGTTTGAGCGCACCGCGAAGCTGCCAAAGGTCGAGATCGTAAAGCCGCCCTCGCCTATCGGCAAAAACACGGTCAACTCGATCCAGAGCGGCGCGCTCTACGGCCACGCGGGAATGACCGACAGCATAGCCCGCAGAATAAAGAGCGAGATCGGCGAAGACGCGACGGTCATTGCGACCGGAGGCCTCGCGAAAATGGTCGCGCGCGAATCGGAGGAAATTGACATTGTTGACAGCATGCTGACTGTTGACGGACTTAAAATATTATACGACAAAAACAAAGGGGAATAAAAATGGACTACAACAAACAAGCGCTTAAAATGCACAAGGAACTCAAAGGAAAAATCGAGGTGGCCTCTCGCGCCGCCACCACAAACAAGGACGAGCTTTCGATCGCCTACACTCCGGGAGTGGCGGAGCCCTGCCGTGTCATCGCGAAGGACAAAAGCAAGGTCTATGAATACACAAGAAAGGGAAATCTGGTCGCGGTCGTGACGGACGGCAGCGCGGTCCTCGGGCTCGGCAATATCGGCCCCGAGGCAGGAATGCCCGTTATGGAAGGCAAGTGCGTGCTGTTTAAAAACTTTGCCGGCATTGACGCCTTTCCGATCTGCCTTGACACGCAGGACGTTGACGAGATAGTGAGCACCGTCAAGAACATTGCGCCGGGCTTCGGCGGAATAAACCTTGAGGACATCGCCGCGCCCCGCTGCTTTGAGGTGGAGCGCAGGCTCAAGGAAGAGCTGGACATACCCGTTTTTCATGACGACCAGCATGGCACCGCCATTGTGGTGTCCGCGGGAATTATCAACGCGCTCAGAGTCGTGAATAAGAAAATTGAAAATGTGAGCATTGTGATCAACGGCGCGGGCAGCGCGGGGATCGCGATCTGCAAAATGCTTATGAACATGGGCGCGAAAAATATCATCTTGGTCGACAAGATCGGCGCGATTTGCGAGGGCATGGACGGGCTCAATCCCGAGCAGGAAAAAATGTCGAAAATAACAAACAGAGACAAAAAAACCGGCAGCCTCGCCGACGTTATGAAGGGCGCGGACGTGTTTATCGGAGTCTCGGCCCCCAATATTGTGAGCCCCGAAATGGTCAGCTCCATGGCCGAAAATTCGATAGTTTTCGCAATGGCAAACCCGACGCCCGAGATCATGCCCGACCTCGCCAAGGCGGCGGGCGCGCGCGTTGTCGGCACCGGCCGCTCCGACTTTCCGAACCAGATCAACAACGTTATCGCGTTTCCGGGAATTTTCCGCGGCGCCCTTGACGCCAAGGCCAAGGCTATTACCGAGGAAATGAAGATCGCCGCCTGCGGCGCGATCGCCTCGCTCATATCCGACGAGGAGCTCAGCGAGGAATACATAATTCCCAAAGCGTTTGACCCGAGAATAGCAACCGCGGTCGCCAAAGCAGTGGCGGCGGCATCATAAAAAACGGACGCACACCAAAGAAAGCGGCGGAAGCTGATGCTTCCGCCGCCGTTTCTTTGGTGAGTTTTTAATTATTTTTAATCATTTTACTTAGTATGCTACAATAATCAAAAAAGACATACTATGACGCCCGCTGACACGGGACTTTAAGTACCGCTGACGCTTTAACGCTTTGTGCTCTTAAGCGCGTCCGCCTTGCACCTCTCGTACTCAACATTGAGCACGGTCTGAACCGTGTGCTCGGCCAGCTTGTCCAGCGAATTGTACTTTTGCAGAAGTGAGATAACGCTGTCGTTAATGACCAACGGAACCTCGTAATCAAACACCTGAATATCAAGAGCCTTGCACATCTTCATAACGGTGTTAAATCCCGTGCCCGAAACGCCATTTTTTAAAGCGCTTACCACAGTCGTCTGCGCAATACCAACACTGAACGCGAACTGGCGCACACTGCGGTACTGCTTCTTAATTTCTTGCTTAATAAGCAATGTCAACTCATCCACTGAAACACCTCCTCTTCTAAACCTGTTTCCATTATAACACAATCACATGCTGTTGTCAATATTCGTATTAAAACTTATTACTTCGTTTATATTCACAATCAAGCACTGCTGAAACAAGCTCCGCGCCGTCCTCGTCAAGCAGCGAGAACATACAGGCAAGTTCTGTGTCTTTTGCCGATAGGTGTGTATCGGCATTATTGAAAACATCTATGCCCAAACAACCGCAAATCTTCATTATCATCGAAAATTTGCTGTTATCCACGCCGTTTTTAACTATGCTGCTCAAAGTTGAATACGGTATTCCCGTTTTTTGAGCAAAAGCGGCAATTGTACCGTATTTTTCTTTGATCGCCGCGCCAATTTGTTTATTTAAAGCTATCATAATCTGCACCTACCGATTTTTCGTATACGATAAGTTTAGCAAATTATGTACTATTTGTCAACAGTTTTGGGGTGAAATTTTTTCTTTTTGCTTATTTTACGACTCCGTCACATACACGCGAGTGCCGAGCGGAACGTACTTAGACATCCAGTTTATATACTTTGCCTGACAGCGCACGCAGCCCAGCGACAGCTTAACGCCGACGTTGTTGTTGTAAGGCGTTCCGTCATAGCGGAGCAATGTCGAGTGCAGAGCGTAGTTTCCGTAGAATATCATGACCGGACCCACATAGTAATGCTCATACGGCCACATGTCCTGCGCCTGGGAATATTCAAAAGAGCCCGTTATGGTCTCACTTGACGGCGCGCCTATGCCGACCGTGAAGTCCTTGAGCCGCTTCCAATTGCCCTTTGAGCCCTCAAAGACCGTGCATCTGAATTTCTGCTTATTCACCCAGATAAGATAATCGGTCGAGCTTCCCTCGCCGCTTTCGTTGATCCTTTTCTCAAGGGCGGCTATCGCCTCAAGAGCCATGGGCGACTTGGTAAGATGAATGTCAATATACTCGCCCGAGTCAAAATACTCAAGGGTGCTGCCGAAGCTTTCCACAAACGGGCGGAGCTCGATATAAGTCAGGCTGTTTATGTTCTTGACCGGAACATTGAGCTGCTTATCCTCGCCAAACACCGTTATGTAGCTGAACCCGATGTTCACGAGCATCTCGTTGTCGCCGGTCTTTACCTTAACGCTGTCATACTCGGGAAAATATGTGCAGTCGGATATTCCTATCGCCTCTGCGACCTCCGAAAGCGGAGCGATTATCGACGAGCCGTCAAAAATCGCGGGCGACGAGAGAGCAACATATTTGCCGTCGACATAAATATTTATGTCGTCCTGCGTCCTTATATGGAGTGTCATATCGGCGCTGCTTGAAACCGTTCCGTCCGCCTCATTGACATATGTGTAAAGCGGAAGCTTCTCGTCAAGCGGCAGCGGATAATTATCGGTATAATAATCAATAGAGTCGACCCCGGAAACCTCAAGATAATACATAGTTCCCACCGGGGCGGCAGGCAGATCGTAGGTGAGGCTGAAGCTGTCGGTGCCTCCTATGTAGACTGTGTGGGAGCCGAGCAACTCGCCCGCGGCGGAATATATATTGAACACCGCACTGTCGTATCTGGGCCAGCCGTCCAAAACACAATTGAAATTCAAAGTATAGTTCGTAACCTTACTTGCGTTCTCAACGGGAGCAGGGGCCTCGGGAACGGCTGTCGGTTCTTCCGCGATCTCGGAAATTTCCGGCGCTTCCGAGGCGAGAGGAATTTCTTCCGCCTCAGCGCCGCCTTCCGCAAGCGGAATTTCCTGCGGCGCGGCACCGTCGTCGGGCAACTCGATAACTTCGGGCGCGGCGGTCTCAACCGCAGCGGAACCCGAATTTTCATTCTCAATCTCGTCTGCGAAAACCGCGGCGCCGCCACACGCGCTTATCAGCATGCCGGCCGCGCAGATCGCCGCCAAAAACTTTTTCATATCATTACCCTCCGAATACACGAGCGCCGTTATTCATCACAACTACCAAATCAATTGATCAATTTTGTTGATCAACACTTGTATTATACATCTATTATATAACACATGCAAATTATTGTCAACAAAAATTTGTTATATTGTTAACAATTTTGACATTTTATTTTCGTGTCACTTGCAGGTAAAGGCCGTCCACTCGTCTGAACGCTTTTCGTTTATTATTTCAAGGCCCGATTTTTCAAGCGCTTTGCTTACCTCGGCGGCGCGCTCGTTTATAATTCCGGAGCAGACAAACACCGCGCCGTCCTTCATAAATCCGCGAACATGGGGCGCGAGCGCGATTATCACATCGGCCACAATATTTGCCGCGACCAAGTCATATTTCCCGAAACGGGCGCGGACCGACTGGCTTGAAATTATATCGCCGCAGAACACGTCAAGACGCTCGCGGCCCAATCCGTTGAGCTCAAGATTTGAGTGCGCGACGTCAACCGCCGCCGGGTCTATGTCAACCGCGTCGCAATGCGCGGCGCCCAGCAGCAGCGCGATTATTGACAAAATTCCGCTGCCGCAGCCGAGGTCAAGCATCAGATCGCCCGGCTTAATATGCTTTTCGATTTCCTCAATGCAAAATCTGGTGCTGTCATGCGAGCCGGTGCCGAAAGTCATTCCGGGGTTCACACGGAACACGACGCGCTCGGTCTTGCCTTCAAGCGGCAGCCACTCGGGCTGAACAAGCACTTTTTCGCCGATCTCAAGCGGCTTGAAATACTGTTTCCAATTTTCCGTCCAGTCCTCGTCCTTCACCCGCGCCGTAACTATTTTAAGAACGCCGAACTTTCCCTCGGCGTCGGCGCTTTTCATTTCGGATATCGACTTTTCTATTTCGGACAAGGTCAAAAGACCGTCACTGTCATCCGCGACATAGGCGGTTATTTTTGTGTCGGCCGTTTTGAGCTTTTCAAGCTCCTCGTCAACATAGTCCCAATATTTTTTATTGTTTTCAAGGAATTTCTTAAAATCGTCCTTGTCGGAGATCTCAACCCCGGTTATGCCCAGATCGCCGAGCGCCGAGCAAACCGGATCGATCCCCGCGGACGTTGTGATGATATTAATTTTGATCCAGTTCATTTATTATGTAATTAATTTTTTCTGTTTTCGCGGGCGGATAATATCCGCCCCTACAACTATTTCACATTTCTGGGTTATCTCCCGCAAAGCGCCAGCGAAGCGCACTTTGCGGGAAGGCTGAGCAACCGCCTGTAAAGCGAAGCTTCCGCCGCTTGCGGCGGAACGAGCCAGAAGGCTGTTATTCAGGGCTCCCGCAAAGCGCCAACGCAGTGCGCTTTGTGGGAAAGCGGCGGAAACCCGAAGCGGGTGAGTGCTGCCGCTTGCGGCAGCATGAATAAGTGTAGGGATTTCCCAATCAGGGCTCCCGCAAAGCGCCAGCGAAGCGCGCTTTGTGGGAAGGCTGAGCAACCGCCTGTAAAGCGAAGCTTCCGCCGCCTGCGGCGGAACGAGCCAGAAGGCGCGTTGCTCAGCCGGGGGGCCACTGCAGGTATCTGCCGGCCAGCAGATGGAAATGCAGATGTCCCACGGTCTGGCCTCCGTCCTCGCCGCAGTTGTTCACAATTCTGTAACCCTTCTCGGCAAAGCCGCGCTCGGCCGCGATTTTAGCCGCGGCCTCGAAAACCTTTCCGACAACCGCCGAGTTTTCGGAATTGATCTCGTTGGTTGAGCTCAGGTGATTTTTCGGCACGATTACAATGTGCTCCGGCGCCTGAGGCGCGATATCCAAAAACGCGTAAACGCTGTCGTCCTCATACACCTTTGTGGACGGGACCTCGCCCGCCACTATTTTGCAAAATAAGCAATCAGACATAATTATTTCTCCTTTTTTATGTGCTTTTCAAGTATGCTTCTGACGTTTTTCAGGGCTTCCTCGACCTTTTCGGGCAGGCGGCCTCCGGCCTGAGCGCTGTCGGGCCTTCCGCCTCCGCCTCCGCCGAGCTCCTTGGCGACCTCGGAAATTACCTTTCCGGCGTGGGCGCCCTTCTCCATAGCTTCTTTTGTGGTCATTGAGATAAGGTTGACCTTCTCGCCCGCCTTCGAGGCCAGAACTATCAGCGAATTAGGCAGCTTGGCCTTGAGGTTGTCACCGATCTCGCGCATGGTGTTCATATCGACTCCGTCGTCAAGCACCTGCGTCACGATCTTAATTCCGTCAACCTCCTCGGCGCCCTCCAAAGCGTCTCCGAGGCTGTTTCTGGCAAGCTTGCTCTTTAAGCTTTCGATCTCGTGCTTCTGGTCGCGGAGCTCGTTCATCACGCTCTCGGCGCGGCTGAGCACATCTGCCTGGCTCGTCTTCAAAGCCTTTGACACATCATAAAGCAGCAGCGACTGGTTGCGGCACAGCTCAATGACGTTATGTCCTGTGGTTCCCTCTATGCGTCTGACGCCCGCCGAAACTCCCGACTCGCTGAGTATCCTCATAATACCGAGGTTTCCGGTGTTGGCCGCGTGGGTTCCTCCGCACAGCTCGATGCTGAAATCGCCCATGCGCACCACGCGCACGCGCTTGCCGTATTTCTCGCTGAACAGCGCCATCGCGCCCATTGTTCTGGCGTTGGCGATATCCTCCTCAAAGCACTCTATTTTGATACACTCCATTATTTTGTCATTGACAATGGTTCCGACCTTGAGCTGCTCGTCGATCGTCATCGCCTGGAAATGCGAAAAGTCGAAGCGGAACCTGTGCTCATCGACATATGAGCCCGCCTGAGCGACATGCTTGCCCAGAACCTGCCTTAATGCCGCCTGAAGCAGATGCACCGCCGAGTGGTTGCGCATAATGGCCCTGCGGCGCTCGGCGTCAACGCTGACGCTGACCGTCTCGCCGACCGAGATCTCGCCGTTCTGGACAACGCAGTGATGATGGAACTTTCCGTTCTTTTTGGTCACGTCCTTAACACGGACCGAAGCGGCGTCGGTGTTTATATATCCGCTGTCGCCGACCTGACCGCCGCTCTCGGCGTAAAGCACCGAGCGGTCAAGCACGATAACGACCTCGTCGCCCTCGTCCGCCTTGTCAACTCTTTGATCTCCCTTGGCGATCGCCATGATCTTTGACTTGCCGTTGAATTTTTGATAGCCCTCAAAAATCGTGGCGTCTTTTATGTCGATAAATATATCGTCCTCCCACGCGGTGTCGTCATTATTGCCGCGGGCGGTCTTTGATGTCGCGCGCTGCTTGTTGAGCAGCTCCTTGAACAGCGTCTCGGCGACCACAAAGCCGTTCTCGCCCATGATCTCGCGGGTGAGGTCGATCGGAAATCCGTATGTGTCATAGAGCTTGAAGGCCTTCTCGCCGTCCAGCTCGCTTATGCCGCTTTCCTTCATGTCGGCGATATAGCTTCTGATTATCTGCATACCCTGGTCGATCGTGTTGTTGAAACGCTCTTCCTCACTCTTGATAACGCTCTCGATATACTCAAAATTGGTGTCAAGCTCGGGATAGGCGCTCATTGACTCGTCGGCGACAACTCTCGCCAGTTTATAGAGGAACGTTCCCTTTATTCCGAGCAGTCTGCCGTGGCGCGCGGCTCTGCGGAGCAGTCTGCGCAGCACATAACCTCTGCCCTCGTTTGAGGGAAGCACGCCGTCGGCCGTCATGAACACGGTGCTGCGGATATGGTCAGTGATAACTCTGAGCGACGTGTCGGCATGCTTGTCCTCGCCGTAGGTCACTCCGGCCATTTCGGCCGCCGCGTCGAGCACGCGCCTTATGGTGTCGACCTCAAAGATCGAGGTCGTGCCCTGCATGATGCAGGCTATTCTCTCAAGGCCCATGCCGGTGTCGATGTTCGGATGAGCCAGCTTGTTGTATGTGCCGTTCTCGTCCTTGTCGAACTGAGTGAACACCAAATTCCAGAACTCGACGTATCTGTCACAGTCGCAGCCGACCGCGCAGTCGGGGCTGCCGCAGCCGTATTCCTCGCCGCGGTCATAATATATCTCGGAGCAGGGACCGCAGGGGCCTGTGCCTATCTCCCAGAAATTGTCGTCCTTGCCGAGATGAACTATCCTGTCCTTTGAGACTCCCACATGGTTGACCCAGATATCCTCCGCCTCATAGTCATCCTCATAAACGCTGACCCAAAGGCGGTCCTTGGGAATCTCCAGAACCTCGGTGATAAACTCCCACGCCCATTTGGTGGCGTCCATCTTGAAGTAATCGCCGAACGAGAAATTGCCCAGCATCTCAAAAAACGTGCCGTGGCGCGAGGTGAGGCCCACCTGCTCGATATCCGGGGTCCTTATGCACTTCTGGCAGGTTGTCACGCGCTTGGCGGGCGGGACCTCCTTGCCGGTGAAGTAGGGCTTAAGCGGCGCCATGCCCGCGTTGATAAGCAGCAGGCTCGCGTCGTTCTGCGGCACCAGCGGGAACGACGGCAGGCGCAGATGACCCTTGCTCTCAAAAAAGCTCAAAAACTTTTCACGTATTTCGTTTAATCCTAATTTTTCCATTTTATCTACCTCTTGCTTCAAATAATAAATTTCACTAAATAAATATTATATCAATCTTGGCCGTTTTCGTCAAGTGTTTTGCAAATATACTTATATATTTCGGCGGCGTTTTTCTTGAGCAGCCGCGCCGTTCTGCCCGCCTGTACCCTATTGCCCGCGTCGATCTTGAGCTCAAGCATGGGCTCGCCCCTGTCGAGCATGGTAAGAGCTGCCATATATCGCCCCTCTCCAAGCGGTTCGGTCACGGCGGTGATGCTGTTGGGGTTCGTTTTCTCGTCAAATTCCTCGCGGCTCGCCACCGACCTTATGCGCGCCCTTATGCTGGGCGGCACCCTTCCGCTGAAAAATCCGTCGGCGTCCACGCCCTTTCCGGTCAGCCTGACACATTCCTCGTCGCGGTAATACACCCTGTCGATAAACCCGTCCTCGATGAGCTCGCTGAGCATTATCGTCAGGTCAAAATAACTCATAACGTTCTCGTCCCACGTCATAAGCTCGGTTATTCTCGTCAGCGACAAAGGGTGCGGATACTGCCTCAGAGCATAGAGGATCGCAAATTTCATTTCGTCTTTTTCCAGAAACATACTTATCTCCAAACAATTAAATTTTATTTTTCATATTCGGTATAGGGCTTTTTGTGCTTAAAATATATTCCCACAAGGCCCAGACCCGCGTGGGAAGTGATTACCGGGCCGATCTTGTAGTGAGTGATCTTTTTGGGCTTCACGCGCTCGCGCAGCAGGTTCTCGACGATCTCCACCTTGTCGGGCGCGTCGGTGTCCATAATGATAACTTCGTTTTCCTGCGGATTTTCCATTCTCTCCTCGGCATATCCCACAAGGCTCGCCATGGCCTTTTTGAGCCCGCGGACCTTTCGGCAGGCCTCAACAAGGCCGTCCGTGATCATAAGTATCGGCTTAATGTCGAGCAGGGCGCTGATCGCCATGGTCGTGGCCTTGATCCTGCCGCCCTTTTTGAGGAACGTCAGATCGTCAACCACAAAATACGCCGTATCGCGCTTGTATGTCGTCTCGAGGTAATCGACGACCTCATCCTTTGAGGCCCCGGCGGCCGCCATTTCGGCCGCGTCAAGCACCGGCTTGCCGATCGCCATGGTATACATTTCGGAATTTACGATCGTGATGTCAAAGCCCTCGTCCTTGAGACTGTCGGCGATCATGTGCGCGGTGTTGTTAATGCCGCTGCCGTTCGCGGAGATCGAGATATATATTATCCGGTTCTCTTTGCCTATTTCGCGGAACATGGCCTCCATATCCTCGGGCGACATCTGGCTGGTTGTCGGAACATTCTCGCTGCTCTCCACCATTTTATAAAACTCGTCCGCGTCAAAATCGCCGCCCGCTGTTATGCTTTTGCCGTCTAAGTTTACCGTAAACGGAAGCACGCTAATATCGTATTTTTTCAGAAGCTCAACGGGTATGTCCGCCCCTCTGTCAATCATTAATTTGATCATTGCTTTTCTCCTTTTAATATTTTATTTTCTTCATTCAGTCGGACGGGACGTCGAGGGCGCCGTCCCCTACGATGTTTAACGCACCTATTCCGTAGGGGCGGATATTATCCGCCCGCGCCTGCCTCCTCCCGGGAGGAGGTGGATTTTCGCCTTTGGCGAAAAGACGGAGGTGGTAACGTAGTGATTAGCGATTAGCGAATAGTGATTAGGGCGGGCGGCAAATTGCCGCCCCTACAAGTTTGGCGTAATTTGTGCGTTCGCGGCAATCCCGACATATCTCCGACACCCGTAGGGGCGGATATTATCCGCCCGTCTGCCTCGCCTATCGTTGTAGAGCGGCTGCGGCCGGAGCCGCGTCAGCGGGTTCGAGGCACAACCGTATTCCGTTCCCACGGATAAACGTGGCCACAAATCATTAACGTTTGTGGACATTCGCCCACATGCCGCCGCTGGCAGAAGGGCGCCTGTCATTAACCCATACTTCTTATCCGAAATCAGCACTCGCGGAGCTTTCCCTCGGTTTGCAAATTCTCGAAATTGTGGCTGCGCAGGACCTCATATGCGATTACCGCGACCGCGTTTGAAAGGTTGAGCGAGCGCATGTCGCTCCGCATCGGAATTCGTATGCAGCGGTCGTAATGCTCCTTAAGCAGCGGTTCGGGAAGCCCCTTCGTTTCCTTGCCGAACACCAGAAATATCTCCCGGCCCCGATCGGTAAATTTTTTATAATCGACGTCCGAGTATATATTTTTCCCCTTAGTCGTGCAATAGAAAAACTCGCCGTCCTTATATTTTTTAAGCACCTCGTCAAACGAGCCGTATTCATACAGCTCAAGCTCCGACCAATAGTCGAGCCCCGCGCGGCGCACCCGCTTTTCGCTTATGTCAAAGCCCAGCGGATGCACCAGATGCAGCGCAGCTCCGATAACGCTGCACGTTCTTGAGATATTGCCGGTGTTTGACGGGATTTCCGGCTCCACCAAAACTATGTTTAATTTCAAGCCTCACATCTCCAATTTAATATTATGCCCAGAATTTGCGGTCAAGCGAGCGGTACTGAACGGCCTCGGCAATATGGCTCTCTCCGATAATATCGCTGCCGTCAAGATCCGCGATCGTGCGCGCGACCTTGAGAACTCTGTTATACGCTCTGCCGCTCATGCCAAGGCTTTCAAAAGCCGCTTTGAGCATATTGTTTGCCGCGCCGCTGAGAACGCAGTATTTCTCGACCAGACTCGGGGTCAGGCCGCTGTTTGAATAGACGCCCGTGCCCCTGTAACGCTCGGTCTGTATCTTCCGCGCGCGGTCAACTCTTTTCTTTATATCTGCCGAGGACTCGGGCTTTTCCTTGCTGTCAAGCTCGTCATACTCAACCGCGGGGACCTCGATATGCAGATCAATCCTGTCGAGCAGAGGCCCGCTGACCTTGCCGAGATACGCGGCTATCTTTTTCGGGGTGCAGGTGCAGTCATGCTTCCTGTCTCCGTAATATCCGCAGGGGCAGGGGTTCATCGACGCCACAAGCATCACGTTGCAGGGATAGGAATACGAGCCCTGGACCCTCGTGATCGTGACAACGCCGTCCTCAAGCGGCTGGCGCATGACCTCAAGCGCGTCCTTGCGGAACTCGGGCAGCTCGTCAAGGAACAGCACTCCGTTGTGCGACAGGCTTATCTCGCCGGGCTTCGGGTTACTTCCGCCGCCCGAAAGCGCCACAGCCGACACCGTGTGATGCGGGCTCCTGAACGGGCGCGTGAGTATCATCGGCGCGCCCTTGGGCATTTTTCCGGCAATGCTGTGTATCTTCGTGGACTCTAAGGCCTCGTCAAACGTCAGGTCCGGAAGTATGGTCGGCAGCCTTTGGGCGAGCATCGTCTTGCCCGAGCCGGGAGGGCCGATAAGCAGCACGTTATGTCCGCCCGCCGCGGCGACCTCCATGGCGCGCTTCACGTTTTCCTGACCCTTTACCTCGGAAAAATCATATGTATATTTCGCGGCCTTTCCGAAAATCTCATCTATATTGACCTTTGTGGGCGCTATCATTCTTTTTCCGGTCAGATGGTCGATAAGCTGACCGAGAGAGCGCACGCCGTAAACGTTCGCCCCACTGACGACCGCCGCTTCCTCGGCGTTGTCAAACGGCACAAATATTTCGGTCATGCCCGACTGATAGGCCTTGATAACCATAGGCAGCACGCCGTCGATCCGCCGCACCGCGCCGTCCAGTGAAAGCTCGCCCATAAAAGCGGCTTTTGAAAGACTGCCGCAGAAGATCTGTTCCGAGGCCGTGAGCAGGCCCACGGTTATCGGCAGATCAAGATACGCGCCCTCCTTTTTGACGTCCGCGGGGGCGAGGTTTATCACGATCCTCCTGCCCGGCACCACATATCCGGTGTTGTTGAGGGCGCTCCTTATGCGCTCCTTTGACTCGCGGACCGAGGCATCGGGAAGGCCGACGATCTCCCACGCGGGGAAGCCGCCGCTGACGCCTGTCTCCACGCTGATTATATAGCCGTCAATGCCTTTTAAGCCGCAGCTGTTGATTTTTGTGATCATAATCTCACCATCCTTGAAAATCAGATCTCCACATATCTTTTATCGTACTCGGTTTTGTTGAAATAGCTCGAAAGCACGGGCTCAAACAGCACGCCCTCGCGTATTCTTATCTCCGGGTGGCGTATCGTGGCCTGGATCGCCTTATACACAAAGCCCGCGGCGAGGTTCGCCGCCTCGATCATGCTTTCGCCCTTGAGCAGAGCTCCGGTCAGCACCGAGGTGTAAATATCGCCCGTGCCGTGGAACAGGCGGTTGACATAGCCGCAGTCCACCTTGTAGCACTTGTCGGTGTCGCCGTCATAGACAGCTACGCACATGGAATTTTCGGAGTCCATAACGCTGGTTATGGCGACATATCTCGCTCCGAGCGCGGCCAGCTTTTTGAGGTATCGTTTTATCATATTATTGCTGACGGGCCGCTTTCTCGGCTTTTCGCCGATCAGCATACATGTCTCGGTGACGTTTGGCGTGATGACCTCGGCGATCCCGCAGAGCTCGCGCATTCCGTCAAGCATTCCGATTACCTTGTCGGAATAAAACCCGCTTTCCACAAGGTCGCTGTCGCCCATAACGGGATCGACGACCGTCAGAGCGCCGTAGCCCTTGGCCCTGATCATAAATTCTTTTAATATTTCCAGCTGCTCGGTGCTTCCCATATAACCGCTGTAGACCGCGTCAAACTTAAGCCCCAGCTCGTCCCAGTGCCTGATTATTCCGCGCATCTGGTCGGTCAGGTCGCAAAAGGTGTAGCCCTTAAACTCGTAGGTATGAGTCGAAAGCACAGCCGTGGGCAGCGGGCAGACCTCGATCCCCATCGCGGAGATTATCGGTATGACCTCGGTCAGCGAGACCTTTCCGAAGCCCGAAAGGTCGTGAACCGCGCACACCTTTGGTATCGCGTTTTTTATCTCGTTCTCTTTAAGCATTTATATTATCTCCCGTCTCGTTTTCAAAAGTCTCAAGCAGCGCGAGCTCGTCCGCGGTCAGCTCCCGCGCCCCGCCGACGGCAAGGCTTTCGTCAAGGCCGAGGCCGCCGATCTTAACGCGCCTCAAGGCCGTTACCCTTTTTCCGACCGCCGCGAACATGCGCTTTACCTGATGATACTTGCCCTCGTATATAACCACGCGGGCCGAGTTGTTTTCAAGAATTTCAAGCTCCGCGGGCTTGCAGACATATCCGTCGTCAAGCTTAACGCCCAAGGCGAACAGTTTGACGTCTTCCTCCTCCGCGGGCGCGCTGAGCTCCGCTATATATGTTTTCGGCACATGCTTTTTGGGGCTGAGCAGCCTGTGGGCGAGCGCCCCGTCGTTGGTCAGCAGACACAGGCCCTCGGTGTCAACGTCAAGCCTACCGACCGGAAAAAGGCTCATGTGCGCTAGCTCCGCGGGCGCGAGCTCACACACCGTGGGGTATCTGCCGTCCTCGGTGGCGGAGACGTAACCCTTCGGCTTGTTGAGCATCACATAGGCGAACTCGCGATAGACCGTCTCTTTCCCGTCAACGCATACGCTGCTGCGGTTCGGGTCGACCGCCGCCTCCGGCGCGGCGACAGCCGCTCCGTCAACGCTGACTCTGCCCTGCTTTATCATTTTTTTAACGTCCTTGCGGGAGCCGAAGCCCAGCCCGGACAAATATTTGTCAATTCTCATTTTTCTTCCCGCGCGGTTCATAATTCCGCTTTTAATTCAATATAATAATCATAAGACCCGCTAAGGAGCGCTGATTATGAAAAATTTTGTTAAAAAATACAAATACAAATTAATGTTTATCGCCGCTGCCGCGGTCGTTATCGCGGTGATCTTCGCGCTGTTCTCGGTTGACGGCGCGGCCAACCGAAAAAATATCGACTTCATAAGCTCGTTCGGCTGGCAGGTCGAGGAGTCGCCCGCCGACATCTCGCACCTTACTATCCCGGAGGACCTGAGCGGCGTGTTCCTTGTCCACTCGCAGCTTTCCGCCATAGACGGCTCGTCAACGGCGGACTACCGCGGAAAGAACATCACCCGATATTCCTACAAGGTCTTAAACCACAGCAAGTCGGACGGCGGAAAGATACGCGCGGACGTGTTTGTCTATAAGTCCGAGATAATCGCCGCGGATATTACCGACATATCGACCAACGGAGCGACAGCTCCTATCTCCGACATCTCGCAAATATCCGCGCCGAATGCCGATTAAAATAATTATATCATAACAGCGCGCCGCATGCAAGAAAAAACCAAATTTTTAAAAAATTTCAAAAAATTTCTATTTTGCTATTGCTATTTTCGTAAAAGTATTATATAATATGAACATAAGATAAGCTTTTGAAAAAAACTTATTAGTTTAATTTATACAATCGACCGGAGGTAATATTATGACTTACAACATTATTACAAAAAAATTCAGTTTGTCGAATTCCAGCAAAGACAAGATTTTATCAAAAGTAAAAAAGCTGGACAAGTTTTTTGACGATAATTCAAACGAATGTAAGATCATTGTTTCGGAGTTCAAGGACGATATAATTGTTGAGATCACCTTCCGTTACAAGGGCTTTATCATTCGCGCGGAGGACAAGAACCGCGACCTGCTTACTGCGGTCGACAACTGCCTCAGCGCCATTGACAGACAGATAAGAAAAAACAAGACCAAGCTCTCAAAGCGTCTCCGCGGCGGCGGATTTGACCAATATGTGGCGATCACGCCCGAGCCCGAGCCCGTTGAGGAGGAGACCGAGTTCAAGATCATCAAGACCAAGACGATCTCCGCGAAGCCCATGATGCCCGAGGAAGCCATTCTTCAGATGAACATGCTGGGCCACTCGTTCTTTATCTTTAACAATCCCGACACCATGACGCCCAACATTGTCTACAAGAGAAAGGACGGAAACTACGCCCTGATCGAGCTTGACGAATAATTGCTTTGAAATACAAACCGCCGACCCCTTAGGGGCCGGCATTTTATTTGGCTTGTGCCGCAAACGGAGCCTTTAACTAAAAAAGCGCGCCGCCGAAGCGCCGCGCCAAAAAACGCTTCGCTCCGGTAGTTGCCACACTAAACCAAATTTAACATTGAATAAATAAGCATTAAACCAACATTATAAAGAGCAAGCATTTTTTGCAACAAAAATACCTACTTTATTCAATGTGTTTATTTAATTTAATGTGGCAATATCACTTTATCATATATTGCTGTAATTGTCAAGATTATAAATCATTTAATTTTTCAAACTAAACAGGCCGCCGAAGCGATAATTTTATTTGCACCCTATTGACATTGCGCATAATATGTATTATAATATACATACTAATTTTAAAGGAGTTGATTTTTATGGCATCGACAAATGTCACGATCAGAATGGACAAGGACTTAAAAAAACAGGCGGATGAACTGTTCAAAGTGCTCGGGCTCAGTTTTTCCACGGCTGTCGGCGTGTTCTGCCGCCAAGCGGTAATGCGCGGCAAGATTCCCTTTGAGCTTTCGGCCGAAAAGCCCAACGCGGAAACCCTCGCCGCGATGCAGGAAATTGAGGACAAAATAAGCGGAAAGATAGAGTCAAGACGTTTCACAAGCGTTGATGAACTGTTTGAGGATCTGGACGCATGAAGTACGAAATAGATTATTCAACAAAATTTAAAAAAGACTACAAAATAATCAAAAAGAGAGGCTATAATATTTCGCTGCTGAGAAAGACAATCGAGATCCTTGCAAACGGTCAGGAACTTCCGCCGGAATACAAAGATCACGCGCTCAAAGGCAAATTCAGCGGTTACCGCGAATGTCATATAACTTCCGACTGGCTTTTGGTATACAAAATAGAAAACAATATGCTGATGTTGTTCTTATCGCGTACCGGAACGCACAGCGACTTGTTTTAGCGCCTGTCTGCTACCATGAAAATTTTGTCTGTCTGCACCTTGCGGTGTGTATTGAGCGGTGGTATAATAATTGATAATGATAATTTCTTTTAAGGAGATGTGTTTATGAAACGCCTGTTTCTTATAACAGTTCTGTGTCTCGCGATGATTATTCCGCCGATCTCCGCGGCGGCGTATCCGCCCGACTCGGAATACAACGTGTCGGATATGGCGTCCGCCAACATAACCGCCGAAACGCCGATGGGGGATTTCACGATAATTCCCGCCACCGACGGCGGCAAAGAAGTCGTCAAGATCGACGGCAGCAAAAAGACCGGCTCGGTGACAAAAATAAAGTACACCAAGCGGCTCAAGACCGGCGCGACCGGCAGTTATACCAACCGCGCGGTGCGCTTCTCGACCGAGGGCCCCGCGGTGCTCTATCTCGACTGCGGCTCGGCCAACAAAACAGACAGCCGCACCGGAAAAATTATCGACAGCAACAACAACGTTATCGAGTCGCAGGAAGTCAAGCCCGGCCTGTCCTACTACAAATTCTTTGTGCAGGAAGCCGGAGATTACGCCTTTGTAAGCGAGGGCGGCGGCATCAATATATATTATCTGAAGCTGTCCTACGATCTGCCCGAGCCCGACCCGGATTTTGAAAACCTGACCCCCGTGACAAAGGAGCCCATGAGCGAGATCTATACCGCTCCGCTCGCGCCCGCGGACGGCGCGGGAACCAAAGAGGCCCCGATGAGCGTCGCCTCGGCGATCGCCAACGTCGCGCCCGGCGGAGTTATCCACTGCGAGGGCAGATATATGTTTAATGACTGCCTTTATATCCCGTTTGGCAACAACGGCGCGGATGGCGCAGAAAAACATATCGAGTGCCCCGACGGCACGGTGTTTGACTTTTCCTATGAGCCATACAGCGGCAACGGCAGCGCCCGCGGCCTTCAGATGGACGGCGACTATTGGTATGTAAAAGGGCTTGAGGTGTATATGGCCGCCGACAACGGATTTTACATCACGGGCAAGCACAACACTCTCGAGCTGTGCCGCGCCGAGGCCAACCGCGACACCGGAATACAGATCAGCCGCCGCTCCTCCAATCAGTCGAATTTTAACGACTGGCCGAGCGACAATCTGATTTTAAACTGCACGTCATGCAACAGCTTTGACCCCGACACGGGCGAGAACGCCGACGGCTTCGCGGCCAAGCTGACCTGCGGAAACGGCAATGTGTTCGACGGCTGCATAGCCTATAACAACTGCGACGACGGCTGGGACTGCTTCACCAAGTCCGAGACCGGCCCGATCGGAACCCTCGTGTTCCGCAACTGCGTCTCGTTCCGCAACGGTCAGACCACCGACGGCGCGTTCACCGACAACAGTGACGGCAACGGCTTCAAAATGGGCGGCTCCAAGATCGCGGTGACACATTATATGTACAACTGCGTCTCGTTTGAGAACGCCAACCACGGCTTTACCGACAACTCGAACCCCGGCCCGATTTATCTTTATAACTGCACGTCGTTCAACAACGCGCTCAAGGGCGGCACAAAAAAGAGCAATTTCGACTTCGCGCGCGACAGCGAAAATTCAAACAACACGATCGAAAACTGCCTGTCATACACCTCGCAGAAAATCGCGGCGGACAAGTTTCTGGGCACAATAAAGAACTCGGTCGTTTATAACAACAGCAAGGGCCTGTATTACTATTACGAGGATTTTCCGCCTATCACCAACTGGAACGACAAGCTGGGCGAGGTCCTGCCCACGGACACAATGGACACCGTCTCGGAAGCGACGTTCGTCTCGGTCGAGCCTCCCGAGCTCGGCGCCGACGTGCACACTCTCTGGAGGAACTCCGACGGCTCGATCAACATGGGCGATTTCCTCAAAGTGGCCGACGGCACCGTTTACAAAGAAAAGAACATAGGCGCGAACCTCTCGGACGGCCTTGTTTCTCCGGATGTTACTCCGCCTCCCGCGGCCACGGACGAGCCCGCCGCGACTGCTTCGCCGGAGCCGGGCGATGATCCGACATCTTCGCCCAAGCCGAGTGATATGCCCGTTACGACATCAACGCCCGAACCCACAAGCGAGCCCGCGGAAGGCTGCGCTTTGGCCGCCGCGTTTGACGACGAGGCCGAAGGCCTGATCAATATCCGCTTTGACAACAACACAAGCGAGGCCGCGGAGCCTTATATCATTATCGCGGCGTATAAAAACGTTGACGGCGCCGATGTTCTCGTTGATTTCAACGACGAAACCGTGACAGTCGGCAAAAACTCATATTCCGAGCTGACGGCTCCGGTCCCCGACGGCGAATATGATTTTATAAAGGTCCTCGCGTGGAAGGACTGTGACGGGCTGATCCCGCTCACACCCGCGGTCCTGCTTCAAAAATAGGATATAAAAAATGCGGACGGCGTTTTGATACGCCGTCCGTATTTTTTTCGGATCAAATCGCGGGATCCGACGACTGTGACGGATCAGGAAGGATCGGGTCGGGGTTAAAGAATATCGCGTCGTCGTAATATCCCAAATCGTAGAGGTCGGGCAGCGGCGCCGTCAGCGCCTCAACTCCCGGTGACAGGAAGAATTTTACCTGTCCCTTTGTTGTTGCCGACATATACAGTGAGCTGTTGTATCCTCCAACGTTCACGTTCGGATATGTCCACAGTATCACTTCCATAGGCGTCTGCGCCGGCAGCTCAACTATTCCCTTGGATTTAAGGTATTCCTCGCGGCCCTCCACGTTCTTCGCGGGCCACGCGGGGTGCGGTTTGTACAGATACGTATACTCATCTCCAAAGTAGTTCATTACCGCATCAACGCTCTCTTCAAACGCGGGGTTCTCTCCAGGCTTAGACGTTCCCGATATTATCATATATTTCTTGCCTTCACTGTATCCCGGGAAGTATTGCTCGTCATACATCGCTTTAAAATCCGTGTCTGTCGGGTATTCCGTATCTCTGAACGAGCCCGCAAGCACCAAATTCAAGAATGCTTTTTTAGACTCTTCGGAAAGTGCCGCGTACATATCGTTGTGGTGTTTCTCCACAATATGCATTTTGCTCTGCAAATATTCATTCAGGCCTTCAACATCAGATACCATAAGCTGCGGCCATTGTACCCAGTATTCAACATTGTCCTGAGATGCCTGTTCCCACACTACGAAACTGGCTCCTCCATTGGTGTTTATAAACCTGCTCTGTTCTACCTGATGATTTGATATTCTTTTCTGATATTCGTGGTACCAGTACGCGTACCAATCCCAGTTGCTGTTAACGTCTCCCATTACCTGGTCCACATCCGTCGGATCGGAATTTTTGTACAGGTAATTCTTTATCATAGAATATGTAGCCGTTCCGTCCGTTCCCAGTACCACGTTGTACTGTTCTTTGGGAACTCCGTTATAGTTCATCATCAGAAATTCATACTGCGCTCTCAAATCGTCCGTGAACAACGTGTAGTGCGCGTTGGGATAGGTCTCATATACCTTCCTGAAAAAGCCCATGCACTGTTTTGTGTTCTCCGCGTTGTTTGCGCCGTTGTTATACTTGGCGTCTATCTTGTTCATAAGCGTGACGTTCTCGGGCAGCAGCTTCTCGTTCGCCGTGGCGGCGCGCTCGTACCACATAAAGCTCTTTGTGGGCTCTCTACCCTCTTTCTTCGCCTCGTCTATGTCGGTATACACATTAAGCAGCGAATAGAGCGGACTCACCGTGCCCCAGTTCATATACACGTTAATGTTTCCGGTGAAGCTCTCATCCTTCTCGCCGACATTTGTGTTTGCCGCTATCGTCTCTATTTCCTCAAGCAGGGCCGCGTCCTCGGGCGACAGCGAAGGTCCGGGCTCCGCCGTGGGCTCCGTCGTCGGATCAGGAAGGATCGGGTCGGGATTAAAGAATATCGCGTCGTCGTAATATCCCAAATCGTAGAGGTCGGGCAGCGGCGCCGTCAGCGCCTCGACTCCCGGTGACAGGAAGAATTTTACCTGTCCTTTTGTTGTTGCCGACATATACAGTGAGCTGTTGTATCCTCCAACGTTCACGTTCGGATATGTCCACAGTATCACTTCCATAGGCGTCTGCGCCGGCAGCTCAACTATTCCCTTGGATTTAAGGTATTCCTCGCGGCCCTCCACGTTCTTCGCGGGCCACGCGGGGTGCGGTTTGTACAGATACGTATACTCATCTCCAAAGTAGTTCATTACCGCATCAACGCTCTCTTCAAACGCGGGGTTCTCTCCAGGCTTAGACGTTCCCGATATTATCATATATTTCTTGCCTTCACTGTATCCCGGGAAGTATTGCTCGTCATACATCGCTTTAAAATCCGTGTCTGTCGGGTATTCCGTATCTCTGAACGAGCCCGCAAGCACCAAATTCAAGAATGCTTTTTTAGACTCTTCGGAAAGTGCCGCGTACATATCGTTGTGGTGTTTCTCCACAATATGCATTTTGCTCTGCAAATATTCATTCAGGCCTTCAACATCAGATACCATAAGCTGCGGCCATTGTACCCAGTATTCAACATTGTCCTGAGATGCCTGTTCCCACACTACGAAACTGGCTCCTCCATTGGTGTTTATAAACCTGCTCTGTTCTACCTGATGATTTGATATTCTTTTCTGATATTCGTGGTACCAGTACGCGTACCAATCCCAGTTGCTGTTAACGTCTCCCATTACCTGGTCCACATCCGTCGGATCGGAATTTTTGTACAGGTAATTCTTTATCATAGAATATGTAGCCGTTCCGTCCGTTCCCAGTACCACGTTGTACTGTTCTTTGGGAACTCCGTTATAGTTCATCATCAGAAATTCATACTGCGCTCTCAAATCGTCCGTGAACAACGTGTAGTGCGCGTTGGGATAGGTCTCATATACCTTCCTGAAAAAGCCCATGCACTGTTTTGTGTTCTCCGCGTTGTTTGCGCCGTTGTTATACTTGGCGTCTATCTTGTTCATAAGCGTGACGTTCTCGGGCAGCAGCTTCTCGTTCGCCGTGGCGGCGCGCTCGTACCACATAAAGCTCTTTGTGGGCTCTCTACCCTCTTTCTTCGCCTCGTCTATGTCGGTATACACATTAAGCAGCGAATAGAGCGGACTCACCGTGCCCCAGTTCATATACACGTTAATGTTTCCGGTGAAGCTCTCATCCTTCTCGCCGACATTTGTGTTTGCCGCTATCGCCTCTATTTCCTCAAGCAGGGCCGCGTCCTCGGGTGACAGCGTAGGTCCGGGCTCCGTCGTCGGCTCCGTCGTGGGCTCGACCGTAGGCACGGCTGAAGGTTCCGCCGAAGGTGCGGTTGAAGGCTCTGTCGTGGGCTCACTCGACGGTTCTGCCGAAGGCTCCGCCGTAGGCACGGTTGACGGCTCTGTCGTGGGCTCGCTTGACGGCTCCGCCGAAGGTGCAGTTGACGGCTCTGTCGTGGGCTCACTCGACGGCTCCGCCGAAGGTACGGTTGAAGGTTCAGCCGTGGGCTCACTCGACGGCTCCGCCGAAGGTGCGGTTGAAGGTTCAGCCGTGGGCTCACTTGACGGCTCCGCCGAAGGTGCGGTTGAAGGTTCAGCCGTGGGCTCACTTGACGGCTCTGCCGAAGGTGCGGTTGAAGGCTCCGCCGTGGGCTCGGAAGGCGTCTCCTCAAAAACCTCAAACACCGGCGTTATGATAATTGTGTTTACGGTTTCCGCGGTTATGCCAAGTTTTTCGGCTGACGGAAGTTTGATCACAAGGGTAACTTCGCGAGTGCCTCCGAAAGAAACAACATCACCGTAAATCACGGTATAATCCTCGCCTCTTGTAAATTCATAGGCCTTTGTCTCGCCGTCCGCCGCCTTGATATCAAGCCTGATTCCGCTTATATCGGAAAGCACATAGCTCTCGGGGTGCTCGGGTGTTATTTCAACCACAAATGTTTCATCCGCCGTTATATCCGTCATACCCGTAACAGCCTCGGATTTAACTACTACGCCGCTAACTTCCGCGTCCTCGGTCTTTATCTCATTTATTACGGAAACTCCATCATCAACCTTATATATACCGCAGATCGTCACATCGCCCGTAACGGTATACGGGAATGTGATAGTCTCGCCGCTTCCGTCAGTCTTGGTGTTCCAGCCGACAAATGTATGGTGAGGACGCTCGGCGGGCTCGAAATCAATTACCGAGTTAAGCGGAACTTCGCTGTCCACAAACGGCGGCATATAACCGTAATTGAATGTCACGGTCTGATAAACCGTCTCGCCGTCTTTCAGCCAGCGGGCATACAAAGTTGTATTGCTTTCAACGGTAAAGGACTCAAAATTAACAGCAGTGCCGCTGAACTCCGAATTGGTGTACCATCCGACGAAATCATATCCCTCTTTTTCCGTTTTGGGAATACGCGAGGATGCTATAGTCGTGTTTTTGGATACGCTTAATGTTGAAACGGTCTCGGTGCCGTCCTTAAAAGTAACGGTATATGTTTCGGAGCGGTATCCGCCGCCTCCGCCTCCGCCACCGCCGCCGCTGAACATCGGCGCGGTTGTGGACGCTGCCGTGGGCGAGGGAGCCGACGAGGACACAGGCGCCGTGGTGACAGACGGTTCGGTTCCGGATGTTGATCCGGGAGCCGCCGCATTTCCGCCTTCCAGCCTGTCAAGCATAACGACAACTTCCGCTCTGGTTATATTGTCCTTGGGTCTGAAAGTTCCATCCTCATAACCGGTTATGACGCCGCCCTCAAGCAGACCGGAAACATAGGCTACCGCCCAGTCGCTCACAGACATAGCGTCGGAAAACTCTCCGATACTGCCGCTGCCCGAAATATTATAAGCTCTTGCCAAAACAGCGGCCGCTTCCTCGCGGGTTATGTAATCATTTGGTCTGAACGCGCCATCGGCGTCTCCGGTGACATATCCTGCCGCCGCCGCTTTGGACACGGGTTCATAATACCATTCGCCCTCGTTCACATCAGAAAAAACATTTTCAACAATATCATTCACGCCTTTAACGGAAACGATCACCTTTGCAAGCTCCGCTCTTGTGATATTGTTGTCGGGCTTGAATGTGCCGTCGCCATATCCGCTCAAGACGCCGCGATCGGACCATTTGTTTATCCCGGCTTCCGCCCAATGTCCGCTGACATCACTAAAATCCGCGGCGGAAACTGTTATTGCGCCAAAAGCGCCAACCGTCATTATTACCGCGAGAAATACAGCGATTATTCTTTTAGTGGTTTTCATATTAATCCTCCTGTTAATTATTTATATTTTATTATTTATTTACTTAATCAAAAACGCGCATTCTGCGCACGCCTGTAATTATATAATATATTTCGAATTATGTCAATACAATTTCTTGAATTTCAATTAATTGTATATAATTTTACATAAAATTGTTACAAAAATAAAATATAAAAAAACACTTGCATTTTTTAAAAAATATGATATAATATAATCTGTTGTAATTCACAGCGTTAATTTAATACCGCAATTATGATTATGGAGTTGTATCGAAGTGGTCATAACGAGCACGATTGGAAATCGTGTTGTCCGTCAAACCGGGCACGTGGGTTCAAATCCCACCAACTCCGCCAAACAGCAAAGTGCCGGAAATACGTCAAATCAACGTGTTTTCGGCACTTTTCATAGGTTAAATTGTTTCATATTTTTTGATAAAATTCGATATTTTTTTAATATAATGTCAGTCAAATGTCAGTCAAAAATATGTTGATTATAAAAAAACAGAGCCGCGCAAACGGCTCCGCTTTTTTGCCCGCTCTGGGGCTGTATCTTATATCCTGCCCGCTCCGTGACCATGTTTAATGTACGGTTCCGTCATCGTCGATGAGCCCACCATACACTCCCGCGCGGTCTTCGCGGACTATGCATTTCAAATCCGTCTCGGTCAGGCCGAGCAGCATATTCCCGTTTTCATCCTTGCCGACGCCCTGAATTATGCCTTTTTTGACCGCCTTCTGAACTGACGGCCTCGCCCACTCGGGCATGTTGTCGTCTATGTAGTCATACATCATAGGCTTCAGCGCGTTAACCGCCTCAAACAGTTTACGAATATCCTCGCCGATCTCTTTGATCACATCATTCTGACGATCATTTTCTTTTTTCACTTCTTCATATTTTGTCATATCAATATCCTCCTCGTCAACTATACTGTAATCCGGTCGGACAAATTTTGTGCCCGGAAGATTGCTGTTATAATAGCCCTTTTTGCACACCGCTCCGCCGTTCGCAATTATCGTACTGCCGCCCGATGTGTTGCCTTCGATCGTTGTGAAATAATCGCCGTCAACACCCGTGACAATTCCCGTATGCGTAAATTCGCCGCTATGCTTGAAAATTACTATATCGCCCCGCTCCGGGTTCGCGTGCAGCGTGAACAGCTCCGCTATGGTCGGGCAGTAGACATACGGATAGTGTTTCAACAGCTTTTTCGCCATATCCTTGCCGAACGCCCGGACAAAACACCACGTCACGAAACACGCGCACCATGGCTCACCTTGATATTCAGGCTTAATGTCGCGCCAGTATTTGGTATAGTTGGCGTCTCCCGCGTTTTCTGTCGCGCTGTCCAGATTGCTGTTACTGCGTTTTTCCAAATAACCGACCTCTGCGGCGGCTATCTTTAAAACTTTATCAATCGCCGACATTTACTACTCCTCCAGTTCAGGCAGACCCGCCACGGACGTCAGCAGCGACAAAATACCCGCCAGAACCGACGCGGACGCCACCATTACCCAGTTGACGTCACCGAGCACAGCCGATGTTCCGATTGTTGCAACCGCTGTCTGAGCGACTGTTTTGATCGCCCTGATACCCGCTGCCTTGATCCACTTTTTAAAATCAAAATTCATAATAAAACCTCCTAAAATAAATTAATTAAATTTCCGATAACAAATCCGACTATTGCCGTAATGCTTGACGTTATAATCGTCGTAATAATCAGATTATAACGCTTACCCGGCAGATGTTCGATCTCTTCCACACGCTCATCCAGCTTGTTGAAATCCTCGCGCATGGCCTTTGTTTCTATCGCGATCGTGTGCACACTTTCGGTCAGTTTTTCCAGATTGTCCAACCGTTTATGGGTCGATTTGGCGTCCTGCTGCAGCTGTGCCACGTTCTGCAATAACTCGATCTGTGTTTTTTCGTCCATAGTCTACCTCCGTCATACCCTGCACATCTGCACAAACATATCGTCGATTTTTTTCATGTTGCGAACAATAACCGCCGTGAGCTCCGCCCGCGTGATATTATCGTCCGGGCGGAACGTTCCCTCGCTGTCGCCCTCGATCAGTCCATAGCCGACAGCTGCTCCGACCGCCTTATAGAACCAGTCCGAACCGCGGACGTCCGAAAAAGTCTTTGCCGTATACGGTTTTGAAACTTTGATGTTCAGTTTCTTCGCCACATACTCATGCAGCCGAACCGCCACAGTCGCTGCCTCGGCGCGGGTTATGTTGTCATTCGGCCTGAACGTTCCATCCGGGTCACCCGTGATGATCCCCGCATACAGAAGCCGCGTCACGGCTTC
>CANRGH010000005.1 GCA_947630135.1 uncultured Monoglobus sp.
TCGGTCGAGAACGACGCGCCCGCGGGGAATATGCCCTTCTTGTCCTTGCCCTCGCTCTCGCCGTAGAGCTGCTTCCACCACTCGATAAAGTACTGAAGCTCGGGCTCGTAGTTGACGAGCATCTCTATCGTCTTGCCCTTCTGGAGCAGAATGTTTCTGATCGCCGCATACTGATAGCACTCGTTATCCTTAAGGTCAGCGCTCATATACATTTCTCTCGCGTCGGCCGCGCCCTGCATCATAGCGTCAATGTCCGCGCCCGATACAGCGATCGGCAGCAGGCCGACCGCGGTCAGAACGGAATATCTTCCGCCAACGTCGTCCGGAACAACGAAGGTCTGATAGCCTTCCTCGTCGGCCAGATTTTTGAGCGCGCCGCGCGCCTTGTCGGTCGTGGCGTAAATGCGCGACTTAGCCTCTTCCTTGCCGTATTTCTCCTCAACATAATTCTTGAGGATGCGGAACGCGATCGCGGGCTCCGTCGTGGTGCCCGACTTTGAGATAATGTTGACCGAAACGTCCTTGCCCTCGATCGTCTTTAAAACGGCGTTTAAGTAGTTGGGGCTGATGTTGTTGCCGCAGAAGATGATCTGGGGCTTCTCGGTCATATTATAAAACGGACCGCCCAAAAAGTCACAGGCAGCCTTCGCACCGAGATATGAACCGCCGATGCCGACAACCAGAAGCACGTCGCTGTCGCTTCTGATCTTCTCGGCGGCCTTTTTAATTCTTGCAAACTCGTCCTTGTCATAGTCGACCGGAAGATCTATCCAGCCGAGGAAGTCATTTCCCGCGCCGCTCTTGCTCATAAGAACCTTGTCGACCGCGGAGATCTGAGCCTGCATGTTGTCGATCTCCTCCTGAGAGAAGAAACCGAGCGCTCTGCGATAGTTGAAAGTTACATTCTTTTTCATAGGTATATCTCCTTTTGTTTAGTTTAAATAATTTCACTAAAAATATTTTACCATAATCGTAAAATTTGTGCAATACCTATTATAAAATTTTTTTAAATTTTTTGCGCGCTTTTCACCGACACTGCCGCGCCGATGTCGGGTTTTGCGCGCCGAAACGCGATATTCCACGGCACCTGCCCGAAATTTTAAATTTGAAAAAATTGCTTGTATATATTGTCGTTTGTTTTCACAAAATACTATTGCAGCACATGAGAATTAAATATTTAATATTTAAGAAATGTGAATAAGACAAAGGAGTGAAATAAAAATGGCTAATTCAAACAGTTCTAACAAGCTGGTTGTACCTCAGGCGAAGGCCGCTATGGATCAGTTCAAAATGGAGGCTGCGTCCGAGGTTGGCGTAACTCTTAACAAGGGCTACAACGGCGACCTGACATCAAGACAGGCCGGAAGCATCGGCGGTCAGATGGTCAAGAAGATGATCGAGAAGTATGAGAAGGATGCCACGAACCAGCAGGGCTAACAAGCCGAAAAAAACAGTAAATCCTCTTTACTGGAAATTTATATCATACGACGAAAATCCGTAAGGACGCGTCGGATAAGGCGGCTATCTGCCGCCTTTTACATATTTATTGAGGATTTTTTAAATTTTTGTTGATTTTTGCTTGAAAACCTATAAAAACTATGTTAAAATAGTGATTAGAGGTGATAAAAGTGAAAATTTCAACCAAGGGAAGATATGCGCTCCGTATGCTGCTCGACATGGCGGAGCACCAAAGCGACGGCTTCATATCACTCAAAGACATAGCCGACAGGCAGAACATTTCAAAAAAATACCTCGAGCAGATCATCGCGCTGTTCAACAACACCGGGATCCTGCGCTCAAGCCGCGGCTTCAAGGGTGGCTACAGGCTCGCGCGCGACCCGGAGAATTACACGGTCGGCGAGATATTGAGAATAACCGAGGGCAGCCTTGCCCCGATCTCCTGCCTTGAGTTTCAGCCAAATCTGTGCGAACGCAGCGCGGACTGCAAGACGCTCTTTGTCTGGGAGGGACTTTATAAGGTCATAATCGACTACCTTGACGGAATAACGATAAAGGACATAATGGATAAAGACCCGTCGCTCACCGGGAACGATTACGTTATCTGATCCGCCGCGGTTTAATTGTAACAAATTGTCAAATCTGCCATAGAATATATTGAAACGGCCTTGAGCCGCAAAAAATTCAGGAGGTTTGAATATGAGTTACAATAATACTTACCACAGAAAAAACAACGGCTGCTGCTGCGATGAGGCAAAGGATCCCGACGCCGCCGGTATCGCCGCCGACTGCAAAGCCGAGGCTGAGGATACGCGCGAAAGACGCTGCGACGACTTTTCGGATCCTATCTGCATAAACGCCAAAAAGATCTACGACTCGTGCAGAGAAAGAAACTGCGTTACCGACTCGAGAGTTTATCTCACTGCCGACAATCAGCAGCTCGTCGAGGACGCGATCAACGTCAAGCTCAAAAAGGCCGAGATCATCTGGGTCTACACCGACATTGAGCCTCTGCTCTATAACTCGGGCTACTATTCGGTTGACATAAAGTTCTTTATCGACGTCACTCTTGAGGTGTTCACCGGCCTTTGCGCTCCCGAGGAGATACACGGCCTTACGACCTATGACAAGCGCATTGTGCTCTACGGCAGCGAGGGCAGGACAAAGACCTTCACCTCAACGCTCGAGCCCGGCGAGGAGATCGAAAAGGTTTGGAAGTCCACCAACCTTCCCACCGTCACGATCGAGGCGGTTGACCCGATCGCGCTCGGCGCGAAGCTTGTTGACAAGGACTGTTGCTGCGAAAGCTGCGCCGCGATCCCTCAGAACATCTGCTCGTGCTACGGCGGCGAGTTCGTGACCGACAGCGACGCGCGTCAGGTTCAAGTCAGCTTCGGTCTGTTCACGATCGCGAAGATCGAGAGAGAGGTATCGCTGCTTGTTGACGCGGTTGACTTCTGCATACCCGAGAGCGTTTGCTCGGCCGCGACCGACGACGATCCCTGCGGTCTGTTCAACACGATCCGCTTCCCGATCGACGAGTTCTATCCGCCCGCGTCGGAGAATGACAACGACAATCCCTACTGCGAGGGAAAGGGCTGCGGCTGCCGCGGTTAAAATTTAAGACAAAAAAATATGGCGCACCCGCGCCATATTTTTGTTGTGCTTGTTATCTGCTTTCCTCGGCTGTGTATCTTGAGAGAATACGGTCGCGGAAGAAAAACGTGATCGACCATATCGCGCCAAGACTGACCAGCGTATAGACTATGCGGCTTAAAATGCTCATGCTTCCGAAGATGAACGAGACAAGGTTAAAGTCGAACAAGCCGACCAAACCCCAGTTAAGACCGCCTATTATCAACAAAATTAAAGCAACTATATCCATAATATTAAGTCTCCTTTTTATTTTGGATTTATCAATATTATTGCCGCTTTAAAAAATTTTATTCATAAAAAAATTATTTCATGTGTTTTTTGGAGGCGGTGACGGTGTTGCGCATCAGCATCGCGACGGTCATGGGGCCGACTCCGCCTGGGACGGGGGTTATCGCGTGGGCAAGCGGCTCTACCTCTTCAAAGTCAACGTCGCCGCACAGCTTGCCGTTTTCGTCTCTGTCCATTCCGACGTCGATCACGACCGCACCGGGCTTCACCATGTCGCCCTTGACAAATTTTGCAATTCCGACGGCCGCGACCAGAATATCGGCGCGAGACGTTATCTTTTTAAGATTTTTCGTGTGCGAATGGCAGGTCGTGACCGTGCCGTTCTCGTGCAGCAGCAGCATAGACATCGGCTTGCCGACAATATTGCTGCGTCCGATAACAACGCATTCCTTGCCGTCAACATCGACGCCGCTCTCATGTATTAGCTCCATAATTCCCGCCGGAGTGCAGGGCAGGAAGTCATAGTCGCCGATCATTATCTTTCCCACGTTCACCGGATGGAACGCGTCAACGTCCTTGTCGGGGCGGATGTTGTTTATGATAACGCTGTCGTCAAGATGCTTCGGCAGCGGGAGCTGAACCAGAATTCCGTCGATTTTATCGTCGGCGTTCAGCCTGTCCACCAGAGCGAGCAGCTCCTCCTCCGTCGTGTTTTCGGGCAGGCGGTGCATCTCGGAATAGATCCCGGTCTCCTCGCAGGCCTTTTCCTTGTTGCGGACGTAAACCTTAGACGCCGGATCGTCGCCCACCAGAACCACCGCGAGACCTGTGGTCTTGCCGTTTTTCTGAAGCTCCGCGACTTCCGCCTTAAGCTCTTCCTTTACCCTTGCCGACACTGTTTTTCCGCTGAGAATTTTTGCCATTTTTGTTGTTCCTCCTTGTATTATGGTTGTTATTATACGGTTTGATCAGACATTTTTTGTCATATCCGATAAGGTCGCCGCGTCCCGCCTTGATCAGCGCGCGGTACACGAGCTTATAATTCTTCGGGTCGCGGTACTGAAGCAGCGCCCGCTGCATCTGCTTTTCCTCATACGATTTGGGGACGTAGACCGGACGCATTGTGCGCGGGTCGATCCCGGTGTGGTACATGCAGGTCGAAACGCTGCCGGGCGTGGGATAAAAATCCTGCACCTGCTCGGGATTGCAGCCTGTGTCGCGCAGATACTCCGCGAGGCGCACCGCGTCTTTTAAGGTGCAGCCCGGGTGCGACGACATCAGATACGGCACAAGGTACTGATCCTTGCCGAGCTCGCGGTTCAGCCTTTCAAATTTCTTCCTGAATTTTTCATAAACGTCGTGCGCGGGCTTTCCCATGTGCCTGAGCGCGTTGTCCGAAACGTGCTCGGGCGCAACTCTGAGCTGTCCGCTGATGTGGTGCTTTATCAGCTCGCGCAGGAACTCGTCGCTCTCGTCCGCCATAACGTAGTCAAACCTTATCCCGCTGCGCACAAATACCTTCTTGACACCCGGCAGGGCGCGGAGCTCGCGCAGCAGCTCGGTGTAATCGCTGTGGTCCGCGATGAGCTTCGGGCAGGGCTTCGGGAAAAGGCACTGCCTCTCTTTGCACACGCCGCGCTTTTCCTGTTCTTTGCATGACGGGAACCTGAAATTCGCCGTCGGGCCGCCCACGTCGTGGATATAGCCCTTGAAATTCTTTTGCTTTGTGAGAAGCTCCGCCTCTCTTAAGATAGACTCGCGGCTGCGCGCCGTGACCGTTCTCCCCTGGTGGAACGTGAGCGCGCAGAAATTGCAGCCGCCGAAGCAGCCGCGGCACGAGGTTATCGAAAACTCGACCTCTTTTATCGCCGGGACGCCGCCCAAGCTCTCATAGGACGGATGATACGTCCGCGCGTAGGGCAGCTCGTAAACGTCGTCAAGCTCCTGGGTTGAAAGCGGGGCCGCGGGCGGGTTCTGCACAACATAGCGCCTGTCGTCAAGCTGGATAAGCGGCTTTCCGCGCACATGGTCCTGCTCCTCGTACTGTATCTTTGCGGCGAGCGCGTAGCTCGTCTTGTCGTCTCTCACCTCTTCAAACGAGGGGAGCGTTATCCCGTCAAAAGGCAGCGCGGCGGGGTCGCTCTCGAGGTACATAGTGCCGTCAACGCCCTTGATCTGCGACGCGGGAACGCCCGCATCAAGCAGAGCGGCGATCTCGGTCACGGCCCTCTCGCCCATGCCGTAAATCAGCAGGTCGGCGCTGCTGTCGATCAATATGCTTCGGCGAACTTTGTCACTGTGGTAGTCATAGTGCGCGAACCGCCTAAGGCTGGCCTCAATGCCGCCTATTATGATCGGAACATCACCGTAGGCCTCGCGGATTCTGTTGCAGTAAACTATCGTCGCGCGGTCGGGGCGCATGCCCGCCCTGCCGCCCGGGGAATAGAGATCGGTATTGCGCACCTTTTTCGCGGCGGTGTAGCGGTTGACCATCGGGTCAATGTTCCCCGACATGACCAAAAAGCCCAGCCGGGGCCTGCCAAGACGGGTGAAGTCGTCGCTGTCCCGCCACCGGGGCTGTGAGATTATGCCGACGCTGAACCCCGCGCGCTCAAGCACCCGCGAAATTATCGCGTGGCCGAAGCTCGGATGGTCAACGTAGGCGTCGCCGATAACGTAAACAAAATCAAGCGTGTCAATGCCGCGCGCCGCCATGTCAGCCCTTGACACGGGCAAAAAATCAAAATTATCCATAGCCGTATTATAACACCAAGAATGTTATTAGTCAAATTTTATCTTGAAAAAATAAGTAAAAATATGTTAAAATATTATCGAGGTGAAAAATTCAATGTGGAAATACATACGGCCTTATTTGCCTTACGCGGTTTTTGCGGCGCTTTGCATGGTGGGCGAGGTCTCGATGGATCTGCTTCAGCCCGACATAATGAGCCGCCTTGTTGACGAGGGCGTGCTCGGCATTTCAAACGGCGGCGTTCCCGACATAAACATGGTGCTTGTGACGGGCGCGGCAATGCTCGGCATAGCGCTGCTCGGTTGCCTGTTCGGCTCGACCAACAACGTTTTCGTGCAGTACGCGGGCCAGAGCGTGGGCAACTTCATGCGCAGGGACTGCTTTAAAAATATCATGCGGTTCTCGTTCCCGCAGGTCGAGCGGTTCGGCACCGGCTCGCTGATCACACGCGTCACCAACGACATCACGCAGGTGCAGGGCTTTGTCAGCATGTTTGTGCGCGGCCTTATAAGGACATCGCTGCTCACGATAGGAAGCGTTTTCTTTCTGTTCAGGCTGAACACCGCGTTCGGCCTTATTTCGCTCTGCGCCGCACCGCTCATACTCGCGATCATAATAATATGTATACTCAGGACGAACCCGCTGTTCCCGAAGCTCCAGCAAAAACTCGACAACATAAACTCGATCATGCAGGAGGACATCTCGGGCATACGCGTGATAAAGGCCTGCGTGCGCGAGGTTTACGAAAAGCTGCGCTTCGGCAAAGCGAACGACGAGCTCATAAAGACCCAGCTTAAAATTTTGATAATCTTCGCGTTTATGAACCCGCTGATGAACGCGCTGCTTTACGCCGCGATAGTGCTTATCCTGTTTTCGGGCTCGGCTCAGGTCTCCGCGGGGACCTCGAGCCCCGGCGCGATAATGGCAGCGATAACCTACGCGACGCAGCTCTTAAACGGAATACTTATGCTTGTCATGCTGTTCCAGACGATCTCAAGGGGCTATGCCTCGTGGAAGAGAGTGCGCGAGGTAATCGACGCCGAACCCGAGCTGAAGGACGGCCCGTTCGGCGGCGAAACCGAAACCAAGGGCGAGGTAGAATTCCGCGGCGCGTCGTTCGGCTTTCCCGACAGCGACGACGACGTTTTAAGCGGCATTGACCTCAAGATCAGCCGCGGCGAGACGCTCGCGATTATGGGCGCCACGGGCTGCGGCAAATCGTCGCTCGTAAATCTTATCCCGAGGTTTTACAACGTGAGCGGCGGAGCCGTGCTGGTCGACGGGATCGACGTCCGCGAATACAAGCAAAACGCGCTCAGAAATAAAATCTCGGTCGCTCTTCAAAAGAGCGAGCTTTTCAGCGTGACGATAAAGGAAAACATCGCGTGGGGCATGCCGAACGCCACCGACGACGAGATACGCGAGGCCGCGGAGATCGCGCAGGCCGCCGAGTTTATCGAAAGGACTCCGAACGGCTATGACACGGTCGTGGCCGAGCGCGGCGCGAGCCTTTCGGGCGGACAGAAGCAGCGTATCGCGATCGCCCGCGCCGTCCTGCGCCCTGCCGAGATACTGATTTTTGACGACGCGACCTCGGCGCTCGATCTCAAGACCGAGGCCGACCTTTACGCGGCGCTCAAACAGCGCAGGCCCGATATGACAAAGATAATCGTGGTGCAGCGCATTGCCTCGGCTCGAAACGCCGACAGGATCGCCGTGATAGAAAACGGCGCGGTCGCGGCCTGCGGCGCTCACGACGAGCTGCTTAAAACATGCGAGGCGTACCGCGAAATTTATAATTCGCAGATGTCCGACGCGGAAGGGGGCGAGGGCGAATGAGCAACGGAACCGCAAATCAAAGGATCGTTGTTGAGAAAAAGATACCCGGCAGGAACCGCGGCAACCGCTTCGCGGAGGTCGAGCATGCCGACAACGCCGCCGCGACCCTAAAGCGCGTGTGGAAATACTTCGCGAAGGAAAAGGCCATGGTTATCTCCATGCTTGTTATCGTTGTTTTCGGCACTTTATGCGGCGTGTACGCGCCGAGCGTTCAGAGCCGCGCGATCGACATAATCGCGGGCTCGGCAGCGGGAAATCTCGCCGCGACGCTCGCGCTAATGCTCGGGGTTTATCTGATATACAGTCTGTGCCAGCTTTTTCAGGGCGTGTTCAGCGCGCGGCTCAGTCAGAGGATAGTCGCGCGGATGCGCGGCGAGCTGTTCGGAAAGGTGATCGACCTGCCTGTCAAGTATCTTGACGACCACAGCCACGGCGACGTTATGAGCCGCATGACCAACGACATCGAGAACATTTCGAACACGGTGTCACAGTCGCTGCCCTCGCTGTTTTCGGGCGTGCTGACCGTGGCAGGAACCGCGGCGGTGATGCTGTGGTTCTGCGCGAGGCTGGCGCTTTTGAGCTTTCTGACCGTGATACTCACTCTGCTCGCCACAAAATTTTTGTCAAAGCGAGTGCGCAAATTCTCGCGCGAGCGGCAGCGGCTCCTCGGCGAGATGAACGGCACTGTCGAGGAAATGGTCGCGGGCTACCGCTCGGTCGTTGCGTACAATCATCAGGACGCCACAACCGAAAGCTTTAACTCGACCTCCGACTTGCTGACCTCGGCAGGAATAAGAACCGAGATTTTCAGCGGCGTTATGGGCCCGATCATGAACTGCATCGGCAACATCGGCTTTGTTATCATAGCCGCATTCGGCTGCTTCTTCGCGATCAAGGGGATAATCTCGGTCGGCGTGATCTCGGCGTTCATCATATACGCCAAACAGTTCAGCCGCCCGATAAACGAGATCGCGCAGCTCTACGGCCAGCTCCAGACGGCGGTCGCGGGCGCGGAGCGCGTGTTCGTCGTGCTTGATGAGCAGCCCGAGGACATGGGCGGCGAGCCGCTCGGCGAGCTTGAGTCGGCCGAGGTGGAGTTCAAAAACGTGAACTTTTCGTATGTGGCGGGAAAGCCCGTGCTGCGCGACTTCAGCCTCACGGTGCCGAGCGGTAAAAAGGTCGCGCTTGTCGGCGCGACGGGCAGCGGCAAGACCACCGTCGTCAACCTTCTGATGAGGTTCTATGACATTGACAGCGGCGAGATACTGATAAACGGCAGAAATATCGCCGACATCTCGCGCGAGTCGCTGCGCAAAAACGCGGCGATCGTGCTCCAGGACACCGTGCTGTTTTCCGACACGGTCGAAAACAATCTGAAATACGGCAATCCCGACGCGGACGAAAATCTTCTTGCCTCCGCTATAAAAATGAGCCGCAGCGAGGGAATGATCCGCCGCATGAAAAAGGGCGTGAAAACGCTGCTGACCGCCTCGGGCTCAAATGTCAGCCAAGGCCAGCGGCAGCTACTCGCGATCGCGAGGGCGTTTGTCGCGGACCCGAAAATACTTATTCTCGACGAGGCGACCTCGAACGTTGACACCCGAACCGAAAAAGCGATCCAGGACGCGATGCACACCGTTATGAAAAACCGCACAAGCATAATAATCGCGCACCGCCTCTCGACGATCCGCGACGCCGATCTGATCGTGGTAATGGATCACGGAAAAATCGTCGAAAGCGGAACGCACGACGAGCTGCTCGCCCGCGGCGGCAAGTACCGCGATCTGTACATGACCCAGTTCGCGGGCTTCGCGACATAATATTTACTTGACGCTTCGGAAAAAATAAAGTATAATTTAGATATGGTTAATTTATCAAAAATCAACGGAGGTGTAATTATGGACAAAAACGCTGTTTACAAGGTTGGCTACGGGCTCTACGTCCTGTCCGCAAACGACGGCGGCAGGGACAGCGGCTGCATAATAAACACGGTCATGCAGATAACCTCAAACGAGCCCTCAAAGTTTATCATCTCGGTAAACAAACAGAACTTCACGCATGATATGGTCTTGCGCGGCGGCAAATTCAACGTCTCGATACTGACCGAGGAAACGCCGTTTTCGGTGTTTCAAACCTTCGGCTTCAAAAGCGGCAGAGACTCCGACAAATTCGCGGAGATCGACTTCGCGAAGCGCGCGGAAAACGGACTGCTCTATCTTGACAAGTACGCGAACGCGTATCTCTCGTTCAAGCTGATCGACACGGTCGACTGCGACACCCACACGATATTTATCGCAGAGCTGACCGACGCTGTCTCGCTCACTGGCGGCGAGAGCCTGACCTACGCGTACTATCACAAGCACATCAAGCCCCAGCCGCAAAAGACAGAGAAAAAAGTCACAGGCTGGCGATGCAGGATATGCGGCTATATCTATGAGGGTGAGGAGCTGCCGCCCGATTTTGTCTGCCCGCTGTGCAAGCACGGCGCGGCCGACTTTGAAAAAATTGAAGCATAGCAAAAAGCCGGAGCCCCGCTCCGGCTTTTTTGATAACCGCTATTCTAAGCTGTCAAGAGGTATAAAACCGCCTTTTTTGTATTCCTGCCTGCCCTCCGCAACAACAGCTTTTTCCTCATCAGTTAAATCCGTTTCAATTTGCACAGAGTCATCCGCAAGCAACATCAAGATCGGCTGCAAGGCCTCAAGTTTACTGTCGGATATTTCGTCAATATAGTTTAAGATTTCTTTGCGTATCGCAGTCATAACAATCACTCCTATTATTTATAGATCTGGCCTCTGGAATTAATGTCATATATTATTATTTTATCATCAGTAATGTCAAATAATGCACGAAATTTTCCAATTCTTAATCTAAAGCCGTCTTTCCCCTGCATTTTTTTAATATCACCTTGCGGTGGATCTTTTTCAAGATTTTTAAACGCTTTTATTATTCTGTTTTTTGTATTACTATCAAGTTTTAGTAAGTATTTCGCCGCTTTGGGCGACAGCTCTGTCATCATAAGATCACCTGTTATACAATTTATTTAGCCAGCGGCTCTATTGTGTCGGTGCTGCTCCAGATAAAGGCTTTGGCAGAGCCGCCTTCGGGAACGGGGACGTCAAATCCGTCGAGGATCATGCCGATCATGGGGATACTCGAAGAGGTCACGATCTTCGCCTGCATGCCGCTCAAAGCGCCGTCCGCGTCATACGCCGCGGCTATAACGGTCACGCTTTCGCTTTCCGGAACCGAATGCACAGCGGCCGTTACCGCGGTGATTTTTCCATCTTCAACGACCGCCGTCGCGTCCGTGAACGGGGTGTCGGCGACAACATGAACGTTGAACGTGATCATCTCGCCGCTGTCCGTGACCGCGGTCAGAGTTGTGTCACCGATCTTCACGCCGTATATCAGACCCGAAGCCGTGCCGTTTGTGACCGCCGCGCCGCGGGTGTCGCTTATAAGCACCGATCTGTTGCCCGAAACAAAGCTCACGAGCGAGGTCGTGTCCGCGGGCTCAACGCTGACCGGAACCTCAAGCTCCGCGCCGAGCGGAACCGTGATGTCGCCGCTTATTTCCGAATTGATCGAAGTCGCGGGTCTTCCCTCCTCCGTCTGCGTGAACGCGAGGTTGCGGATAGTGAAGGTAACCTCAACTTTTGTCGGCTTCTCAATATTTTTAAAGCTCATAATATGCTTATCTTTATCGGTAACGGTATGATCGTCGCTGACGGCGGAACCGTCCCATGCGTTGAACGGATCGTTTGTATCAAATATGCCGCTGTCTTTGATAGCAGATTTATAATCATTCTTTGTAATCGTCAGCGGTTCACCGTTCACTTTGATCTCGTCGTATTTGATTTCGCAGGTGTCCACCGGGGTTTTAAGCGCGCCGCTTGTGTCGACATCATAATCCTTAAGATAAATCGCAACAAAATCTTTTATATCCGAAACACCTGCTTTTTTGCCCGCGTCGGAAAGATCCTTCGTGAGATCGAACTCGGCCTTATATTGTCCGTCGGAGGTTATCCGCACCGCCGGACCTCTTTCGGTTCCCGCGTAGCTGCCGCCGTATAAAACATTAAGCGCGACATTTATACTGGTGTCGGATGAAGCCTCGGTCACAATTACGGGAACGGTATATGTGGTTCCGCTCTCCGCGGCGATCGTTATATATGCCGCGCCGGGTCCGGCGCCGACCACTTTGCCGAACGCGTTGACGGTTGCAACATTCTCGTTTGATGTGTAGTAATAAAGCTTTTCGCCGTTGTCCGCAGCCGCATCGATATATAAATATTTATTCTGCATAAGCTCATATCCGTTTTGAGCCACGGTTATGCTTTGAGCAGGACTTGTCGACTCTTTCGCCTTAACAATTACCTTTATCACGGCCTGCGCCTCGCCGCTCTGCGAATACGCCGTCACGTTTGCCGTGCCGATCTTTACGCCTTGGATAAGTCCGTTATATGCCGTCGCGACATCATCGTTGTCGGATTTCCAGATCACAACGTCATTGTTTTCCGCAGGCTGAACCGAAACGTTTATTTTCTCGCTTCCTCCGATCTCCATTTCAACCACGGTCTTATCCGGAACGATCTCGGTTATCGGTGTCACTTCGGGGTTAATAACTATATCCTTCATGTCATACCCCATGTTCGACGAGGAAGGTTTGACAAACATGCCGCGCATCATCGCGTCGGTTATGCTCTTGAATATCGGCTTTTTGCCCTCTCTGTTCCAAACTGACCAAGACGAGTCGGGGGATTGGGTCATATCGAACCAGCCCTGGTCCCACACGCAGGGAACGACCTTGGCGACTTGGCAGGCCCGGGTCACGATCTCGTCAAAATATGCGCGGTCGTAATCATTAAATCCGCTCGGATTATTTTTGTTAAGCTTGTTGCGGTTGCCGTACTCACCAAGGATCATGGGATAATTTTTAAATTTATTACTCATTTTTCTTAGCTGGTCAACAACCTCATATACTTCACTGTATGTCCATGTCGCGTTTGAGCTGTTTTTGTAAATATGAGCGGCGAACATGAGACGCGTGTCGGTGTTATAGCTGTCGGTCGGCATTTTGAAGGCGCTGTCCGTTCCCGCATTGGCAAAATGCGATACGGCCGAGATCCAGCGTTTAGCGTTGTTTGAGCCGGTTGAGCGCACAACATTGACGCATATCTGGTTGAGGTTCATGATCAGCGGAATATCATAGTTTTTGACATTCGTGTCATTTTTATTACCCGAATCATGCGTGGTGCTTGTAAGCTCATTGGCAGCCTCAAAAATCAAATGCTCATCATAATCTTTGAATTTCTCGGCAATATGCCGCCACACATTCTCATATTTCTCATAAACATAATCAAGGTCGTCAAAGCCGACGGAAAGCCATCCGTCCGCGCCGTCGTGGTGAATGTTGATTATCGCGTACATATCAAGCTCAACGCAGTAATCGACTATGTCCTGTACACGATTTATCCACGCGTCGTTTATGGCATATCCGTTTTCATCGTCGATCATGTCGCCCCAGGTCACCGGAATGCGAACCGTGTTAAAACCCGCGTCATGAACCGAGCGAATCATATCCTTTGTCGTGGCAACGGACTGCCAGATCGTCTCGCCCGGATGGAAGGCGTTGTGGCCGTCCATCGTGTTGCCGAGGTTCCAGCCCACGCCCATTTCACTGACCGTGTCCTGCGGCGAAAGAACGCGAAACGGCTGCGGATCACCCGGCTCGGTGCTGTCCTTGAACAAAAGATTTGACTTCGCTGCCTCAAGATTTTTTCTTGCTGCCTCAAGCTGCGAATCTGTGGCCGACGCATTGTTTAAAACGCCCTCGGCGGTCGTTATTGCGCTCTGAAACGTCTTAAACGACTCGTCCTGATATTTTGCGGGATCTAAGGCCTTTGAGTAGTTTATCGAATACTCAAGCCAGCCTCTTTTCGTCTCGGGCAGGCCGCTCGGCTGCGATAAATAAGCGTAATCCGTCAGAGTAACAACAACTCCTTCGGGAGGCTCGACAAACGAAATGTTTATGCCTTGAGCGACAAAATCATCTTTACTTCCTTTAAACGAGGCAATAACATCGGCTGTGCGCACATAGGCAGTATATACTCCGTTTTCCGAAACGGAGCCTCCTATCGTTATAAAATTATTCTGCCATCCGCTCCATTCCGTCACTTCGTAGGGCTGCAGCGTGAACAAATCGGCGTCATCGGCAACAGAACCCGTCACCGTATATGTCACCTTGATATAGTCCGACGTCAAAAACTCCTTTGTCGTCATGCTTTGTATATAGCCGTCAAAACTCCCGTCCTCGCGCGGCTTCAAATCGGTTGTGCTTATTTGTTTTTCAATAACGCTCGTTTCATTAAGGCCGCTTACATCGGGCGCCTCCGCGGCGCTCGCCGTTATGCCGACAAGCGGCAGAACCATCGCGCAGACAATAAATAACGCGAGTATTCTTTTGATTTTCATAGTTGTACCTCCTATATTTTACAATATCCCAAAAAATCAAGCAAAATTTTAGGCAATCATACCACCTCCGGAACGGGCAAATTCCCAGATAAGCGAATCGTTATCTCGCGCGTATTCTTTGAGATCCATGATCTCATCCTCCGAAAAGCCGAAGGATTTAGATATTGTGCCGCACGGAAGCTCCATATCAAGAAAGTCAAAACCGTTTTCGCTCGGGCGTTCAAAATGAAGCTTAATGATCTCAAACCCGTCTTTTTCGATTACCTCGCTGTGGTTCAGTGTTATTCCGTTGACCGTTGAATAATAATAGCTCATATTATCACGCTCCTTATCACTTATTTTACTAAAAATTTATCCAAAATTCAAGTAGTTTTTGCATTTTATTTGGCTTAATTAAAATTTAAAAAAATTATAAAAAAATATTGCAATTTCTGTAATGTTAATGTAAACTATATTTAAGTATGTATAAAATTAACTATAGCGAGGAGACTGAATTTTATGAAGGTATTGGTTATCGGCAGCGGCGGCAGAGAACACGCGATCGTGTGGAAGCTCGCGCAGAGCGATAAGGTTGACAAAATCTACTGCGCTCCGGGTAACGGCGGCATATCCGAGCTCGCCGAATGCGTCGACATCGGGGTTATGGATTTTGAGAAGCAGACCGCTTTCGCCAAAGAAAATAATATAGACCTGACGGTAGTCGCTCCCGACGATCCGCTGGCTGCGGGCGCCGTTGACGCGTTTGAGGCGGCGGGTCTTAAAGCGTTCGGCCCGAACAAGGCGGCGGCGATCATTGAGGGCAGCAAGGCCTTTTCAAAGGATCTGATGAAAAAATACGGCATACCCACGGCGGCTTATGAGATTTTCGACTCAAGCTCCGCTGCGATAGATTACATCAAATTACGGAACCAATTTCCCGTGGTTGTCAAGGCGGACGGACTTGCGCTCGGCAAAGGCGTTATAATCGCCAAAACCCTTGACGAGGCCGAGACTGCCGTTCATGACATTATGGACGACAAGATCTTCGGCGCGGCGGGCGGCAAGGTCGTTATCGAGGAGTTCCTGACCGGTCCCGAGATCTCAGTGCTCGCGTTCACCGACGGAAAGACAATGAAGCCCATGGTTTCGGCGCAGGACCACAAGCGCGCCTATGACAACGACGAGGGCCCCAACACAGGCGGAATGGGCACGTTCTCGCCCAGCCGTGTCTACACACCCGAGGTTGCCGACGAGTGCATGAACAACATCTTCCTGCCCACAATGAAGGCCATGAACGCCGAGGGCAGGACGTTCAAAGGCGTGCTATATTTCGGTCTTATGAAAACGGCGGACGGCGTTAAGGTCATTGAGTACAACTGCCGCTTCGGAGACCCCGAGACGCAGGTTGTGCTGCCGAGGCTCAAGACCGATCTGTTTGATATAATGAGCGCGGTCGTTGACGAAAGGCTCACCGATATCGAGATAGAGTGGTCTGACGAGGCCTGCGTCTGCGTCGTTATGGCCTCGGGCGGCTATCCTAAGTCATATCAAAAGGGATATAAGATCGACGGCATCAAGCAAGCCGAGTCTTTGGGCGCGACCGTGTTCCACGCGGGAACCAAGCTCGACGGAACCGACGTGCTGACAAACGGCGGCAGGGTCCTTGGCGTTACCGCTATGGGCGAAACACTTGACGAGGCGATAAAAAAGGCCTACGGATATGTGGACGTTATTCATTTTAAGGACGCCCACTTCAGACACGACATAGGAATTAAATAAATTTGCATAAAGGAGAAAGCTGAAAATGGAAAATCTTAAAAAACGTGAGGATATACATAAGGTCCTGATTATCGGCTCGGGCCCGATCATAATTGGACAGGCCTGCGAGTTCGACTATTCGGGCACCCAGGCCTGCAAGGCGCTGAAAAAGCTCGGCTACGAGATCGTTTTGGTCAACTCGAACCCCGCCACGATCATGACCGACCCCGAGACCGCCGACGTGACCTATATCGAACCCCTCAACCTTGAGCGGCTCACGCAGATAATCGAAAAAGAGCGCCCCGACGCGCTGCTGCCGAACCTCGGCGGCCAGTCGGGTCTCAACCTCTGCTCCGAGCTCGCAAAGGCGGGCGTGCTTGACAAGTACGGCGTTAAGGTTATCGGCGTTCAGGTGGACGCGATCGACCGCGGCGAGGACAGGATAGAGTTTAAGAACACAATGAATTCCCTCGGCATAGAGATGGCGCGCAGCGAGGTCGCCTACTCGGTCGACGAGGCGCTGAAGATCGCCGACGAGCTCGGCTATCCCGTCGTTTTAAGACCCGCCTACACCATGGGCGGCGCGGGCGGCGGCCTTGTCTATAACACCGAGGAGCTTAAGGTCGTGTGCGAGCGCGGCCTTCAGGCCAGCCTGGTCGGACAGGTTCTGGTTGAGGAGTCGGTCCTCGGCTGGGAGGAGCTTGAGCTTGAGGTCGTGCGCGACGCGGCAGGCAACATGATAACCGTCTGCTTTATCGAGAATATCGACCCGCTCGGCGTTCACACGGGCGATTCGTTCTGCTCCGCACCCATGCTGACTATTCCCGAAGACGTGCAGGCCGAGCTTCAGCGGCAGGCCTACAAGATCGTCGAGGCCATTCAGGTTATCGGCGGCACCAACGTGCAGTTCGCGCGCAACCCCGAGGACGGCAGGATCATCGTTATCGAGATCAACCCCAGAACGTCGCGCTCGTCGGCCCTCGCCTCAAAGGCGACCGGCTTCCCGATCGCGCTCGTTTCGGCAATGCTCGCTTCGGGCCTCAACCTCAGCGACATTCCATGCGGAAAATATGGCACTCTTGACAAATATTACCCCGACGGCGACTATGTTGTGATCAAGTTCGCGCGCTGGGCGTTTGAAAAGTTCAAGGGCGCCGAGGACAAGCTGGGCACCCAGATGCGCGCCGTCGGCGAGGTCATGAGCATAGGCAAGACCTACAAAGAGGCCTTCCAGAAGGCGATCCGCAGCCTTGAGATCGGCAGATACGGTCTCGGCGGCGCGAAGGACTTCGGCGAAAAGTCAAAAGAGCAGCTGCTTAAAATGCTCAAAACCCCCACCAGCGAGCGCCAGTTCATCATGTATGAGGCGCTGCGCAAAGGCGCGGAGGTCGAGGAAATATACCAAATCACAAAAATCAAGCATTATTTTATCAAGCAGATGAAAGAGCTTGTCGAGGAAGAAGAAAACCTTAAACAGTATAAGGGCAGCGTTCCTCCGACAGATGTTCTCGGAACCGCCAAAAAGGACGGCTTCTCCGACAGATATTTGAGCGAGCTTCTTGATGTGCCCGAGGAGAATATAAGAAACGCGAGGATCGCCGCGGGCATCACCGAGGCTTGGGAGGGCGTCCACGTCAGCGGCACGCAGGACTCGGCCTACTATTACTCTTCCTACAACATGAAGGACGAGAGCAAGGTGAACACAGACAAGCCCAAGATCATGATCTTAGGCGGCGGCCCCAACAGGATCGGACAGGGCATAGAGTTTGACTACTGCTGCGTTCACGCGGCGATAGCGCTCAAAAAGCTCGGCTTTGAGACGATCATAGTCAACTGCAACCCCGAGACTGTCTCGACCGACTATGACACCTCTGACAAGCTTTATTTCGAGCCGCTGACCCTTGAGGACGTTCTGAGCATACACGAGAAGGAAAAGCCGGTCGGCGTTATCGCGCAGTTCGGCGGCCAGACGCCGCTGAACCTTGCGGCCGAGCTCAAGAAAAACGGCGTTAACATACTCGGCACCACGCCCGAGACGATCGACCTTGCCGAGGATAGGGACCTCTTCCGCGAGATGATGGACAAGCTCGGTATCCCCATGCCCCAGTCGGGCATGGCCGTCAATGTTGACGAGGCTATCGCGATCGCCGAGGAGATCGGCTATCCGGTCATGGTGCGTCCCTCCTACGTTCTGGGCGGACGCGGAATGGAGGTCGTTCACGACGAGGAGAGCCTGCGCGTCTACATGGCGGCGGCGGTTGGCGTGACGCCCGACAGACCGATACTTATCGACAGGTTCCTGAACCACGCCACCGAGTGCGAGGCCGACGCGATCAGCGACGGCGAGAACGTGTTCGTGCCCGCGGTAATGGAGCATATCGAGCTCGCCGGAATACACTCGGGCGACTCGGCCTGCATACTGCCGTCGATGAACATTCCCGAAAAGCATGTAAGCACTATAAAGGAATACACGAGAAAAATCGCGAGAGAGATGAACGTGCGCGGACTGATGAACATGCAGTACGCAATCGAGAACGACAAGGTTTATGTTCTTGAGGCCAACCCGAGAGCGTCAAGAACCGTGCCGCTGGTTTCAAAGGTGTGCAACATACGCATGGTTCCGCTCGCGACCGACATCATAACCTCGCCTCTGACCGGCAGAAAATCACCGATCGCCGATCTTAAAGAAAAGAAGATACCGCACTACGGCGTTAAAGAGGCCGTGTTCCCGTTCAATATGTTCCAGGAGGTCGACCCGGTGCTCGGCCCCGAGATGCGCTCAACCGGCGAGGTCCTCGGCATGGCTCCGACATTCGGCGAAGCCTTCCTCAAGGCACAGGAAGCCACGCAGATCAAGTTCCCCACAAGCGGCAAGGTGCTGATCAGCGTCAACGACCGCGACAAGGACGAGCTCGTAGAGGTCGCGCAGGGCTTTAAGGACTGCGGATTTGAAATTCTGGCCACCGAGGGCACCGGAAAGATACTCAAGGACAACGGCATAGACGTAAAGATCGTCGCCAAGCTCGGCGAGGGCCGCCCCAACGTACTCGATGTGATAACAAACGGCGAGGTCAACATTGTCATCAACACTCCCACCGACAAGAAGGGAGCCGCCGACGACAGCTACATCCGAAAGGGCGTTATAAAAGGCAGGATCTCATACGTCACCACAATGGCCGAGGCCAAGGCCGCTATCGCTGGCCTCAAAACTATGAAAGACGCAACAGGCGACGTGAAATCCCTGCAAGAGCTCCACGCCGAGATCACAGAAGAATAACACAAAAGCCCCGCGGAAATTGATATGCACCCCCAAAAGTTAGACACTTTTGGAGGTGCATATTTTATGAGCAAAAAAAGTACTCGCCTGAATTCAATATTCTTTGCTGTCTTTCTTAACTTAATAACATTGCCGGTCCGGGGGCTTTTGTTACGCGTATTTTATTTTTCGGCCGCAAGCGTTGACGGAATTATGTAGTCAAACACTTCGGGCTCAACGCCGAGAATATCTTTGATCCGTTTCACGGAAAATGCCACATATTCGTCATCGTTAAAATCGGGTATTCTCGGAACACGGACATGAAGCTTTGATGCGTCAACGCATTCCCCTATTCTGTACAGATTCTTTGAAAGATTGCGTATACCGACGCCCGTATATTCCTTATATATTTTCATGTCCATATCCTTGACGTCAATGATCCACTCGTCAATATCATCGATCAGAGGCTCAACGCATCTCCACGGAACATTCAATGAGGTCTCGATCCGCATTTTCCATTCCGGATCGGCTATGCGGCAAACCTCGTGAATAAACGCGGACTGCAAAAGCGGCTCGCCGCCTCCGAACGTTATTCCGCCTCCGGACATTTTGTAATAAATATCATCCTTTTTCAGCACGTCCAAAAGCTCCTCGGGCGTGTATGAATATCTGGGTATGCCTCCGAATTTGACCACGCCCTCATGGCAAAAATTGTTTATGCAGTATTTGCAGTGCAGAGGACAATCAAAAAAAGCAACCAAAGTAACAACTCCGCGGCCGTCCGTTCCCATTCTCAAGCGTGAAACGCTCATAATATCGCCAATCATAGTCCCACCTCCGACTCAGCGTCAAACTCGGGATAAACCCGCTTTTCGCGAGGAATTTTTTCCAATGCTTCTCTCAGGAAATCCGCCTCTCTGTCACATTTTTCGCATGTGCCCGCGCACGGCCCGACAGATGGACATTCCTCGCTTTCAAAAGGTATATTGTTCGCCGCCGCAAGCTTTAGCCGCTGATCCCGCAAAATATTGCAGATCTTTTTTCCGTCAAAACGTGCGACCGGTCTCTCAACGCGGTCTTTCACATATTCACTGTCATCCGGATAAAACGGATCGGCAATCAGTCCAAGCGTGGATATGCTTCTTGCCAAAGGAAATTCCGGCTCGGTCGCAAGTTGGCGGCTGTTTGTTATGTCAATATCATCAAATCCGCCTTCAAGTGAAACATATTTCATTGAGGCAAAGTCGAAAAAGCACGGAGGTTCATTTATGTGATGTATCCCGTTTAAGATATGCGGCAGCATATTTCCCAAATCGTCGGTTACAAACCCGAGAAAATCGTCAAGGCCTTTGCCTTTGTCAAACTTATCAAGCTTTTTGTTTATATCGTAAAACAAAAACGAGTCAAGATTTGAAAGGTCGGAAACCAATTCTTTAAAGGCAGTGGTTTTTGCGTTTACTTCAAACCTCAGCGGCGGCATCGCAACAAGATGAAGATGATTATATTCGCTAATATCTTTTAAGGCATAATACGGATAAAGCGTGCTCGGCTCGTTGTCGGCAAGAAAAACAATATCCTCGTGATAACCTATCATAAGCTTTTTCGCGACGGACGCCAACGCTTTAAACCTGCCGCTTTCAATGCCGACATTGTCCATCCCCAGTCCGACAGGCTTATAAGGCGAGACAAAACATTCATATTTGTCGGTCACCTTTTTCCCGTCAAGACAAACCACCGTCAGAATATCCTTATATTTTTCCAAAAACGGATTGTCCTTGTTCCAGATCATTCCCGTGTCGGTTATCAAAATCCTCATATCAATCACTCCTTACCTGTTTTTTAAAACTTTTTCAAACTGCTTCGGATAATATACTTTGGAAATTAATATGATTATATCATAACACATGTGTAATAAAACGTACAGTGCACTGTTAAAATAATAAAAGTTTTCCGAGGCGCCCGCACGTTTCCCGTCTTGTTTTACCGGATTGTCAAAGTCGGTGTCGGGCGGCACGCTGTTTATATATTCCTCTGTCAAAATATGCCTGTATTTGTCCACTTCGGCTTTATATCGTTGAACGCTGAAGCCCCGCGGATTTTCCGCGGGGCTTTCACATTAACATTATTATATTTTGCGATTATACTTCGATCCTTATCCACCAACCGCCCCTGTTTCTAAATCCGTTCCTTTTCATAAACGGTTCCAAAAGACGGACGCCATCCTTCGTAAGCTCCGCGCCGTATCGCTCGGTCACATAGTAGTAAAGAAAGGTGCGAATCACCTCATAGGCTCCGGTTCCGTCCGTGATCGCATGCAAAACATCCATTCGAGATGATAGTCCTTTGCTTTATGCATTCCTGTAAATATATTACTCCTGAACATCATCTTTATAGCCGAAATGTTCCTTAACCTTTTTATATGTTGTTTTATCCGTCAGCGTATATGCTACCAGCGGCACACTTGTCATACCTTTTTCCCAATATCCATCTGTGGGATCACTTACAAATTTTTTCCATTTGACTCTAATGAATATTTCTTTTTTCCGATCAAGTTTTGCCTTCGCATCTTCAGAATTCCACGAAGCCGATGTCACCGGCATGGGTGTGCCGTTTACTTCAACTGTAAATTCAGCCATCGGAACCGCTGTGGCAAGACATTCTCCAATGCCTACAAATCCGCTGCCCGCAATATGACAGAACACAGTATCCCCTGCCTGAACGTTATACAAAAACCTGCCGCTGCCGCCGATATTAGCCGAAAGAAATCCATATTTCAAAGCGTCCGACCAACTGCGGTCGGCATATCCAACTGTAAACTCCTGTCCCTTTGTATTTTTGAAAAATTCCTTCTCCTCATCATCTGACCAGCCACCGGCGAGTTCCTTAATATCTGTCGGATTCCAAATATCACCTGCCATTTTAAGATAAATTTCAGCGCGATCGGCGATACTCTGCTTTTTAAAATGATCGATCGGTTTAAAACCATAGCGGTCAGCTACATTGGTCAGAAACTGCGGGTTGTTATGGTAAGCGTTCCGATTTAGGGCTTGCACCAGAATATTATCACCGGTATATTTCCGCACTTTCTCGGAATACTTCCTCATATCCGGAAGTAAGTTTGGACCGCGCTTTCCTTCACGCAGTGTCTCTGCATATTTTGCGCGCAGCCAAATTGATATAAACTCCACATCTTCCGTATTTACCATTCCGCTGGAATTGTACGAGGACGCACTTTTTATTCTGTTAATGTTATCTTGCCACTGCTGGTTTACCTCAATGCTGTAAACCGACGACCGCTTAGGATTTTCCTAAGGGTATCTGTTTTGTCAATCTTTTGCACAAGCTTTCCCTCCTTTTTACTGCAAGGTTTCCAATATTATGAACGTATCCGTAAAAGTTTTTTCGTTATGTATACCTTTCACAATTACGGAAACTCCGCCTTCTTTTATCTCAAGCGTTATAACATTGCCCTGTTGGGTTTTATTGACGCCGTTTTTAGTTGACGTCGGACATATGCTGCCGTCGTTGATATACAGATTATTATGTGACGCGTCAAATTCAATATCGGGAGATACATGGGTATGTCCCGATATGAAAATAACTTTTTTGTTTTCATCAATTATTTTTTGGAGGCGCTCATTCTGCTCCGCCGCGATATACGAAGTCATATTCGCTGTTCGCTGGGGATTATGCGCAATAAGCGGCGGATGACACATAACTATATGGTATTCGGCTTTGCTTTCATTCAGCTTTTTCCGCAAAAAAGCCAATTGCTCTCCTTTGTTTGAGAAGAAAAATAATTTTTGGTGATACACGGGATTCAACCCGATCAAGTCGACATTATCATTTATGTATTTGTAAAAACCCCCGCTTTCATCAACAGCGGTTTTATACTCGGGATTGATCATTGTTTCAAACTTTCTGTAAGCGGTATCATCTCTCGCGGGATTATCATGATTACCGGAAACACAATACACGGGCACAGAAACAAAATACTCGCTTATCAAATTCGCGGCAATATCATATTGATTTTCCTGCGCACGGTCCGCTATATCTCCGACGATCAAAACAATATCCGAATCCCGCAATTTTGAGAGAGCATGTTTTAAATTAATTGTTTTATTATATAAATGAAGATCGCTCATAATGCCGATTTTCACAAGCACACCTCGCAATACATTTCTTTTTATACATCTTAGTCTGTGATCTCATAACGCGTCGTTCCAACGCGGTAAAGACGAAACGGTCCGGTAAAATTGCCGTCTTTATTTATCAGCGAATACAGGATCACCTCGGGATCGCTTGTGCCGCCGAACCCGTCCTCGTCTTCCCAATAACGTCCGTCGGGCTGAACCGTCCAATACATCACATACTCATCTTTGTATCTTTCAAAACAGCTTCCGTATTCAGCATACGGTTTCAAATCAAAATCACTGCTCAGATATTTTTTTATTTCCTGTTCATTCTCAATTCCCGGAAAGTCATAAATTCTATGCTTTTCATCCACTATCACCTTAGACGCGCCGGTTTCCTCATTCATAAACAAAACCGGTGTGTGTCTTTCAATATGCCATTTACTGAACGGATAACATATTTTCTCTTCTTCCGAAGATAAGGCTGCGTTATTTTTACTCCATAAATCTAAAATATTTTTTATTTTCGAAAAAAACACCGCCATCTCTCCTCATATCCGCGCAAGGCATAAAGTGATTTGTTTTTATGATTATTTGCTTTTTAATCAGACACTTTCTGCCGCGCTTATCAATTTTTCATATTGCTCCGTTTTTGACCATTCATCCGCTTTTTTTATTCTTTCAATGGTCCACGGATGATCTATCATCACCGTCTGCATTATATAAATAAGCTTTCCTACAACATTTCCGTTTATAGTGCTAAAATCATCATACTGGTCAAGTATGCTCTCCAGTGAAAAGTCAATATACTTTCCGCAGTCGCTTCTTCCCATGATGCGTTGACAGAACGAATATAATGCTTCGCTGCCGCCCGCGGCTATCATTCCGGCTCTGTCGGCAGTTAATTCGGATTTTCTCTGCCAATCGTAGAGCGCAAACATCAGACTGCTTGTTACTAAATGAGAGTATACTTTAAACACCCCTTCAAGACCGCTCTTGAGAAGCTGCGCAAGCATATGATATTTAAGATGTCCGCTCTTGATATGACCGAGCTCATGGCCGAGAATATAGAGAAGCTCATCATCGTCAACATCCTGAATGCAAGAAGAATTAATAACAATAAACGTATCGTTTATGCCGCTCGTGAATGCATTATAATCATATTCGAGCTTGATAAAAAGCTGTGGTTCGACATGCATATTAAGTCGTTTTAACGCAATCTCATAAATATCGTATATATGAGGCGCTGTTTCCTTGGTGACGCGGCAGCAGTTGCCAACCGTTTCAAGATATGAAGAGCTTTTTATCGAAAAATCGACAGCCGCACCCACCAATTTGTCAACAAACGGAACTTTTCTGAGTACCTCAAGAGCCGCTTTGTCCAATGGGTGTTCATATTCTGTCGGTTTTAAACCGTTCGGATCATAGTTAATCATAAAAGCTCCTCCTTTACTTTGCTGTACAAGCCGGATTCTACCCAGTTAAACAACTGCACCGCTCTATCGGCATTCCACGGAGCATCATTATCCAGCGTCTTGGCGCTTCGCGATACCTGTGAGAAGCCGCCCATACTGCGAAATTCCTCGCTTTGAACCATACGCTCCTCGATCGTTCGCGCGTTCATACCGGGCGCTGTTTCGGGAATATTTCCGTAATCTATCAGTTTCATAACGAGCTCGTAATCATCGCTGTATATCATTCTTGCCCTGTCATATGTATAGTATCTCTGTTTTGACCAGTAATACAGCGGAGCCGCAAGAAGCGCTTTCGGAACAGGCAAAGCGCCGCCATATGAATTGACCACCATCTGGAGCATTGACATGACCCCGTGACCCGCTTTTATCCCGGCAATATCTGAAACAAGGAAAACTTCCAATTCTCTTTCGCTCATTTCCTCAAAAGCAGTCGAACTAATCAGGATTTTAGGGGTCTCCACCCCGAAAACGTTAGTTTTTATATAATAATTCCTTGTAACATATATATCGGGTATTTTTTTTACATCAAAGCGCTCGCATATTTTTCGGTAGATATCATATACCTTTGGAGCGTTTTTCTCGGTTATTTTCAGCATCGACGAGAAAAGCATAAAGTCATAAAACCTTTCTATGCCGTTCTTCGACACAAATTTCATCAATTTCCCTATCCCCGGCACCTTGTTAATGCGGTCCAAAGCGGCCTTATCCTCGGGATAAAGATATGATTCAACAGGTATTGTGCTCATAATAATCATCCTTTCTATGTTATGGAAACAAGCTCAGCTTGTCCTTTAATTAAGTGTGAGCCGCAATAACGCGGCCGTATTCACCGGAATTATACCAGTTGAACAGCTCGACAAAACGCTCGTTTGCCCATGACCTTCTTCCGCTAAGCAAGGTATTGTTAACGTGTCCGACATTCTCGGGTAGCGACTTCTTTCTCTCGGTTTCAAGCGTGATCTGCTCCGCCCGGTCGTTAATATCAATATCATTGATATATCTGAAAGGAATACCGGACAGCAGACCAATATATTTCATAGCCGCCTCATAGTCCTGACAGGCCAGCAATCCGCCGCGGTCTATTGTCATTTGCGATTTTCTACGCCACTGTCCCAGCGGATACAAAAGAGCTTTTCCGGCAATCGGAATAGCATTCGTAAAATTAACAAGCGAATCGGACAGCTTGAACATTTTCAGCATGCCGCCCTTCAACATTGTTATTCCCTGTCCGAAAAGAAATAAAATCATCTCGTCGGAAAATTTTTTAATAATAATATCGGAAATCAACACCATCGGGACATCGATCCCGGCGACTTCAATGCGCGGTTTATAAGACCTCGTGCAGAATAAGTCAATGTCGCCGTCATAATCAAGAACGGTTTTGGCTGTATCCATAAGCTTAAAAATTCTCGGCGCATTATCCGGCGTCAGCCTGACACAGCTGCCCAGATATTCAATTCTGTCATTATATTTGCTTTCAAATTTTTCCATCCATTCGCCTAATTTCCCGGCCGGAAGAACATTTTCGACAGCTTTAAAGGCCTTCTCATCCTCGCTGTGGCGATATTCCGAAACCTCTAATCCTTTTAAAGCAACCGGCATTTGTTAACCCCCCTTTTTTATCTTAAATATCAAAACTATCAGTACTATCACCAGCACGGCAATTATTGCGGCGGCAGCGCGAAGAAAACTTTTGCTTTTTGAAAGTTCTTTTGCAAGTCTGCGTATTTCATTTTCGGCCGCATAAACCTTTTTTTTCAATTCGTTTGCCATCATTTCCGATGCTTTAAGAGTTTCATTCAACTTATCATTACTTTTCTGAGCGTCTTCAACGGTCGGTTTTTTTTTCGCGGTGATTTCTGTGAAAGCTTTGCCGACATTGGAATTTATGTTCGCATCTTGTACATTTTCCGGTTTTAACACATTTCCTTTAGCGCCGCTGTCCGCCGTTTTAGCGGATCGAACCGCGTCCCCGAAACTGTTTTTGCTATTCATTATAAGATTTTTGTACTCATTGTAGGAAATTAAAACGTTGGGTTTCAACAGCTTGTTAACTTTATTTTGCTCACAGAAGTAAGCCCAGTCCGCGTCAAGCGCGACAGCGCTAACTTGTTTGTCAAAATTCACTTTATAGCTTGACACGTTCATTTTTCCGGCGTTTACGCATTCCTCTATCAGACGCTCAAGCAAATCAAAATTAACGGTATATCCCGCTGTGTTGCGGCAAAGCTCCAGCATGTCACACATCATACGTGCGGCCGCGTTATAGTATTTCAAAAAACCCTCGGCAAGATACTTCAATTCAAGAGCGTCGCCGTCACCTCCGCTGAAAGCGCAGTTCATATATACCTTTCTGCCAAGCTCATCCAACTGCTTTTGGGGATTTGTGTAATCAATGCTCTTAAAAACAACATAGTTCATGTCCGTGGCGGCTCGTCCCGCGATAAACGTCGCTCCGCTGTGTGTCCACAAATTCGAAATGATCTCGGGAATAACTCTGCGGCTGCTGTGAATGACCTCCCGTTTTTCGCGGTCGACATATGTCATCTGGTATCCGACAGCCGAACCGTTGTAGGAACAATATAAATAAACTTTGATCATGCGTAAAATTCCTTTCTTTTTCTCTTTTTTCTTCTAATGTGTTTGATCACCTTGTAACCGCATAATAATCCGCCGAAGGCCACAGAGCCGACGAGTATTTCATTTCGATGATTATCGGCGAAATCGTGCACGTCATCCAGCAAACCGTTTTTCTCATTCGATTTTACGCCCGCGGCCTTGCTATGATGCGCTCGGCCGCTTCCAAACATTTCATTAAAATACTTCATATCATGTTCCGGTATTACAAACTCATAAGTTTTTGAAATTTTCCTTTCGGACAGTAATTCAAATGCCGCGGAAAGCTCTTCATCCGTGCAGCCGTAAGGCCCGCTCACAAAGTGCGCCGTTTTGGTTTCCTCAAACTTCGCAAACCTTTTCGCCGACTCCTCCGAAAGTTCATTCAGCGAATTTATATCTATCAAAAACGGCGCGTTTCCGTCTGACACAGACAGCGAATTTACAATAATGTCCGTAAAACGGTCAAAATCCGTGTACGCGAAATAGATCAGCGCGCATAGACTGTCAAGATCGCCGCTGTCCGCTCTGACTCCAAAGTTAACGTACCATATGCGCCCCGGAGTGTCGAGGGATTTTTCTTCGTCAATCGCTTTTATGTTTTTAAGAACCATATAATAGCTTGACAAATCACATCCGAATGCCGAATTTGCTCCCGCGACAGTCATCAGTTTTCCCACAACGCCGTCGTCGGAATATATCTCCCTTTGAGTTCCGCTTGACAAATCAGCCTCAACACGGCGAAATCCCGTTGGCGATAAATTATAAGAACAATATAAATCAAATTTCATATTATCATCTCCATTAAATATCATACGGATTTTGAATTATTTTATAACCGTCGCCGGATTTTTTTAATCCCTTGATTGCAATATCATACGATTTGGAAAAAATCTTGTTCCTTAAAAACCATACGCCGATCAGAGTAACCACTAAATTGAAACAAGCAGAAACAGCAGTCAGCAGTATCTTTATCGAAGTATTTAATCCATTGTTTTTCGTATTTTTCTTCACCATGTTTCCCACGAAAGCAAGTATGTATAAAATCGGCTGTTCACAATACTTCGGCGAGAAATAACATGGTTTTTCATAAAATTTATAATACGTCACTTCCGGTCTGTTGCTTAATCCTTTCTCGTTCGAGTTCCTGATTAAACATATATTGTCGTTTTCATCCCTCTTAAAATCGTCAAACACAATGGTCCCCATAGTGAGAATAGGTGTAACGGCAATGGTTATTCTGTCTTTTTTGGTGCCGATTTTTAAATAATCGATCAGCTTTCCGTAACTGTCCTCGATCTTTTCTGTAACTTCATCCATCCTGTTCTGATAATAGTATTTTTCACATTTCAGCGGGGCAAACAGCAAAAGTTTGGGCCCATTTTCGCCAAAACCGGATTTCTGCAATAAATTTATAAGCGTACCCACATTGTTAAACACTTGAGAAATCGCCGGTTCTACCTCCATAAGATATACTGTGTCAATAGCCACTATTATCACGTCCGCATTTTGGAGCAGGCGGGTCGTTTTGGGATCATGTTGTATGAAAGCCTCACCCCTGACATCATGGAATATAAGATTTGTGATCTTTTTAAGCTTTCTTTTTTGCTGAAGTTCAAGAGAAAACTCATATGTATCATCTTTAGAAGTGGGATTATCGTCCATGGGAAATCTTTTAGCATTAATATATTCCTGATTTTGATATATCCCTCTTAGTTCAAGCTGCTTATCCTCTATATGTTTTCTCGTTTTATTAATCGCGCTAAGCCTAAAAGCCGTATGATCACGAATGTCGCTGAAGTTATCGATCATCGAGGCAAGAGTACTTGATTTTCCTGCGCGGCGGGCGCCGTACATTACTACATTAATTACTCTTTTGTTTTGCATTACCGAATCCTCCTATGTTTAAATGGTCATTAAGTATTTTATAACCATCGCCGGATGTCTTAATTCTTCCCGCGACTTTACTGAGCTCATGTTCTAAAGATATTCCGTCAGGAGCAATCTTAAGCGCGCTGAGCATGCTGTTTAAGATGCCTTTGTTCCAACCGCTTTTTTCGCTAACTTTAAGGATATATGCGAAAACATATATAAGCGGCTGGTCGCAAAATCTCGGTGTATATCTGGCGTAATTACTTCCGATAATTTTCTTTATTTTTTCCGGGTAGTTGTTATATTGGCCGGTATAGTGAAATTTCTCCAATTCGCCCGGATTATTACAGTTTTCTTTATTATCAAAATTAAAAAGCTCTATGCCGCCAATGGTCAGTATCGGCGTAATTGCCGTTGTGCAGTTGCTTTTAAAATAATCTGATTGTGTCAGCGAATCAATAAGCTTTTTATAACCGTTTATCACGGTTTCGTCAACCATCGTCACCTCATCGGGCAGGCCATAACCGTCGTCTCTTGACATTTGGCCGCGATAATAATACTTTTCGCACTTTATCGGCACAAATAAAACCATTCTGTCTTTTATATCATCAGTTGTCATTTCGCTTGTGATAAGAAGTTCAATAATATCGGGCTTGTTCATCTGTCCGTGATATTTTCCAAAACGGTTATTTTTTTCGTACTGCTCCATAAGACAAGGCGTGTCTATCGCAATCATTATCACATGGCTTTTTTTGATCAATGTTTTGACAAGTTCTCGGTTACCGCTCGTATCCTCGGGTGAATTGGTCAAAAATTCTCCGGGAAAATCAATAAAATTGACCGCTATTTTTGTGTATTGCGAGCCGATGTTAAGCCCGAATTTATACTCCTTTTTATCAAAGGTCGGCGCTTGGTCAGCTTTAAAAAACCTGTTTGGATCTATTTGCGTGAAATAATCCATAGTCAAATTATTGCTGATACCATCAAGCTTTGTCTCAAGAATAGGATCTAAATTCAGCACAAGGCTCGTTCCGTTAAACGTATTGTTTATATTTTTGTACATAGACGACAAAAGCGTTGATTTTCCGCAGCGCTGAGCACCTATCATAAGAACATTGATATTGTGTTCCCCAATTTGTTTCCCAAAATTAAATATCTTATCAATAATCTCCATATTATATTATCTCCTTTTCATATTATCGTTTTGTATAATTGTTTAATTTAACTCTGCGGAAATTTCAGATAATTAAACCAGATATCCTCCGCATATGATCCTGTATCCGTCTTTGTCCATGACTTTTTTTCTCGAGAACTTGCTTATTGCCATAAGCAATCCCGGGTCATCGGGAAATAGTTTAAAGAGCGCCGCCATTTTTGCGAAAAATCCCGTCGAAGATGCCGCTCCGGTTGATGACTCCCTGTGATAGAGCTTTGTTATAAAAGAAAGCAGGTAACATAGCGGCTGTTCACAGTACATTGGTTTATACTCGGCATTTTTTTTGCTATATATATATTCGGGCGACATCGGTATTTTCTCGCATTCCCCGTTGGGCCATACCATTTCCGTCGTTATTATTTCGCCGTTTTCGTCGGTTTTAAAGCCTCTGAATATAATTTCACCAACGGTAAATATAGGAGTCACGACCGCGGCCACATGGGTTTTCAGCTGCGCGCCGCCAAGAAATTCAATAAGTTCCGAATAAGCCTTAATGACAGCGTCTGTCACCTCATCCATTCTTCCCTCTTTATTATATTTTTCGCATTTCAAAGGCACAAACAGCACCAACTTGTCGCTTTCAAGATTGCTAAAAGCGTCCTTTATAAACTTTGTAACAATCGAAACAGTATTTTTTGCCTCGTTATACCTGCCGTTTTCTTCCATAAGATGCGGTGTGTCTATCGCGATAATGATCGCGTTTGAATTGTCAACAAACTCTCTCACCTTCTCAGTCTCTGATATAATAAACTCTCCCGGATAGTCTTTCACCACAAGGTCGATCCTGACATTTTTTCCTTTCACGCCGAATTGGAAATTATAGTCGCGCTCCTCCATGCTTGCTTGTATTCCGGCAGTAGTCACAACATCCGATGTACCGGATTCGCTGAACATTTTCTGAAGCTCATCTTTTTTCTTCAATATCGCGTCCTCAGTCATGTCAAACTCACTTTCACCCTTAAATGTAGTGAGATACAGCTCTGACGTAGAATTCACCTCATTCAAATTATTGAACATCGATGTAAGAATACTTGTCTTTCCAACACCTCTGGCACCCATCATGCAAACCTGCATTTTGGCGTTTTCCTGCTTTGAGCTGCCGCTGATGAATTGTTTTATTTTATTAAATATAGGCATTGATCCATCCTCCTTCCGCTAGGTCTGATTTTATTTGATGCTCATAATAAAGTTCGCACGTTTATTATATTCGTTAAGACTTTCCAGACAATTGGTCCAGTTTCTAAAATTATTCTCTTTCTGCGCATTTTCCGCGATTTTGTCATACCATATATTTCCCACGTTTTCACTGTATAATTCAATCCACTCTTCTCTGACACCATCGGCTCTCGTAATTCGGTCAAAGAACTCGTCAGACACCGCGAACATTGCCTCGTTAGGCGAGATATAAAACGATTTCATGGCAAACTGAAGATCATTGTTAACATTATTAACAGCGACCATCAGATGATAATATATCGCATCAAACATGTCGCCGCTGAAATCCACGTTGGCGAGCTGGGCCGGATTTGCTGTGCTTATCGAATAAAGCGCAGTGCGCACCTTATTCATCATTGTTCCTCTAACCGTGAACGAAAAACTATACAGGAAGTCAAAAGCGATGATCAGCTGCTTATAATCGCCCATCGCAAGTTGGTTTTCCTTAAACTCCTTAAGCCATTCAAACGTTTCCCCGCTGTCGGGTTCCGGAATGATCTTGCCCAACAAGCCTTTATCAATAAGAATTTTCGTGATCTTATTCTTAAATTCATTGATAAGTTCGTCGATCGACGCGTCGACCTCTATAAACCGCCTTGTGATCTCGGATCTTATCACATCAAGAAAATGACTGTAAATCTCGGTTATTGCCGCAGATCCGTGATTGTTATAATATTCCTTGATCGTCTCCTTATCCGGCACAATGGCCAGCATATTGTTCGTGTCGACGATCGCGTCGATCTTCTCTTTGAGAATATCGCAGATCTCGCCCTTATTGTCGCCCATATCCTTATTCATTTTTCTTAACGCGGGCGTCAATTCGCCGTCGTATGTTTCGTTGATCAAATTATATATAAACGCGGGCCCCTTTCCGCTTCCGCTTACGCTGTTTTTGATAATATCCGAAACAATGCGACAAATATTTCTGTAAGCGTCATAAGCAGCCTCGGCGTCATCCTTAATGTCCTTGACTCTCATATCATCTATCAAGGGCAGATTAATCGTTATCTCGTTGAGCATCGGTATCAGATATTTTTCACGCACATCATCCTCATTTGAGGCGTCAACTATTACCCTCATAAAACTGTTGTCTTTCGCTATCTCGTCGAGTTCTTTCTTTATGTACTCGCAGTAATTATTCTGTGTTTCATCACCGTTGACTTTGTTAATAAGCATTGACATCCATTTTTCTATATTTCGTTTTTTGAATTCTGTGGTGACTCTGGACAACATATTCGTTTCACCGGCACTAAGTTTCTTGCCTCTCTCCTGCCTCGGCCTTATAAAGTAGATGATCGAATCGCTTTTATCTCCTATGACCTCGTACATCTTTTTCTCGTCACCCAATGCGGTATCTCCGAGTCCGACCGTGTCAATAAACCTTATTTTTCCCGCGTCATCGTAATTGAATTTCTTCTTTATACGCGCCTGTTTTACAGCTATATATTTGTAAAATTTTTTATAATCAGACTCTTCTTTTCCTTTTTGCATTTTTCCGTTATTCTGCGCAACGAATGTCATAATTTCATCCTCGTCCGTAAGCGTTATCGGCTCACTGCCGATATATTTCTTCCATTCGCTGTAATTGTCCACATATCTTTCTCTAAAATTATTTTTAAGAGAATTCTTATGAGTGTCTCCAACATCTAAACCGGAAACCTTGTTATAATAATCCGCGATCCCGTTAAGCGACATTATACGGCTGTCGGGGCCGGATATCTCTTTAACGTATTCATTTATCTCCTCAAGCAACTCGTATTCGCTTTTAAACGTGAAAATAACCTCAACTCCTTTACCTACGGCGCCGCTGTTCTCGATTGTGGAGCTTGCGCCCGTGCAGTGATCTCCGCTGAATGAGGGGATACATCTGTTGTCGAGACCCGTAAGTGATTGGAGCAGCCTGCTCTTTCCCGCGCCCGCCTCGCCGACAACCGAAATGTTTATATAATCCTTGTCGAAACGCCGCTCAAGCTCACGGTATTTTTCAAGCAGACTGTCGGCTTTTTCCGTAAACGAGTCGGTTGAAAGGGCGCGCAATCCGACAGCCATCTCGGGATTATCCTTGAAAAGCTTGTAATACTTAGAATTTTTGTTAGGCTCTCCCTTTTCATCCAGCACATCGACCTTAAGCCGATCAAGTTCCTCGACTTTTTCGATCGCTTCCGTGATGGCCTTAATTTTATTCCGGATCTGCGGCAGCAGCGTTTCTTTACGAGTTTTGATTATCTTATCGATTTTCTCGGTTATTGTTTTCTCCAATTCAGTTCTCGTGCCCGCAGAACTTGCGCCGTTGACTGTTTCATTTACACTCGTTATCGTTTTCTCATCCATAATATTCTCTCCTTCATAATATATTAATCAGCCGTTTATACGGCCAAAAACTCGGTTTTTACATATTTTTATTGATCCGATCATATTTGTGTTTCGTCAGCGGCGGCCAACTATAACAGCAGCACGTTGACAAAACCCAGCAGAAATCCCAGCAGCGCTCCGAGATAAACTATAGCGCGAAGCTCTTTTTTCATAATGCCGAAAATCATTTTCTCGAGCTCCGCCGCATCAAATTCCGCGACCTTTTTATAAACAATTTCCGCAATGTCGATGGCGCTTATGATCTTTTTAATATTTTCGCCGACAATTTTTTTATAAAGCTCTATAATCTTTTCTATAATTTCCGGTATCTTATCTCTGTATTTATCATATATGTCACAGAGTCTTGTCCGCATAATGTTATCCCCGAATTTCAGGAGCTCGGACTCTATAATGCCGGGAGCCTCTTCCGTAATTTTTTGATTGATAATCGAGCCAAGTTTGTCTTCGATCTGCGCCGCTAAATCACCGCCAATCATGCTTCCCATCATTCCGCCGCCAAGTTTGCCTGTTATTCCGTCTATCGCCTTCTTAACTATCTCGGTGCCAATATCGGCTTCTAATATTTTGCTCATTATAAAATTGGAAACAGACCTTGCGAGCCCGTAGACAGACATTTCGATTTTATCCGGCTCCGCAAACTGACATGCGAACTCCTTGACGGTCCGCGTATCGGTTTCAAACTGCTTTATCGTCTCCTCAAGTTTCTGATAAATCGTGTTAACAGTACTTTCGGAAACCACAGTGCTTTTGATAGTTTCCGCATCTAAAAGCTGAGTGCTGATCACGTTGCCGATTGAACGCGCTACTCTGTCTTTTTGCTGCGGGATCAGTCCGGGTGTAAACGGGACCCTGAATTTACCGATATATATTGGGTTTCTCGGCCGAAACAACATTTTAATCGCTATATCATTTGTTATATATCCTATTATTCCACCCAAAATCGGCGCTACTAAAATTCCAAACTGCATTTTATCTTACCTCTTTTTATAATAATAACTTTTTATATCAAAATAATATATTTTATAATTTTTAATGAATTATAGATTAAACTCGACAATTACAATTTCTTTTAAAACTTTAGTTTTTGTGCAAAATAAATTTATTCGTATTCTGACATATTATAACACAATTGAACAAAAAATACAATAATTTTTATGAAATTTTGTTTGTCTAATTTATATAATTTTGTCAAATTATTTTGTGCAAAATGCATCTGAAAGCCAGAGAGGTAAATTGAGATATGAAATATCAGACCGGCATGCATATTTCTTGAAGCTGCAGCCAAGTTAAGCGTATCTATAGCCAGTTGTGTATCAATATGATCAGACACCTTGGTTTTAAGTTTCTAATGCGTGACATCCACGTTGTTTTTGGCTGCTGTTTACAAGGCTCTGTTTTTTCATTATAAATGTTTAAAATCAAATAAACCAAAAGAGCGTATCCTTTTCATTGATACGCTCTTTCATAACCCCGTTTTGACAGCCTATCGTAAAATTATTGATTATACTGAATAATGTCATGCCATCAAATCAGGTGGTATTTTTTAATTAACTCGGCTTTTAAATTTCAAGCGACGCCCAATCCATAACCGGACGCAGAGACGTCCAAATCTCATAGCCGCCGTCACCGCGCTCGCTGTAGTGCGAGTTGGTGGCCTCCTGGACATCGGCGTAGTACCACTTGGTCTTGTCGCTGTTGTCGGGCCATACTATCATGTCGTCAAGCATGTGATCCGCCGAGGGCTTTCTCTCAAGAACCCTGTTGACAAGAGCCATAGCCTCGGCTCTCGTGATGCTTTGATCGGGCTTGAATGTTCCGTCCTCATAGCCGTTGATCCAGCCGCGCTCGGCCGCTCTGTTAATATGCTCGCTCGCCCAATGCTCGCCGGTGTCACTGAATTTATCGGGGCCGTCATATGCGGATGAGTCAAAGTTGGCCGCGATCACCGCGAACTCGGCGCGGGTAATCGGATCGTCGCCGCGGAAGGTTCCGTCCTCATAGCCGTGAACTATATCGGCCGCCGCCATAGTTGAAACCGCGGTGTTGAACCATTTGCCGACCGAAACGTCGCTGAACTTGTTGCCCTTGGTCATATATCTGTCGCGCGAGCTTTCGGACAGCATTCTGAAGAATATTGTCGCGACCTCGGCTCTTGTGATAGTTCCCTCGGGCTGAACGGTGCCGTCCTCATATCCTACTATATATGCGTAATGGTCGTCGTAATTCAAAGTAGGCAGATCATCGGGAGCCTTTCCTCCCGAACCGCCGCCTCCGTTCGGCGGAGCGACCACAACGCTCTCATCATAGGAGTTAACAACTTTGTAACCGCCGGAGATCGACTCATACTTTGGAGCATAATGGTTGACAGCTTCTTCGATCACCGTGTAATCGGTTCCGGTTTTCAGATTTGAGAATGTGTGCTGCCAATTATTTTCGGCCGAAAGCACGCATTGGTCAACCGCGTTGCCGTTTTGCATGAGTTTTATTGTTATGGACGTGGGTCTCTCGCCTCGGCTGTTGTTGTCATCATCCCACTCTTTCACTACGCGGACCGAAGCGGTGCCGAAGCCTCCGCCGCCACCGCCGCCTCCGCTGCCGCCACTGCCGCCGCCCGGCTTTTTAGTCGGGGACGGAGACGGGGACTCCGAAGCTGCGGGCTCCGGCGTGCTTGTCGCAGGAGCGTCCGTCGGTTCTGCGGTGGGCTCGCTTGTCGCAGGAGCATCTGTCGGCTCCGCGGTGGGTGTGCTTGTCGCGGGAGCGTCCGTCGGTTCCGCGGTGGGCTCGCTTGTCGGCGAGGGAGACGGCTGAGGCTGATATTTCGACCACTGCGCCACAAACACAATTCCGTCGTCGGGCATTGTGAAGCTGCTGTTTACGCCGCCGTATCTGTAGACGGGGCCGTCGGTTCCTTTCACTGTCCAGCCGTCGAAAACGTAGCCTTCGCGGACGGGCTCGCGGGCGGGTATTTCGTATACCTCGCCGCGCTCTCCGGTGATCGCGTCGGGCATATCAGTCACGGTTGCGGCCGCGCCGTCGTCAACGCCGTCGTCAAATATCGCCTGAACATAATCAGCTGTGCCGTCGCCGTTCTCATCCTTCGCCCATACCGCGTACAAATTCATATATCCGCTCGCGGGCGGGCTGTCGATCCTTGTATGATCCTCCAAAATTCCCGCGTTTTCAGCGTCAAATCTCGTGACAACCACATTATTCGCCTTTTTGCTCCAGCCGAGGAAGGCCGCGCCTTCCTTGACGAGCTCAGGCTCACCGTCGTTGCCGAGGACGGGAACATTGTCGGTGCCGTCAATAACATACTTGTTATCATCAAACGGAACAACGCCGTAAGTCGCGTGGTTCTCGCGATAGATCACGCCGTATTCGTCGGGAGGAACTATCGCTTCCCAAACCGCGTAGAGCACATCCGGGCCGGCCGACTTCCTGAACGCGCTTTCGCCGATCGGATCGCCGTCCGGATCGTTGAGGCTCCAGCCGAGGAAGTTGTAGCCCTCTCTTACGGGCTCGCTCGGCTTGATGTCAACATCGGTTCCGTCAATATAGCTGTTTGTGTCAGCCTCGGGCATGCCCGAAACCTCCTCGCGGCCCGCGTTTGAATTATAGAACACCTGATAGTAATCGGCTGTTCCGTCCTCAACCACGGTGTGCGTGCCGTCGGTTATATCAATTCCCCATACCGCGAACAACGTCATAACCGAGCTGTTGTCTCCAAGATCAAGCGGAAGGATCTCACCCGCGGGCAAAATTCTCTCCGAAAGCTCATCCTGGGTCATGATTATCTGCTCGTGCGCGTTCTTCGACCAGCCGAGGAATACCGCGCCTTCTCTCGTCATTTCGCCTCTGTCCATAAGCTGAACGCCGCCGCCTATCGGATAGGTCTTTTCGTCAATCGGAACGCTGTCGTTTCCGCCGTTGGCGTTATAAACGACTCCGTATTCCGCAATAGGAATTTTCTTCCATACCGCGTAGACCGTAACATCCGCTCCCGCGATCGTGACGCTTTCCTTGACAACGCCGTCGGGAACTTCAGTAAAGATCATCGGGCTGCCGCTTTCATCGGTGACGGCGATCTTGTCGTCGCACCAGCCGAGGAACTCACATCCCGTCATAGTCGGCGCGGCCTCTCTGTCAAGGGTGACAACGTCGCCGTCAAGCAGGCCGGTCACGGGCTCGGGAACCGATCCGTCGCCGCCGTTGGGGTCATATGTCAGCGTGTAAGTCTTTTCCTCGTAATCCGGCACGCTGTTGCCATTCTCATCCGCGGCCCACAGCGCGTATACCGTTATGTCGCTGTCCGCGAACGTGAGGTAAGCGCTGTCAGCGGAAAGTTCCGCAAGCTCCGCCGCGGAAGCCACGAGCTCGCTGTGGGGCGTTTTGCCCCATCCGACCAAAACGGCTCCGCTGCGCATCACGCGCTGTCTGCCTTCATCAATCGAGATCAGTTCCGCGGTCTGGCCGCTGAGTCTGTAGCGGGTGTAATCCTCAAGGAATATGCCGTTTGTTGTATTCGGGAAGGTTCCGCCGTTTGTGTGGTACTTCACAAGATACATATTGTCGGCGTAATCGGGAACATTGTCGCCGTTCTTGTCCTCGGCCCATACCGCGTAAACCGTCTTGTCGCCGTTTTGCATCGCGACGCTTGTGATGATCGTTCCGTAATCCGGAGGCGCGGTCAGCGCGTCATTTACCACCGTCTCGCTCCAGCCGACAAACACAACATCGTCCTTTGTCGGTCTTTCGTCCGCGAGCGGGATATAGAGAGCGGCGTTCTCGCCAAAGGCGTAGATCTTGCCCGCATATTCATCGGGAACCGTTCCGCTTCCTCCGTTCATGTCATAGACAACATGGTACCTCTCAGCGCTCCATACGGCGTAAAGCGTCACGTTCGCGCTGTTTATCCGAACCTCGCCGCCGACCGCTATAATATCTCCGCCGGCTGCGCTCACGCTCCAGCCGAGGAAGTAATGCTTCACTCCGCTTTCGTCCGTGTAATAGCGTCCGTTTGTATCGGCCTCAAGGCCTTCGGTTATGTCGCCCGCCTTGATAGACGCGTTGTACGCGAGGCCGGTCTGCGCGTCGGGCATCTTAACGCTGTCGGGCGCGCCGTTCGCGTTATACGAAACAGTGTAACCCTCATTATAATCGGGGGTGCCGTTGTTGTTCTTATCCGCCGCCCATACCGCGTAAACCGTCACATCATTGGTGGTTATCGTCACGCTGTCGGTGATTGTGCCGCTTTCGGGCGCGGTGTCGAAAATTTTCGCGCTGCCGTTCTCATCTTGAACCGCCGCCTTATTTTCGCTCCAACCGATGAACACAGCGTCGGCAAGCCTCATGTCGGCGCCCGGCTGAACAAGCCTTATAACGCTTCCGGTCGAATATTTGTTAGTGTCAACGGGCTCGCTTCCCTCTGCTCCGTTTTTGTCGTACGTCACCGTATAGCGGCCGTAATCGGGTACGTTGTCGCCGTTTGAATCCGCGGCGTAAAGCGCGAATACCGTGACGTCATCAAAGCCCATTGTGTAGGTGTCATTCTTTATTCTCAGCGCGGCCTCTTCCTCTGCGCTTGTCATAAGCTTTGGATACTTTGTCAGGCTCCAGCCGACAAATACTCCGCCGCTCTTGGTAAGTCCGGACGCCATGTCAAGTCTGACATCCGTGCCGGGAAGCAGATCGGGCACCGCCGAGGGAACCGTTCCCTCGCCGTCATTGGCGTTATAGCTCAAAGTATGCGGCTTCTCGTTATAATCGGGCATACCGTTATGGTTAGTGTCCGCCGCCCATACCGCATAGACGGTAACATTTTGATCATCGATCTTAACCGTGTCTGAAAGCACACCGTCATGCGGAGCGGCATCGGTGAAAATCTTCGCGCTGCCGTCCTCGTTTTGAACGGCCGCTTTTTCCGCGCTCCAGCCGATAAACATCGCGTCGGTCATGGTGAGCCCGGGATTTTTCTCAAGCTCAACACTGTTGCCCGTAAGCAGATTTTCACGCGCAGCGGGAACGCTTCCCTCGCCGCCGTTGGGATCATAGCTCAATGTATATCTGCTTTCGCTGTAATCGGGTTTGCCGTTGCCGTTCTCATCCGCGGCCCACAGAGCGTAAACCGTTATATTATCGCTGCCGAACGTGAGATATGCGTTATCCGCAAGCAGTCCCGCAAGCTCCTCATCCGATTTCACAAGCTCACCGTGAGCCTCCTTGCCCCAGCCGACCAATACCGCGCCTTCCAGCGAAACGCGTTGTCTGCCTTCGGTTTCAAAATCAATAAGCTCGGCCGCGGCGCCTGTGATGTAGTATCTTGTATAGTCGGCAAAGAAGATGTGATCCTCGGGATCCGGGAAGCCGCCGTTTGAATGATACTTAACAAGGTACATGCTGTCGGCGTAGTCCGGGATTTTGTCTCCGTCTTTATCCTCGGCCCATACCGCGTAAACCGGAACATCTCGGTTCGGGATATTCACGCTCGTAACCAGCGTTCCAGCGGCGGGAACTTCGGTGAGCACCTTTTCTGCGGTTCCTTTGTTGTCCGTCCAGCCGGCGAACACGGTTCCCGCGGCGCCCGCGGGGAGCTGCGCCTCGCTGACGGGCATCCACAAAGCGGCCGTCTCAGCGTAAACGTATGTTTTTCCGCGGAAGTCATCGCTCACATATTTGGAGTCAAGCTCGCCGCCGATGTAATACAGAACCTTAAATCTGTCGGCTCTCCAAACGGCATGCAGCGTAACATTCGCGCTGTTTAAGCTAAGATATTTTCCGGGCGCCAGATCCGCGTCAGCCTTTTCGGCATGAGCGTCCTTGCTCCAACCCTCGAAATATACTTTAACCCCGTTTCCGTCGGTATAATATCTTCCCTCGCCGTCTGTCGAAAGTCCTTCCGTTATATCTTTTATTTGAATTATTCCGTTGTGCGCGAGTCCGGTGTGGGCGGTCGGCGCTTTAATGCTGTCGGGAGCGCCGTTTGTGTCATAGTCGACCGTGTAGAATTCGTCATAGTCCGGAACGCCGTTGTTGTTGGCGTCCGCGGCCCATACCGCGTAGACCGTCACATTCGCGCTGCCGATCATAACCTCGGTCTCGACAATTCCGTCCGCGGGCGCCTCGGTAAATATCATCGGTTTGCCGCCGCTCGCGCTCACGGCGTTTTTGTTCGAGCTCCAGCCGATGAACATCGCGCCCGGCAATGTCATGTTCGCGGCGGGGGTTTTAAGTGTTACCGCAGTTCCCGTCGAGTACAAATTATTGTCGGTCGGCGCCTCTCCGCTTTCGGCTCCGTTCTTGTCATACAGGACCTTAAATCTGCCGTAGTCGGCTTCGCCGTTATGGTCAAGATCGGCCGCGTAAAGAGCGTAAACGGTCACGTTTTGATCGCCCATTGTGTATTCGTCGATCCTGAGCGCGTTCTCCTCCTCAAGGCTCGTGATAAGCTTTGAGTATTCTGTCAGGCTCCAGCCAACAAATTTTGCGTTCTCTTTGGTGAGATCAACGTTATCCTCACTTTCAAGGGCAATGCTGATTCCCGGCAGGACCGTCACGGGATCGGGCACCTTTCCGCTTCCGCCGTTCGCGTCATAAGTCAGAGTGTGCGGCGTCTCGTTGTAATCGGGAACTCCGTTATGGTTAGTATCAGCCGCCCATGCCGCGTAAACGATGATCTCGTTCTCATCGTCATCGGCAACGGTCACACTCTCCGTGATCACGCCCTCATCCGGAGCGGATTTAAAGATCACGGGGTTGCCTTCCGCGCTGACAACGCTCTGCTGTCTGCTCCAGCCTATGAATACGGCGTCGGTCAGCGTTATAGCGGGAGTCTTTTCAAGCTCAACACTGTCGCCCGGAAGCAGGCCGCCCACGGAGGCGGGAGCCTCGCCGCTTCCACCGTTTTTGTCATATTTCAGAGTGCGCGGATTTTCTTTGTAATCCGGCACGCCGTTGCTGTTCTCATCCGCGGCCCACAACGCGTAAACCGTGATGTCGCTTTCCGCGAACGTGAGGTACACGCTGTCGGCGGAAAGTTCCGCAAGCTCCGCCGCGGAGGCCACAAGCTCGCTGTGAGGCGTTTTGCCCCAGCCGACCAAAACGGCTCCGCCGCGCATCACGCGTTGTCTGCCTTCATCGATCGAGATCAGCTCCGCGGTCTGGCCGCTGAGTCTATAGCGGCTGTAATCCTCAAGGAATATGCCGTTTGTTGTAATCGGGAATGTTCCGCCGTTTGTATGGTACTTCACAAGATACATATTGTCGGCGTAGTCGGGAACCTTGTCGCCGTCCTTATCTTCGGCCCATACCGCGTAAACAGTCTTGTCGGCGTTCTGAAGCTCGACGCTTGTGACGATCGTTCCGTAATCCGGAGACGCGGTCAGCGCGTCATTTACCGCCGTCTCGCTCCAGCCGACAAACACAACATCATTTTTTGTCGGTCTTTCGTCCGCGAGCGGGATATAGAGCGCGGCGTTTTCGCCAAAGCCATAGGTCTTGCCCGCGTATTCGTCAGGAACTGTTCCGCTTCCTCCGTTCAAGTCATATACAACGCGATATCTGTCCGCGCTCCAGACAGCATAGAGCGTCATATCACCCGTTATTTTTATCTTAGAGTTTACCTTATGATCGCCGCCAACGGGATACTCGGGCTCCGGCTGATACATATTAGCGCTCCAGCCCATAAAGTAGCGTTTAACGCCGCGGTCATCCGTATAATACAGACCCTGCTCATCCTCGGAGAGCTGCGTTCCGTCAGGTCCCGACGGACATTCCGCTATAGCGTACTCAATATCATAATAGAGCTTATCCTGTATCTTGGGCGCTGTTACCTTATCGCTGTCCGCGCCGTTTATGTCATAAGTTATGGCGTGGCCCTCGGTAACGGCGACATACAAGTCGCCTACAAATTCCTCTTTGGCTCTGTATCTGAACTTGACGCTTCTCTCTCCGGACTTATCCGCCTTGAGCTCAAGCGTCTCAACATCGGGACCGGCTGAATACGCGAAGTGAGTTCCGACTCCGTTTGTTCTGGTGACATACTTGCTGTTCTCGTCGGAATTATCAAGAGTCAGAGTCATCTCATAAACGCTTTCCTCAAAGTTAGAAATTACAATATTACCCGTGCCGTTATCCTTATCATCATGCGCCGGAACATTTGGATCCGTGAGCTCCGAACCGTTGGGCTGCATGATGACTTCCTTAACATCCGACAGCGAAAATCCGCTGATAAGGGGCTCGTCAAGGTCATACACGCCGTTTCTGTTCGCGTCGTTGTATACCTTGATATTCACGATCGCGGGAACGATCTTTCTCCAAATGGCATAGAACGTGTCGGGTCTGCCCGCGCTCTTTTCAAAGCTGTAGTCCCTTCCGAGGCCGTTTGTGGGTCCCGCGTAGAACAAGCCGTTCGGCGCCTTGCCGGTCGAGCCTGACGGATCGTTACGGCTCCAGCCGTCAAATGCGTAGCCTTTAACAGCGAGAGAGCTTGATCTGATGTACGCCTTGGCATTGGGATCCGGCAATTCCGCGGGACTTTGCAGACCTTTGCCGGTGTAGTCCCTCTCGACTATGCCGGCAGCGTCGGTACCGCTGAATGTTCCGAGAACATCACTGTCCAATGTATACTTGCCGTCCGTGCCGTATGTCACGGGGTCTGTGTTAAGACTTCCGCTGATCTCGGCGTCCGTCGGCGGATTGAATTCATAGAACACCTGCAGATAGTCCGCAATTCCGTCGCTCTCATGTTTGCGCAGCGCTCCGTGCTTTGGATTTCCGCCGCTGTCGACGCAGCCGCTGTGCGCGTCTCCGTAATACAAGTTCGGAGTGTCACAGCCTGTGCCGTCGCTGTCAACCAATCTGCCGCGGGTGTCCTCGGCCCAAACAGCGTAAACCGTGTTGGCGGTCAGCATCTGTATTGAGCTGAGCAGGCTGTCCTTAATAAGGTTATAATCATTGACAAGACCGCCGACAGGCGTCAATGACCAGCCGACAAACACAGCGTTTTCTCGGGTGATGTTCGGAACGTTATACTTATCCTGATCTTGAACTCCGGGCCAGTTGGTAGTCTCATCAAGAGGAACATATGTGTCCTTATCGGATACCAGAACATAATGGTTTTCATCTATTAATGTTCCGACATTATCTGTTCCGGACTCAAATGTGCCGCCGTTTGAATCTAATGTCAGCGGATACTGCGAAAATCCTCTGTTCCATACCGCGTACAAGGTGAGGTCTCCGGCGGTCATATTATAGAAAGACTTTCCTCTGTTTGATCCTCCTTGCGCGAGTTCGGCCGCTGTCACACCTTCATCGGGCGCGGCTGCCGTCGGATCAACAGACCAGCCGAGGAACCTATGCGGAATTCCGGCCGAGTCAGTGAAAACGTATCCTCCGTTTCCGTCTGATACCATTGTGTCGTTTAAGTCGTCGGGGCCGAGTATTTCGACCTTTCCGTCGTATACTCGGTTCGGATTTACGGTCGTATCGGTATAATACTCGCCGTCGCCGTCATGATAAGCATAATCCTTATCGGGAACCGCCTCTTCCTTTAATCCCACCTCGACCGGAGCGCCGTTCATGTTGTAGATCACATCATAGGGACGTGTCACGCCGTAGCGTATTGCTCCGGAGTAGTCCTCATACGGGATCGTGATATCCTGATTTATCGTCAGCTTTGTTCCCTCGAGTTTTGTTGTTATCGTTCCCTGCTCGTCTCCCAGCGCGTAGTTTACGCCGGTGTATCTGTCGTAAGCGTCAAACTGCTGCTCGTCTATCGTGACGGTGAGTGTGTACTCTCCCGGCTTCAACCTCTCCTTTGTGAACTGAACGCCGCCGCCTTCGATTCGGGCTTCACTCTCGACCGCCTCGCCGCCGTTTTTAGGCGTCATAATAACTTTCTCGGCGGATATATTCAGCAGAGCGCCGTCGCCCTCGTACACGCCGTCATTGTTCAAATCGTCAAACACTTGAATTATAAGCGACTGCTCGTTCTTCGCCCACTGCGCGTAGAAAAGATCAAGCTTATTTGTTTTTGGACCCCAGAGCATACCGGGCTGATAGTAGATCGTGCCGTCGGTCGGTGTCTCAACATCGGTCCAGCCGAGGAAGCGATAGCCGTCAAGGCTCGGAGCCGTCAAAAGAGACACATAAGACTCGCCGGGTATATATTCGTTTCCGTCAACAGGAACGCCGACAACCTCTTGGTCAGCATCCGCCGGTCTGTTGCCTCTGTACGCTACCTGCTTGAAGTCGGGAATTCCGTCGCTCGTCTCCGGGCCGGGAGTCGCCGTGGGAGACGGCGTGGCATCGGGATCAGCCGTGGGCCTCGGCGTTTCATCCGGGCCGAGCGTGGGCTCGGACGGAGGCAATACCTGACCGCCGTGCGTGTCACCTGCCCATACCGCATACACGGTGAGGATCTTTCTGCCGTCTTCTCTTGTCTTTATTAAGTCGGTATTTTTCATCAATTCCTCGGTAAGATTAATTGATGAAATAAGTCCGGACAAATTTTCTCTTGAGAACACGCCGGGATACGCATCCACTACCGGTGTTTCTATATAAGAGCTTGCGAGGCTCCAGCCGATAAACGCGGGATTGCCGCTGTCAGGCAGACTTAGTTTTACATCCTTTCCGTTTACCGTTACGATATTTCCCTTGTGGCTCAGAAAGTCCGCTTCGGTGCCTGCGACATGGTGATGCGCGCATGTATAGAGTATTTTATTATCTTTGTCGACATACTCGGTTTCGGGATCAACGACCGCGTTTCCTATATAATACTCAACGCTGTATCCATCTTCATCGTAGTCCGGAATATTGTTACCATTTGCGTCGATCGCCCATACCGCATAGAGGATCGCGTTAGCATCGGGCATTGTGAATATGTTATTTTCAATATTGCCGGGATCTTCATCGGTTCCGTCATCATCGGCCGACAGAATATTCAGCGTTTTCGCCTTCTCGGCATCCTCCGCCGTGAGCGCGGCATTCCTTTCCTCATCGGTATAAGAGCCGCCATCTTTCTCGTAAGTACTCCAGCCGACAAACATCTCTCCCGGATTACGAGTAAGGGTTCCCTCGGTTTTATAAACCGTAATTTCAGTGTCCTTTTCGTACTCGGCCTGAGGCGGAAGATTTTCACTGCCCGAAAGAGCGCCGTTGGGATTATAATTCAGTGTGTGCTGCTGCGTATAGCTGTTCACAAACACAATATCCGTTGTTTTGATATTATTATCTTCACGGTCTTTATATCCTTCCGGCATATGGGTATCGTCAAGGCTTTCGTCAAATACGCTGCTCCACGAAGCGCCGAGCGAGCTTCTCCACTGAACCGACGGAGTAATTTTCATATTGCCATGTAAATCATCCTCAACATCAAGTGTCAGCTTATACTGATAGGTATCGTATGTATAGCCGTCCTCTCCGTCGATACCGTCCTCAGCGGGCGTTACCTCGCGGATAAGATACTCGTATGTTCCCTCGCTGTCAAACATTAACCTGGTGCCGTTAAGCTTTGTGCTGTCAACTTCATACGAATTGTCATGTTCATCAAACACAAAATTGCCGCTTGCGTCAATATTGAATGTGACATATCCGTCCTCATTGTTAAATCCGGGAGGCAGCTGGCTGTTGCTGCTGTTGAAGGGCTCAAGTTTTACTTTGAACTGACCTTCGGTAAACTTCGGAGCGTCAACATTCTGCGTAGTCACCTTTTTGATAATTTTTAAGCTATCCAAATTGCTTAAATCAAATTCGCTGCCTTTCGCATTGTATGTGTTTACAAATGTATAGTCAATGTTGGCGTCTTGATATTCGCTGTGTTTTTCGGCTATTTTAGTAATATCCTCGGCATCGTTCAGCGCCACGTTCACATACTGAGTGTCACCCATTGTGTCATCCGTAAGCATATAAACGCTCAGGAAGATATAACGATCGTCCGAATCATAGGTAACGCCGCCGCGATTTTCATTGTTTTCTTTAATTTTATAGATATAAACCTTGGCATTTGCTTTAGTGGTGCCCGCGTCCTCAGACTCAAATGTCATGTTTTTAAGGTCGATCAGACCGGTGCTGTCGATATAGAAAATTTTGCTTGCCTCGGTGTATTGCTTGCCGACCTTGGGCATAGGCATATTCGCCTCGGAACTGTATTCTCCGTCGCCGCTCTGAGTTCCGGGCTTGAATTCCGTTAAGGTTTCCGGGTTGGACAGATCAACAGATCCTATCGGTGTCAGCGTGAAGCCGAAACCTTGATTCATATTCTCGGTGCCCTCCGCCGTTCCGAAGAATGTCGTGAAGTCACGGTTAAATGACTTGTTCGCCGAAAGAGGCACATCGATCCTGTTGGGGTCATAATTATTAGTGAATTCAAGCTCGGGCATTGCAGCCGTACTTCCATTCAGCAGCACACCATCCGGCTGTTCATCCGTGATCTTATAAAGATCAATTCCGGTCTTGCTTTTGCTGCTTTCCTTGTCAAGCACTAACTTGCCTTGTGTTGTCTCATCCTTGACATACACACAGAGTCTGTACCTTGTGCCGTCATAGCTGATTCCGGGCAGCGCCGTAACCGACGCATCACCGTAAGGATTCAGCTCCCTGATCGTGTATTCATAATACGGCTTATCTTTGGTGTTCGCCTCGGTGAATTCGATCTTATCAACATTTTCAAACCGAATATCTGTCTTTTCGGTTGTACCAATATCTTCACCCTCGGGCCTAAATATAAGCACTCCCGCGGGTCTGCCGTCTGCGCCTCCGGAAATGGCGGGCGCGCCGTTCTCGGGCTCAATGACAAATCTGAACTCGTCGCCGTCCTTAAATTTGCGGCTTGAGTCTTCCTTTGATATAAGCGTCTTTTTGAGCTTGAGACCGAGTGAATTATCTCCCGACAGCGAAAGCTCAAGATTTTTGGCGGTGTACGAGTTAGTAAACGCAAATCCGCTTGTGGAATTGCCGTCCGCGTCACACTGGAGCGCGTGAACGATTTGATAGAACTGACCCTCATGTTTCGGATCCGGATCGGCCACAACCTCTTTATATACGCGCACATATACGTCCTGCTTTTTCGTGTCATACTCAACGCTCGGCTTCGCTGTGCCGTCCTCGGGCTTGATCTCGCTGATCTGATAATGATAAATCATCGCGCTTGCTTCATCTTCACCGGCATCATCCTCGGTGAAGGTAATGGGATCAAACTTAATATTATTGGTACCGGTCGCGGCGGTATTCCACGTTGTGTCCGATTCGGGTGTAGGCATGGAAGCAATCACATCAGGAGTTTTGTTTTCTGTGTGACCGATTACATATCTTCCCACGGGCTCGATCTTAAACTCAAACTCTTTATCTCCCAGCGCTCTGCCATTTAAGATCTTGGTGCCCTCAAACGCCACCTCAGGCGGCGTCAGATCATACGTGTTATTGAACACAAGCATCGACTTGCCTTGTTTGGCGCCGAAGCTTTCGCCAAAAACAGGCGGCTTGTTCATATTTTGAGTTGGAGCTGCTGTGTTGGCGCCTATTATCGGCGTGTTCCACTGACTATCCCAATCATCAATTCTACCCGCAGTACCCAAATCAAACGATCCCGTTTTGGCGCGCCAGAAATAACTGCTGACAACTAAATGACCGGTGTTCGCATCGTCTGTCACGTCAATATAAAGCTTATATGAATCATCTGAATATTTTACGCCGGCTATAGGTTCAATATTGTCTGTGGTGAACGGCTTTCTTTCACGCAGCACGTATGAATAAACACCGGGCTGTGTAAAAGTCATGGTATAGCTTTTGTCAAATTTGACTTCCGTCTCATTGCCGCCGTCTTCGGTTATATTGGTATCAATAGTTGTATGCGTAATCTTAGAACCCGGCTCCATTACCACATCGGGCGATAAACCTTCTTGAAGTGTATGGATTTCATTGTCCGGTTGTCCGGTTGTTTCTCTCACAAACCATGTGGAAGGTTCGAGAGCCAAACCGAATTCATCGGATTTTTTAAACTCACGGCCGCCCAGGAGTACCCTTGCATTAATATTAATTAAATTATGATTGGTTCCCACTACAATTTCGGGATCAAGCGAGAGATCAGTATCACCCGCGTACGCTGTAACTTGGAGCGGCTGATACTTATTTGTAAAGTTAATAAACGCTGTGCGGGCCGTTTCCGAAATCTCACCTTTGCGTGACAGCTTATTATTAAGCGCGGGGGAGATACTGAAGCCTGTCGCCATGTTCTTCTTGCGCTCAAAAACTCTCAAAAGTTCATTTCTTGTTGTTTCCGTTGAACCGGGAGCAAGCTCGGGGAATTCCTCGTCATTAATTTTTTCAATTTCATCTTGAGTCATTCCCGCCAAAAGCGGATCCTTATCGAGCTCCGTTACAGTGTATTTTGTTCCGTTCGGCAAGTTGCCGATCGTTATGCGCTCTCCGGCTTTCAAGGTAAATACAGCCGACGGATCCGCGTCGCCATCACGCTTTTTGAAGTGCAGCTTTTTGTTGTTATTACCAACGCCTTCAACACCGTTCGGATTCGTGACCGCGTCCTCAACCGGAATAACAATCTCAGCCTCATCTTCACCTTCGGGAATCAAAATATTGCTGAGCGAAATTTTGTACGCGAACAGCGAGGGCGCGACATATTTGTTTATTGCTTCCTCCGTCGTGTTATAGGGCTCAACGTTTTTAAATATCGAAAGTCCCGCCATGTAGGAATATGCCGCGCGCGACTTAATTGAAGTATCACCTGTAGCGTTTGCGGGAACATCAATATACTGCACGATCTGATTATTTTCCGGGTCATAACTTGCCGTTATCGTGCTTGCGCCGCTCAAACCATCGGGAAGCCCATCACCGGTAAAAGCCGCGGTATTATAGGTGCTTCCGGGCGGAAGCGTTATTGTAACTTTGTATCTGCCGGCGATCAAGCCGTGAATGCCCTGACTCTTTTCGTCATCGTCAGCGGGCGCTTCCTCTGTGTATGTATTATCTTCGGGGTTATATGCATACGGCTTGTTGATCACATTTCCGTCTTTGTCAGTGATAAAGACAGTGTTTTCGGCGTCAATTTTTATCGGATCGAGGATCCACTCATCAGCTGAAGAGGTTGGGCTTGGATTTTTCTTTACCCTTTCGAACTCGCTCATATAATATTCGGGATTATTTGCTTCTCCGTCTATATTCGCCAAGCGCTTGGCAATTTGTATGCGCGCTCCCTCGATGCCCTGTTCGCCCTCGTCTATTACGGTGTTATGGTTCGCGTCATACCAAACTGTCTCGTTAAGAACTGAAGGTTCGGTATTAATAGTGAAATCCCAGTTATCATAGTTTTTGGTGGAACCGGCGCTGTACATGTTTCTTGAAAGTCCAACGCTGCTCGCGGGGGCGTCGCCATTATAGAACACTCTGTAAACTATTTTCTGATCGGCAACAATACTGCTTTTTTCGCCTTCTTTTTGAATTTTAAAAGTTGTGCCCGGCAGATCCTCGATCGTGGAAATTGCCGAAAGCTTAAAATCAAGCGTTATGTCTGTCTTTTTATAAACACAATTTTCTTCTTTCTCAAAAAATTGTTTGATTTCTTGAAGCTCTTCAACGGTGAGTTTTTGATATTTTCCCGAAACACTTGGGCAAATATATTGATTTTTGTCATCAGCGTCACTGAGACTCAATTCTTTGTCAAGCAATTTTTGTATCTTCGAATTATCTTGAATTTTACTGAGATAAACACCGTACACGCTAAAATTCGCCGCCATAGACATATCCTTGAGGCAGTCCGGCGTCCAATCGGCATGAACGCGCAAAGACGTCGAGGGATTTATAACATATCCCACATCTTCGGCGTATATTTCTTTTAAGGCTGTTCTATCATTTTTATCTTTTTGATATAAATTAATCGTTTGAACGCTGACATTAGCAGTATCACCGACATTTTGAGATTGAACCAAATTTCTTTTAACAACGTTGTCTTTATATGTGCCATCGTGATCCGTTGTGATTTGGTGGGTGATGACTGAATCACCGGCTTTGCTGTCGGAATATTTTACCGTAATTTTTACAGACATTTCAGTGTCGCTCGGATCAAAAGCGGCCATATTAATAGGTATGCTGTAATATCCGTTGGAATTTGTGGCAGTTGTATAAACAACCGGCGAATCATCTCTCGTATCACCTTTGTCAATATTGGATTTCTTTCCGTACTCTGCCACGACCGTTGCCCCGGGCAGTTCGCGGTCGTCTGTCAATTTGTCATATCTGCCATGGCCGTTGGCGGCGTTTGTCGTGTCAAGGAAAACAAAACCGGTTATGACCTTCTGATTATCAAGACCGTTTATTGTAACAGAATTTTTAAGTTCTACTTGGTAACCCTTGCTTGCGGGCGCTGTTATATAGGACCACAAATCAACAACACCGTGGTCACAGCCCCTGGTTGCATTTTGTTGTCCCTCAATATTAGTATCAGTGCCACAAGATGGAAATTGTGAAGCCTTTTTTGTCGGCTTTCTCTCTTCTACGCTGCCCGAACTGCCCCCGGCGGCATTATACTCGTAACTGGCGACGCCCTCGATGCTTTTATCCTCAAAGGTGGCACCCTCGGTTACCCAGGTCCTGTTTAGCTTTTCTTCATTATAATGTGTTCCGTTTTCGCCTTTTCTTCCTATCTGACCGCTTTTGGAATTTAACATATTATTGGGAAGGTTCCAATACCAAGCGTTATTTCCCCAAGAAGTGGCATTAGTGTAATTGCCGTCATTTGTATCTCCGGCGCCTTCGTTCGGCATATTTTTCACAGTGAAGTCACGGAGTAAGCTTTGGTCAAAGTTATTATAATATATTTTTGAACGCGCCGTTATCTGTTCGCTCGCGGAGGGCGTTTTGTTCTCATACAGCCAGTCGGTCGCTGAATCAGGATTCTCAAGCCAAATCGCAACACCGTTGTCCATATTCTCAACATCGCCGAGGGGGAAGTGTATCTCGCCGGCTTTGGGCTCGGCGTATACCTTGCCTCTGCCGGTTGAACCGAAATAAGAGCCGATGGGCAGGATCCTGCCGTACTGATCGCGTCCGTCCCATTTGATTCTGTTTACTCCGTCAACGGCAGCGTTGCCCAGCATGATCTTTCCGAGGGATTTATACCCCGCATCCGAAAGCGCTTCCTGAGTGCCACTATCACTGCTCGGGTCTCCTGTGATACCATCAATATCTACATTTTCATAAGTAACATACCTATCCATTGCCTCCACTGTGCCGGTGTCATCAGTATTTGTTGGGTGTCGATTAGTTTTATCATTGTTTCCGGTTTTTATAGTATACCAATTTCCATTTGCATAATAGATAAAATTATTGTCGGTATCGGTGCTGAGGCAAATCTCCTCATCATGCTCGTTGCCGTATTTTTCCTGATCTTCATCAAATTTTTTATTGTCTACCGTTTCGCCATGATAATTTTTGGCATACATATTACTCATATCAATAATAATTTGATATGATGTGACTCCCTTGGTATTAACTTCAAAATATCCGCCGACGCCCGCGAAACCGTCGTCATTTTCTGTCTTTGTGCCCGTATCATCCTCATCACCGGATTTTCCGTCATAACGTATGCTTTCCACCCTGCCGAGAGACTGAGGAACCGACTGCACAATACTGTCAGACACAGTGGTGTCTGGATAATTTAAAAACATATGATAGGGCGAGTCGATATCTGTGACCTCGTTATCGGGTCCGAGTATCAATATTCCGTCCGGATTTCCGTTTTTATCCTTAAGATTCTTGTAAGCGTTGAATCCGGTATAATTTGTCAGCGGCGAGTGGATCGAATGATAGGCCGAAGCGTTAGTGCCGCTGCCTATACCACCTCTTGAGTTTGCGTACATTGCAAATGTATTTGGAGAAATTCCGTTTAGGCTGAATCTCCAGATATATCCGTCACGAGTAACGCAGTAAAGGTCGCCGTATACGCCTCCCATATTCTGCATGGCGATCGCGTCCATCCACACGCGTCCGTTAACAGCCACATAATGTGTTATATCATCACCCGATTTTTGAGGCTGCGCCACGGTTACGTCCCATGCGATAACATGGGCTTTTGAATGAGCGCCGTCTAACTCTGTACTAAATCTAATATCTCCAGCAGTGTTACTGCCATTTGCCGCTGAAGTTGTAGCTTTAATTGTATTCGTATAAAACTCAAGAACATAAACACCGGAAATCGGAATATCATATTTATAAGCGGTATATCTGTTTGTGTCGCTATTATCATATTCAATACTTCCGGTACGAACAGTTTCAGCTTTGGGAAGCCAAATTGACTTGCCATCTTCGGCCTTCGGACCCGCCTTTTCGTTTGCTGACGTTTTAATAAAGCCCTCATCTGTTTTAAGATCAACATTTACAACACTTCCGTCCGGTTGAGTCATCTTAATATCAACAGAATTATCAACCTCGTTTGAAGCAAGAAATACTGTCTCGCCCTCAAAGGCATAAAACTTTATCTTTTGCTGCCGATTAACGCCCATAAAGTTGCCGCTTTGAGACATAAGCGACCAACGAGCTTGATTTGCGCCTGTTGTTCCGTCACTACTGGTAACAGCTTTATAATTTTCGGCCGAGGTACGAACCAAGTCCCTCGATCCTTCGGCGTGGACCGCGGCTGTGCCGCACAAAAGCGTCGCGGCGCATACAAGCGCCATAATGATCGTGATTAAAATTCCGTTGCGTGTCTTACCCATAACAAACTCCTTTACAATATTTATATCTAAAGTTTATATATTTACATTTTTGTTTAATAAGCATTATAATGTTAACACGTTCACCCATGAACAAGTCAATAGGTTAAAAGTGATTTTTTTAAAAAATTATTTACAGTAGGTCAGGTATGCAAATGCTGCGGCGTTTCACGTTCGACTGTTCTTCGTATGGAGAACAGAGGTCATTTGCCCCGCGCGCGTCGATAAAAATGCAGGGTGCCGTTATTACGATATTTATAACGTGACAAAGGTCCTGCATATTCAATTAATTAAAAACTAAAATAAATTACCCCCCCCGAAAGAAAATTACACAATGCGAAATTTTCTTTCGAGAGGGTATAATATACTTATATCGCGCGAATAATATTATGCCATAAAACAAATATGATTTCAAGTGTTTTTATAACAAAAATTAACGAAAATTTAACATATTTTTATCAAATTGTGTTTTATATCCCATATCCACAAAAAAATGCCTATCAATCCTCCCCGCAAACCGCCGGCAAAGCGCGCTTCTATTAAGGAAGCGCTTGGTCAAAATCGCAAGCGATTTTGAAAGGTCGCTTTGAACCCGCAAGCAAGCTTGCTGATCAGGGAAAAGCGCCGAAGAAGGCGGTCAAAAAAGAATACCTTGCTTGCAAGGTATTCGTAAAGAACCGCCTTCTTCGGCGCTGGTATGCCCGGCGGGATTTGAACCCGCGACCTTCAGAGTCGGAGTCTGACACTCTATCCAACTGAGCTACGGACACATATTCACAATATGGTATTATATCACAGGTTTTCGGCTTTTGCAAGCCTTAATTTCAAAAACCTGGCGGAAATTCCGCCCGGCCTTTTATTTCTGTAATGTTATTCCCGAAACATCTACTTCCATTGAGTCCGCATTGCCGCGGAGCGGTTTGTAATTGATAAGGAACTTTGCCGCCTTCTTTGGCGCTTGATAATCGAGGACAGACATTACGGTTCTTGTGTCAAGCTCATTTTTTATATTCGAGAGCGTTGTGCTGCCGATCTTCTCGCCGTTTTCATCAAGGGACACGATCTCAAGACCGTCGGCGCCGAGCATGTTTTCGGGATAGTCCCATGTTATCGACATATCCTCGTGGACGATCGGATCTCTGCCAGCCGCGACTCTGAACTCGCTTCCGTCAAGGTTTTCAAGATATAACTGTCCGCTTCCGAGCTCCGGGCCGCTAAAACCCTTTTCAATAACATAACGAGCCGAGCAGCCCATAAGATAGGGCTTAACTTCAAGAATGTCGTCGAGATAGAGCGCGCCGTTTATAGTCACGTTTTTAAGCTTCAGGTACTCCGAACCCGAAAGGTCGCTCAGGTACAGATCACCGTTTATCACCGCGTTTTCAAACAGCAGAGATGAGTTTATTATCACGTTTCCGTTATAGTATCTGACCTCGTCGGTGCCGTATTTTAATTCTTTGACGTAATAGTAGGGTGCGAGCCTGTCCATGATCTCAAACAAATCATTATAGGTAAAGCTTGTTTTTGCGAGATCGGCGCCGCTCAGATAACCCGAGGCGTACATCGCCGAGACAACGGGCTTTGCCCAATCGGAGATGTTTGACGCTTCGATTGTCGGATCTGTTTCATCTGTCTCTTCAACATAAAACGCTCTGGCGAGCATGGCGTACGCTTCATCGGGAGCAACCTTGCGGTCGGGCTCGATATATCCGCGGTAACCTGTCATTATGTCATAATAAGTGAGCTTCTGCAAAGCGTCCCTGCGCCAATCGGAGGGCATGTCATATATGCCGTCGCTGAACGTGTGGCTAAATCCCATAATATTTGAGAGGACAACGGCGAACTCTCCGCGGTCCATCACGCTGTCCCCGCTCGGCGTTTCGGAAAATCCCTCAAACGCGCCGCGCGCCGCCCAGCGGTCATACGGCGAGACATAGCTTTCGACCACCGCTTCGTTTTCACGCGCGTCGTCCGCACTCGGCAGTGAATTAACAGCCTGGTCTGTTTTGATGTTGTGGGGCTCGGGCGTCGCTCCGTTTTTCTTATCATAAGCGTTCTTTAAATAATCAATGTTTTTCACTCTTGAGATGCCGCCTGCTCCACTGATGTACTCGGCGTTAAGCATGCGGTAAAACATTTCAAAGAAGCGGCCCCGGGTAATGACCTTATCCGCGTTTGAGCTGTCGGCGCTGTCGATTATGCCCTTATCATACGCTTCCGCGTATCGTTCATCGACTGTACAGCTGTAATCCGAATACTCTCTGACGCAGCCGTAGGTGTCGGTCACCGCTCTGACCAAGTAGAGCAGCGCGCTGCCTTCGGTGCAAAGGCCCCTTATGTCAATATCTATCCACTCGGACGGGACCGTGTAGCCTTTCCGCGTCTCGTAATCAAGCTCGGTGTGCTCGCCGAGCACAAAAAGGCTTGACATGTCCGAGATCATCCCGATTATCGCTTTTTCCTTCTCGGTCAGGTCAGGGTATTTTCCCTCATAAAGCGTCTTTTCTTCAAATTCGTTCCATTCTCTGTCGATATTGGTCTTGTTGATCTTGAGCCAATCGTCAGAAAGAAAATCCTCATCCGGATAGAAACGCCCGTATCGGCAAAGGGCCTCAAGACATTCAATAACTGTCAGCGGCTCGTCAAGCCGCTGTCCGCCGTCCGGGTCAGCTGTTATGATACGGTATTTAACAATCTCCGACGCGGCTTCGGTATAGGAATTATCCCCGCCTTCAGCGGCGGACGCAGGCAAAACGCACAGCGCCAAAGCCGCCGCCAAAAGTAAAGCTATCAGTTTTTTGGGTATTAGTTTTTCCATAATGATCCTCCTAAGAAATATAGATCAAATCCGTATTAATGGTGGAACAGGCGTATGCCGGTGAACGACATCGCTATGCCGTACTTGTTGCAGGCGTCGATTACGTTGTCGTCCCTGATCGAGCCGCCGGGCTGAGCGATCGCGGTCACGCCCGACTTGTGGGCGCGCTCGATATTGTCGCCGAACGGGAAGAACGCGTCGCTGCCCAGAGCCACGTCGGTATTCTTTTTGAGCCATTCCTTCTGTTCATCTTTGGTGAACACGGGAGGCTTGGTCTTAAATATCTTCTGCCACTCGCCCTCTTTGAGCACGTCCATATACTCGTCCGAGATATAAACGTCGATAGCGTTGTCGCGGTCGGCTCTGCGTATGCCGTCAACAAACTCGAGCGCCAGAACCTGCGGCGACTGTCTGAGCCACCAGATGTCGGCCTTGTTTCCCGCGAGGCGGGTGCAGTGTATTCTCGACTGCTGACCCGCGCCGATGCCTATCGCCTGACCGTCCTTGACGTAGCACACGCTGTTTGACTGGGTGTATTTGAGCGTGATCAGCGAGATCATCAGATCGCGCTTCTGCGCCTCGGTCATCTCGGTGTTTTGGGTAACGACGTTCGACAAAAGCTCCTCGTTGATGTCAAGCTCGTTTCTGCCCTGCTCAAATGTCACGCCGAACACCTGCTTGTGCTCGATAGGGTCGGGAGTGTAGTTTTCGTCAATTTGGATTATGTTGTAGTTTCCGCCGCGCTTGCCCTTTAATATTTCAAGCGCCTTTTCCTCATAGCCCGGGGCAATCACGCCGTCGCTGACTTCCTTGGCGATAAGCTGCGCCGTGGGAATGTCGCACACGTCCGACAGCGAGATAAAGTCGCCGAAGGACGACATTCTGTCCGCGCCTCTTGCTCTTGCGTAGGCCGAGGCGAGGGGTGAAAGCTCGATCGACTCGTCGATGAAGTATATCTTTTTGAGCGTGTCCGAAAGCTCGAGTCCGACGGCCGCGCCGGCGGGCGAAACATGCTTGAACGAGGTCGCGGCCGGAAGGCCGGTCGCCTTTTTGAGTTCCTTAACGAGCTGCCAGCCGTTCAGCGCGTCCAAAAGGTTGATGTAGCCCGGTTTGCCGCACAGCACGGTTATCGGCAGATCACCGCCGTTTTCCATATACACCCGCGAGGGCTTCTGATTAGGATTGCAGCCGTATTTTAATTCCATTTCATTCATAACAATTCCTCCTTATTTATTTTTGTTCACTATTCGGGACTCGGTTTTGCCTGTGGCTATGTTTATGTATCTCACGAACAGTGAAACCTTGTTGTCCTCGTTGAGGCTTGTCCACAATGTGTCGGTGAACACGTCGATCGAGTTCGGGATCTCGACTTTCTTGGGCTCGCCCTCAAAGCTCGGCAGCGGATCGCCGTCGCCTTTGTAGGTGTGGATAAAATGTCCGTATCCGCTCTTCGGGTTTGAATACGCGAACGTAAATCTCCGGCACGACTCGGGATCGCCGTCGGCGCTTTTTAATATCGACATCGCGTAGTTGTAGGTTCCGTCCGACACCTTCATGACCGCCGAAATTCTCGGCGTGTAGTTCGGGGCATCGGGCTCGAACTCGCGGCCGCGCAGCGACTGTTCGAACGTCATCTGCTTGTTCATCAGATCATATATCGTGTCGGTCTGGTCGCCGTTGGTGACGATCGTCTTGTTGCCCAAAACGCGAACCGGCGCGTAGATGATGAGCGACGGGTCCTCGAGCTTTGACTCGTCAAACGCTTTGGTCCTGATGCCGTCTCCGTCCTCGACAAACACGCGGTTGCGGCTGTTTGAGCTTCTGCCCATGATAAAGTAGGCGCATACCGCGCTTTTTCCGTCGGCCGATTTGCCGACGATAATCCCCCGTCCGGGGTATGAGTTGTTTTTCAGCTCGTCGCTGATGTTTATTGTTTTCATGATTATTCCTCCATAAATTTTTAACGCGGGCGGATGATATCCGCCCCTACAAACGCGGGTCTCTCGGGCGGATAATATCCGCCCCTACAAAGCAATGATTAGGGAACCCCTCTCCGTCTGCTTCGCAGCCAGCATTAAAGAAGCTCTTGGTCAAAATTGCAAGCAATTTTGAAAGATAGCTTTGAACCCGCAAGGAAGCTTGCTGATTATCCCCAAGGGGCGAGCCAATTTTTAATCACTGCATAACATTTCAACGGCGCGGGGCAGGATTATCCATTCGGCCTGCTCCATAACGCGCTTTTGCAGAATTTCCGGGGTGTCGCCGTCTTGAATTTCCACCGCCTTCTGAAGCAGAATTTTTCCGCCGTCGACAACCTCGTTGACAAGGTGCGCGGTGGCTCCGGTCACCTTGACGCCGTAGTCAAGCGCCGCCTCGTGCACCTTGAGCCCGTACATACCCTCGCCGCAGAACGACGGTATAAGCGACGGGTGAATGTTCACGATTTTGCCCGCGTATTCCTTGAGCAGCTTTCCGCCGAATATCGCCAAAAATCCCGCAAGCACGATAATATCGACGTTCATTTCCTTCATATATTCGCATATCTTTCGGCTGAACTCGTCAATATCGCCGCCGCAGTCCGCGTTCTTGCGGATGACCTTTGTCGGGAGCCCTGCTTTTTCGGCTCTCGTCAGTCCGTACGCGCCCACGCTGTTTGAGCACACGCACACGATCCTGCCGCTCTTTATGATCCCGCTTTTCTCGGCGTCGATAAGCGCCTGAAGATTGGTGCCGCCGCCCGAAATCAAAACTCCTATGTTCTTCATATTATGTCCACGCCTTTCTCGCCGGCGACTATCCTGCCGACAACATAAGCCTTCTCGCCCGCGGCTTCTATCACCTCAACGGCCTTGTCCGCCTGATCTTTGGGCACAACAAACATCATGCCTATTCCCATGTTGTAGGTGTTGAACATATCGTGCTCGGAAACGCCGCCCAGCTTTTGCAGCTTTTTAAATATCGGCGGAGTCTCAAAGCTGCTCTTGTCGATCTCGCCTCTTGTGCCGTCTTTGAGCATGCGCGGAATATTCTCGTAAAATCCGCCGCCCGTTATGTGCGAGACCGCTTTCACGTCGACAGATTCGATAGCCTTGAGCATCGGCTTCACATATATCTTGGTCGGCTCAAGCAGCGTCTCGCCGATCGAGGCGCCAAGCTCGTCATCATACTTTTTAAGGGCCTCGGCGCACTCCTCGCTGTCATCAATGTTAAATATCTTTCTGACGAGCGAGTAGCCGTTGCTGTGAACGCCCGAGGACGCAATACCGATTATCTTGTCGCCGACTTCTATTCTTTCGCCGTCAATGATCTTATCCTTGTCGACTATGCCAACCGAAAATCCCGCCAGATCATACTCGTCCGGAGCGTAAAATCCGGGCATCTCGGCCGTTTCGCCGCCGACCAAAGCGCAGCCCGCCTTGACGCAGCCGTCGGCCACTCCTTTTACTATGTCCGCGATCTTCTCGGGGGTGTTTTTCCCGACCGCTATGTAGTCAAGAAAGAACAGCGGCTTCGCGCCTCCGCACACAATGTCATTGACGCACATCGCCACACAGTCCTGACCCACCGTGTCGTGCTTATCCATGATAAACGCGAGCTTAAGTTTGGTTCCGACTCCGTCGGTTCCCGAAACAAGGACGGGATTTTTATATTCCCCACCAAGCTCGAACAGGCCTCCGAAGCCGCCTATTCCCGAAATAACTCCGGGTATGTTCGTCCTTTTGACGTGCTCCTTGATCAGCTCGACCGATCTGTAGCCCGCCTCAACGTCAACGCCGGCGTTTTTATACGCTTCGCTCATTACATCGCCTCCCTATATATTGTCATAAAGCTCTTTTTGCAATTTTTTGTCTTTTTCGTCAACAGCCGCCGCCATGTCGGCCTTGAACCTTTCAAGCGCCTCGGAAAGCTTCCCGTCGCTGAGCGCCAGCATCTGCACGGCCAGAATTCCCGCGTTGTCCGAGCCGTTCACTCCGACCGTCGCCACAGGGATACCCGTCGGCATCTGGACCATTGAGAGCAGCGAGTCAAGCCCGTCCATAAACGACGATTTGATCGGCAGCGCTATGACCGGCAGCGTGGTATACGCCGCGATAACTCCGCCCAGATGAGCCGCCTTGCCCGCGGCCGCGATTATCACCTTAACTCCGCTTGCCTTGGCGTTCTTCGCGAACTCCTCGGCCTTTGCGGGGGTCCTGTGCGCCGAGATCACATGCGCCTCAAAATCAACGCCGAACGATTTAAGCACGTCGATCGCGCCCTTTACCACCGGCAGATCAGAGTTGCTTCCCATTACGATTGCTACTTTTGCCATTAGTTTTCCTCCTTGTCTTATGCTAATTTGATTGTATATCAAATGAATTGTTTTGTCAACATATAACAGCCTTAAAAATACCAAATCCGCCGTATATTTTAATAAAAATCGACCGTTGATTTTTATATAAAATAAACCAAAATAATATTAAGATATAATTGACTTTTATTGTTCCTTATGATAAAATAAATCAAATGTTAATGGGCGGAATTACGCAAACGATTATAAGGAGCGTAAATATGTTTAAGAAGAACAAATTCGGCAAAATAATAACGCCGCTTTTACTTTGTCTGCTCGCGGTCGCGGTGCTTTTGATCGGAATTGCATATTTCAATTTTATCTCAAAGAAGATTTACGAAGACAGCACGGATCATCTTTCCGAGATTTACGATCAGGTCAATCGCTCTTTCGGCGCGTTCGTGGACAGAAACTGGGGCCTGCTTGAAAGCTGGGACGAGTATTTCGCAAAGGAAAACCCGGATCCCGCCGCGGTCTCGGATTTTATTGCGAAGGAAAAGGAATACTGGGGATTTTCCGACTTCTACTTCCTCTCGGGCGGCGAGGCGTATATGACGGCCTCGGGCTCCGCGGGGACAATGGATTTGGGGGATGCCAAAACCAACCTGACCGAACAGGGCGAGCCGATCATGGCGGGCGACACACTGGCGTCGGGCAGGGACGTTATCGTGTTCGCCGCGCCGGCAGCTCCCGGCAGCTATAACGGATTTGAATACAACGCCGTCGCCGTCAGCTACAACAACGCCGACATGGCGAGCTCGCTGAACGTTGACGCTTTTTCGGGCAAAGCAAAATGCTTTGTTATACATAACGACGGCAGTGTCCTGCTCTCCACACAGACCGGCGGAAACGTGTTTGAAAACTTTCTCGTTTACCTCAAAGCCGCGTCGGATATTTCGCCGGACGACCTCGGCCAAATCGGCGGCGATTGGCAAAACGGCAGATCGGGCCTGCTTCAGTGCAGGATCGGCAATGTTAACTATTGTATTCTTTATCATCCCGTGGGCTATCAGGATTACATACTTTTGAGCGCCGTGCCGCAAAGCGTGTTAAGCGCGGGATTTTTGTCGGTGCAGAAGGTCACGATGAATGTGCTGATAATTATATTCCTGCTCATCGGCGCGGCCGTGATCGCGCTGCTTATTCTGCGCGGCCGCAGACTCTCAAGACTCAATAAGACCGAGCTTCGTTACCGCGAACGCATGTTTGACCTGCTTTCAAACAGCGTTGACGATATATTCATCATGCTCGATTCCGCAAATCATAACGTTGACTATATAAGCCCGAACATAGAGCGGCTGCTCGGCATACCGCTCAAGGACGCGCAGGCCGACATCAAAGTTCTTGAAAAATGCGCGCTCGGCGGCGACATTGTTATTCCGCGCGACGAGCTTGAGGCGATACCGCTTAACGGCAGCAAGCACCGCGATTATGAGTACATGCACCAGAGCACGGGCGAGCGCCGCTGGTACAGAATGACGGTCTATCATATGAGCATAGCCGACGTCAGCAAATACATAATCGTGTTGTCAGACAGGACGCGCGACCAGCTGATGAACCAGAAGCTGCAGGAGGCGCTGGACGCGGCGAAAAGCGCGAACGAGGCCAAGAGCAACTTTCTCTCGAATATGTCGCACGACATACGAACGCCGATGAACGCTATTGTCGGTTTCTCGGTGCTGCTTGAGAAGGACGCCGACGACCCCGATCTCGTGCGCGAGTATACGCACAAAATAACCGCGTCAAGCCATCATCTGCTGAGCCTCATCAACGACGTGCTTGACATGAGCAAAATCGAGAGCGGCAAAACGTCGCTTAACGTTGACAGCTTCAGTCTTCCCGTGCTGCTTGAGGAGCTCGGCATTATACTCATGCCGCAGGCCAAGGCCAAAAAGCAAACATTTAAGACAATCGTCAAGGGCGCCCCGCCCGAGCAGCTTGTCGGCGACAAGCTTCGCCTTAACCAGATCCTCATCAATCTGCTATCAAACGCGATCAAATACACGCCCGACGGCGGCGAGATAGAATTTATAGTGAGCGAGCTTCAAAGCTCAACACCGCAGTTCGCCAAAATAAGGTTCACCGTCCGCGACAACGGAATTGGAATGAGCGAGGAATTTCTTGAGCAGGTGTTTAATCCGTTCAGCAGGGAAATAAGCTCGGTCACAAACAAAATCCAGGGAACTGGCCTCGGCATGGCAATCACAAAAAATCTTGTTGACCTTATGGGCGGCATAATCAACGTTGAGAGCTCGCCCGGCAAGGGCAGCACGTTCACCGTCGAGCTTACGTTCACGGTTCCCGACGCCGAGGAGCCAGAAACGTGGCTCCGCCGAAAAATTCCGAGAATGCTCGTGGCCGACGACGAGGAAGACATATGCCTGAGCATAAAAGAGCTTATGCGCGGCACGGGCGTTGACGTTTCCTTTGCCACCGACGGAGCCTCCGCCGTCAGCGCGGCGGTCAAGGCGCATAAAAGCGACAGCGGCTTTAACGTTATTCTGCTTGACTGGAAAATGCCCGGAATGGACGGCGTTGAGGCCGCGCGCGAAATCCGCGCAGAGATAGGCGCCGATGTGCCGATTTTGGTCCTGACGTCATATGACTGGACGGATATCGAGGCGGAGGCCCGCAAGGCGGGCATAAACGCCTTTATGCCCAAACCGTTCTTCGTGTCAACGCTTAAACAGACGCTTGAGCCGCTTTTCGCCGACAACGACGGAAGCGCGGCCGAGCGGGCAGCCGAGGATGACAGGGTTATGGAAGGCCTGCGTTTCCTCGTCGCAGAAGATAACGAGCTTAACGCCGAGATCCTTAAAGAATTGCTCGGCATGGAGGGCGCGGAATGCGAGATCGCGATTAACGGCAAAGAGGCGGTCGAAATGTTTGAAAATTCAGCGCCCGAGTATTATGACATGATACTTATGGACGTGCAAATGCCGATAATGAACGGCTATGACGCGACAAGAGCGATCCGCTCGCTTGAGCATCCGTCGGCGAAAACCGTTCCGATTGCGGCCATGACCGCGAACACATTCGCCGAGGATGTGCGCGACGCGCTCAATTCGGGTATGGACGGTCATCTTTCAAAGCCGATCGACATGGCCGCCGTCAAAGAGCTTGTCGCGAAGCTTATAAACAACAAAAACAATTCGGGCAACAGCCCCGAAAATGAAAACGGCGGTGATTGATATGAAAAATTTTAAGAAAAAATGCCTTATACTTTTGCTGGCCGCGGCCGCGGCTGTGCTTATGACGTCTTGCTCGGGCTTTGCGCCCGACAAAAATTCAGATCAAGTCACGCTTTCGATCATGGGCAAGGAAAGCGATCTGAACAAAAGCTACATGACAAAAATATTTGACCTGTATGAAAAATCCACCGGAAACAAGCTGGATATAATATCATTCGAGGACAGCGAATATGAAACCACAGCAGTCCAAAAATTCGCGAAGGGCGACGTTCCGGATATATTCCTGCATTTCCACAACGCCGATCTGAACCGATTTAACGTTGCCGACAATTTTTGTTTTCTGAATGACGAAAAATGGGTCGACGACCTGACCGACGGCGCCGCAGCCTATTGCCGCGACAAGGACGGAAACCTTCTTGGCCTGCCCTTCTGGGAAAACTCGGTTTCGGGCTGCTATTACAACAAGACGATCCTCGACGGCTTAGGCCTCAAACCCGCGACAAATCAGGCGGAGTTTGACGTCCTCTGTCAAGTCCTCGCCGACACGGGCTACACGCCGATCTGCTGGCCCGCCGACGGCTGCTCGTGGATGGCTCAGTTTGGACTTGACCCGATCTTCGCTGACGACCCGGCGCTGCTTGAAAGACTTAACAAAAATGAAGTGTCCTACGCCGATATTCTCGAGGTCAACAATATGGTTGACTGGATCGCTGGCGCGGCAGATAAGGGCTGGTTCGGCGCGGATTATCTTGAAACCGGCTGGTCGGAGATCAGCCCCGCGATCGGTTCGGGCGAGGCGGTCATGACCTTTATCTGGGACACATGGTTCGACACCGACTTTGAGCCCGGCGGCAAATACTCCAAAGACGACTTTGCGGTTATGCCTGTGTTCATGAACACCGCTGACGGCGGCACCTACGAGGGCGGCAACCTCAATATGATGATGGTCAACAAAAACAGTGAAAATCTTGAAGCGTCTCTTGATTTTCTGGATTTTTGCGCCGATCCCGAAAACTATAACAAAGCCTTTGAAGGCATCTCCACGGTCAACTGCTTTAAGGGCCAGACCACCAATATCCAATCGAAGCCCGTTATTGACGCTGCCGCTTCAATCGCAGCAAACGAGCGCGTTTCCACCGCGGCTTCCAGAATTAACGGCTACAGCGCCGACGACGTCGCTGCGGCACTTCACGATATGCTGAGCGGGAAGACCGACGCGCGCGGCTGCATAAAACGCATGGACGAGTACAGGATAACCGAGGCGCAAAATCAGGTTTCGGACGAGTTCTAAATTTCAAAAAAATTAAGCCGCGGTCGCAGCCGCGGCTTTTTTCAGCGTTCATAAACTATTTTCCCGTTCACCATTGTGTATTTGACGTCGCTGCACTTTGCGGAATAAACAATGCTCGATACCGGGTTGTTGACCGGCCTCAGGTGCGGCGCGTCAAAATCAACCACGATCATGTCGGCGAGAAATCCCTCTTTTATCATTCCCAGATTGTCAAAGCCGAGCGCCCTCGCTCCGTTCACGGTCGCCATTTTAAGCGCCGTCTCCGCGGGAACAGCCGTCGGGTCAAGCCCCGCTCCCTTGTGGATAAGCGCGGCGGTCTTGATCTCCTCAAACATGTCGAGGCTGTTGTTGCTCGACGCGCCGTCCGTGCCGATCGCGACGTTTATTCCCATCTCAAGCATTTTCGGCACCGGCGCGATCCCCGAGGCAAGCTTTAGGTTGCTTATGGGGTTATGAGCGACCGAAACGCCGTGCTCTTTTAAAATTTCAAGGTCCTTGTCCGTCATAACAACACAGTGGGCCGCGATCGTCGGGTTCTCAAACAGTCCCGTGCTCTCCATATAGGCGGTCGGCGTCATGTTGTGCTCGATCTCGCAGTCCGAAAACTCGGTCCGCGTCTCGGCAAGGTGGGTGTGGATAGGCATGTTATGCTCTTTCGCGTAAGCGGCGCACTTTTCCAAAACCTCAAACGAGCATGTGTATATCGCGTGGGGCGAAAAAGTGAAGGTGATAAGATCATTGTCCTTAAACTCCTCCGCCATTTCCTCCATCAGCATGACCTTGCGGTCATAGCCGTCAAAGTTGACGCAGTCGCTGAGAACCGCGCGTATTCCTTTTTCCGCGGCGGCTCTGCCTGTCTCGATTTGATAGAAATACATGTCGCTGAAGCATGTGGTTCCGCCCGCGAGCATTTCGTCTATCGCGATCTCACTGCCGCGGCGCACATCCTCGGGCGTCATCTTATCCTCAAACGGGAAAATTTTGTTGTAGAGCCAGTCCTGCAAATTCATGTCGTCCGCGTATCCCCGAAGCAGCGTCATGGCCGTGTGCGTGTGGGCGTTTATAAGCCCCGGCAGAAGCGCCTTGTTTTCGCCGTCTATCACGCGGTCAAAGCTGCCCTCGAGGCGCGTTTCGCCGACATATTTGATAAGCTTTCCGTCGGTCAGAACAAAGCCGTTTTTGATGACGCCGACATCGTCGTCCATGGTTATGATCGTTATGTTTTCAAATAATGTTTTCATAAATTATTCTCCCGTAAAATTTTCGGCGCTATTTTTCGTATTCCAGATCGTTCTCGGTGAGGTCTTTTATCTTTTCGTAATAATCCCTCGCCTCCCAGTTGGCAAGCTCCACGCTTAGATTGCGAAAGTTGCCGCACTCAATCTCGCTCGCGCCGGGCATTTCGCCGTCATAGACCGAAATATCCTTAAATATTTTTTTGATAAGCTCAACGACCTTTTTGTTGTCCGCGTTCCGCATAAGCAGATAAAATCCCGTCTGGCATCCCATCGGGCCGAAGTATATAACGTCGTCCTTAAGCTCCGAGTTCCGCGCCATGGTGGCAAACAAGTGCTCAAGAGAATGCATGGTCGCGTTATCGAGCAGGCGGCCCGTGTTCGGCTTCCGCATGCGTATGTCATAGGTCGTTATGTCGCCGTCAATTCGGGATATATATACCCAGGGTCTGATCTTTCGGTGGTCAACGGTAAAACTCGCGATTTTTTCCATTTAAACTCCCTCCTCTTTAATATAATAACGATCCTGTTCCCATTTAAACAAATTGGTATCTATATAATTCCATATCCTCTCATAATCTTTCTCATTGCGTATCACATGATCATGATAAGAACGCTGCCATAATGATATTCCCGTCTTTTTATTCGTAAACCTTTTAAGCATTGATACAAATGACGGCACTATCTCATTCGTAGGGGACGGCTGCGGCCGGAGCTGCGAAGCGGGTTCGATGCACCACGGTATTCCGTTTCCACGGATAAACGAGGCCACATATCATTAACATTTGCGGATATGCGCCCCCGACGTCCCGTTTTTGTTATCGTTTTCAACAATCAAAATCATATGAATATGATTTGGCATAACTATGTATTTGTCTATTTTTACGCTTTCATAAATCTCTCCGGATTTTCTTATTTCGTCATCGACAATTTTACCAAGCGAAGACGAATTCATTTCAGGGACGTCGAGGGCGCCGTCCCCTACAACAACTTTGCCAAAAATACACTTTTTATCCTTTGTGCATATAGTTATGAAATACGCACCGCTTTGAGAATAACTATAATATTCAAGCCTGTTTCGTTTTCTTGATTTGTATTCCATTTACAACTTATTTATTATACACTTTAACAATCCGATCAGTTTTTCACGGATAACGGGTTCGGCGTTGTCTATCGCCTCGCGGTTAAAGCCTCCACCCTCAATTCCTGCGGCCATGTTTGAAACTCCGGACAAAGCGAGGATCCGCACTCCGCAGTGAGCGGCCGCGATAACCTCGGGGACGGTCGACATTCCCACCAGATCCGCGCCCAATATTTTAAGCGCGCGTATCTCGGCAGGCGTCTCAAACTGCGGCCCGGCCATGTAAGCGTACACGCCCTTCGGCAGACTCATGCCGAGCCCGTCCGCGCACTTTTCGCAGAGCCTTATCAAGCCTTTGTCATACGCGTTTGTCATGTCAAAAAACCGCTCGCCAAGCTCGTCGAAATTTTTGCCGCGAAGCGGAGACTCGGCGCAAAGCTTGATGTGGTCGCGTATTATCACAATATCGCCCGGGGCGTATTCATCATTTAGCGCGCCCGAGGCGTTGGTGAGGATCACCGTCTCTATTCCCATCGCCTTGAGCATATGTATCATAAACGCGGTCTCTGCCATGGTGTAGCCCTCGTAATAATGGAGCCTGCCCTGCATGAACGCGACCGACGCGCCCTCAAGCCGACCGACGACCAAGCGGCATTTGTGGTAGTTTCCGTCGATCGGCGGAAAGCCCGGGATCTCGCCGTACGGTATCACGATTTTATTATCGAGAGCGTCCGCAAGGTCGCCCATACCGGTTCCGAGCACCACAGCGACGTCTGGCGCGCGGTCAATTTTTGAATTTACATATTCGGCAGCTTGTGTGTATGACATGATAATTCTCCTTTTTGTTTCCCAAATATGCTCGCCTCCCTCTCCGTCGCCTTCGGCGCCACCTCTCCCTCCTAAAGGAGGGCGAGGCTGATATTTGGCTCTCCTCCTTTTAAGGGGGAGAGCTGTCAGCGCAGCTGACTGAGAGGGAGTCACATCTATTTGCACGGCCAAATTGCGTTTTTGGAAGGCCGATCATGAAAAATATTTAACTCCGCTTTCAAATATCTTCTGGTCTATGTTTCCCGTGATGTTTTTAAACACGTTTTTGCCTATACGCTCCGAATGACCCATTTTGCCGAAAACTCTGCCGTCGGGGCTGGTAATTCCCTCGATCGCGTAATACGAGCCGTTGGGGTTATAAGGCATTTCATAAGTCGGCTCGCCCGACAGATCAACATACTGCGTGGCGATCTGTCCGTTCTTTTCCATTTCGGCGATGACCTCGGCGCTCGCCACAAAGCGGCCCTCGCCATGAGACACGGCCACCTGATGTATATCTCCGAGCTCCACTCCCGCGAGCCACGGCGATTTTACCGATGAGATGCGCGTCGAAACGATCTGCGAAACGTGTCTGCCGACCGTGTTATAGGTAAGCGTCGGGCAGGCGTCGTCAACCTTTCTTATCTCGCCGTAAGGCACGAGGCCGAGCTTGACCAAAGCCTGAAATCCGTTGCATATGCCTAAGATAAGTCCGTCGCGCTTGTTTAAAAGCTCCATGACCGCCTCGCGCAGCTTCTCGTTCTCAAATGCGGCCTTGATGAACTTTCCGGAGCCGTCAGGCTCGTCGCCGCCGCTGAAACCGCCGGGGATCATGATTATCTGCGCCTCGTTGACCGACTTCACAAATCTGTCGATCGACTCCTCAACATGCGACTGCTTCAGATTTCTGAATATCCGCACGTCAGTCTCGGCACCAGCCTGCTCGAAAACTCTCGCGGAGTCATACTCGCAGTTGGTTCCGGGGAACGCGGGGATGAACACCCTCGGCTTCGCCGTCTTTATCGCGGGCGCCTTTGTGTTTCTTTCGCCCCACGAGAACGCCTTCATGCCCACGTCGTCATATTTCGCCTTGGTTGGATAAACGCCTTCAAGCGGCTTTTTCCATGCCGCTATTATCTCGTCGATATCTATCTCCTCGCCGCCTATTCTGATAATGCCGTCGTCGGTGGTTCTTCCGAGCTTTATCGTGTCAACGCTGTCGCCCAGATAGCCGGTCGCGTTGTTGCCCTCGACCTCAAGGATAATGCCTCCGCTCATCGCGCGGAACAGATCCTCGCCGCTTCCGCAGTGAGTGAACGCGAAGCCGAGCTTATTGCCCATAGCCGCCTTGATCACGGCCTCCATTGCTCCGCCATAGCCCACGGCATACGCGCTTCTGATAACACTGTTCGGGTCAGAGATCATTATGTTAAGCATTCCGTAAAGCTGCTTTAGACTGTCAAAATCGGGCAGGTTGTTTTCATCATATTTCGGGCGCACAAGAAAGACCATGTTGCCGGCGCCTTTGAACTCGCAGGACATCGCCTTGTTTGAGTCAAGAGGCGCGACCGCGAACGAGACAAGCGTGGGCGGCACGTCAATATCGTTGAACGAGCCCGACATTGAATCCTTGCCTCCGATCGCCGCAAGGCCCAGCTTCTCCTGCGCATAATAACCGCCGAGCAGCGCCGCGAGCGGCTTGCCCCAACGCTCCGGATCGGTTCCGAGGCGCTCAAAATACTCCTGGAACGTAAGATAAATGTCCTTATAATCGGCTCCCGCGCACACGGCCCTTGTCACCGACTCAACCACGGCGTAAACCGCGCCCGCGAACGGGTTGGCCTCCGAAACCTTCGGATCATAGCCGTAGGCCATGACCGTGGCCGTCTCGCTCTCTCTTCCGCCGCCGAGGACGGGAATTTTCGCGACCATGCTCTGCTGGGGCGTGAGCTGGTATTTTCCGCCGTAAGGCATAAACACCGAGCCGCCGCCGATAGTGCTGTCAAAACGCTCTACCAAACCTTTCTGCGAGCAGACGTTAAGATCGCTCATAAGCGACATGATCTTCTCTTTATATGTATCTCCTTTTGTCTTAAACTCATATTTTTCAAGTCCGAAATCGTCGGCAGTAACAGTGACGTCGGCGTTTTTCTCGGCTCCGTTGGTATTTAAGAACTTCCTTGAAATGTCGCATATCGTCTTGCCGCGCCAGCTCATAACAAGGCGCGGACTCTCGGTCACAACAGCCACAACGACCGCGTCAAGGTTTTCCTTGTCGGCCTCGGCAATGAATTTTTCGGCGTCCTTTTCGCGCACAACGACCGCCATTCGCTCCTGTGACTCCGAGATCGCGAGCTCGGTTCCGTCAAGGCCCTCATACTTTTTGGGAACCTTGTCAAGGTCGATCTCAAGTCCGTCTGCAAGCTCGCCGATCGCGACCGACACGCCGCCCGCTCCAAAATCGTTGCAGCGGCGGATCATGGTCGTCACCTCGCTCTTGCGGAACAGCCTCTGAAGCTTTCTCTCAACCGGCGGGTTGCCCTTCTGAACCTCGGCGCCGCAGGTTTCAAGAGACGAGCTGTCGTGAGCTTTGGACGAGCCCGTCGCTCCTCCGCAGCCGTCGCGGCCCGTCATTCCGCCGAGCAGGATAACCACGTCGCCGGGCTCCGGAACCTCGCGTATAACGTTCTTTTTCGGGGCGGCCGCGATAACCGCGCCGATCTCCATGCGCTTTGCGACATAGCCCTCGTCATATATCTCGTTGACCACGCCGGTGGCGAGGCCTATCTGGTTTCCGTATGAGCTGTAACCCTCGGCCGCACCGAGGACCAGCTTGCGCTGCGACAGCTTGCCGGGCAGCGTCTCCTTGAGCGTCTTTCTCGGGTCGCCAGCTCCGGTTACGCGCATCGCCTGATAAACATATGAGCGTCCGGACAGCGGATCGCGGATAGCGCCGCCGAGACAGGTGGCCGCTCCGCCGAACGGCTCGATCTCGGTGGGGTGGTTGTGGGTCTCGTTTTTAAACATTACCAAATAATCCTCGGTCGTGCCGTCGGTCATTTTTACCTCGACCTCGATCGAGCAGGCGTTGATCTCCTCGCTCTCGTCAAGAGCCGTGAGCACGCCGCGCTTTTTAAGCTCCTTGACCGCGATCGTGGCGACGTCCATAAGGCATACGCTCTTTTTGTCAAGCCTCTCGCCGTACACGAATTTTCGCGACTCGAGATAATCGCCGTACACGCTCTTTATAAACTCGTTTTTGATCTTGACGTTGTTGAGCTTTGTCGCAAACGTGGTGTGACGGCAGTGATCCGACCAATAGGTGTCGATCATCCTTATCTCGGTCAGCGACGGGTCACGCTTTTCATCATCGCGGAAATACGCGCGGCAGAACTTAATATCATCCTTATCCATCGCGAGGCCGAGCTCGCTTATCATATTGACAAGTTCCCCGTCCGACATTGTGATAAATCCGTCTATCGTCTTAACGTCGGCGGGATCCTCGAGCTTGTCGCTCAAGGTATCGGGTTTATCCATTGAAGCCGGGCGCGACTCAACAGGGTTTATGTAATAATTTCTCGCGGCAAGCAGCTCCTCATCGCTGACAGCGCCCGAGAGGATAACTATCTTCGCCGTTCTGACGATCGGCTTTTCGCCGCCCGTCATAATCTGGGCGCACTGTGCCGCGCTGTCCGCCCGCTGGTCGAACTGGCCGGGCAGATACTCGGACGCGAAATATTTATCGCCCGCGGGAATATCAAGCGTCTCAAAATACACGTTATCGACCTGAGGCTCGGCGAAAACGACCGGAAGCACCGTCTCAAGCTCGCTGTCGCTTAAACCGTCAATATCATAGCGGTTGACCACGCGGACAGACTTAAGGCCGCCAAGCGCGAGATTTTGAACAAAATCATCGCAAAGCGCGCGCGCCTCAATATCAAAGCCTTTTTTCTTTTCAACGAATAATCTCTTAATGCTCATAACAAAAGCTCCTCGTCTGTATTTATTTTAGTATTATTATGCAAAATCAAAATAATCACAGAAATATTATAAAATAATGAGTCTTTATTGTCAACCGTTTATTGGCCAAACTTAGCCCAAAAGACTTACAATAAATTTTATTTTTCATGTTGAAATTTTTGACTAAATATGATAAAATGAAAAAATAAGTATCATTAATATGGGAGGTACAGAAATGAAAAAATTTTTATCATTGATTTTAGCGTTATGCGTGACGCTCTCGACTCTGCCGATATGCGCGGTTTTCGCCGAAGATGAGCCTGATTTGAGCGCCGCGAAAGCTACGGCGGTCGCTGACCCCCTGCCCGCGTTCCCGGGCGCCGAGGGCGGCGGAAAGTACACAAAGGGCGCCAGAGGCGCTTTGGACAACGGCGGCACGGTTGAGGTGTATCATGTCACGACCCTTGATCCCGACGGCCCCGGCAGCTTAGCCGACGCGGTCGGCGACAGCGTTAAGGAGGGCGACGATTCCGAGACAGTCGGCAGGATCGTCGTGTTTGACGTTGGCGGCATTATCGAGGTTCCCGACACGCTCTATATTAACCGAAACAACATCACTCTGCTAGGCCAGACCGCGCCCGGCGACGGCGTTACTCTGACGGGCGGCGACTTGAGGATAGGCAACGGCAGAAAGAACGTTATGATCCGCTATATGCGCGTTCGCCCCACAAACAAAAACGGCGGCGAGCCCGACGGAATAGGCGGCCAGTGGAACCAAGACGTTATCATTGACCACTGCTCAACAAGCTGGTTTGTGGACGAGGGCCTGACGCTCTACGCGGGCAGCGCCGAGAACGCCACCTACAAGCAGGGCCAACGCCTCACCGTTCAGGACACGATAGCGGCGGAAAGCATGAGGCTTTCGGGCCACTTTAAGGGCGCTCACGGCTACGGCGGAATTTTGGGCGGAACGAACGCGACATATTACCGAAATCTGTTCGCCCACCACGACAGCCGTTCGCCCAGACTTGACCGCGTGCTGCAAAAGACCGATATTCAGAACAATATGGTCTACAACTGGGGAGTTACCAACTCGGCCTATGGCGGCGAGCCTACCTCGCCCCACAATCAGGTGCTCAATCCCTCAAAGATCAACTATGCGAACAATTATTACAGCTTCGGCCCCAGCACCCGCGAGGACAGAAAGCCGAGGATTTATGACTTTGACAAGCTTGCCAAAACGGTTGACGGCGTGACATACAAGAGCCAGTTTTATATGGAGAACAACTATGTTGACGGCTATTCCGACGTCACTGCCAACAACTGGCTTGACAAAGCGGTCAACAAGGCCGCGGATCAGGTCGAAAGAATGAGCGAACCCTTCTCGCTCGGCGACGAGCTCTATCCCGACCTGAACGTCAGCGAGGTTATTCCGGGCGCCGAGGTCAAAGACGCTATACTGCCCGGTATCGGAGCCACGCTGCCCAAGCGCGACGCGACCGACGCCAGAATAATCGCCGACGCGAAAAACAGGACAGGCAGAATAATCAACAACTCCGACGAGGTTGGCGGCATCAACGGATTTGAAAAAGTTGAAAAAACATTTGAGATACCCGCTGACTGGAAGACCGCAAACGGCATGGGAACCGCGAAGGACGAGGACATTATACAAAGCGGCGCAAACGCGGGCTACACATGGATCGAGGCATATGTTAACGATTGGACCGCGGAGCAGAGCGCGACGCTGCCGACCAATCCCGAAATCGTCGTCACATCACCCGCGATCGCCTCGGTGAGCGGCAATGTTGGCGGCACAGCCGTCAACAACGGAAGGTGGACGGTTATAAACGACAAGCAGACCGTGGCCTATAAGGCGCAGGCTTCGCCTGTCGGAGGCACCGCGATCACCAAAATGGAATTGTGGGACGGCCCGAATAGGATCAAGGAATATCCGGGCGCCTCGTCTATCGACGACGCTATCTCTCTTGAGATCGGTGAGCATTATCTGTCCTGCATGGCGTATAACGACGCGGGCGAGAGCACGCGCAGCACAACCTCGATCGTATACGTTAACGGAACCAACGCTCCCGAGGGCTGGCAGATGGCAAAGATCGGCTCGCCCGGATACGGAAACGGCGCCGTTTCCGTTGACGAAAACGGAACATACACGATCGGCGGCAGCGGAAAGATCGGCGGAAAGAGCGACAGCTGCGCCTTTATGTACAAGCAGGTCAGCGGAAACTTTGACATCTCGATCAAAATGCAGGACATGATGGACAACGAGAACGGCCCCGTTATGGGTCTTATGGCGCGCAGCACTCTGGACGCCAACTCGGTATCGGCGGCTCTGGTCGACGGCTGGATAAAGCTTGGCCGCAATCCCAGGATCGTCGCCAGAACCACCAAGGGCGGAGCGCTCGCGACCGACCCCGACGAGACAAACTCGACCGACATGAAAACAGGAATATTCTTTAAGGACAAAAACGGCGGTGTTATATCGGCGAACGTTTTGGGCGAGTATAACGACGGCAACAAAAAGGGCTACAACTGGCTGCCCGGCGAGGCGCATGAGCTTCCGAACTATCTCAGGATCCAGCGCGACGGCGATAACCTCGTGTTCTCGGTTTCAAACGGAGGTGAAAGCTACACCGACAATATCAGACAGCCCTATATCATGAACATCAAGGGCCTCCCCGAAACAATGTACGTCGGCGTCGCAATCGACTCGCATCAGGGTCAGTCTGACGCGTCGCCCAAGGCATATTACTCAATGGCGAGCTTCAGCGATCTGAAGCTTGACAACAAGTCAAACTTTGAAGGCTTGCCCACACCCGAACCAACGGCCACCCCGGCTCCCACGGTTGATCCCGAGACGGCCGCGCAGTACGACATATGGCAGGACGGCGCCTCGACCGAAAACGGAGCACTGAGCACCAACAGCGTCGTTTATAAGGACGGTGAGCCCGCGCTCTATGTTGAGACATTCAACGTGTATCGAGAGCTCGCGCAGCCCTACAGCGACGGAGTAGTTGATTTCGACTTTGACGTGTATGTGGATAAAGATGTTGACCGCAGCTTCAGAGTTTATTTTGAAAACAAAGCGGGCAACTGGCAGAACGGCGAGAACGTGTTCGCCGAGATAATCAACAACGCGAACAGCCAGATCAACAAGGGCCCCGCGCTTGACGACAGAGCAAATCCGTTTATAACATACGCCCAAATCGGCGGCAGCGGATGGGTTCACTTTGACACAAAGATTGACTACTCAAAGGTCGGAACCGACGGGTTTATCACAATGACCGCCTCAAAGAAGGACGGCACGATCCTCGGCACGACGACAATCGGCAGCATTGAGGGCAGAGACACGGCCCTGCGCTCGATACGTCTGGTAAAGACCGCGGACCCCACATACTTCGCAAATATGAAGCTTGAAAAAGAGTTCACAAGCGACAAGGTGTTCTATGTGAGCGAGCCGACCATGGACGGCAGAACGGTCAACGCGACGATAAAGAATGTCGGCGAACAAAGCGGCGCCATGTTTATAGCGGCCGCGTATGAAAACGGCGTTTTGGCGGACGCGAAAATCGCCGAAATTCCAATGTCAGACTCGGATTACACCGTCAGCGATATGGCGTTTGACAAGGATTACACAGACATAAGGTTCTATCTCTGGTCAAGCGGCTCACTCGAGCCTTACGCCAATGTAAAGTAATCAGCCCCACCATTTGGCGGAAAGAGGTCAAACATGATAAAAAACGGATAGAGAAAATTTTCTCTATCCGTTTAATATTCCTATCAAGCTGCGGCTTTACTCGGTGAGCTTTTTGATCTCGTCAAGACAGAATTTGCATATGTGGCCGTCTCTGTATTTTACGGCGAGATTGCTCTCGGTGCCGCAAAAAACGCACGACGGATTTTTGCGCTTGATGATCAGCTTGTCATCTTCCATGTACATGCTTACCTCAATCGTGTCGGTATCCAAATTCGGATTGTCGGGATCATCGATTTTGCGAAACATTAGCGCCTTTCTTATATCTTTCGGAATTACAATTCTTCCTGAAAGATCCATTTCTCTGCTAATTTCTTTTCTCATACAAAACACCTCTGAAATAAATACTTTATCATATTATAACATATAAAAAGAATTTTGTCAATTTATGGCAATGAAATTTATTTCTAAATTATCCATTTTTATTTTCGGGCCGCTTTCCATATAGGCATTATACTGTTTTTCGGTTCTGAAATCAAGTCTCGCGCGCTTCTTGAACTCAAAAATATCCGCGCCTTCCGCGTAAATTTTTTCAAAAACAGCGCGGATTTTTCGCTCAAATTCGGCCTTCGGCTGATCGGTTCCAAAACCCGAAGCAGACTTAGGGCCCATGAAACAAAGCCGCGCGGTTCCGTTGATTTCGCCGTTTGACGCATCAGCCTCAATGTTCGGCCTTTTGCCCTTGATCGAGTAAGACATGCCGTTTTCGGATGTAAAGAAAAGCTCTTCGTCGCATCTGCCGAGCGCTGAATTTACAAGCCTGCACTCATCGCCGCTAAGCCTTACCGCGGGGAACCGCCCGTTAAACACAATTCCGCCGCCTATGCCGTCTTTGGAAACAATTGGCATAACCGCGCCCGAGCCGATGCCCGAGACGCGCGAGTTAAAGTCGATCAGATTTGTCTCAAGACCGCCTACCGCGGATTTTTCCGAAAACAAAAGCTCATAATATCTCGCAGCGCTTTCCTCAAGCGAGGGCTCGACCTCGGTCAGATAATCCTTGGCCGACTCCGCGGTGCACAGCTTTGTTTCGGGTCTCACCTCGTCTATGCCGAGAAAGCTCCCGCACAGCTCCGCTGCCGCACCGCTTTTCAGCACGTCGTCGGAAAACACGATCAGCTTAAGATGCGAGAGAGCGGGTGACTTTCCGAGATATGACTTAGAGTCCTCGACTGCCTCATATATATTGGGCGCGGCGAGTATCAAATTGTTAGTCGGCTTCTCGCCGCCCTCTTCCTGCTCTTTATCGGCGCTCGCGTCACGCTCCGCCACAGTCGCGTCAGTGTCGCTGCCGCTGCTCAAAGGATTTGAGAACTGCAGGGTAAAATTATAACCGTCACCCTCCTCCGCCTCGTCAACTCCGACCGCTATCACATAGGCGGTGTTCTCGACCTCTCTCGCCACGCCGCAGCCTGCAAGCGGGAGCAGCATCAGCGGCAAAAGCAAAACCGCGACTTTTTTCGCGTTTGGAATTTTTTTAAATCCCAAATCGCCTAAAAGCTTCCCGATTATTATAATCTCCGCGGAAAGATACAGAACCGCGGAGGCAGCGGATATTATTATGTTCACCGCGTCAAGCCTCATGTTAAGGCGGCTCATGCCCGAGAACCTCGCCATGCTGCGGACACCGAGCTCCGACATACCGCGCGGAACCGCGAGAAACAACACAATATAATACGCGGCGTAAAGCGCGAGCGCGATCAGTATCGAGGCGAATATCCCCCTGCTCTCGCGCTCCTCTTTGTAGACGAGCATATACGCTGCGGGCAGCAATATTTCTGAAAACGCGAACACGTTTTTAAAAGCCGACGCCGTCAGAACCCCGGCTCCGTTTCCGAGGGCGGGCGCGGCGCTATACGGGTCGCAATGCCCCGCAGCGTTCAGCGTGATCGCTGCAAGCCCGAGCGCGATCACAGGAACGCAAAGGCCGCAGAGCTTAAACAGCGGCCCCTTTCCTCCTCTCGCGATGACCAAAACCGCGATAAGGATGATCGCCGCCGCCAAAAACCGCGAAACGCCTATATATGACGAACTCCCAAGAACGCGCGACACGGAATAAACATAATATACCGCACTGCAAATGAAATAAGCGGCAAGCAGGGTATAAACAAATTTTTTTACGCCGCTTTTTTCAAGAAAAGCGCAAATCGGGTATCTCAACTTCCAAACCGCCCCGACGATTATCAGGAAGAATATCACGCTCAAAATCAGCGAAAGGCAGGCTGCAGAGCCGTTTTCATAAACAAGGCCGCCCGAAAAATCAAGGAACAGCTTAACTATCACGCTGTTTATCACAAGACAGCACAGGTTAAAATTTATTTTGCTCATAATCAATCACTCGTTTTCATTATATTTCCATTTGCGGCTTATTTTCGGCTGCTTGATCTCGTCCTGCGGCATAAGCTCGGACGGACGCTTTTCCTTTTTCCAGATCGGCTTTACCAGCACTGACTCGGACGAATGACCGCCCGCGCGGTAGCGGCTCAAAAACGGAACGCCGAAGGTGGTCGTCTGCGCGAGCAGGCTGAGCGTGATAAAGACCGATGCCGTGAGCCCGATAACTCCCAAAAAATACGCGGCGAAGATGTATATAAATTTAAGCACGCTCAAAGATCTGGACAGCGAAAGCGTCGGCGTTGAAAACGCGCCTATTCCGCCGATCGAGACAATAATGATAAGCAGCGGGCTGACAATGCTGGCCTCGACCGCTGCTTGACCGAGAATAAGGCCCCCGATAATTCCGAGAGTGCTGCCGATCGGGTTCGGGACTCTCACCGAGGCTTCCTTGATCAGCTCAAACGCGAGCTCCATAAGCAGCAGTTCCACGATAAGCGGGAACGGCACCTTCTCACGCGTGGCTGAAATCGCGATAAGCAGATCGGTCGGGATGACCTCCTGATGATAGAGCATCACCGCAATGAACAGCGACGGCAGCAGCACCGACACCGCCATGCCGAACAGGCGCACCAGCCTCATCAGGTTCGCCTCGGGAACACGCACATAGTTATCCTCGGTGGCCTCGATCAGGTCCATTGTAGTCGTAGGCAGGATAAGCGCGAATGGGCTTCCCTGAACGATCACGGCCACCTTTCCGTCGGCGAGCATCGCGGCGACTCTGTCGGGACGCTCGGTCTTAAGAGTGCGCGTCATCGGGAAATATGTCGAGTCCTCGATCATCATTTCAACGTCGCTTGAGGAAAAAATATACTCGGTGTCTATCCCCCTGAGCCTGCGCTCGACCTCGGCGACAATATCATGATTGGCAATATTTTCAATGTACATAAGCGCGCAGGGCACCTGATTGCTGTTTCCCACGGGTATGCTTACCGCGGTCGTGTCGGGACTGCGCAGTATCTTCCTGACCAGCGCAATATTTGTCATGATCGACTCCGCGAACGCCTCCTGAGGCCCCGCGAGGCTCACCTCCTGCGTCGGAGCGTCAACGCCGCGTGCGTCCCAACCCTTTACATCCGCCGAAAAGCAGCAGGCGCAGCCGTCAATAAACACGGCGCAGTCGCCGAACGAAACCTTCTGTCCCACCTCGGAATAATCATTCACGACGGAAAGCGGGGCAACCGATAAAATCCGCTCGCTAACGACAGCTTTTTTGCCGTGCTCGCTCGTGTCAAACTCGCCGCAGGTCAGAAGCGACCGCATTATGTCGCGGTTCAAATAGGTCTGGTTGGTCATGCCGTCATAGTATATTAAAAAGCCGTCGGAAGTCTCGTTTTTAAACTTAACACGAAACTCGCGCAGATTAAAATCCATATTGCTGTCCGGCCTGAACATTTCTTTTATTATTCTTTTGTTTTCGGAAACGCTTGAACTGATCACATTCATCACCGTTAATATTTTTGCCGATAAAGTAATTAATATACATGTTGACTATTTTGTTGATTGCGTATATAATATAAATAACCAAATTTTGAAAGGATGATTTACATGAAAGTATTATTGATCAACGGCAGCCCGCATCCGAAGGGCTGCACATACACGGCGCTCAGCGCGGCCGCCGAGGAGCTTAACAAAAACGGGATCGACACAGAAATAATCCAGGTCGGCGCAAAGCCCATTGTCGGCTGCATCGGCTGCGGTGCCTGCGGAAAGCTCGGCAAATGCCAATTCAGCGGCGATCCTGTCAATGAGACGGCGGCAAAATGCGCCGAAGCTGACGGAATAATCGTCGGCACGCCCGTTCACTACGCCGCGTCCTCGGGAGCCGTAAAATCGTTCATGGACCGCCTTTTCTACTCCGTGGGCAAGAACCTTACATACAAGCCCGCAGCCGCGGTTGCAAGCTGCCGCAGGGGCGGCGCGTCGGCGGCGCTTGACCAAATCAACAAGTATTTCACGATAAATCAGATGCCTATCGTAAGCTCGAACTACTGGAACATGGTCCACGGCAGCGCGCCCGAGCAGGTTCTTGAGGACAAGGAAGGCATCCAAACCATGCGTCTGCTCGGCCGCAACATGGCGTGGCTGATAAAGGCGATCGACGCCGCGAAGCAAAACGGCATAAGCCACCCCGACCCCGAGCCCAAGGAATACACCAATTTTATAAGATAATCCCGTATTTAAAGCGGCGGCACAGTCAATGCTGTGCCGCCGCTGATTTTGAGGGCGCTAACCGTTAAGCGTATCCTCGCATATTGATATTTCGTAGTCCTTATACTCTTTATTAATCAGCCTGCACCTAGCCTCGGTTCCACCGCGCATAACTGTGTTTGTTTCGGGAATTATCTCAATGCTCCGCGGAGACAGGCTCAAGCCCTCTCCGGTCATTTTTAAATAGCTCTCCTTCATTGTCCACAGCCGAAAAAATCTTCGGTTCCTGTCCGCGGCGTCTTGAGGCTCCAAAACATATTCCCGCTCGCACTGGGAAAATACGCGCTTCATAATTTCAAAGTGTGCGTCCGAGACACGCTCGATATCGCAGCCCACGGGCACGTCGGCCATGGCGCACAGAACCATCTCACCCGAGTGGGAAATATTAAAATGCGCGCCCTCGCAAAAAAGCTTTCCGTTTTCGCCGACCTTCACGTTATCCGCCGAGAAGCCGCGCTTTTTAAGCGTTTCCGCCAAAAGCAGCCACGCGCCGAGACTCAGCTTCCTGTCGCCCGCGTTCCGGTATTTTAAAATGTATTCGATCCGCCAATCGGGAATTCCGCGGAGCGCCGCGCGATCAAACGCGGGATCGGGCAGCGCGGAAACATTTTTCGGATAATACTCCGCCATTTTTATATCACCCCGCCTTAAAAATATTATACCACACAGAGATAATGAATGCAAGAATTTTAACAAAACAGAGCGGCATATGCATCAAAAGCGGACAGAATTTGAGTACTTTCGTTCGTTTAATTTTTATTTGCACTTGACAAACAACGCTCAAATAAATATAATATACATATACAATTTCTGTAAAAAGTCTGTTATCGCTTTTTAAAACTTAATTGTCGAAAATTATACAAGTGGTGAGGGTATGTTGATATTTTTTATCGCGGTTATTCTGATCATACTCGGTTTTTTGATTGGGGCCGGCTATTTGTTCATAACAACCGTGCGGCGCAGCGACAGCAGCGTTAAGGCGACAAAGATGTCGGGCGGCTCGTGGGACAAGCACCGCGCGCTGCTCAGCGAGAGCCGCGAATGGCTGAACGCCGCAAAGTGCGAAAAACTTCATATAAAGAGCTTTGACGGGCTGACGCTTGCGGGTTATTACTATCCCGCCGAAAACTGCGGCGGCTGCCTCGTTATGGCGTTTAACGGCTATCGCTCGGACTCACGCGGACAGTACAGCCACATCACGCGGTACTTAAACGGGCTCGGGATAGACGTTGTGCTGGTTGACGACCGCGCCCACGGCGAGAGCGAGGGAAAATACGTCGGCTTCGGAACTCTTGACAGATATGACTGCAAATCTTGGGCGGAATATATTGACAAGAAATTCGGCGGCGAACGAAAGATATATCTTTACGGCGTGTCAATGGGCGCCGCGTCGGTGCTTATGGCGGGCGCGCTCGGTCTTCCCGCCTCGGTCAAGGGGATCATCGCCGACTGCGGCTTTACATCGACATACGACGTGTTTAAGCATGTTCTGAACTCGTGGTACCACCTCCCCGCGTTTCCGCTGCTCAATATTTCGGACTTGATGTGCCGCGCCTTCGCGGGGTACGGCTATAAGGATACGAACGCGGTATCGGCAGTCAAAAGCTCGACCCTTCCTCTGCTTGTCATCCACGGCGAGAAAGATACCTTTGTGCCCGCGTATATGGCCCCGATGATTTACGAGGCTTCGGCCTCAAAGCACAAAAGGCTGCTTATCGTCAAAAACGCTGAGCATGCCGAGAGTTATTTTATTGATATGCAAAGCTACCGAAAATCAATTACCGACTTTATCGGGGAGACACAAGAAAGATAAATTTTTGAAAGGCAAGGTGATATTATGACTGAAACCTATCCACTGACACCCGCGCAGAAAATGCACTTTTACACACAAATGAGCTGCGCGAACCACCCCGAGGTGCTAAACATCGGCACGAGCGTGTTGCTGAACGGCGAAATGGATTTTGACGCGCTGCGTGACGCGTTCTTTAAGTCATACGGCCGCTATGAGGCCGCGCGAATAAGGTTCGGCAAAGACGAAAACGGCGAAATATTTCAATATATTACCGACGAGCCGATGAGAGAGCCTAATTATCTCGACTTCGCTGCGCAGGGCGTGAGCCAGGAGGATGCCGAAGCGGAGATCAGGCGTCTGGCGTCGGTTCCGCTTGAGAGATACGACTCGCAGATGTTCAGAGTCTATTTCCTCAAAATGCCCAACGGCTACAACGGAGTTTTCTTCCTGGTTGACCATATGATAATGGACTCGTCGGCGATAATAGTTTTTATCGGCGATATTATCGAGATATATTGCAACGCTATTTATGACACCGAGCCGCCCAAGGACCTCAAATCGTACATTGCCGCTCTTGAGAAGGACCTGAAATACGCGGGCAGCCGCGCCGAGGAAAGAGACAGGCAGTTCTGGGAGGAAACAGTGCTGACTCACGAGCCGCTTTTCACCGACATTCTCGGTCCCGCACGGCTTGACGGAGCCCGCAGAGAAGCCGGCGATCCCAACAAGCGCAGCGCGAGGGTGACGTCAAACACCGTTGAGGCCGACATATGCACGTTTTCGCTTGAGGAAGACCCGTCGAACCGACTGATGGATTACTGCCGTGAAAAAAACGTGCCTATGGTCTGTCTGCTGCTCTCGGCGCTCAGAACGTATCTTTCAAAGTTCAACAGATACGCCGAGGACATCAGCGTCAAGACCACCGTCTCGCGGCGCGGCACAGTGCTTGAAACAAAGAGCGGCGGAACGAGGATACACTTCTTCCCCTTCCGCATGCAGTTCAGCAACAGCATGAAATATATCGACTCACTCAGAAAAATCCAGGAGATGCAGAACAAAATTTTCCGTCACGCCAACTATGACCCGATAAAGCTCAACATGGAGATCGGCAAGCGGTTCGGAAATCAGCCCGGCGAGAGCTATGACTCGGTGTCGCTGACATATCAGCCTATGTCGATGCGCGAGAGCAACAGCATGCTCAAGGACATCGACTATTCCGCGAAGTGGATATCAAACGGCGTGGCCGCGCAGCCGTACTACCTGACGGTCATGCACAACCCGGAAACAAAGGGACTTGACTTTTTCTGGGAATATCAAAAGGGCGCGGTCACTCCCGAGCAGCTTGAGTACATCTACTATTACCTCTGCAAGATACTTTTCGAGGTCATAAAGGACGACGAGAGAACGATCAACGAAATAATTGAAACGGTTTAAAAATTTTAAGAAAGGTGATAAATATGTTTGAAGAAATCAAAAAAATCATTTGCGAATACACCGAGACCGACCCGAGCGAGATCACCGAGGAGTCGCGTTTTATCGACGATCTGGGAATGAACTCGTACAACATCATGTGCGCCGTGGGCGACCTTGAGGACGAGTTTGACATCGAGGTCAACGAGAGCGACGTGGCGGGCATGCGCACGCTGGGCGATGTCGCCGAGTATGTTAAGTCAAAGCAAGGCTGAGCGGAGGGATTGGTATGGACGGAATTAATTCCATAAAAGATCTGGTATACACCGCCGCAGAAAAATACGGCGATAATCCGTATTTAAGATACAAAAACGGCAGGGAGATAATCGACAAGTCATTCAACGAGACAAAGGCCGACAGCGACGCTTTCGGCGCGGCAATAAACGACCGTTTCGGAGATACAACCGCGCATATCGCGGTTATCGGCGGCACGAGCTATGAATGGATAATAACCTTTCTTGGAAGCGCGATAAGCGGAAACGTGATCGTGCCGCTTGACAAGGACTCTGAAAGCATTGACGACATGATGCAGCGGGCCGACGTCAACGTTCTGGTCTATGACAACGCGTATAAGGACAAGGCGCTCGCGGCCGCGGAAAAATGCCCGAAGATACGGCTCACGCTCAACATGAGCGGCGAGCTCGCGGATTTCATCAGGCCCTACGCGGGGAAGGCGCCCGAAAACGAAATAGACTGTGACGCGCTCAGCGCGATCCTGTTCACCTCGGGAACCACCGGAAAGAGCAAGGGCGTTATGCTGACCCAGCGCAATATCGCCAACAACGCCACCTGCATTGACGCGGGCGAAAAACCCGGCGACAGAATGATGACGGTTCTGCCGATCCACCACGCGTTCTGCTTCACCTGCGATGTGCTGCTCGGAATGCACGGCGGAATGTGCCTCTGCGTCAACGACTCGATCATGAGAGTCGCCCGCAACCTGCTTTTGTTTAAGCCGCATATTATTCTGGCCGTGCCGATGATATTCGCGTCGATGCTCAAGAGCGTACAGAACGCGGCAGAGCAAAAGCCGGACGTTCCGAAGCCCAAAATCGCCAAGGCCGCGTTCGGCGGCTGCCTCAGAACGCTTTACAGCGGCGGCGCGTATCTCAACCCCAACATAGTCACGGGATTTGAGGAGTTCGGAATTCAGGTGCTTCAGGGCTACGGCATGAGCGAGTGCTCGCCGAGGATAAGCTTTAACTCGAAATTCGAGTCAAAGCCCGACTCACTCGGCAAGGTCGTTCCCAACTGCGAGGCGAGAATACGGGACGGCGAAATTCAGGTGCGCGGCACGAGCGTTATGCTCGGCTATTATAAAGACGAGGAGCGCACACGCGAGGCCTTCACCGAGGACGGCTGGCTGCGCACGGGCGACCTTGGGCGGCTTGATGAGGACAACTTCCTGTTTATGACCGGAAGGGCGAAGAACCTTATTATTCTCTCAAACGGTGAGAACGTTTCCGCCGAGGAGCTTGAAAACAAATTTGACGGATTTCCCGAGGTTTCGGAGATCGTCGTATACGGAAAAGACGATGTGATCACGGCCGAGATATATCTTGATCCCGACCTTGAGAAGGAAAACGCCAAAGCCAAGACCGAGGCGAAGATCGCCGAGATCAACTCCGGAATTCCGATGTACAAGCGGATAAACGCGGTCGTCTTCCGTGATGAGCCGTTCCCGAAAACGTCATCACATAAAATAATCAGGCCGAAAATACAATAAAATTAAGGCTCCCGAAGGTTTCGGGAGCCTTTCACTTACGCCACAACATTCATTATTGTCAGTATAAACACGATCGCCAGCGAGGCCGCGTAGAGCTTTGCCTCCTTGCGGATCGCCTTTAAATTCGGGTCGTTCTGATAATCGGTGTTGAACATGCTTTGAAGCCCTATATAAACCGGGCGCTTTACCTCTTTTTGACCCGTGACAAGCACATTATAAAATCTGTCATACAGATCGCGGTGGTTCTCTTTAATATATTGGTCGCTCTTTTTGGCAATTTTCCAGTACGCCACAACCATTGTTATAAGCGAAAGGAAAAAGTAGATCCCCTTGAACCAGCCCGAGAGTATCGCGGCGCTCGCGTTGCCCTTAAACGTGCTGTAGAGCACATAGAGCACACCGCAGACTATAAGATAAATATATAAGTTTGACTTGTACTTTTTCATAATGCCTCTCCTATAAATCAATATAAGAATATTTTAGCACTGTCTTTAAGTTTTGTCAATATCGTATTAAAAAACGGCGGGGCTTTTGCCCCGCCGCTTGCGCGGAATTAATCCGCGTTAATTCTTGACATTGTGGCCGCCGCCTCCGCGCGTGTTATGTTCGCCTGCGGAGCGAATGTGCCATCGTCATTTCCTGTCATAATTCCCTTCATGGTGCAGAACATTACGCCGTCCGTCGCCCAGTCGGAAACCGAGGCAAGATCGGTGTAGTCAAGTCTGATAGCCCATGCGCCTGTCGGGCCTTCGCCCTTGTAGGTGTAGTAACCGAGAATTATCTTCGCCGCCTGCTCGCGCGTTACAGCGTCGTCGGGGCCGAACAGTCCGTTGCCGTAACCGTTCACAATTCCGTTCGCACTTGCCCACGCAATGTAGGGCGCGTAGTACTCGGCAGGGTTGACATCAGTGTAACCGCTGTCGGTCGAGCCTGCCTGAACGCCGTCCATGCGGCCGAGGATCGTCACCAGCATGCCGCGGGTGAGCGAGTTGTTCGGGCCGAACAGCGTCGCGGACTCGCCGTTCATTATTCCGAGCTTCCATACGTCCTCAACATAGCTGTAGAACCAGTCTCCGGACGTAACGTCGGTGAAGGGCATTGATGATCCTGTTCCGGGCGCCGCCGTGGCAGCTCCGGGAGCCGCCGTCGCGTTCGGGTCGGCCGTCGCGTTCGGATCAGCCGTGGCCGTCGGCGCGGGAGTCGCGGTCGCGGTGCTTGTTCCCGTTGAGAAGTTAGAGCCGCTTGAAATCGTTCCGCCGCCGGTGCTCGGTCTGCGTGTGGGAGTCGGCGAAGGCGCTGCGGTCTCTCCGGGTGCAGCAGTCTCGCCCGGTTCGGGTGTTGCAGTCGCAACCGGTGTCGCCGTAGGCTCGGCGTCAAATGTGTTAGATACCGAAACGTTGACAGAATATACCGAACCGTCAGCAGCCTCGATTATAACCTCGTTCTCGCCGTTCGGCAGAGTGTTCAAAAATTCCTGCGTGAATGTGAGCTTGCCGTTTTCAAACGTGTAGCTTCCGGCGGGAACCGTATTACCGTTGACCGTTACCTGCGACAATTCGTGTACGCTCTCGGGGAGTGTGACAACAACATCCGCGGGAGCGTCTCCATCAAACTTCTGATCATCCAGAGGTTGCGGTGTCGCGGTTTCGCCCGGTTCGGGTGTTTCGGTCGCAACCGGTTCGGGTGTCGCCGTCTCACCGGGTTCGGGTGTTGAAACGCTCGGCGCTTCGCATACGACCTTGACCGTTACATCCTGCGAAGGCATTACAAACATATTGTCTTTTACAGGAATGTCGCTGTTATCCGCACCTGTTACGGTTATCGTGATCTGCGATTTGCCTTCTTCAGGCGTTACGTTGACTGTTACGGTCGAACCCTCGATTATTCTGTAATCGTTCTTATTGACCGGTTCATTTGTCGGCTCGGCCGTGGGCTCTTCCGTCGGCTCGACCGTAGGTTCAGCGGTCGGCTCTTCCGTCGGCTCGGCAGTGGGTTCGGTCACACTTTCAGGTATAAATTCCGCTGTATTAATAGCGATCCTTGTGCCGTCTACATATGCATAGTAATCATAACCCGACTCTACAACAAAATCGCTGTCATAGAAATCCTGGGTTCCGTCTCCGGCCACGTCTACAACAAGCTCGCCGGTGCTCTCTCCTTCGAGGCATTTAAGCACTCTGTATGAGCCGTTCTTTATTCCGTAGAACCAAATTACAAGTTTTACCTCGCCCTTCTGTTCCGCTGTAAACTTAAACGCGGAACCGATTGTCGGCGCGGTGTTTTCATCCGGAACGGAAACATTGGTTCTGCCCTGAACACCGTTGATCGGGTCAAGTCCCGGAGCCGCGTCCGTATTGATATAATAAGTGTCGGACACAAAGCTCATTGTGAGACCGCCGATTTGGACAGGTTCGGGATTGAGCAGATCATTATATTCATCAAGATAATCGATCGCGATCCACTTTGCAGACTCCGCCGCAGACTCCGCAGCTGCTTCAGCCGCCGTCTCAGCCGCGTCAATATCGGCTGCCTTAACTTCATTGTTTACAATGCCGTCTCCCGAAAGCGTTCCTGTTCCGCCGCTTACCTCAAGCGCGGCATTATACGCCTCTTTTCCGGGTTCCGGTGTGGCCGTCGCGTCGGCGTCCGGCGTGGGAGTCGGCAGATCCGGCATTAATGTGGGCTCCGCTGTCGGTTCGGGCGTCGGTGTCGCGGGTACCGGTGTGGGCAGCTCTTCCTCGGAAATGCCGGTGTAAGGCGTTGAGGGAGCGTCCGGATTGGGAGCCGCGATGTCAGCCACGGTCATAGCCGCCTTGTTTGTGTTGTCGGGTATGAGCTGGCTCTCGTTCTTTAAGGGTTGAGTCAGGATGTAGCAGAATACCAGAGTCTTAGCCGCCTTGGCTCTTGTTACCTCGGCCTTGGGCTCAAGCTGATTACCATTCTGTATAGCGCCTCTCTTAATGCCTTGCTCTGTTCTCATGAGGCCTAAGTTATACGCTTCCTTGACCTTCATGTATAATCCCATATCAAGCTGATCTGTGTCTGTGAGAAGACCCCATCCAGTCTGCGGAATATAAGGCGTGCCCTCATACTTGATATTCGGGTCATAGTTCGGGTCGTCGGGCGAAAGCGCCGCGCCGTTCTGATCCATGTAGGGAACCTTGTTCCATGTTCCGTCTTCCTTCCTGCCGTACGCCGCGAGATAAGCGTCATACAGGATAGCGCCCATTGCCTCGCGCGTCAGAGCCGCATCGGAGGCGATCATCGTTTGCTCGTATGTCTCGGGCTCCTTCTCAAATACTGCCGAAACTGTTGTGTTCGCCTCTACCTTTATGGTATGTTCTCTTGTTGCGGCGGCTTCTTTTCCGTCAACAAGGATCGCCTTGAACACATATCCGCTGTTTGCGCTTGCGGCAATTTTAACACTGTCGCCCGCGTTTACATTAAGCAATGTATCACTCTGCGGATAGCCTGCTTCATACATTAATCCATAGAGCTGTCCTGTGCCGCCGTTGCAATATAATTTGTACTCGTTTCCTTCTGTCACATCGAAAACAACTTCGTTTATAACAGCTGTATTACGATGATCTGCGTCAGCTTTTTCACCCTCGATATATTTGTCAACCTTTGAGCCGTCGGCTAAATTCTCAATAGAAATTGCCTTAGTATTGTCAAATTTCATGTACAGAGTTATTGTGCCCGACGCTTTTGCGGTGTAATACACTTCCTTATCGGCAGAATCATCAGCTTTTCTAAATTCAACTCCACTGGTAGTGATATCCGGATTATTCTTAAAGACAGCGCCCTTATCAGATTTTTTAACTAAGGTTTTAGGAGCTTTCATGGTATAATACTCGTTATCCCATGTCTGTTCAGCCGTTACGCTGTCTGTAATATCGGTCGTGGCTGTTGTGTGCTGTGATTCGTTATAAATAACAACTTTTCCGCCTTCAGCGGGCTGCTGAACTGTTACCGTAAATTCTCCGTCAGCCGCCTGCGCGGTCTCGTCAATGGAAGCCGCTTCGAGGGGCTGAGCGTTCTTTTCCTTAAGTTCGTCATAAGTGAGAACATAGTTGTTCAGGGTATTTGTCGGCAGACCGAATACTGTCTCCATGCCTCTTGCGAACTCGCCTACCGTGATCGTCTGGGTGGGCTTGAAGTTGTTGTCCTTATCCTTATGGAGCGCGCCTATCTGCAGAGCTTTTTCTATGTTGGGTCTGTAATAGTAATTGTCCTGCGCCTGCTTTTCGGCTCCCGGTACAACGTCAACCGCACTTACGTCACTTGCCATCTCCGGGAATACCGCTGACCAATCGCCGCTCTTAGCCGCGTTCTGAACCGTAACAGGCATATAGGATACCAGCTGCGCCATGATGTTCTTGTCGGTGTATGTATCTGTTCCGGCAACGCTCTGATCATATATGCTCTGGAGCATTATGCGGCACCACTGTCTGGCAGCCGCCTCGCGGTAATGCGTGCCGTCGCCGCTGTTGCCGTTCGCCGCACCGTCAGCCGGTGTCTCGCCTGCCTCATAGGTATTGTAAATATAATATACCTCGTTCGCGTCAAGCTTGTCGATATAGGCTTTTGCTCCTGCGTACAGCTCAACAAGACCAACTTCGGAATCCGATGTTGCTTTCGCTCTCATTCTTCCCGGTGAGTCGGGATTAAAGCCGTTGGGAGAACTTCCTGTCGGTTTGCCGCTGCTTGTTCTGGGCATCGCTGTTACCAATACGGGAATCATGCCGCGCGCCTTAATAGCTTTTACATACATATCAAGCCATCTGTCATAGTTGGCATTATTAGCATTCATGTCGGATCCAACTGACGCGCCGCGCACAAATCTGCCTGTGCTGACTGTCTCATCATTGTGAGCCGAGTGAATGAATACATAGTCGCCCTTCTTGCCTCTGATCAAAGGCTCGTCGGTTCTGCCCTCGTTGTAGTTGCTCTTCATGGCTCTGCCGCCCATTGAGTAGTTAATAACATTTACTTTGCTTGTGTCAAAGTACTGATAGAGCGTCTGGCCCCATGAACTGATCGTCTCGTTAAACGAGTATGTTTTCTGAGTAGAGTCACCCAGAATATGGATCGTGGGTTTGTCACCTGCGGGATTTACGCCGAGAGGCGTGATCTTTATCGACTTAACGCCGACCGTCTGTGCCGCATCCTTTGTGGGCAGCTTGCCGGGCTCAATCTCGATTTCAATAAAGTCCTCGCCGGTAGCAAAGTCATATGACCACACGTTGCCGCTCCATGAAGCCGAAACTGTTCTGGGAACGTTGCCGCAGTTGTCCCATGTGCTTGTGCCTGTAAGTCTGCCGGCATCCATACCGGTGGGAGCGACCCGTATATTTGAACTGTCCGCAACCTCAACCTCAAGATGATAAGCTCCGGGCTTGCCGGTGTCATATCTGTAAATCAGACCGCCATAGTTGTAATCTTCGGAGGACTTATTGTAAAGATACGCTCCGTCGGACTCTGTAACGCTCGCGCCGCCCTCGCCGATCGTGATCTTGCTTGTGTCCGCAACCTCTCTTCTGTAGGCGTCGGGCATGATAGCGTCAGACTTTGAAACAAAGCCGCTGCCGCTCTGCTCGCTGTATACCGGAACAGTCGTCATTTTTGTGAAATCAACGTTCGCGATGGGCTCCATAGGCTCAGCCGTAGCGGGAACCGGAGCCTCTGTTGCGGGCGCCTCGGTAGCCGGAGCCTGAGTTGCCGGAGCCTGAGTAGCCGGAGCCTGAGTTTCGGTCGACTCGCTTGTTACAAGCTTTTTGTATGTAACCTTGACATTACTGATTGTCCAGACGTCAGGACCTGCGGGATACATAGCAAAGAATAAATTTCCTCTCTCATAGTTTGAGGGGAATGACTTAAACGTAAATTCCGTGACTTTCTGGCTGCCGCCCGAGCCTGTCGCTGCGGCGGAAACAACCTGATTCTTATAATCAATTGTAGTTGTAATATGGCTTACCGTTTTATAGTCAAACTTGCCGGCAATATTCAGCCACTGGTCATCGGTATTGCTCGTGCCGTTGAAAGCTGTATTGCAGTCAGCCATGTCTATCTGGTTCCATCCCTTATAAAGTCTCCAGAAAGCAAATCTGGAATTAACCGCCTGTGTGTTGATATTTTCTGCAGGAGTGGTGGCAATCAAATCAATATTACTTGAAGCCTGTTTAAGTTCTTCGGGAACCGTCAGATCATACTCAACAGTAATCTGATCCGATGTCGCAACGCTTTCATCCGCGCCCGCTTTTTTGGCCAGGTCTATCAAATCGTATACGGTCTTGGCGCCGCCGCTTGAACTGTAGTTTACAGAATTACCGAGATCAACCGTATCGTCAATCAACATCTGAGCGGAAATATTGAGCTGTACCGCCTGTCCGGTTTTGCCTTTGATCTGCGTTTCGCCGTTTTCGGGAGATACAACCGTAAGGTCGTCGCTCTTTGAAACGATCTTAACGTCGTAGTCAATACCTTCTGCGTTTGCGGGGATATTCTCGATCGTGGCGGTCGCCTCGTTCTTGCCGACTTCCATGGTAACGACCTGAGTCTTTATCGGAGCGCCGTTCTTTGATATCGTGATAGTGAATTCGTTAGGCTCGCTGAGCGTGAGAGAAGAAGTGATGTTCACGGGAATGTTGAACACGTCCGTTGTGTTTGTGGTAGGCGTAATTTCAATCGGAACCGTAGTCTTATCGCCGATTGCATTATCACTCTTGTCTCTTACATAAAGAGTTATCTCGCTGTTGATATTGGGTTCGCCTGCGGCAGGACGGGTTACAATAAGCTTATTGTCCTTTATGACCGCGTTCGGTGATGCGGATTTCCACATATACTCAACATTGGCGGGAGGAGTGGGGAGATCTATCTCTGTCGATTCGTTCGACGGTATGTTGAATTCAACACTATTTATTGCCGCGTCAACGTTTGCATATTTGGAAGAAACTCCCATCGGGTCCCAATCATCTGCCCAGCCGCCGTTCTTTTTAGCAAAATAATTTCTGGGATTGAACTCCAAAATCTGCCACTCGTCAAGAACCGTGCCCATGCCGGGACCGCCTTCCTCAACAGACTTGTTTACAACGCGCTTTGAGAGATCAAGAGCCGCGCCGCTGTTGTTGGTCGTGCCATACTCATAGAGACGGTGCAGACCAAGCTCCGCGTCAAATCTGCCCCAGCCTTTGTCAGCGATCTTGAAAGCCGATTTGCCGACTGTTTTGTTATCGTCCAATTTACAATTATAATATGTAACCTGTCCGTTGCTGTTCCATGAGCCGCCGTAGTTATTTTCACCGTTGTTATCGCGAACATTATAAAGTATGCAGTTATAGAACAGGTAGCCGTAAGGAGTTTTTGTGGGCGTACTTGCCGTCGCTATAGGCGAGCCGTATGACTTATCCGAAAAACCCTCAAGACCCAGATTGCAGCTGTCGAACACAGCCGTGGCGCTGCCGTAGATATAATCGGTTCCGCCTATAATTGTGCTGTTCTTGAAATACATTCTGTTTTCGCCGGCGATGTACAGAGAGTCCTGACCGCCGCGGAGATAAATATTGTCAAACGTTACCTTGTCGCCGCAGCAAGCAACAGCGTGGCCTCTCTCGTTGAACGCGCCCGAGCGGGCAAGCCATGTGCTTTCGCCGGATGAGAATTTTGTGCCTTTTGTTACTTCCTGGTCAAAAAGATCCTTGGTCACGGCTTTGCTCTTGAACGCTTCGGGAACCGCTTCAGTCGTTGTCTCGCCGTTTTCCGAAACTGTCAGTGCGGCAACGTCTCTGGCGGGAAGGTTCGGGTAGCTTGACAAAGGCGTCAGATGAGCGTCCTTTTGTCCCTGAGTTACCATTACGGGCACACTGTTAATAATGTGCAAATCCTTAATTGTGATGTTGGACGCGTCTTTTTGAACGAGCAATGCCGCCATTTTGTCCATACCGCCGGTGTTGCCGAGCTCGGTGGCTCTGCTTACCGTCTCGGTAACGGACTTTCCGTCCACCGTGGTATACGTAAGCTTTGTGTTCGCCGGAACAGCCTCTCCCAACTTGTACTCCTTGTTATTTTCATCCTTCGGGGGATGGGCATACCAGTCAATGTTGGGGTTGTACTTACCGCTCAAATCGCAGTTTGCAGCCGCGTAACCCGTGCAGTAGTACCAGCTAAGCTCAACATAACCCGATGTTTGAGGTGTCTGCTGAAGGGTCACATAGCTCATGCCGCTGATCTCAACCTGCTCCTCATACCTGTCCGGATTAATGTTGATTGTAACCGGACTTGTTTCGGACGGTTTGAGCTCCTTCGCTTTCGCGACCGCGGCTCTGATGGTTTTGAAGGTCGTGTCCGTCTCGGACGCAGCCGAGGGATCAACCGTCAGCGTTACCACCGCCGCTGCCTGAGCCTCGCCGTCGGTCGCGGCGAACACGGTCAGGCCCGTGAACATCGTACCGATCATCGCAACGGCCAAGATCAGGCTCAGCAATCGTCTTTTTAACATATAATTTCCTCCTTTTCCGTGCGCCATCGGTAAATTTTGTTAAAATGGCACAATAATTGTACTTTAATTATACCATTGTATAATACAAAATCAATAGCCAGTTTTAAAAAAAATAAGATACCAGATAACAAAAAAACAGTGGTATGTCCAAAAAATACCACTGTTTTAATGCGCGAGCTTCACAAGACCGGCATAGGTGCCCGGTATGTTCTTAAGCTCTTCGTGCGTTCCGGATTGAGTCACACGCCCGCGCTCGAGCACATAAATTTTGTCAGCCTTTTCGATCGTTGACAAGCGGTGTGCCACCACGATGACCGTTCGGTTTTTCATCAGCGCGTCGATGCTTTTCTGAACGATCAGCTCGTTCTCGGTGTCAAGCGCACTTGTCGCCTCGTCGAGCAGCAGTATCGGCGCGTTTTTCAAAAATGCGCGGGCGATCGCAATCCGCTGCCGCTGTCCGCCCGACAGGCTCTCGCCGCGCTCGCCGACCTGCGTATCATAACCCTTCGGCATCTCTCTTATAAACTCGTGAGCGCCCGCGGCCTTCGCCGCCTCGATAATTTCCTCATTCGACGCGCCGGGCCTGCCGTAGCTTATATTCTCGCGCACGGTCGTGTCAAACAGATACGCGTCCTGCGGCACATATGAGATCATGCTCCGTAGCTCCGACAGGGAGTAAGCGTCTATGTTCCTGCCGCGGAAATATATCTTGCCGCTGTCGATCTTGTAAAATCCGGAAAGGAGCTTGATAAATGTGCTCTTTCCTCCTCCGCTCGGGCCGACAAGCGCCGTTACCTTTCCCTCGTCGGCCGTCAGCGTCAGGCCGTTGATAACGCGGCCGCGCTTGTCGTCATAGGTAAACCGCACATCCTCAAAGCTTATATACTCCGCGCTCAGATCGGAGTTCCTGTCAATAAGCGGCGAGCGTGTTTCCTGCTCCTCGGATAATATGTCGTTTATAAGCTCCGCCGCGGCTATGCTCTCCTGCATCATGCCCCACGAGTTTCCGAACGTCAGCAGCATTCCGCTGACATTGCCCTGAACGCTGAGTATCGCGAACACCGTTCCGAAATCACAATAGCCGAGCGCCGCCATGACCGCGCCCGCGGTGATCAGCACAAAGTTATTAATGAAGTTAAGCAGGTTGCTTATGCTGCCGAGCGCGCCCATTTTTGAGATGCGCCTTATTCTTTTTTCGGCCACGCTGTCATTGGCTTCGGCGTAACGCCTCACGCTTGATCCGTCAATGTCAAACAGCTTTATTATTCTGAAACCGGCGAGCAGATCGGACAGCCTCGCGAGCAGCGCCGACTCGCCTTTTTGGATCTCTTTTCCCAGCCCGCGCAGGGGCGCCGCGAATTTCATGTTGATAACAAAGGTTATAACGCAGGTCGCGAGCGACAGCAGGCCGAGCCTCAAATCAAGCAGCAGGATAAACGCACACGAAGCCGCTCCGCCCAGCATCGCATGAACTATGTTCGGAAAGCTGTTGGCCAAAGCGCGCTTTATGTTCTCAACATTGCTGTTGAGCCTGAAAATGCTGTCGGCGCTATGGTTTTTTTCATAATAACCGACCGGCAAAAATTCCATGTGCCTGAACAGTCTGCACCGTATGTCCTGCATAATGCGGCGAATCGCCCTGATCTTGAAAAACCGGACAAAGACGTTTAAAACATACGCGGCCATCGCAAAAGCGGCGAACCACAGCGACGCCTTGAACAAGCCGAAGTCCATGTTTGTGACCGAGTTCACAACGCCGCGGTTGAGCAGCGCGAAAAACACATCCGCCAGATACATGAACGCAACCTCAAGCACAACCATTGAAAAGTACATGCCGCGCCGCGTCTTGATTATCGAAAAACAGATTTTAAAACCCTCAAGCGCTTTCACGCGGACCACCTCCCATGTTGTTAAGCTTCGCGTAAACGCCGCCGAGCCCGATCAGCTCGCTGTGTTTTCCGCACTCTGCGATAACGCCGCCGTCAATGACCGCTATGCGGTCGCTGTCTTTTATTGTTGAAAGGCGGTGCGCCACAACAAGCACGGTTCGTCCGGCGCTTAAATTGTCGATCGCCTTTTGCACCTCGGCCTCGGCCTTGACATCAAGCGCGCTTGTGGCCTCGTCGAGCAGTAGTATCGGCGCGTCCTTCAATATCGCTCTGGCGATCGAAATCCGCTGCACCTGACCGCCCGACAGACGGCATCCACGCTCGCCCACGGTCGAGTCATAGCCGTTCTCGGTATTCATAATAAAATCATGGGCATAGGCCGCCTTGGCCGCGGCGATAACATCCTCCTTTGACGCGTTCGGTCTGCCCATCGCGATATTCTCATAGATCGACACCGGGAACAGATAGGCCTCCTGCGACACATATGAAATAAGGCTCCGCGTCGACTTGAGCTCTCTGTCGTTTATGTCGATCCCGCCAATCAACACGCTGCCGGACTTGGGCTTATAAAATCCGCAGACAAGGCCGAGCAGTGTGCTCTTTCCGCAGCCGCTGGCGCCCGCGAAGCCGACTTGCTCGCCTACCTTCACGCTGAAATTAATATCGGTCAGCACCGGCTTTTCGGGTTCATACTCAAAAGCCGCGTCTTTAAACTCTATCGCGGGAACGTTTTCGGGAAGCTCGTTTGATACAATTCCGCCCTCCCGCTCCGCGGGCTCTTTGAGGATCGAGAACAGACGCTCCAAAGACGCGGCGGCCGAACGAAAGTTAAAAAACATCTGCGACAGGCGGATTATCGGGTTCAGGAGCTGATTTATCAGCGTCGAGAACGCGACCAGCGAGCCCAGAGTTAGCTCGCCGCGGAAGCACAGCAGGCCGCCGTAAATCAAGCATATGCACAGCGGCACATGTCTTGCGAGCGAGAAAAAGAAAATTCCGCGGTACTGTATCTTGTCGTTGCCCATGGCCATGTTTGTCGCCTTTTGTATGCCCGCGTCATATTTGTCGGCGAGCTTGTCCTCGATATTATACGACTTCACGACCGAGATGCCGCTCACCATATCCGCGACCGTGTTACTCACAAGACCGAGATAGCGCATGTATTTTTTGGAGCCTATCTTGAACGGTATCGAAAAGCATGCGCCGATCGCGACAAACACCGGAGCCGTGCAGATCGAGGCGATAAGCAGTCGAATGTTGATCCCGCCCAGAAATGTCAGATAAAACACAAACGTAAAAGGGATCTCTATCATTCTTATAAAATCGTTTTCCATGAAAAACTGAACGGTGTCGGCGTCAGAGCTCATTTTTGAAAGCATCTCACCGCTGCGCACCGAGTTCATGTAGTCGATAGGAATTCTTGAAATGCGCTCGGCGCTGTCACGCTTTATGTCATGAATTATGCCGGTCGAAAATTTGCCCGCCGCGAAGCTGCTCATATAAACGGCCGCCATTATTCCCGCGATCGAAAGCACGGCGAACAAAAATATCTTCGGGACCTCGGAAATGCTTCCTGCCTGCGCGGCGTCCACAATGCGGCGCAGGTAATCGGTCTTTTTTACCTCGAGCCATGAGGATGAAACCATCGCGGCTACTGCCGCGGCGGCCCAAAAAATATAAACTTTAGCATACCTTGCCAAATCGGTATAAATACCCGGCGTTTTTCTGTTCTTTTTCATGAACACGATTTTAGCACAGCTTTAATTTTTTGTCAATCATTCTAAGCAAATTCAATAAATATTCAAAGAAAAGAAAAGTTTTTGATTATATTTTACATATACACTATGGCAAATTTTTCGTGTTTTGAGCATAAAAAGAGGCGCCCGACACTCGGACGCCTCAAATAAGATATTATTCAACTATTTTTACCTCGCTGAGCGGCTTGATGTCGCCGGTTCCGCTCCAGATAAACAACTTGACCGTGCCGCTTTCGGGCTTTTTGAAATCAAGACCGCCGACCTGTGTTCCGGTTATATCATATACGCTCGCTCCGACAAGAATGTCGGCCGCGCTGTACACGCCGATTATAAGCTTCGCCTTAGGCTCGGCCTCTCCGCCGTAATACGCGACATCAACGCTTAACGCGTTATCGCCGCCATAAACCGCGTTTGTTATCTCATAGGGATAATCATGAACGACAGGCGTTGCTGTCGCCGCAGGTTCGGGCGTCGCTGTCGGTACAGGCTCCGGGGTTGCCGTCTCTTGCGGGTCGCTGTCAAGCTCCGCGATATAGATATTGTCAACGCTGAGTTCAATTGTTTCACCCGCGTCATTCTTACCCTTCGTCATTACCGCCATACCGGTCATAACAAGATGCGGGATCGCGCTTTCATCAACCTTTATAGTGCCCTGCGCCAAAGTTATTACGCGATTAAGCGCATATTCCTCGCCGTCTTTTTTGGTGTAAACCTTAACAACGTTTTCCGCCTTGTGATACTCGACTCTCAGACTGAACCATTTTCCGGGTGTAAAATTGAAATTCGAAATGGTATAGTCAAATCCTTTTTCATTGTCATCCGAACCGCCGGACGAGAAATAGTCGGTCAGCTTCAAGGTTGCGCCGTCGCCGGTCTTTACCTCAAAAGCTCTGCCGTCATCGGAACCGGCAGAATAGCTGTTGTCCGGGCCGACGTTGTTTTTGTCGTAAAATCTCAACAAAACATTGTCTTTCTGAGGGCCGCCTATATTGAAATCCTGCTCAATAACGATAACATCCGAGTCAACGGGCGATGAGGGATTATAAGTATATCCATCCTGACCGCTGCCGGTATCGGTAAATTTCAGATAATTGTCTCCCTCGCCCCTTTCGGCAATTGAAGGAGCAACGGCATTCTCAATTGATACGGTTCTGAAATTTAATGTCAGCTCCTTGCCGTTTCCGTTCGCAATTTTTGAAGTTCTGTCAACGTATTTCGTACCCTCGGGGATCGAGTTAAAGTCCCACTTCTCGCCCTTGAGCGGTATCGGTGTTACAACGGGCGTCGGCGACGGTGTAATTACGGGGGTCGGCTCCGGACTCGGCGTGGTTTCCAAACGATAAGGCAGAGCCTCAACATCCGGATTTGGCACAGTGATCTCGGCTGTCTCCGCGCCGTGGTTCTGGAGCGTCTGGCTTTCGTCGTCAATCGGCAATGTGAGGATATACGCGAACAGCATCGTCTTCGCGGCCTTGGCGCGCGTGACCTTCACCTTCGGCTCAAGCTCGGTGCCAAAGCTTACCGCGCCGCGCTCAATGCCCTTTTCGCTGCGCATAAGGCCTAAGTTATACGCTTCCTTGACCTTGCCGTACAGCACCGGTGAAATATCGTCTTTATCGGTCAAGGCGCCCCAGCCTACAAGTGGGAAGTAAGGCGTTCCCTCATATATGGCGTTCTGATCATAATTCGCGTCGCCGGGAGCGGGCAGGCCGCCGTTGTTTGTCATATATTCGACCTTGTTCCAAGCTCCGCCGTCGTCCTTGCCGAACTTCGCAAGATACGCGTCATAGAGTATTGCGCCCATTGCCTCGCGGGTCAGCGCCGCGTCTGACGCGATCGCGCCGGTGTCCACAAACTCGGGCTCTTTGATATATGTCGCCGAAACTGTAATATCTTTATCTACATAAAGGCTGTACTCTTTTTCATTGGTTACGGGCTCGCCGTTGATATATATCTCACCGTTCAAATATCCGGGATCCGCAACGGCGGTTATTCTGATCTCGTCTCTGTCGTCCACGGCAAGCGACTCGGTGCTCTGCGGATAGTTAAGCGAGTAGTATCTAAGGCCAAACAGTCTTCCCGTTCCGCCGTGCGCCCAAAGCGTATATTCCGTGTTCTGCTCAACGTCAAATTCAACGGTGCCGTATATCGTCTGTCCGCTTCCGTTTGCAGTGTCATTCAGATACTTGCTTTGAACGGTTCCGCTCACATTATTTGTAAGGTCAATATATTTATTGTCATCAAAACGCGCGTAAACAACGAGCTTGCCCTTCGCCTTTGAAAAATATGTGATATGCTTTTCGGGCGTTGAATTTCTCATCTCAATATAATTTCCCGTTATGTCGTTGTTGTCAAAGGCCGCCGAGCTGTCAAATCCTTTGACAAAGCTTACCGGCTGATCGGGATCGGTCTGCTCCTGCGGTGCCGTCACCTTCATATAATTATTGTCGGCAATATCTCCGCCGGCGGTAATATCTTCTTTAACGTCAACGTTTACATAATCAAATTTGCTGTCGTTATAGATCGTAATCGTTCCGCCCTCGGACTGGCTGACGGTGACAAGGTGCTGTCCCTCGCCGGGAACGGCCGCATCAGCCGCCGACGCCTGAGCCTCAACCTCGGGACCGTATTTTTCCTGAAGCTGCGCGTATGTCAGATTATAGCTTTCAAGTGCGCCCTCATCTAAACCGAAAACAGTTTCCATGCCGCGGGCAAACTCGCCGACGGTGATTATATCGTTGGGCTTAAAGAGGTTTTCGTTGTTCTTGTGCATCGCGCCGACGCGCAGAATTCTTTCAATATTGTCTCTGTAGTAATAATTCTCCTCGGGCTGGGCCGTAGCTCCGGGAGCAACGTCAACCTGGCTCACGTCGGCCGCCATCTCGGGGAACAATCCTGTCCAGTCGCCCGACTTCGCGGCCTCCTGCGCCTCGGGCGCCAGGTATGTCAGCAGCGTCTCCATAAACTCTTTGCTGGTATACTCATCAGTTCCGGACGTCGCCTCGTCATAGATATACTGAATGATTATTCTCGCGAACTGCTTGGCCGCGGACTCCTTATACGTCGTTCCGTCCCAGTTGGAAACGCCGTTGGCGGAATTCTCGGCGGGCGTCTCTCCGGCCTCATAAGAGCTGAATATATACTTGCTCTCGTTCTCACCGAGCTTGCTCACATAGTCCTTAACGCCCTCATAAACGCCGATATAACCGACTTCGGGATCGGCCTTCGCGGTCTCGCGCATAATTCCGGTTGAGTCGGGATTAAATCCGTTGGGCTTATCCGCGCCCTCAAGAGAAAATCCGTTTCCTCTCGGAACAGCAGACACCAGGATCGGGTGCATTCCCCTCGCTTTTATCGCGGTTATATACATATCGAGCCATTCTTTATAGAGAGCATTGTTCTGCTCGGGCGTGCCGTAATTCAAGCCTCTGTCAAAGCGGGTGTGTCCGTCGGCCTCATCGCCCTGCGCGGATGTGAGGAAAACATAGTCGCCGGTTTTTCCGGTCAGAAGAATGTCGTTAAATCTGCCCTCGTTATAGCTTCTCTTCATGCTTCTGCCGCCCATGGAATAGTTAACCACGTCGGCCACTTTGGTCGGGTCGATATAATACTCAAGGACCTGTCCCCAGGAGGAATACGAGGACTCGTTGGTATAAGATTTCTCGGTCGAGCCGCCCAGGATAAATATGGTCGCCTTTTCGCCCGCGGGAGCGGGATCTATCGGGGTTATAGAAATTGATTTCACCGTAACGGTCTGCGGATTTGTGCGCGTCGGCAAGGCCGCGGGCTCGATTTCTATCTCAACAAAATCCTGACCGGTTGCGAAATCATAGCTCCACTTGGTATTGCCTTCCGTCCATGTCACCGTCGTGTTTCTCGCGACGTTGCCCGCGTCGTCCCACGCCGAAGTTCTTCTTATTCTGTCGTATTCCATACCTGTCGGCTGGACCAATGTGTTGTCGCGGCTGCAGCCGCCCCCGAGCACAACCTCCAGATGATAAGCGCCGGGAGGCACGTCGGCTCTGTAGATAAGTCCGCCGTGATTTTTTCTGTTCGCGTCATCACTGAGATAGTTGCCGTTTTGCTCGGTAACACTTACACCGTCATCCGATATACTGCGGAAAATGCTCGTGGCGACGCTGCGCTCCTCGCCGGGAGGCATGATAGCGCCGGAATATCTTGAGACAAAGCCCTTTTTAGCGGCCGCGCTGTATGCGGGAACGCTTCTCGTTCCCGCTTTATACATATCGGCAAAATTTTCAACGATCGGGAACTGCAGCTCCTCCCCGCCTTCTTCTCCCGCGGCAAAAACCGCCGGCATAACTGAAACAACAAGAGCCAAAACAAGCGTCAAACTGAGCAGTCGTCTTTTAAACATCTCTTTTCCTCCTTAAAAAATGCGCATATTTATCAAAAAAGCACAAATATTAAATTCATCATATTATATTTATTATACAATATTATTTGAAACATTGCAATAGAAACTTTGAAAATTTTTCAAAAAAATGACCAAAGAAAAAGTGACCGGTGAACAGAGAAACGTCCGCGGGCAGACCAAAACATTTTTCGCCGCTTTAACTCCGCGTATTCCCTATTCCCTAATCACTATTCCCTACGTTGGCACCCTCTACGCGAGTCGAACGCGTGATCCGCCCTTAGGAGGGGCGTGTTATATCCACTTAACTAAGAGGGCATGTGCGCGCGGAAAACCGCGCTTATTCATTATACATAATTCGGTCGTCCGTGTCAAGCCCTATTTTCGGGCAACAAAGAACAGGCGCTCTGTCTCCGGGCCCGGTTCGTCAAAGGTCAGATCCCCGAAAACCGAAACCTCGGAAAATCCGCGCTCAAGCAGAAGCTCCTTAAGCTCGCCCGCCGAAAATATCGTCTCCTCCTGATATTCGCTGTACCTTTTGTAGCCGTTTTGATGCTCTTTTATGAAAAAATTCAGTTCAAAGCTCACGACCTTATCATCCGGAAAATATCCGCAGTCCCACACGCAGAACGCCGAGTCATCCTCATAGACAAAGGTGTTGTTCCCCAAAATGCTGCTCAGCTTATACTCCGAGTTAATGTCAAAAATAAACACGCCGCCGTCACGCAGGCTGTCATAAACCCGCTCAAACGCCGCTCCCGCGTCATCAAGACCCTCGAGGTAATTCACGCAGTCAAGTGCCGAGATCACGCAGTCAACGGGCGCGGGGAGCGCGAAAGTCCGCATATCCATGTTGAGGAACAGGATATCAATCCCCGCCTCGTCAGCCTTGTTTTGAGCGATCGCGAGCATATCGGGCGAAATGTCGATACCCGTCACCTCATATCCCGCGCGGGCGAGCGGAACCGTCACCGCTCCCGAGCCGCAGCCGAGATCAACCACTGTTTTCGGCGTGAAGCTTAACCGCTCAAAGACGGACCCGTAAAACCTAATAAACTCGTCATAATCGGTTTTCTGGAACCTGTCATATATTTTCGCAAAATCGTCATACATACTATCACCGCTCAAAGTTTTCGGAAATTGGCGTAAGCCGCCATCATCTTCTTCTGTCCGACCGACTCAAAATCCACGATAACGAACCAGTCCTTGCCCATTTCCTGCGCGGACACGACCGTGCCGACTCCGAATTTTCTGTGCTCGACCCTGTCGCCCGGGCTGTAGCTCTCGCCGCCCGCGATGATCTCGGGCTCGGGCGCTTTCGTGAGGAACGCGCTGTCGCCAAATCCGCCGGAGGCCGCGCTTCCGCCGCGGATCCGGGTCCGCTCATACGCCGGCGCGTCCTCGGTCTTATCGACCAGCTTTTCGGGTATTTCCTCAAGAAATCTCGAGGGCATGTTGTATCGGGTCTGGCCGAACAGCGTTCTCTGCCTCGCGGCAGACAAAAACAGCCGCTTTTTGGCGCGCGTAATCCCGACATAGCAGAGTCGCCGCTCCTCCTCGAGCTCCTCGGGATCGCCGAAGGCCCGCGAGTTCGGGAAAACACTCTCTTCCATGCCTATCAAAAACACGTTCGGGAACTCAAGCCCCTTGGCGCTGTGGAGCGTCATGAGCGTGACCGCCTCCTGCGCCTCGTCATAGTTGTCAATATCCGAGATCAGTGAGATGTTTTCAAGCAGCTCGCTCAAGGTTATGTCCTCGTTGTCTCTGACCGCCTCCTGGACCATCGAGACAAATTCCTTGAGGTTCTCAAGCCTTGTGCGGTTTTCAACCGTTTTGGATTTTTCGAGCGCGTCGATCATGCCCGATGCGCGCATAACGGTCCTCACCAGAAGCTCAAGCCCCGTTCCGTCGGCCAGATCGGCCCTGAACCCGTTTATCATCTCGGTAAACTTTTTGAGCTTCCCCGCCGCCGCGGAGCCGAACTCCGAAAACTCGTCCGCCCGCTCGCAGACGCGGAACATGCTTATATTTTCCACCGCTCCTATCGCCGCGAGCTTGTCCACGGTTGACGCGCCAATACCGCGCTTGGGCTCGTTAATGACCCTGCGCAGCGCAACGTCGTCGTCGGGATTGGCAATCAGTCTTAAGTATGAGCCGATGTCCTTGATCTCTTTTCTGTCATAGAACCTCAGGCCGCCAACGACCTTATACGGCACCGCGTTTCTCAGCAGCATGTCCTCAATAACGCGGGACTGCGCGTTGACGCGGTACAGCACGACCGTGTCGTTCAGATTGCCGCCTAACCTGTAAATATTCGTCACGACCGACTGCGCCTCGCTGTGCTCGTTGTCGGCAATGTGCAGGCTTATCTTCTCCCCGCCGCCGTTCGAGGTCCAAAGCTCCTTGCCCTTTCTTCCGTCGTTATGCTTGATAACGCTGTTGGCGGCGTCAAGAATATGCTGGGTCGAGCGGTAGTTTTCCTCAAGCTTAATTACCGCCGCGTCGGGAAACTCTTTCTCAAAGCCGAGAATATTTTGAATATCGGCGCCGCGGAACTTATATATGCTCTGATCGTCGTCGCCCACAACGCACAGATTGCGGTGCTTTTCGGCGAGCAGACTCACAAGGCGGTACTGCGCGTGGTTCGTGTCCTGATACTCGTCAACCAATATGTATTTATACCTGTTCCGATAATACTCCAGAACCTCGGGACATTCCTCAAACAGGCGCACCGTTAGCATTATCAGATCGTCAAAGTCAAGCGCGTTGTTGCTCTTGAGCTTGCGGCTGTAGAGCTTGTAAAGGTCCGCCACGGTCTGCAGATAAAAGTCGGCGCCCACGCCGTCTTTGTATTCCGCGGGGCCGATCAGCTTGTCCTTCGCTCCGCTTATCAGCGTCAGCATTGTGCGCGGCGCGTATTTTTTGTCGTCTATCTCAAGCTCTTTCAGACATTCCTTCATCACCGTCAGCTGATCGGCCGTGTCGTAAATGACAAAATCCTTGGCATAGCCGATCTTCTCAATGTCGCGGCGCAGCATGCGGGCGCACATAGAATGGAACGTGCCCGCGTGAACGTCGTTCCCGATCTCTCCGAGCCTCGCGGTCAGCCTCGCCTTGAGCTCGCCCGCGGCCTTGTTGGTAAAGGTGATCGCGAGTATATTGTACGGACGCACCGGGTCCTCCGTCAGACACGCCTCAAGCTCGGGGCTGAGCTCGTCAAGCTCGCCGTCGCGGTACCACTCGAGGAACTCAAGCTCGGCGTCAGAAAATTCGCGCGGAACATTTTCGCTGTTATACGCCTTTCCGTATTTAATTAGATGAGCTATCTTGTGAATGATGACCGTGGTCTTTCCGCTTCCGGCGCCCGCCAGAACAAGCAGAGGCCCCTCGGTGGTGAACACCGCCTGCCTCTGCCTGTCGTTTAAGTTTTTGTACTCGTTTTCGATTATGCTTCTGCGCAAGCTTAAAAATTCAGAACTGTTCATTGGCGCTTTTTCCTTTTTGCATCTTAACTTTTATTTTTATTGTTTTATCGTGCCGCCGCCTATGCAGCGGTCAAAATCCATGTCATAGAACACAACCGCCTGGCCCGGCGTCACGGCCCTCTGCGGCGTCTCAAACTCAACCGACGCGCATCCGCCTCCGATCGGGGCAACCCTACACGGAGCGGGGCTCGCGGCGTAACGCACCTTGGCGAGAGCCTCAAACGGCTCAAAATCGGCCGCGTCGAATGTTATAAAATTAAGCCTGTCGGCGATGAGTTTGGATGAAAACTCGCTGCCCTTCTCACCCAGAGTTATCTCTCCGGTCTCGGGATTTATGCGCGTGACAAACATGGGCTTGCCGAAGGCTATGCCCAGGCCCTTGCGCTGGCCGATCGTATAATTTATTATACCCTTGTGCCTGCCCAAAAAATTGCCCTGCGAGTCAATAAAATCCCCGGGCTCCGACTTGGCTCCGCCGTAACGCTCGATAAACGAGGCATAGTCTTTGTCGGGTACAAAGCAGATCTCCTGGCTGTCGGGCTTGTCCGCGATGTCAAGACCGAGCCGCCGCGCGATCCCGCGAACTTCGTCCTTGCTTTCAATATCGCCCAGAGGCAGATACATTTTCGAGAGCTGGCTCTGGGTCAGCGAGTACAGCACATAGGTCTGGTCCTTCTCCTTGGCCCTGGCGCGGCGCAGAATGTATCTGCCGCTTTTTTCGTCACGCTCGACTCTTGCGTAGTGCCCTGTCGCGATAAGATCGGCGTCGAGCAGGCGCGCTTTTTCAAGCATAGCGTCGAACTTTAAAAAGCGGTTGCAGGCAATGCACGGGTTCGGAGTGCGCGCGTTTTTATACTCGTCAACAAAATAATCCACCACGTTTTTCTCAAAATCCGAACGGAAATCAAGCACATGATAGTCGATCCCGAGCTTATAGCAGGCTCTGCGCGCGTCCTCAACAGACGACAGGGAGCAGCACGAGCCTTCCTCCTCGCCGTCCCAAAGGCGCATGGTCACGCCGATCACCTCAAAACCGCGCTCCTTTAAAAGGGCGGCGGCGACAGTGCTGTCAACGCCGCCCGACATTCCGATTACGATCCGCTCAGGCATTATCGGCACCGTGGACCTCATCCGCCACCGTGCAGGACGAGCAGCAGCCGCTGCACTGCGGAATGGCCGAAGCGTCCATGCCGCGGCTCTCATAGTAATTCGCAAGCGCCGCGTGGACCGCCTCCTCGGCAAGGTTCGAGCAGTGCATCTTGATCGGCGGCAGTCCGTCGAGTGCGTCGGCGACCGCCTGATTGGTGAGCTGAAGCGCCTCGTCGATCGTCTTGCCCTTAACGAGCTCGGTAGCCATGCTGGACGTGGCGATCGCCGCGCCGCAGCCGAAGGTCTTGAATTTTACGTCCTCGATAACGCCCGTGTCGTCGTTGATCTTCATATATATCTTCATTATGTCTCCGCACTGGGGATTTCCGACCTGGCCGACCGCGTTGGCGTCGGGGATCTCGCCCACATTGCGCGGATTTGAAAAATGATCCATTACTTTTTCACTGTACATATATTAGTCCTCCTTATTGTTCTTAACAAAATCCTCATAGAGCGGCGACATGCTGCGGAGCAGCGGAACTATCTCGGCGAGCGCGTCCGCTATCGCGTCGGCCTGTTCCTTGGTGTTGCTCGTGTCAAACGTCACGCGCAGCGAGCCGTGCGCGTCCTCGTGCTTGAGTCCGATCGCGAGCAGCACATGCGACGGGTCAAGCGAGCCCGAAGTGCAGGCGCTTCCGCTGGACGCCGAAATCCCCTTCATGTCAAGGCGGAGCAGCATGCCCTCGCCCTCGATAAATCTGAAGCTTATGTTGGTGTTGCCCGGAAGGCGCTCGGTCGGATGGCCGTTTAGCCACGCGTAGGGCACCTTGTCAAGCACCTGTTTTATATAATAATCCCTGAGTTCTGTAAGCTGTTTTTGCTTTCCGGGAATGTCAGCGGTGGCAAGTTCAATTGCTTTACCGAGTCCCACTATGCCCGGAACATTCTCGGTGGCTGCGCGTTTTCCGCGCTCCTGCGCTCCGCCGGTGATGAAAGGCGTCAGCTTTACACCCCGCCGAACATACAGCGCGCCCACACCCTTCGGGCCGTGGAACTTGTGCGCCGTCAGCGACAGCATATCAATGTTAAGCTCGTTCACGTCGATCTCGATCATTCCAACCGCCTGAACCGCGTCGGTGTGGAAAATGACCTTATGCTCACGGCAGATCGCGCCGATCTCCTTGATCGGCATTATGGTTCCTATCTCGTTGTTGGCGAACATGACCGACACCAGAACAGTGTCGGGGCGGATCGCTCTCTCAACGTCCTCTGCCGCGACTCTGCCGTATTTGTCTACCGGCAGATATGTCACTTCCCAGCCCTGCTTTTCAAGATCCTGACAGGTGTGCAGGACCGCGTGATGCTCAACGGCGGTCGTTATAATGTGTTTGCCCTTGTCCGCGTAGGCCTTGGCGGTGCTTCTGATCGCCCAGTTATCCGCCTCGGTGCCGCTGCCCGTGAAGTAAATTTCCTTGGGAGAAGCCCCGATCGCCTTCGCGACTTTTTCTCTCGCCGTCTCAACGGCTTTTTTCGCTTCCCGTCCCTCGGCGTAAATACTGGACGGGTTTCCGGGTATCTCTTTGATACACGAAATCATTTCCTCGGCGACCTCATCGCTTATCTTCGTGGTCGCCGCGTTGTCAACATAAATTCTCATTATGCCTGTCCTACCTTTCGTTAAATATTTTTGGCGGAAACCCCGCCGCTCATACGTTCAACCCATGAAAAGTAGATCTACGTATATCGGAAAATCAAAGGATCATTCGGCGAATTTTTTGGACTGCTCGACAGCCATGCGGTCACATTCCTCGTTCTCGGGATTGCCGCTGTGACCCTTTACCCAATGAAGAGTTACCTCATGCTCCTTGAGCAGATCAAGGACGATCTCCCACAGATCGGGGTTCAGCGCCTTTTCCTTTTTATTGCGCATCCAGCCGTTTCGGCGCCAGCTCTCCGCCCAGCCCTTATCAACCGCGTCGATAAAATACTTCGAGTCGCTGTAAATATCGACTCTGCATTTCTGGTTGAGCGCCCGAAGCCCCTCGATAACCGCGGTAAGCTCCATGCGGTTATTGGTGGTCTCGGCCTCGCCGCCGCTGAGTTTTTTCTCATAGCCGCCGTACCTGAGAATAACTCCGTAGCCGCCCGGCCCGGGATTGCCGCTGCACGCGCCGTCTGTATAAATCTGAACACGCTTTAGATCCGCCATAATACACCTCTCTGAATTTCCTAAACTATTATAGCACAACCCAAAAAGAAATAAAAGGGGTTTTTGAGAAAAATTTTTAACGCGCGCAAAAAACGCCGCCCGTTTCCGGGCGGCGTTTTGAAATTCTATGTGTTATTTAACCATTGACGCGACTTCAGCGGCAAAATCGTCCTGCTTCTTCTCGATACCCTCGCCTGTCTCAAAGCGTACAAACTTGGTGATCTTGATGTCAGCGCCGATCTCCTTTGAAACCTGCTTAACGTAATCCGCAACGGACTCCTTGTTGACAGCCTTGACATAGGGCTGATCAAGCAGACAAACCTCTTTGAGCTCCTTGGCGAGACGGCCGGTGATCATCTTCTCGATGATATTCTCGGGCTTGCTCGCGTTCTTCGGATCGTTCTTGGCCTGTGCGATAAGGATCTCCTTCTCGTGCTGCTTGTAATCCTCGGGAACCTCGTCGCTTGACAGGTACTTGGGGTTTAAGGCCGCGATCTGCATCGCGATGTTCTTCAGGCACTCCGTAACCTGCTCGCAGGCGGGAGCCTGAGCCTCAACCATAACGCCGATCTTTCCGCCGGCGTGGATATAGTCAACAACAACGCCGTCGGTCGAAATTCTCTCAAAGCGTCTGATGTTCATGTTCTCGCCGATCTTGGCGATCTTCTCGGTCAGAGCGTCGCCGACGTTCTGGCTGCCGCCCGAGATCGTCTTTGTCTTGAGCTCCTCAACGTCAGCGGGAGCCTCGGCCGCGATCGTCTTGGCGACGTCGAGCACGAAGGTTCTGAAATCCTCGTTTTTCGCGACGAAGTCCGTCTCGGAGTTAACCTCGACAACAACGCCCACGCCGCCGTCAATGTGCGACAGAACGATACCCTCGGCGGCAATTCTGCCCGCCTTTTTAGCGGCCTTGGAAAGGCCTTTCTCTCTCAAATACTCAACAGCCGCGTCCTTGTCGCCGTCGGTCTCAACAAGAGCCTTTTTGCAGTCCATCATGCCGCAGCCGGTCATTTCTCTGAGTTCCTTAACATCTTTTGCTGTAAATGCCATTTATATATCTTCCTTTCTTGTGTTCTTATTTTTACTCGTCAAGAATGTCGAGGCTTACTTCCTCTTCCTTCTCGGAATTGTCCTCAAGCTGCTCGCCCTGCTTGCCCTCTAAGATTGCGTTTCCGATAGTGGTGACAATGAGTTTTACCGCACGGATAGCGTCGTCGTTGCCGGGAATGGGATAATCCGCTTCCTCGGGGTCGCAGTTGGTGTCAACAATAGCGATTACCGGGATGCCCAGCTTGTGAGCCTCGGCGATCGCGTTCTTCTCTTTGCGGGGATCAACAACAAAGATCGCCGCGGGCAGATCCTTCATTTCCTTGATGCCGCCCATGAACTTCTCAAGTCTCTCCTTCTCAAGGTTGAGCTTGATGACCTCTTTCTTGGGCAGAAGATCCATTGTGCCGTCCTCGGTCATCTTCTCAAGCTGATACAGTCTGCCTATTCTCTGCTTGATGGTCTTGAAGTTTGTGAGCATTCCGCCCAGCCATCTCGCGTTGACATAGAACATGCCCGTTCTCTCTGCCTCTTCCTTGATCGCTTCCTGAGCCTGCTTCTTGGTTCCAACAAACAGAACCGAGCCACCCTCGGCCGCGATGTCGCGCGTAAAGTAATACGCTTCCTCAATTTTCTTCACAGTCTTCTGAAGGTCAATGATATAGATGCCGTTTCTCTCCGTAAAAATGTACTCAGCCATTTTCGGGTTCCAGCGGCGGGTCTGGTGTCCGAAGTGAACGCCTGCCTCCAGTAACTGCTTCATCTGAACTACTCCCATGATTTTACACCTCCGTAAAGTTATACCTCCGCCCCGGTCTGCTTTTTCCGGAACCGACATGGGATCGCGGCACAACCGAAAAAATCGCGGAACGTGCGTATTTAATTTTTGTGTGACTTCACACAGAAAAGTATTATATCATACCGTTTTCAGGAATGCAAGAGAAATTTTCAATTTTTTTGAAAATTTTTGTTTTACTTCTCGAAAGTTTTATTTTACTTCTCAAACATTTTTTATCTTGAATACGTCTTGGCTATCTTGAGCAGCTTGGCGGCGAGCTCGTCACTGAAAACGTCGGTGCTTCCGAGCCGCCACGTCCAGTTCCCGCCCATGGTGGACGGCGTGTTCATTCTCGCTTCGGCGCCCAGGTCAAGAATATCCTGCATCGTGATGATCGCGGTGTCCGCCGCGCTGCCGAGCAGCGACTTGATAAAGCCCCAGTTTAAGCCTTCCTCTTTCGTCAGGCGCAGGTAATCGACCGCGAACCCGCGCATATGCTCGGGAAGAGTCTCAAACCAGCCCTTGAGCGTGTCATTGTCATGCGTTCCGATATACGCGACGGAGTTTTTGGGATAATTGTGCGGAAGGTAATCGCTGTCCTCTCCAGGCGTGAAGCCGAACTGCATGACCTTCATGCCGGGCATTCCGCTGAACCTCAGCAGCGCCCGCACATCGTCGGTTATGGTGCCGAGGTCCTCGGCGATAAGCGGCGGCGTCTCGCCGACCTCCTGCTTGACACGGTTAAAAAAGTCGCTGCCGGGGCCCTTGAGCCATTCGCCCTCAACCGCGTCGGGCTTGCCGTACTCGATCGCGTAGAACGCGTCAAAGCCGCGGAAGTGGTCGATCCTCACTATGTCGTACATATTAAGAGCGGCCGACAGGCGTTTTATCCACCACTCGTATCCTGTCTCGGCCAGATAATCCCAGTTATACAGCGGGTTCCCCCAAAGCTGACCCTTCGGCGCGTAGCCGTCGGGCGGGCAGCCCGCCACCTTAATCGGCGTTCTGTCGGGGTCAAGCATCAGCACCTCGTTATGCGCCCACGCGTCGGCGCTGTCCTCGGCGACATAGATCGGTATGTCGCCTATTATCTTTATTCCCTGCTTGTTCGCGTAGCTCTTCAGCCCGCTCCACTGCTCGTAAAACCGATACTGGACATAGACCCAGAAATTTATCTCATCGTCAAGGCGGTTGTAGACCCTGACTATCGCGTCGGGCTCGCGGCGCACTATATCATCGTCCCAGTCGCGGTACATCTTAAGTCCGCTGTCAAATTTGAGAGCCATGAACATGGCGTAGTTTTCGATCCAATATGAGTTTTCTACTCTGAATTTGTCTATCTCGCCCTTCTTGCGGACCTTATCGCGGTCATAAGCAATTTTAAGGACTTTAAATTTGTTATTGAATATTTTTTCATAGTCTACCGTCCCGGGATCGCCGCCCCAGTCGATATACGCGTAGTCCTCAAAATTAAGCGCCCCGTCCTCACGCAGCAGATCAAAATCAATAAAATAAGGGTTTCCCGCGAACGTTGAAAACGACTGATAGGGCGAGTCTCCGTAGCCCGTCGGGCCGATCGGGAGTATCTGCCAGTATTTCTGCCCGCTCTTTTGCAAAAAGTCAACAAAGCGATGGGCCTCGCTGCCCATTGTTCCTATTCCATAATTGCCGGGAAATGATGAGATATGCATCAAAATTCCGCTTCCGCGTTCCATAATTTTTCTCCTTTAATTTTATTTTGTATCGCGGGAAAGCCCGCATGAAAAGGCGCCCGCGCCGTTTCCGCGGTGCGGGCGCACTTTAATATGCCGAAAATTAATCAACGGTTACGACCCAGCCCATATCGTCATCGGCCTTGCCGGTCTGGATGTCGGTTATGGTGTCAAAGATCCTCTGAGTGATCTCGCCGATCTGATTGTTGTTGATATGCATTACCTTGTCTTCCCAGCGGAGCTCGCCGACCGGAGAGATGATGGCGGCAGTGCCCGTGCCGAAGCACTCCTCAAGGGTTCCGTTGTCATATGCGTCGGCAACCTCCTGAATGGATATCCTCTTCTCGGAAACGGGAACACCCCACTTCTTGAGCAGCTCGATCGCGGACATTCTTGTGATGCCGCTTAAAATGCTGCCGTTGAGCATAGGCGTCACAACCTCGCCGTTGATCTTAAAGAATATGTTCATTGAGCCAACTTCTTCTATATATTTCTGCTCGACTCCGTCCAGCCAGAGAACCTGCGAATAGCCCTTCTCGTGCGCGACTACCTGCGCCCTTATGCTGCTCGCATAGTTGCCGCCGGTCTTTGTGAAGCCCGTGCCGCCGCGGACAGCGCGCACATACGAGTCCTCGACATAAATCTTGACCGGAGCGAGGCCCTCGGGATAATAAAGTCCGCTGGGCGAGCAAATGATCATGAACTTATATGAGTTGGACGGTCTGACGCCAAGGAACGGGTCGGTGGCGATAATGAACGGTCTGATGTAGAGCGAGGTGCCTTCCTGCTCTGGGATCCAGTCGCGGTCAAGCTCCACAAGCTGCTTGAGGCCCTCAAGACAGAGCTCCTCGTCGATCGGGGGAATGGCCAGACGCTCATTTGAAACGTTGAGTCTTTTAAAATTCTTGTCGGGTCTGAACAGGCGAACGTGTCCGTCGGCGGACTTGTAAGCCTTGAGGCCCTCGAAAACCTCCTGCGCGTAGTGGAAAACCATGGCGGACGGGTCAAGCTCTATCGGGCCGTAGGGAACAATTCTCGGGTCATGCCAGCCCTTGCCCTCGTCATAGTCCATAACAAACATGTGGTCCGAAAAATACACGCCGAAAGGCAGGTCCTGCATATCCGGCTTACTCTTTGGATTTTGTGTTTTGGTTATTGTGATTTCCACTTTTATCAACCCTTTCTAATATAAAAAATATAATGTTTTAATTTAAACTAATTAATTATAACATATATTTTCCGCCTTTTCAAGAGTTTTTACCCAAAAAATCCTAAAATTTTTAGATGTGATTTAGGCCGAAAAATTATATAAATCAAATTGGATAACGCATAATTTTTTAAATTTTGCTCATTGGCAATAAGTTCAAATTTGATAAATCGACATATTGTGACTCATAATCCGTTGATATATTATCGGCAACTTGATAAAATTTATTTGAGGTGATTTTTGGTGATTAAAAGAAAAATTGGCGCTCGGATACGAGAATTACGCAACGAAACAGGCTTGAGCCAAGAAAAATTTGCGTTAAAAATCGGTATGGACAGGACTTATCTGGCGTCGGTAGAGCTCGGAAATCGAAATATATCAATAGTCAATCTTGAAAAAATAGCCAATGGATTAAATATTACATTGTCGGAACTGTTTAAGGGAGTGTAATCAAAAATGAGAGATAAAATAAAAGATATTGTTATCGACGAATTTTCAAAGCTGATAAATCTTATTGAATCGGATTTTGAAACAAATTATAAGAAAAAGGTAAACAATTTTTTGCTCAGCCAAATGGACGAACGCATTACGGCGAGTATGGTTTTTGTGAGCAGCTTTGAGTCAAAAAGTGGTTTCGCGATTGAGGCCTGCGCAAAAAGGATCGCGAGAATACGTTTTGGCGATGAAAACGTACCGTCAATTGTTAACCCGAGAGAATTAAGCTGTGATATAGACCCATCAACCGTTTCCGGTCAAATTGTGGTAACCGACGTTGATACTTATAACGCCGATCTTAGAGGGCGAATTGCCGCGTTCAGAGCTCATAACGAAGCCGGGGGCAGAGGCAGCAAAAGGGTAGAAAGCAAAACAACACAGGATACTATAAAAGCGTCGCTGCTTCCTTTATCGGAGAAATTTAAAACAGACAGAATATATACTAAGCCGGTTGATTTGGCATTTTACGATGGGAAAAATTGGAACATATGCGAATTGAAAGCGGGCGGTGATTTAGACAGTTCCAATGCTCCGTCGAATGTAGAAAAATTATTGACTATTTATGTCGATATGGGTATAGAAAATTGCAAAGCGTATTTTGCGACATTATACAATAAAGACGGCGAAGGTAATGTGTGGAAAGGCGCGGTAAAAAAACATTTAAACTATCCGTCAATGTTTTTGATAGGTTCTGATTTTTGGAATAAAATTTTGCCGAACGGAATCACATTTGATGACTTTTCAGATATATATAAATCCGCTCTTGAGGAAATAGACCTTAATCAACGAATTAATAGAATGATAGAACTTTGCATTAAGGAAAAATAAATGAAAAATATAAGCATACATAATGTTGATTGCTATGAATTCATGAAAACCATGCCGGATAATAGTGTAGACTTAATTTTAACAGATCCGCCATATAACATAGCAAAGTATTCAACCGGAAATATTTATTTGCCCGGAAGAGAAGCGCTGAACAATGATATTGCAAAATGGGATGAGTTAGAATTTCATCCCCGGGAGTTGGTATGCGATTTTAAACGTATACTAAGGCCCCATGGTAATATTTTTGCTTTTACAAGTTATAATTTAATCGGCAAATGGCATGAAGCATTTGACAAAGAATTTGACACTTTTCAATTTTTTATATGGCATAAGACTAATCCTGCTCCTAAAATTTTTAAAAACGGTTTTCTTAACAGTTGTGAAATGCTTGTGTGCATGTGGAACAAGGGCCATAAATGGAACTTTTCCAATCAAAAAGAAATGCACAATTTCTTTGAAAGCCCTATTTGTATGCGGCCGGAGCGGCTTCAAAATCCAAAGCATCCTGCGCAAAAACCGGTTAAATTGTTAAGTCATATTATTAAAATTGCAAGCAATGAAGGAGATATAGTGTTCGATCCATTCATGGGAACAGGCTCAACCGGAGTTGCGGCACTGCAATTGGGAAGAAAGTTTGGAGGCTGCGAAATTGATCCCGTTTATTTTAACGCGGCTCAAGAGAGAATGAGATCTAATTAACACTGAATTTAATAAATTCAAGATTTGTGAGATTTTACAAAAATATTATAAGACAAACATCCCTGCGATTAAACAGGGATGTTTGTTATTAACAGATGTTTGACATTGCGTTCGTTGCGGCTGCGCACATTATATGTATACCGGTTATCAAAAGACAGTATGTTGAATTTATTTTCATATAACGAGCGTATAAAATCGGTGTTTTTAATAACAAGTATAAATTGAGCAAGCGTTTTTTCCAATGTATATGCTAATCGTTCCTGATCGTCCTTCGTAAACTCTCTTCCTTCATAATCCGAAAAATCAGTGTCATAGGGAGGATCCAAAAATATAAAATCATTTGGTGTAAGGCGTTCATTAGTAAGAAAATCCTCAAAATCAGAACAATAAATTTCTGTATTTTTAAAGATATTCTCAACATCGCGATTAAACATATTATCTATTTTATTTTTAAAATTTTTCTTGTTATATGTCATGCCCCCGTACGGAATGTTAAACTCACCTTTGCTGTTATATCTGAACATTGAGCCGTAACAATACTCGCGAATAAAACAGAAATTCGCGATTTTATATTGCAAAGACAGATTTTTAATCCTATTTAGATTAATATCGTTGTATATATTTCTAAAATACATGTAATATCCGCTTGTAAAGCCCGTAATCAAATTGTTTTTTAAATCCTCAGCGGAAAACGGCTTTTTTTCATTATTTTTAATAGTTCGTAATATTTTATCGGCAACAGATTTTTTTATTTGCAGAATAAACTCTTTTTTGTCAAGCAGCAATTTTTCGGAAAATCCGGAACTAATTTTATCCGTCAAACTTAACAATAGCTCGGATAACTGTAATTCCATTTCGGATTTGCTTATAATCTTATTTGACAGTTTGTTGTATATATTAAGAATATCATTATAATTTTCACCACATACATCAATAAGATTACAAAAGCTGTTATTATAGCACAAAAGCATATCATAAAACAAAGGATCTTGTTTTTTTATCAATCGGTAAAACTGAATAAGTGATTGAGATATATCATTAATAGCCGCTTTGGAAGGATTAAGATAAAAAAACAAAGCCCCGCCGCCAAAGAAGGGTTCAATATATCTATCATATTTCGGAATATATTTTTTTATTTTATTTATTTCTCCTGATTTCCCGCCGGGCCATTTAATTAATGGATTCATTTTATTCACACTCACAAAAAATTCTTTAGTCATTGTATCATATATATTAATAATCTTCAAGTCCCAAAATTAAATTAATCACGTCAATCTAATTTATTAACAAAGATGTAACATTGATCAAAGCAAGGAAAAAGTGCAGAAATTCAGTGAGATTG
>CANRGH010000006.1 GCA_947630135.1 uncultured Monoglobus sp.
TAATTCTACCACTTTTTCTTTCCCACACTTAATTCCACTCTAATTTCCACTCTGGAATTTACTTTGGGAATTCACGCCCTAGTACCTAGTTCCTATTCTCTAGTTTCTATGTTGACTTTACAATTGTTTTGAGGTATAATATAAACACGGGAAGTGATGAGATTGGATAACAAAAAAATAATAAAGAGAAATGTCAAGGACAGCGTGTTTACTAATTTGTTTCAGGACACAAAATATATTGTGGAGCTGTATAAGGCTCTACACCCAGAGGCGGATTATGTGACCGAGGATATGATAGAGATAGTAACGCTCAAAAATATTCTCACCGACAGCCTGTATAATGATCTCGGCTTTATGCTTGACAAAAGGCTGATAGTTCTGGTCGAGGCGCAGTCCACTTGGACGGTGAATATAATAATCCGCGGCCTTATGTACCTGGTGCAGACATATCAGGACTATATTGAAAAAGAGGAGCTTAACATCTACAGCTCAAAAAAGCTTGAGATACCGAAGCCTGAGCTTTATGTGATCTACACGGGCGACAAGAAGGTTGAGGAAAAAGAGATCAGCTTGAGCGAGGAATACTTCGGCGGCGACGCGACGGCTCTTGACGTCAGAGTCAAAGTGATCACAGACAGCCGCGAGGGAGACATAATAAACCAGTATGTTATGTTCACGCATATACTGAACGAGCAGGTAAAGAACCACGGCAGGACAAAAAAGGCGATAGACGAAACGATAAGAATATGCAAAGACAGGAATATCTTAAAAGAATACCTGTCCCGACACGAAAGCGAGGTGCATGATATAATGTTTTCTTTATACGACGATGAGCAGATACAAAAAGCAATGATGAGAGAAGCACACAAAGAGGGACGAATGGAAGGACGAATGGAAGGACGTCTGGAAGGCCTAAGAGAAGGCGAAATGCGCGGGATAGACGCAATGATAGCGAATTTGAAAAATATGGGCGTGAGTGAGGAAATGTTGCGAAACGCGGCGAATATGTCGCAGTCGCAGCGCTCCTAATCGCTATTCGCTAATTACTAATCACTATGTTGAGGTGCATGATATAATGTTTTCACTGTATGATGATGAACAGATACAAAAAGCAATGATGAGAGAAGCACACAAAGAAGGCATAAAAGAAGGCCGCATGGAAGGTCGAATGGAAGGTCGCATGGAAGGCATAGACGCAATGATAGCGAATTTGAAGAACATGGGCGTGAGCGAGGAAATGCTGCGCAATGCTGCTAATATGTCGCAGTCGCAGCGCTCCTAATCGCTATTCGCTAATTACTAATCACTATGTTGAGGTGCATGATATAATGTTTTCACTGTATGATGATGAGCAGATATTCAACGCCGCAATGAGGGAGCACGCAAAAACCGCGCGTGCCGAAGGCATAAAAGAGGGCCGCATGGAAGGTCGCATGGAAGGCTTAAAAGAAGGCGAAATGCGCGGAATAGACGCTATGATAGCGAATATGCGCAAAGCGGGGATAAGCGATGAGATGATAAGAAACGTTGCGAATATGTCACAATCGCAGCGTTCCTAATCGCTATTCGCTAATCACTAATCACTATGTTGAGGTGCACGATATAATGTTTTCACTGTATGATGATGAGCAGATATTTAACGCCGCAATGAGAGCACGCAAAAACAGCCCGTGCCGAAGGCATAAAAGAAGGCCGTATGGAAGGGCGCATGGAGGGTATAGACGCAATGATAGCGAATATGCGCAAAGCGGGGATAAGTGATGAGATGATAAGAAACGTTGCTAATATGTCGCAGTCGCAGCGCTCCTGATTACTATGGATTTACAAAAACAGCGGTTTCCGTTTTCGGAGCCGCTGTTTTTATGCCTCGCGCCTTTTTATTTGCGCAAAAAATCACAGAAAATATTAATATAACAGCGTGATCGCTATTCGCCGGCCCCTATGCCGCGGTATGTGGACGCGATCACCGCGGCGGAAATCAGAAACGTTAAAATATCCGAGACCGGCATTGAATACAGCACGCCGTCAAGGCCGAAAAATATCGGCAAAACCAGCGCGAAGCCCACGCCGAAAACTATCTCCCTTACCATTGACAGCATAGTTGACGCCGCCGCTTTGCCCATTGCCTGAAGAAAAATGAAGGCCGCCTTGTTTACGCATGCAAGCACCATCATGCACAGATATATTCTGAAGGCCTTCACCGCGAACTCGGCGTAATACACGCTCTCGTTGGCCGCGCCGAACACGGCGATCAGCTGCCGCGGGCAAAACTCGGCGACAAGCAGAGCCGCAGCCCCCACGAACGCCTCGCAGACGAGCAGCATGGTAAACAGCTTTTTAACTCTGCCATTGAGCCCCGCTCCCATGTTATAGCCCACGATCGGGATGCAGCCCGCGGCCATGCCGACGACTATCGAGATCACTATCTGGAAAAACTTCATGACTATTCCGACGACCGCCATCGGTATCTGGGCGTATTGTTCCTGTGAGAAAACGGGATCGAGCGCGCCGTATTTTCTTATCATGTTATTTATCGCAGCCATCGCTGCGACAAGCGATATCTGCGACAAAAAGCTGCATATTCCCAAAGGGATCATCTTTCCGATTATCCGCGCGCTGAGCTTAAAGCTCGGCGGGGAAAGCTTGACGCTCTTTGTGCGCGTTAAATACCAAACGGCCAGGAGCGCGGTGATTATCTGGCCCGCCACGGTGGCGACCGCCGCACCCATCATTCCCCATTTGAAAACGAAAATAAAAATCGGATCGAGCACGATATTCGCCGCCGCGCCCGCCAGAGTTGAGGCCATGGCGAATTTCGGGCTGCCGTCCGAGCGTATCACCGGGTTCATGGCCTGCCCGAACACATAGAACGGTATTCCGAGAGTTATATAAAAGAAATATTCCTTTGAACACTCAAAGGTTTCGCTGTTGACGGTCCCGCCAAACACGGTGACGATTCCGTTTCGGAACATGAGATACACGGCGCATATCAAAACGCCGCTCAGCGCCGAGAGAACAACCGCGCTGCCCACGCTCTTTTCCGCGTCGTCGGCATTGCCGCCGCCGAGGCACAGGCTCACAAAGGCGCAGCAGCCGTCGCCTATCATTACCGCCACGGCAAGGGCTATGACCGTCAAAGGGAACACGACGGTATTGGCAGCGTTCCCGTAAGAGCCGAGATAATCGGCGTTGGCGATGAAAATCTGATCGACTATGTTATAAAGCGCGGCCACAAGCAGCGATATGATGCAGGGCACGGCGTATTTTCTCATTAAGACCCCGACCTTTTCCTCTGCTAAATAAGAGTTTGAATTTTGCATTTTTTAGTTTCCTTTCGGTTTTATTTCGCGCCGCACAAAAAAAACAGCGCGCAAATCCATCTGGATTTACGCGCTGTCCGCCACACGATACAGTCATTTTATCATATTTTCAAAAAACTATCAAATGGTAATTGTTCACAAAATTTGAGCCGCCTTTTTCCGCTTTTCACTTGACAAATCACTGATTTTTGGTATAATGTAAAGTGATATATTATATAGTGATATATTATATACGGTTCCGAAAATAATGTAAAATCTCAACGGAAGGAGGAGCGAGCATGGCGCGTGGTATTTTAAGATTTTTTGCGGCGCTCGGCGTCTCACTGTCGTTGATTTTGTGCGCCCTCGCGCCCGCGGCCGTCGCCGAAGGCGAGTCCGCCGTTGATGCAACCGCCGAAGGTGGACCGAACTTCACTCCGGAGGAACGGAATTTTATCGCGTCACACGACTCGCTCAGAATAGGCTATGTCCAGGACCGCGTCCCTGTCTCATTCACCGGCGAGGACGGCGAGCTCGCGGGTATTTCCCGCTACATTTTCGACCATGTGAGCGAGCTCTGTGGCATTGAGTTTGAGTATGTGCCGCTCCCCGCGGGAGACGTTACATATGACTATCTTTTAAGCGCTGATCTTGACCTTGTTTCAAGCGTTGAATATAACAAGGAAAACCAGAACGCGCGCGGAATTCTTATCAGTAATCCCTATTTGTCAAGCCGAAAAGTGGTCGTCGCGCGCGACGGCCTTGAATTCAGATACGACGCAAATCTTAAGATCGCCATATCCACCGGCTCGCAGACGCTAAGAAAGGTTCTCGGTGCATCCTACCCCAATTTTGAGCTCGTGGACTATCCCTCTATCGACGCCTGCTTTGACGCGGTGAACTCGGGCGAGGCCGATCTTATGATCCAGAACCAGTACGTCGTCGAATACTGGATGTCAAAACCGATCTACGAAAAGCTTAAGGTGATCCCCGTGCTGGGCCTTGACGATCAGCTCTGCTTCTCCGCTGTCGTGGCCTTCGGCGAGGGCAGCGAGCAGTCCCAGGCCGACGGCCGCACCCTTATAAACATACTTAACAAGACCATAAACTCGATGTCCGAGGACGAGGTCGGCAGCTTTACCATTCAGGGAATAATGGAAAATCAGTACCGCTTCACGGTTTCGGATTTTCTGTACCGCTACCGCCTGGCCGTGACCGCGCTGTGCATACTTCTGCTTATTATCCTGGTGCTGGCATTCCTGCTTATCCGCCTGCATATTAGGTACACCGAAAACAAGGCCGACACGAAGGCGCGGGGACAGTTTTTGTCCGCCATGAGCCATGAGATACGGACGCCGCTTAACGGCCTTATCGGGCTTAACCACCTTATGCTCGGCAATACCGACGACAAAGAGCGCCTGACAAATTACTTAAATCAATCCAACGTGACCGCGAATTATCTGGTGTCGCTGGTCAATGACATGCTTGACATGTCAAGCCTTCAGTCCGAAAATCTGACGCTTGACCTTAAGCCGATCGATCTTAAGCTTGTGATCGACACGGTCAACTCGATAACGGAACACGCCATGGCTGACAAAGGCATAGCCTACAGCTCGAACTGCGCGCTGACATGGCCGTGCGTTCTGGGCGACGAGGTCCGCATTCAGCAGGTGCTGCTTAACCTTTTGGACAACGCGCGCAAATTCACGCCGAAGGGCGGAAAAGTCACGCTTTCCGTAAGGCAGGAGCTGACCGAAGACAGCGAGGTCCTCACCACCGCCGAAGTCTCGGACAACGGACGCGGAATGAGCCGTGAATTCCAAAAACATATTTTTGATGTTTTTGCCCGCGAGCTTGACACGGTTTCAAAGGGCAATGAGGGCACGGGCCTCGGCCTTCCGATAAGCCGCCGCCTGGCGATGCTTATGAACGGCGACCTGACCTTCGTCAGCGACAAGGGCAAGGGCAGCGCGTTCACGTTCACATTTGTCGCCGAGCCCTCGGTCATGCCGAAAAAAGAAGAACCGAAGTATCCCGACGCCTCAAGGCTGAAGCCGAATATTCTGGTTGCCGAGGACAATGAACTCAACGGCGAGATCATCCTTGAGCTGCTCCGCGAAAACGGATACAAGGCGGAGCTTGCCGAAAACGGAAAAATCGCGCTTGAGATGTTCGAACGCTCCGAAAACGGCGAGTTTGGCGTTATTCTTATGGATCTGCTTATGCCCGAGCTGGACGGCTTCGAGGCGGCCAAGGCTATCCGCGCCTTAGACAGGTCCGACGCGAAAACGGTCCGCATCTTCGCCTGCACCGCAAACTCCTCGGACGAGGACAGAGAAAAAGCCGCTTTAAGCGGCATGAACGAGTTTATTACAAAGCCCGTTGACGTAGGAAAACTGATCAAAAAACTTGAAGAATAGAAAACAGGACGGCGAAAATGCCGTCCTTATTTTTATTCCTTTCCGTTCCAGCAGTAGGTGCAGAGCTTGCACTCGGGCAGGCCTATCGCCTCTATCATGTCGTCAAGACGGTTGTACATAAGCGAAGTGAAATTCTGCTCCTTGCACATTTCGTCGACCATTTCCTTGTAGTTTTGGCTTTCGGGATCGGCGTAATCCGCGAGCACCTCGCCGGAAACGTTGTCCCCCTCGCGCTTTCTTATGGTGCGGCGCGCTATCAGGTCAAGCTCCGACTTGGAGCGCGAGAAGTTCAGATATTTGCAGCCGAACATGATCGGCGGGCAGGCGGGTCTGATATGGACCTCGGTCGCGCCGCTGTTATACAGAAACTCTGTGGTCTCTCTGAGCTGCGTTCCGCGCACGATCGAGTCGTCGATCAGCAGCAGGCTCTTGTCGTGGATGAGCTCCTTGACCGGAATAAGCTTCATTTTGGCGATCACGTCGCGCTGCGCCTGAGTGGGCGGCATAAACGAGCGCGGCCATGTCGGAGTGTATTTGATGAACGGCCGCGAAAACGGTATGCCCGACTCGTTGGCGTAGCCTATGGCGTGCGCCGTGCCCGAATCGGGAACGCCCGCAACCATATCGGGCTTCACGCTGTCGCGCTCCGCCAGCTTATGGCCGCAGTTGTAGCGCATCTGCTCAACGTTGACACCCTCGTATGTTGAGGGCGGATATCCGTAATAGACCCAAAGAAACGAGCATATCTTCATTTTCTCGCCCGGCGGCGACACGGTCTCGGCGCTCTCGGGCGTCACGAACACGATCTCCGCAGGGCCGAGCTCCTTGTATGTATTGTATCCCAAATTCAGATACGCGAAGCTCTCGAACGACGCGCACATGGCGCCGTCCTTTTTTCCGATGACTATCGGCGTTCTGCCAAGTCTGTCGCGCGCCGCGTAAATTCCGTCCGCGGTGAGGATAAGCATTGACATTGAGCCGTCGATGAGCTCCTGCGCCAGTTTTATTCCGTCAACAATGCTGTCGGCCTGATTGACGATCGCCGCGACAAGCTCGGTCTGGTTGACGCTGCCGCCGCTCATCTCAAGAAAGTGCGTTACCCCTTTGTTATACGCCTTTTCAACAAGCTCGTCCATATTATTGATGCGGCCCACCGTGGTTATCGCGAAGCTGCCGAGATGCGAGCGCACGATAAGCGGCTGCGGCTCGTTGTCGGAAATGCAGCCTATGCCCGACGTGCCCTTCATTTTTTCAACGTCGCTCTCAAATTTCGTTCTGAACGGCGAGTTTTCAATGTTGTGAATGGCGCGGTCAAAGCCCTTATCGCCGTGCACAACCATTCCGCCCCTCTTTGTGCCAAGGTGTGAATGATAATCAATTCCGAAAAATAAATCAAGCACACAGTCTTTTTTTGAAGTTACACCAAATATTCCTCCCATAGCAAACTCCTTTCATGCCGTAAGTTCATAGATCCGCCGACTGTATAATCCAAATTGATTTTTATGATTTAATTATATACTGTTTCAAAACAAAATTCAATAATATTTTTACAATTTTTCGCAATTTTTATTTTAATATAATCTCCCGGATATTCATATGCCGGAATATAAGTCCGAGCGACCAGCCGCTTATTTTAATTTTGACTATTTTGTCAAAATCGTTGTTGACAACAATTTTAATAAAAGTTATAATTAATCCAAATTAAAAATCAAAAAGTGTGATAAAATATGAAACAATTTCCGGAAAAATATATTACCGCAAATAATAAAACTTATCTTATACGCAGCTTTAACGAAAACGACAAAGATAATTACATCAAAACATACCAAAAAACATCTGATTTGGAAACAATATATAATAACTCGGATTTTTGTCGATATTTTCTCGCAAATGTTCCAGATGAAAACGAACTGATTTTTTCAATCACGGAAAGATCAACGGACGCGTACTGCGGATTTTGTAATTTAAGAAACATTCACACTCTAAATCCCGAAGTAGGCATACGCCTTATGCCCGAATACCAAAGGATCGGAATTGGCACACAGGTTTTGCCCGTGGTAATGCGCTTTTTTAAAAACAACCACCCTTCGGCGGAATTTACGGCAAGAGCATACAACGATAATATCGGCAGCCGCCGATTGCTGAAAAAATTGGGCGCCTCGGAAATCGGTACCGAAATGAGCGAATATGAACAATGCCTTCGGAGCCTTCAAAAATTAAGCGGCCTTCCGCCCGAAATTCAGGCGGAAAACAGCCGCTTCATAGTAATCTATAAATTTAATAACAACTGAAACCAGATAATGGACAAAACGTTTCGGTTCGCAAAAAATACCGATTTTAAAAACTCTCCGGGACAAATGATTGAACGGTATTTTTGTTAAATATCATATATTTATATGGATCTATATAGGTAAGAAGCTCGCTCATAGTCGCCGGTCCCAAGCCTTTGACAGACCGCAAAAAATTATCCCATCTTACTTCAATATCGTCATCACCGTATAACAAATAAGCCAATCTTTTTTTAAGTGTCGAAAAGCCGTTATCGGCAATAAGCTTGTCAACAACATATTTTTTATTACCCCAAATCAACATAGACCATAGCTTACTTATATAACTTAAAAACTCACTCTCATCCATATTTATGAGTTTTTCTTTTGTATATGACTGATAGAACTCTTTGCGCTGCTTACGTTCCGCCCAATTTTCTTCAAAATAAGCATAATTATCTTTTATGTTATTGGAAAATTCTTTAATCGCATCATTTAACTTTGTTTTGTTCATCTTAATTCCTCCTATGTCTTTGACAATTAAATTATAACAAAACCAATATAAAAATACAATATATAAAAATTATACTACCGGCAGAAGCTCGATCAGGAAGACGACCGCGCTGGCGCAGAGCGCTACGGTTATAAGACTCCTGCGGCAATAGGCTAAAATCAGCGCCGCAACGAAACCCGCCGCCGACGCGCATTTGCTTGACGTTGCCGTCAGGATCGCCGGGAACACCATCACGGACAGCGTCACAAACGGCACATAATACAAAAACGAGCGGATAAATTTATTCTTTATTTCTCTGCGTATGAGAGTCAGCGGCAAAAGGCGGATAAGATATGTGACCGCGGCCATTACCGCTATGTACGCGTAAACGCTTGGCTTCATGATAACTCCTCCTGTTCCCCGCCGCCGTCCGCGATCGGAAAGAAAAACGCGGCAGCGCCCGAGATAACGACCGTCAATATAATGATCCGAAATCCCGATGAGATTTCTTTAAGCAGCGGCGCCGCGGTGAACAGCAGGCTCAGCAGCATCGAGATCATGATTATGCCCGCCACTACCTTGCTGTTCCGCGCGGGCGGGATTATGATCGCGATAAACATTCCGTAAAGCGCGATGCTCAGCGCGCTGACGATCCGCGCGGGCAGCAGGCTGCCCGAAACGACGCCCAGAAAAGTGCCTCCAACCCAGCCGAGCGCCGAGATCGTCACAAGCCCGTAAAAGTAAAACGGGCTTAATCTCCCCTCACGGCTGACCGAAACGCCGAAAATCTCGTCCGTCACGCCGTAGGCCATAAAAAATCTGTGGAAAAACGGCGTTTTTTCATCTATTTTCTGCGACAGCGAACAGGACATCAGACAATATCTCAGATTTATCACAAATTGAGTCGCCGCCATTTCCGCGAGCGGCGCGCCCGCCGTGATCAGCGTGAGGCCAGAAAACTGTCCCGCGCTCGTCAGATTGGAAGCGGAAAGCAGCACCGCCTGAAAAACCGACAGTCCGCAGTTTTTCGCCATGATCCCGAACGTGAACGAAACCGCGAGATAACCGAGAAAAATGGGTATCCCCGCCCCGACGCCCGCCGCAAAATAAGCATGTCGTTTCATGCGAAATTCTCCTTTATATACAAAACCGAATTGCTGATTTTAAGCAAAATTTATTCCAATAACCAGTCAATCACATTTATCTGTTTTATACCCTCGTAATTTGCTCCGCTGCCTATATCATCAAGAGTTAATAATATTTTAGGATAATTATCCTTTATCTCTTGCAGCGGCGCCAGTTCCCGCTTTAAGGTTTTTTCATCAAGCACGCTCGCGGAAACTTGATAATATTCCACCTCGTTCATATCAGTTGCGACAAAATCCACTTCTTTTTCCGCTAACTTGCCAATATTAACTCTGTTTTTTCTTCTTAAAAGCTCAAGGTAAACCACATTTTCAAGAAGATGTCCCAGATCCCTTGCCGATTGGCTTACGATAATATTTCTTATTCCGCTGTCCACAAAATAATATTTTCCGAGAGTCTTTAAAAACTGTCTGCCCTTTATATCGTATCTTGTCGCGTTATAAAGAATATAGCTGTCTATCAGCGCTCTTAAATACGCTTCAACAGTGTTGGGCGAGATCTTTCTTCCGCTTGATATCAAAGTGTCGCTTATCTTTTTTGTTGAGATAGGGCTTCCTATATTTGACGCAACGGTTTTTAATATATTTTCGAGTACAGATACGTCATTTATTTTTTCCCTTGCGGCGACATCTTTTAAAAGAATGGTGCTGTAAATACCTTCAATATACTGATTTATAACTTTTTCATTATTTTCCAGATATGCAACATAGGGGAATGATCCGTATCTTAAATATCTGTCAAATATTTCTTTTTTATTTTCGCCGCTTTCTTTTGTCGCCTCATAATATTCCTTAAAAGAAAAAGGCAGCATATCGATCTGAATATATCTTCCCGAAAGCAATGTTGCCAGTTCTCCCGACAGCAAATAAGCATTTGAGCCCGTAATATAAACATCGCAGTTTTTCTTCACGAAAAGGCTGTCAACCGCTTTTTCAAACTCACTGCATTTTTGAACTTCGTCAATAAAAATATAGTTATTTTTGTCGGGAACAAGCTTCGAGGTTATATAGTTATATAATGCTTTATAATTAAGCAAATCAGCGTTTTCGAGTTCTTCAAGATTGACCGATATAATTTGATCGTCCTCCACACCCGCCTGCTTTAAACAGTCAATATACAACTCAAACAAAGTAGATTTGCCGCATCTTCTGACACCGGTAATAACCTTGATGATCTGTTTATCTTTTAGCGATATTAAATTATCTAAATATTCTTTTCGCCGGATCATTTTCACACCCCCATTTCTTTTTTCTACATTAACACGAAAAGTATGATTTGTCAACGGTTTTTTCTCAAACGAGAAAAAACTTATAAAAATACACATGTTTTTTATAAATAATTTGTGTTATTGTGAAACCATTTTTATTTTTTTGCTGTATATAATAGTGTATAATATAAAATGACGTTATTTTTAAATTTCGGAAGGGATGTTTTATGACCGAAGATGAAAAGCTGATGCGTGATATTAAACGAAAGCGGTACACAAAACCCCGGAGCCTTGCGGCTTCGGGGTTTTGGGATGTTTTGCGCAAAATTTATCTCTTTGAGAACTGGGGAGCGCGGCGGGCTGCTTTGAGTCCGTACTTCTTTCTCTCCTTCATTCTCGGGTCGCGGGTGAGGTATCCGGCCGCCTTGAGGACGGGTCTGAACTCCTCGTCAACCTCGAGCAGCGCTCTTGAAATGCCGTGACGGATAGCTCCGGCCTGACCGGTGAAGCCGCCGCCGCTCACGTTTACCAGAACGTCGAACTTGCCGAGCGTCTTGGTGGCGTCCATCGGCTGGCGAACGACAACCTTGAGCGTTTCAAGGCCGAAATAATCGTCGATATCTCTCTTGTTTATTGTGATCTTACCTGTGCCGGGCACCAATCTAACCCTGGCAACAGAACTCTTTCTTCTGCCTGTTCCGTAATACTGTACTGAATCTGCCATAATTATCTAAGTCCCCTTTCTTAAAACTCACGAGTCCACTCGACCGGAGTCTGAGCGGCGTGCTCGTGGCTGTCGCCTGCGTAAATTCTCAGCTTCTTGAGCGCTTTGCGGCCCAAAGTGTTGTGCGGGATCATGCCGGACACGGCCAGTTCCATAGCCTTCTCGGGTCTCTTTTCCATGAGCTCCTTATAGGACACCTCTTTTAAGTGACCGATATAGCCCGTGTGTCTGTACCACTTTTTCTGCTGAAGCTTGTTGCCTGTGAGGACAGCGTCTTTGGCGTTGATTATGATAACATACTCGCCGCAGTCAACGCCCGGCGTATACTCGGGACGGTGCTTGCCCCTGAGGATCGTGGCGGCCTGAGCCGCGACTCTTCCGAGAGGCTTGCCGGCAGCGTTAATAACGTACCATTTCTTCTCGATCTCATCGGCTTTCGCCATGAATGTTGACATAGAATTAATTCCTCCTGATATATAATAGTTAATTATCTTACAAAATTTAGCGTCTTTCTCAAAACGTACCTTGCTATTATAATACGGGTTTTATATTTTGTCAAGCACTTTTTTCAAAAAATTAATTTAGATGATTATAACCTCTCGTTTTCGGCTGTTTTCTTTAAAATACTCGCGTATACTCACTCGTCATTTACAATTTTGTGCAACTTGACGAATGCCTGTTCCCGCGCCGCTCGGATAAGATAAAATTATCAAATTGTTTACAAATACCGCTTGAACGGAGGGGCGGGGTGTATTATAATAATATATTATAGAATTATCCCGAAAAGGGGAGGTAATTTTTTGAGCAGCTTACAAGAGAAGGCCCGCGAGGCCCTTAATTCGGTGAACAGAATAATAATAGGAAAGAACGACAAGACCCGCGAGATACTGCTGGCGTTTTTGGCCGACGGGCACATAATGCTCGAGGACATTCCCGGCGTGGGCAAGACCACGCTGGCGCTCGCGTTTTCAAAGGTGCTGGGGCTTGACTGCAACCGTATCCAGTTCACGCCCGACGTTATGCCGTCGGACCTGACCGGATTTTCGATATACAACAAGGAGCAGGAAAAATTCGTCTATATGCCGGGCAGCGTGTTCTGCAACCTGCTGCTGGCGGACGAGATAAACCGCACCTCGCCCAAGACCCAGTCGGCTCTGCTTGAGGTCATGGAGGAGCGGCGCGTCACCGCCGAGGGCGTGACCCGCGAGGTCCCGAAGCCGTTTCTGGTTATCGCGACCCAAAATCCTTTCGGCAGCGCGGGAACGCAGTATCTGCCCGACTCGCAGATCGACCGTTTTATGATCTCGATGACGATAGGCTATCCCGACTTTGAGAGCGAGCTTAAAATGGCAAAGGAAATTGACGGAGCGGACAAGCTCGAGCCGCTTGAGCAGCAACTCAGCCGCGAGGAGCTTATTGAGATACAAAAAGAGATACACAAGGTTTATATCAGTGATGAAATGTATGAATACATACTTAATATGGTCACGGCCACCCGCGACAATCAAAATCTGAGCCGCGCGGCGGGCCCCAGAGCCACGATAGCCATGGTTAAAATGTGCAGGGCGGCCGCGTGGTTTGAGGGCCGCGGATTTGTGACTCCGGCCGACGCGCTTGAGCAGTTCCCGTTCGCGGTGCGGCACAGGATATACTTAAGCCCCGCGGCGTCGGCGAACGGGCTTTCAAAGAGCGAGGTTATCGCCGAGATCGCCGCGGCCGTGAAAAAGCCGCCGATGGGAAAACAATAACAACGGGAGAACGATAAAATGAAAAAGCTTCTGCTCATTCTTTTGGCCGCGGCTGCGTTTTACGTCGGGGGCGCGTTCCGTTTCGCTCCGCTGATGATCACGGCGGGCATGATCGTAATAATAATGCCGATCATGTTCGCGCTCTCACGAGCGCTCGGCAAGCATATCAGCGCGGATTTTAAATCGAGCGAGAGCGCCGCGGTCAAAAACACCGAGCTGACCCGCGCGCTTGTCTGCGAAAACGGCGGCGGGCTCCCGGTCTCGCGCTTCCGCGCCGAGATAACCGCCGAGTACCGAGGCGAAAAGCCTACAAAGTTCACGCTGATCGGCAGCGCGGAGCCGAAGGGCAAAACCGAAACCGAGTTTAAAATCACGCCTCCGCGCTGCGGGCTTATTCGGCTTGAGCTCAAAAAAATAAAGGTGTGCGACTACTTGAATATTTTCGCTGCGCCCAAAAAGGCCTCCGCCGAAGCGCTTATCGCCGTTTATCCCAAGGAGCGGGAAATGAAAATCTCCTTCGCGCCCGAATACGGCTCGGGCGGGTTTGCCGAACGTATAGGCGCGCGGGGCGGCGAGGACTCGGAGATCCGACAGCTTCGGGAATACGAGAGAGGCGACTCGGCGCGGCTCATTCACAAAAATCTGAGCGCCCGCATGGGCGAGCCGTGGGTCAAGGAGCTTGAGAAGCAGGCCGACTATATCATAAACCTAAATCTCGATTTAAGCAGCGCGGCCGAGGCAGGGCCCGAGGAGCTTGACACGTTTTACGAGGTTTTGTCCGCTCTCTGCGCGGGGCTTTTGAAGGGCGCCGCGGCGGTGAACGTGAGCTTTTCGGTAAACGGCGCCGAATGCAGCCGCGCGGTTCGCGGCGCGGACGATATGCGCGGGCTTCTGCTTGAGCTTTATAAAACGGAGCCCGAGGCCTTCGCCGAAACCGACGCGCCCACGGACGGACTGACGCTCAGCGCCGACTCTGTTTTGAGCCGCGGCGGCGAGCGGATAATGAAATTCACGGCCGAAAACCTCGACGAGGAGCTTGGCCGCTTCTATAACTTAGGGGTGTGACGAAAATCAAACGCGACAAAAAACCGACAAAAACGATCATACGCGGCGGCGGGCGGAAAAGCCCCGGCCTTGGCCCGGGCTTTATGCTCCTGTTTTTGTTGTGCGGAATTTTCGGCATGATCATGTATTTTGACTCCGTGCCCGGAATTGTTTTCAGCAGGATCCTTGTATATTCCGCGGCGGCGGGCTGCTGCGCCGCGTATGTTTTTCTGTATTACCGCGACCCGGTATATTTTTACACTGTGGCTGTCGCCGCGGTGCTGATCTGCATAATGGCGGCGGCTCGGGAATATGAGTTGATACTCGCGCAGCTCAAATATGCCGCCGATCTGTTTTCGGCTTCTCAGGCCGCGGACCCGCCGTCGGTGACTTTGCTCGCGCTGACGACAATTCCCATAGTGACGCTTATTCTGTTTATGCTTGAGGCTGTCGCCAAAAGCCGCTCCGCAATGCTTGTGATCACCGCCGCCATGCTGCTCGCCGCGCCTGTTTTGGGCTCAGGCAGCAGCGCGGCTCTGCTGCTTACTGCGGCGTCGGCATGCGCCTTCCTCGCGGCCCAGCCCGAAAGGCGCGGTGCGGCGTCCTCAAGCGGAATCAGACAGACCCGCGCGGGCGTTATATGCGTAATTTTGGCGGCCGCATCGCTCATTTCGGCGCTCGCCGTCATGCCGAACATTGACAGATTGAGCGATCTGACCTATTCGGCCGAGGGCAGGATATTCCGCGAGATCGCCATGCGGACCGGAAGAACGACCGACTTTGTTCAGGGCGGCAGCATAAGCCGCTTCAACAACTATCAGACCGACCGCGAACAGCTAATCGTGCAGATAACTCGCGCTCCCGATGAGGCGATCTATCTCAAGGGCTTTGTGGGCGGAGACTATGACCGCGGCGAGTGGACGGCGGCGGACGACACCGCGATCCTGAATGACATTCAGGAAAAATATCAGAACAACTGGGGAGTTCTCGGCATTTCAAACACCTATTCGAGCCTTTATTTCACAATGAACATGAACACGGCAGACGACACTATCCCGCCTCCCGGCTCGATGGCGGTGCGCTATATCAGCAGCGAGGGCAAAAACTATTATGTGCCCTATTACAGCCGCGTTGAGACGATCTATGTTTTCGGCGGATATAGGTTCCAATACTATGAAAAGGGCGACATGAAGATCAACTGGAACAACGTTCCGCCCGTGTTCGAGCGCAAGCGCGACCAGTGCCTCAACCTTCAGGAGGCGTATATCGAGGAGGCGTCGCGCGTCTATACCCGCGTGCCTCAAAATCAGCTTCCGCGGCTGCGCGAGCTGTGCCAAAACGAAAGCTTTGAGACCTTGAGCGAGGTCACGGATTTTATAAAAAACACGCTTGACGAGAGGACCGAATACACTCTGACTCCGGGCTGGTCGCCGCTGAACGGGGATGTGATTGAGGATTTTCTGTTCGGCAGGGGCCGCGGCTACTGCGTTCACTACGCCTCGGCGGCGGCTCTGATGTACCGCATGTTCGGGTTTCCCGCGCGGTATGTGACCGGATATATGATCGAGCCCGAGGATTTCGAGCGGCAGCGCTACGGCACATACAATGCTGTGCTTAAAGACAAGAACTCGCACGCGTGGGTCGAGATATTTCTCCGCGACTACGGCTGGACGCCCGTGGACCTGACCCCGATAAGCGAGACCCCCGACGAGGTTTATCCCGGATATTCGGAGCCCGAAAAAGACGATAACGACGGCGGATACGGGCTTAACATAAGCCTCATTCCCAAGGCCCGCGGCGACGAGGACGGCGGCGAGGAAAACCTTGATGAAGCCGAGAGCGCAAAAGAAAAAGGCAGCGAGATCAACGACTATACCGTATATAATCGAATGGAGTCGCCGATACGCGTGTTCGCGGGGATGATTTTGGTTGGCGCGCTGATCGCTTTGGCGGTGCTGCTTGTTCTGAACCTGCTCCGCCGCAGAAAACGCGCGGATTGCCGAACCGAGTTCGCGCGGCTGCTGCGCGCGCTCAGCACGTCGGGAATTATGAGCGGATATGACGGAACCGAGCCCGACTTTTGCGAAAAGCTGCGCGAAGCGCTGCCGGATATTGACGTTGGCGCAATGCGCGGTGTGCTCGGCACTGTCTCGGAGGCCGCCTACGGGCCCGCTCCGATTTCCGCGGAAGAGAACATGCGCGCGAGGAAAATCCTCCGCGCCGCCGCGGATAAGGCGCGCAAAGCAATGCCGCTGCATAAAAAGATATTGTTTGAAATAAAAGAGATATTAATATAAAACAGACCCGGCTAAACAGCCGGGCCTGTGCATATAAAGCTTTCGCCGCCGTCGCTGAACGAGACAGCGGCGTTTGTCAGGTCGATAAAATCGGCCTTGGTATTTTCAAACAGGCCCACGGGAATGTGGATCGGGATCTCCACCGCGTCGGTGTATACCGGCTCGCCGCAGGTAAGGCCGCGCGCCCTTATCTCACTTTGGACCTTGCCGAGCATGGAGTATTCGCAGCGAATCCTCGTCTCGCGGCACAGCGCCATGGTTATCGGCTCCGCCGCCTCGACGCCGAGCTTGGCACTTTTTGAATAGGCGTGGACAAGGCCGCCCGTGCCCAGCAAAATTCCCCCGAAATATCGGGTGACGACCACGACAAGATTGGTGAGCCCCTCCTTTTTGAGAATGTCGAGCACAGGCATTCCCGCCGTTCCCGACGGCTCGCCGTCGTCGCTGTAGCGCATGATGTTGTTGTTTTCTATTATATACGCGTAGACATTGTGGGTCGCGTCCCAGTATTTTTTGCGCAGCTCCTCGATCAGGGCGACCGCCTCGGCCTCGGTCTCAACCGGTTTTGCCGTGGCGATAAAGCGTGAGCGCTTTTCTACAAACTCCGCTCGCGCCTCTTTCGCGATTGTTTTATAAAACTCTTTCATGGCCGTTTCTCCTTTTGAGCGGCCCCATGGCCGTTTAAACAATAATACCACAACGCCGCCGCATTGTCAAAATTATTAACGAATTGTAAACATTAAAAAATCCCTCCGGATTTTAATGTTTTTTTAAGGAAAGGGGTTTAGAATAATTTTAACAAAAGGAGGAAAGCAAATGGCGATTGAAATTTTCAACCGATATGAGCATAAATATCTGCTGGACAGAGAGACCTATGAAAAGGTGATACCGATAATTGAGCGGCACATGGAGCTTGACGCCTACAACGAGGGCCGCAAGCCCTACACCATTGCCAACATATACTATGACACCGGCGACGATTATCTTATCCGTCACTCGCTCGAGAGTCCCGATTATAAAGAAAAGCTGCGGCTGCGCTCTTACGGCGTGCCCGACAAAAAATCCACGGTCTTTCTTGAGATCAAGAAAAAATATCGCGGGCTTGTCAACAAGCGCCGCACCATGCTAAAGCTTGACGAGGCATATGACTTTGTAAAGACCGGAGACGAGCCCGAGCCTCGGGAATATATGAACAAGCAGGTCATGGACGAGATAAACTACTTTCTGCACGTTTATGATTTAAAGCCGAAGGTGTATCTGGCGTATGACCGCATTGCATATTTTGAAAAGGACAATCCCGACCTTCGCATCTCGTTTGACAAAAACATCCGCGCGCGGCGGTACGACGTCCATCTTGAGGACGGCGACTACGGGAAAAATCTGCTCGGCGGCGACATGTATCTTATGGAGATAAAGACCGCGAAGGCAAAGCCGCTCTGGCTGACGCATATGCTCAGCGAGCTTGACATAAAGCGGGTCAAGTTCTCAAAATACGGCACCGAGTTCAAAAACATGATAAAAAAACGCGCGGCCCGCACCGCGGCGCTGTGATAACAAAAAGGAGATTTCAAATGGATAATATATTCAACAACATACTCGCGAACGTTTCCGACAATTTGTCGGTCACGTCGGCGATAATCACAATGGCCGTGGCTGTGGCGTTCGGCGCGGTTATCGCGTTTACCTATTACAAGACCCAGAACGAGGATTATTATCAGCGGAGCCTCGCGATAACGCTGCTTATGCTGCCCGTTATTCTTTCGGTGATAATCCTGTTCATCGGCAGCAACATAGCGCGGGCGTTCAGTCTCGCGGGAACGCTTTCGATAATCCGCTTCAGGAGCGCGCCCGGCGACCCAAAGGACATAGGCTTTATATTTTTTGACATTGCCGCGGGCCTTGCCTGCGGAGTCGGGCTCTACGCCTACGGCGCGATCTTCGTGGTCGTTTTGTGCCTCGTTATTATCGCGGCCGAAAAATGGGGGCTGTTCGAGAAGCGCACCGTGCGCAAGCACCTTAAAATCACGATACCCGAGGACTTAAACTACGAGCACGCCTTTGACGAAATTCTTAAAAAGCACACCAAAAAATACACGCTCGATAAGATCCACACAACCGACCTCGGCTCTCTGTTCGAGCTTTGCTATACCGTGACAATGCTGAGCGGTCAGGACGAGCAGGAATTTTTAAACGAGCTTCGCTGCCGCAACGGAAATTTGAGCATAATTCTCTCTGCCGCCCCGAGCACGGCGCAGTACTGAAAACAAGGAGGAACATTCATATGAGAAAAATATTCTCGTTAATACTTTGCGTGATGATAAGTCTCAGCTGTTCCGCGTGCAGCGCGGCGGACAGCGAGGCGTGGAAAAACAATACCGGAAAAATTGATCTTAATTCCATGACCGTAAGCGGCTCGGGCGTCAGCGCTTCAAACGACACGGTCACAATAACCAAGGGCGGCGACTTTGAGGTGAGCGGAACCCTGAGCGACGGCATGATCTATATCAATTCCGACGACAAAGTAAAGCTCCGCCTCTCGGGAGCGTCGATCACGAACAATGACGGCCCGGCGATATATTTTGACAACGCGGAAAAGGCGTTTATCACTATCACCGAAGGCACCGAGAACACCCTGTCCGACGGCAAGACTTACAGCGACGAAAACGCCGACGGCGCGCTGTTTTCAAACGACGACCTTGAAATCAAGGGCGGCGGAAAGCTCACTATCAGCGGAAACTATAAGCACGCAATAGCGGGCGACGACGATGTTGTGATAGAAAACGGAACGATCTTAGTAACCTCATACGAGCACGGAATTAAGGCCAACGACAAGCTTTGGGTCTCGGGCGGAGAGATCACTGCGGTCTCGGAAACCGGAAAACCTATGAAGGCGGGCGCGGAAGTTTTGATCGACGGCGGAACGCTGAACCTCACCTCGACGCAGAGCGAGGGTATTGAAAGCAAGGGCACTCTCACCATAAACGGCGGCGAAATAAATGTGACCGCCGCGGACGACGGAATTAACACCGGAAACGAAAACACCACAGTAGACGGAAACGGCGCGCAGCCGCAAATGCAGGGCGGTCAGCCGCGCGAAATGAACGGTCAGGCACAAAACGGCGCGCAACAGCCGCCCGAGATGAACGGCCAGATGCCCGGCGGACAGATGCCTCCCGAAATGAACGGCCAAACGCCCGGCGGACAGACGCCGCCCACAATGAACGGTCAGGCACCCGACGGACAGATGCCGCCCGAGATGAACGGTCAAATGCCCGGCGACAGGCAAGCCGAAATGAACGGAGATATGCCACAGGCGAGCTTTGAGCCCGGCCAGCGGCACGGAGGCATGCGCGGCGGAGGGGCCGAGGGAATGATTGACGAGGAAACCGCGGCGGCCCACGCCATAACGATAAACGGCGGAAAGATATATGTCAATGCGGGAGGCGACGGAATTGACTCAAACGGAAATCTGACAATAAACGGCGGAGAGCTGACGATCGACGGCCCGACAAACGCGGGCAACGGCGCGCTTGACGCGCAGGGAACCTTCGCCTTAAACGGCGGAACCGTTATCGCGGCCTCGGCAGCCGGAATGAACCAGAACCCGTCGGTCTGCGAAAATCAGTCCTACGCCGCGATAAATCTCAGCGCGTCTCAAACAGCGGGCACCGAGATTTCGATCCGCGAGACGGCCTCGGGCAATGAGATCATGAAATACGCTCCCTCAAAGGCGTATCAGACGATCGCCTACTCATCCGACAAGCTCAAAGCCGGCACCGAATACGCGGTATATGTCGGCGGCGAACAGGTCGAGACCTTCACCGCGCAAAGCGGTGTCAACCAAATCGGAACTGTCGCCTTCGGAATGTTCGGCGGCCGCGGTTTCGGCGGCAGGGGAATGCGCGATTTAAACCAAGAGATCACAGTGTTTGTAAACGGCGGCCGCGTTAATTTCCCAACGGCTCCGGTGACGCGGAACGACACGACCTTGGTGGGCTTCCGCGCGATACTCGAGGCGCTGGGCGCCTCGGTGACATGGGATGACGCGTCGCAGACCGCGACGGCCGAAAAGGACGGCACGGTCATAACCATGACGATCGGCTCGACCACGGCGACGATAAACGGCGAACCTGCGGAAATGCTCGCCGCGCCGGAGCTCATAAACGACAGCACTCTGATCCCCGTTCGGTTTATATCCGAGAACCTCGGAATGACGGTCGATTGGAACGAGCAGCTTAAACAGATAAATATATATTAATTACTATAACCCTCCCATAATGTTAAAAACGGCTGAGCGAATTGACGCCCAGCCGTTTTTATTCTCTTTTTTATTTAAGCCGTTTTAAGATTTCAAGCACATAGTTCCATGTGCGCTGCACAGAGGCCACGTCCATTCTCTCGTTCGGGGTGTGGATGTCCTTCATGTCGGGACCCATCGAAACGCAGTCGAGTCCGGGCAGCTTGCCCGCGAACAGGCCGCACTCGACGCCCGCGTGAAGCGCCTCGACCTTCGGCTCTCTGCCGTACTGCTCTTTAAATACCTCAACCATGAGCTCGCGCAGCATTGAGTCCTGCTTATATTCCCAGGCGGGATAGTCGCCGATAAACTCCACGGTGCCGCCCAAAACCTCCATAAGATTGGTCAGGCGTCCGCAAAGCTCCTGTTTTTCGGTGCCGACGCTGCTGCGAACCGCGAAGCGTATAACGGCCTTATCATCGGCCGTTTCAAGCACTCCCATATTGAGCGACGTCTGCACAAGGCCCGGAATGTCAAGGCTCATTCTCTGAATTCCGCCCGGCAGATTGACAAGCGCGGCGATAAGCCGCTTTTTGCCGTCCGGTGCCATAACGTCGAAGCTGCCCGTCTTTCCTTCTTCCGCCACAAACGACAGCTCGGGGTCGGACAGGTGATATTCGGCCTTGAATATCTTGTCAAACTTCCCGGCAAAAGCCGTGATCTTCGGAACGTCAGCCGCGCTGACCACGATCTTCGCCTCGGACGCTCTGGGGATCGCGTTGTCCTTGAGTCCGCCGTCAGCCGAAACAAGCTTATAATCCGCGGTCTTCGCGAGCTCGTTCAAGGCTCTGCCCAAAAGGCGGTTGGAATTCGCGCGTTCCTTGTTTATCTCAACGCCCGAATGGCCGCCCGTGAGGCCGTCGATCCTAAGGCTGATCTCAACACCCTCGGCGCTCTCCCGCTCTATCGGAAGAGTGCAGATCGCGCTGGTGCCGCCCGCGCAGCTCACAAGCAGAACGCCCTCGTCCTCGGAGTCAAGATTGAGCATGATCCTCGATTTTAAGGGCGAGCAGTCAAGGTCGGCCGCGCCGAACATTCCTGTTTCCTCGTCGACCGTGAACACTGCTTCAAGCGGCGGGTGCGGAATGTCGTCGGAGTCAAGGATCGCGAGAGCAAAGGCCACCGCTATGCCGTCGTCGCCACCAAGCGTTGTTCCGTCAGCCGAGATCACGCCGTCCTCAAGCTTGAGGCGCAGGCCGTCTTTTTCAAAGTCAATGTCGCAACCCGCTTCTTTTTCGCACACCATGTCCATATGGCCCTGAAGCATGACCGGAGGCGAGTCCTCGTAGCCTGCGGTGCCGTCCTTCCGGATTATAACATTGTTTGTGCCGTCCTGTATATATTTAAGGCCGCGCTCTTTTGCGAACCCGGCGCAATAATCGCTGATTTGCTTTGTGTTGCCCGAACCGTGGGGTATCGCGCAGATCTCCTCGAAATATTTAAAAACCTTTTTGGGCTCTATGCCCGATAATACCGGCATTTTGTTCACCTCTTAAAAATTATTTTGCTTTTTTGCGATAGACGCGCTTGTCCGCGTCAACGGGCTCGATCAGACCGTCTTTTTGCATAATGTCGATCAGGGCGGCCGTGAATTCCTTGTCGCCTTGGACCACCGCGCTGTTGCGGCTGAACGCCTCCGAGGCGGTAATTCCGTCAACCAGCTTACGCATTTGCCGCTCGGTGATCGTGTCGTTTGACTTAAGGTAGCGCATGACCTTGTCGGCAGCCTTTGAGAACAGCATTTTACTCAGGTTTTCCTTCTGAAAATACGCCTTGCGCATTCCCCAGACCACCAAAACCGCGGTCACTGCGGCGAACATCAGAATTCCAAATCCCGCGATAAGAAACCTCATGACTTCGCCCCTTTCTTTTTGCCCCGGGGCATAGTTATAAAGCCGTTTGTCTGAAGCGTCGCCAGATAAGTGACAACGCGGTCGAGCATACGGTCTTTTTCCTTCGGGAACTCGCTTTCCATTGCGCGTATTATATCCATGACGGTGTTTTTGCCGTCGATGTTTTTCCAGACAACGCTGCCGTATTTGTCAAGGGCGATGTGGCTCACGCGGGGCTTTTTGAAAAGCTTTTGCGCTATCGTGTTGTAAAATCCCTTGTTTTCCATGTCGATCTCGACCATGCCGTCGTCCTTAACCCGCCAAGGCCGTTCCGACCCGCGGGTCGGAACGGCGTCAAAGTAGTTGGCGGATACCTTTTTCTTTTTTGCCATAATTTTTATTTAGCCTTCTTCTTAAATCCGAACATGAACTTGATCATAATCGCGCAGAGCAGCACGAAGAACACTACTCCGCCCCAGTTGCCGAGTATGCCGCCCATGTCAAGATCAAGGCCGACAACCGCGAACACCGCGAGCAGTATTCCGACAAGTCCCTCGCCGGCGATCATGCCGGACGAGAACAGAACTCCGTCGTTGATGATCTCGCCGCGACGCTCCTCGCTCTTGCACTTGCGCTTTTCTGCCCAGAGACGGATAAGGCCGCCGACCATGATAGGCGTGGACAGATGTATCGGCAGATAAAGACCGATAGCGAACGGAAGCACGGGGATACCCACGACCTCAACAGCGATAGCGATAAACACGCCCGTGAACACAAGTCCCCAAGGCAGGTTGCCGCCCATAACGCCCTCAACGACCATCTTCATCAGCGTGGCCTGAGGCGCTGGGATCTGGCTCGAGCCATAGCTCCACGCGGCGTTGAGCAGATACAGAACGCCCGCGATCGCAAGACCCGCCGCAACGGCGCCTATGAGTTCGCCTATCTGCTGATAGAACGGCGTCGCACCGACTATGTAACCGGTCTTAAGGTCCTGAGACGTGTCGCCCGCCATAGCGGCGACGATACAGATAACGGTGCCTATGCAGATCGCTGTCGTCATGCCGCCTATGCCGGTGTTGCCCGTAGCCTTAAGCAGCACGGTCGAGATCAGCAGCGTGGCGATCGCCATACCCGAAACGGGGTTGTTTGACGAGCCTACCAGGCCGACCATTCTTGATGAAACGGTCGCGAAGAAGAAACCGAACACAACGACTATAACGGCTGCCAGCAAACTGATCGGAACGCTGGGAATGAGCCAGAGCAGGATCGCGATAACAAGAGCGCCGATCATGGCGACCGGAAGAGATATTGTGCGCTCGGTACGCGAAACGCCGCCGCTGTGACCAAAGCCCTTCATTGCCTTTGCGAATGTCGAAACGATCAGAGGCAGCGACTTGATAAGGCTCAATATGCCTCCGGCCGCAACGGCTCCGGCGCCTATGTAGCGCACAAAGCTGCCCCACAGATCCCATGTTTCAAGCTGATTGAACGGCGCCTCGGCGGGGTACATTACCGCGTCGCCTCCGACAAGCACAAGCATGGGCATGATAACGAACCAGCCCAAAACAGCGCCGCCGAGCATGTATGACGCGACTCTCGCGCCGCAGATGTAGCCGACGCCGACCAGAGCGGGCAGAACGTCCATTCCTATGCCCGAGCCGGGATAAGCCTTGATCGACCAATCGACCTCGCTGGGGAACAGGCAGAGACCGTCGGCGATGAACTTGTAAACCGCCGCGATTCCGAGGCCCGAGAACACCAGCTTTGACTTGTCGCCGCCTTCCTCGCCCGCGAGCAGGACCTCGGAACATGCCGTTCCTTCGGGGAAGGGGAGCACTCCGTGCTCCTCAACGATAAGGGCCGTGCGCAGGGGGATCATGAACAGAACGCCCAGAACGCCGCCGCATATCGCGATGAACGTGATCATCAAAAACGACGGTGTCGCCACTGAGCTGTCCTCCGCAGCCCACATGAACAGCGCGGGCAGAGTGAATATCGCGCCCGCGGCCAGCGACTCACCGGCGGAACCGATGGTCTGGACCATGTTGTTCTCAAGAATTGAATTTTTCCTGAGAATGAGTCTGATAACGCCCATCGAGATAACCGCCGCGGGGATCGAGGCCGAAACCGTCATGCCCACGCGGAGACCGAGATAAGCGTTGGCCGCGCCGAACACAACCGCGAGGATTATGCCCAGCACAATTGATGTTACCGTAAATTCCGGAACGATCTTGTCAGCCGGAATATAGGGCTTGAATGCTTTCTTTTTGTCATCCATTTTAACCTCTCCTTTCAATTTTTATAAAAGCATACAACTGTCTGTATTATTTTACTACAAATTTTGGCAAAAGTCAACAGAAAATGCAACAAAAAAACGCGAAAGACAGATCTTTCGTATCAAGCGATAATTACCGCTTTACGCCTCGGCGTATCTCCTTGCGCGGTGCCGTTAAAATTAATCCTCTCCCCGTTTCCGGGGAGAGGATCGCGCGGTTTTTAGCCTAAAAGCTTGTCATACATATCCTGGTACTGCTTAGCAGACTCCTTCCACGAGAAATCCTGCTTCATCGCGTTCTTGACCAGCTTGTTCCAGATGTCCTTCTTGCTGAATATCTCGATCGCGTAGCGTATCGTGTGCATCATATCATGAGCGGTGTAGGGATAGAAGCTGAAGCCGTTGCCCTCGCCGGTGTACTCGTTGTAGGGCTGGATCGAGTCCTTGAGTCCGCCCGTCTCGCGCACGATCGGGATCGTGCCGTAGGCAAGAGAAATCATCTGGCTCAGGCCGCAGGGCTCGAACATTGACGGCATCAGGAACAGGTCGCAGGCGGCGTATACCTTGTGCGCCAGCTCGTTGCTGAACATGATGTTTGCCGACATCTTCTGAGAGTTGCACCACGCGTTGTGGCGGAACAGATTTTCATACTTCGCCTCGCCCGTGCCGACAACGACAAGCTGAATGTCCATATTCATCAGCTCGCCCATCGCCTCGGCGATTATGTCAAAGCCCTTCTGGTCAACCAGACGCGAGATTATGCCTATCATGACCTTCTCGCCGTCGACCGTGAGGCCGAGCTGCTCCTGCAGCTTCATCTTGTTTTCCTTCTTGCGCTTGAGCACCGTGCGAACGTCAAAGTTCTCAAAAATCATCGGATCGGTCTTGGGGTTATAAACCTCATAATCAATTCCGTTAAGTATTCCGAACAGCGACTGGTTCCTCGCCGAGAGCAGGCCGTCAAGCTTCTCGCCGCCCGTGGGCGTCTGTATTTCAGAAGCATATGTCGGGCTTACCGTGGTCACATAGTCAGAGTAAACTATGCCGCCCTTGAGCAGGTTGGCGCAGCCGTGGAACTCGAGCTTATCGGAAGTGAAGAAATCTCTTCCCAGCGAGAAAAAGTCGGCCACAATGTCGATCGAATAAATTCCCTGATAGCGGAGATTATGGATCGTGAACACGGTCTTAATTCCCGCGTAGAACTCGTCGCGCACATAGTAGGCGTTGAGCAGCACGGGCACCATGCCTGTCTGCCAGTCGTGGCAGTGTATAACATCCGGCTTCCACTCAAGGTGCTTTAAAATCTCAAGCGCCGCCTTGTCAAAAAACGCGAAGCGCTCCAGATCGTTCCACTTATAGAGATAGGGGTCGCCGAAATAATACTCGTTGTCGATAAAATAATATGTCACGCCTTCCTTTTTAAGCTCGAACACGCCACAGTATTTGCGTCTCCAGCCCAGAGGGATGTAGATGAAGAACTTGAACTCCATCTGCTCTAAGTACTCCTGGGGGATGCAGCCGTATTTCGGAAGAGCCACTCTTACATCGTCGCCCAGCGCCGCGAGAGCTGTGGGAAGCGAGCCCACAACATCGCCGAGACCGCCTGTTTTGGCGAACGGCGCGACCTCGGATGACGCCATAAAAATCTTACTCATATATTACACATCCTTTCATGTGTTGTTGTTCTGGGTTTGCGCCGCGCGGCAAAAACGCCGCGCGGCTCCGAAATTCATAGTTGATCCGCGGGATTAAACGACGATCTCTTTGCCGATAACCAGCGGATAGGTGTCCTGACCGACAAGCTTCTTGCCGCTGCGCAGGATAACGCCCTTGTCGAAAATAACGTTTTCAACAAGACAGTTTTCCATAACCTCGGCGTCCTGCATGATTATCGAGTTCTCGATAACCGCGCCCTTGCCGACATGAACGCCGCGGAACAGCACGCTGTTCCTTACCGTGCCCTCGATCTTGCAGCCGTCCGCGATAAAGGAATTCTCAACCTCGGCCGTCTTGGCATACTTTGTGGGAACGGAGTCCTTGATCTTTGTGAAGATAGGATTGTCGACCGAGAGGCCGAACAGCTCGTCTCTGACCTCTTTGCTCAGCATGTCGATATTAACCTTGTAGAACGACTGGATGCTGTCGATCTTCTTGCGGTAGCCGTTAAACTCATAGGCGCAGACCTTGACCTGATCGTTGAGCACCGCGGGCAGCAGAATGTCCTTGGAAATCTGGTGCTTGCCATGGGTCGAAGCGTATTCAACAAGCTCCATAAGCGACTCGCGGCGGGTGATGAACATGTGCATATAAGACAGATCGGTCACCTGATGTCCGGGATAAACGTGCATGTCCGTAACGTTGTCGTCCTCGTCAACGTTGAGCAGGATGTGCTTTCTCGCCTCTTTGGAGGTCAGATCCTTCACCTTTGTGCAGACCAGAGTAAAGTCCGCCTCATTCTCAAGATGCGCCTCAAGAACCTTGTCAAAATCAATATTGCAGATCGTGTTGCAGTCCGTAACCAGCACATACTCCTGCTGGCTCTTGCCTAAGAACGACGAGATGCCGGAAAGACGCTCGATGCCGCCGACAGCCTCAACATCCGACTCGCCGGTGTCCTTGGGCGGCAGTATGTAAAGGCCGTCATCCTTTCTGTCCATGTCCCAATCCTTGCCGGTTCCCAGATGATCCGTGAGCGACTGATAGTTGACCGGGGTGGTTATTCCGACCTTCAAAATACCGGAGTTAACCATGTTGGACAGCATAAAATCTATAATTCTGTATCTTCCGCCAACGGGGACAGCGGCAAGGGAGCGCAGACTGGTGAGCTCGCCCATGCTCGCCTCCGGGTTCTCGGAAAAAATTACGCCAAGCATATCATTCTTCATTTATATCACCTCAAATTAAATTCTTTTTTGTTTTTTAAGCTGTCAGCATATATCGTCGGTAACCATTGAGAGAACCGCGACTTTCTTTTCATTTCCTATTTTTATTCCCGGACCGATAAGCGTAATGTCAGCGCTGCAAATCTTCGTGTTGTTGTAGTCGCTGTTGGCATCGTCCGCCTTGCTTCCTATCTCCGCGCCGCTGCCGATCTCGGCGTCCGAGCCGATGATCGCCTTGTTGACCGACGCGCCGCTGCTTATAACGGCGCCGGGAAGCACGATCGAGTCCTTAACGGTGGCGCCCTCGCAGATCGTTACTCCCTCAAACAAAATCGAGTGCTCTACCTGTCCGTAAATCTCGCAGCCCTCGGTGGTGTAGCTGTTCTTGAGCGAGCCTGTGGCTCCCACATACTGGGGCGGCTTGATCGGGTTCCTGCTGAATATCTTCCAGGTGTCGTCGTCAAGGTCGCAGCCCGGCTTGTCGTCAAGCAGCTCCATGTTTGCCTCCCAAAGGCTCTGAATGGTTCCAACATCCTTCCAGTAGCCGTCGAACCTGTGGGCCATCAGCTTCAGGCCGTCGCCCAGCATAGCCGGAATGATGTTCTTTCCGAAGTCGTTCTCGGAGTCGGGATTCGCCTCGTCGTCGATAAGGTATTTCTTGAGCACATCCCACGAGAAGCAGTAAACTCCCATTGAAGCCAGATTGCTCTTGGGATTTTCGGGCTTTTCCTCAAACTCCACTATCTGCATATTCTCATCGGTGTTCATGATGCCGAAGCGGGGAGCCTCCTCCCACGGAACCTCAATAACCGCAATGGTCGCGTCGGCATCCGCCTTCTTGTGGGCGGTGAGCATCTTGTTGTAGTCCATCTTATAGATATGGTCGCCCGAGAGGATAACCACATACTTTGGATTAAACTGCTCCATAAATCCGATGTTCTGATAAATCGCGTTGGCCGTGCCCTTGTACCACTCGCCTTTTTCGGCCGAGGTGTAGGGCGGGAGCACGAACACGCCGCCGTTGGTCCTGTCAAGGTCCCAGGGCTGTCCGTTAGCGATATAGGTGTTAAGCTCAAGGGGCTGATACTGCGTCAGAACGCCGACGGTGTCAATACCCGAGTGAGCGCAGTTGCTGAGCGGGAAGTCGATTATTCTGTACTTTCCGCCAAAGGGCACTGCGGGCTTTGCTACATTCTGTGTAAGTATTCCCAAACGGCTGCCCTGACCGCCTGCAAGAATCATAGCCACACATTCTTTTGACCTCATTTTATCTCCTCCTGTTTCACAAATACAATCTATAAATAAATCGATTTAATTATTTTTCGGTTTTGGCCGCCTTCGCGGTTTTGCTTCCCACCGCCTGCGCCGTCTTTTTTGTCCTGCGGGCCGGAGCCGAGCGCTTTAAATAAAGCGCGGTGAGCGGCGGGACCTCTATATCTATCGAATAATCAAACTCGCCCTGCGGGATCTTCTTGGCGCGGTAGGATTTCTTTTTGTCGCTGCCGTCGCCGCCGAACTTCTCGTCGTTTGAGTCAAACACAACCGTGTAGGTGCCGTTTGTGGGAACTCCCACGGTGTAGAGCTTGTGCGCCACCGGCGTGAAGTTGAGCACGACCGCGATCGCGTCCTTCTCGTCCTTTGAGAACCTCATATATGACAGAATGCTGTTCTCGCCGTCCTGCGCGTTGAGCCATCTGAAGCCCTTCCATTCGCCGCCCGTTTCGCGCTCTATCTCATAGAACGCGGGATGTTCCTTATAGAAATGACCGAGCGCGGCCGAGTAATCCCACATCTTTCTGTGAGTCTCGTATTCCTCAAGGTTCCAGTCGAGCTGCTCGGCGAACCGCCATTCAACAAACTGTCCGAACTCGCCGCCCATGAACAGAAGCTTTTTGCCCGGGTGCGAGTACATAAACGCGAACAGCAGACGGAGCTCCGCGAACTTCTCCTCATAGGTGCCCCACATCTTGTCGATAAGGCTGCGCTTTCCGTGAACGACCTCGTCATGCGAGAGCGCGAGAATGTAGTTCTCGGCAAAAGCGTACATCATCGGGAAGGTGAGCTTGTTGTGGTTGCCCTTCCTGAAATACGGGTCGCACTGCATATAATCGAGCACGTCATGCATCCAGCCCATGTTCCACTTGAAGTTAAATCCGAGGCCCCCTTCGTGAGCGGGTGCGGTAACGCCGCCCCACGCGGTCGACTCCTCAGCGATCATCATAACGTTGGGCAGCCGCTCAAACACCGCCATATTGAGCTTCTGCAAAAACTCAATTGCCTCAAGGTTCTCTTTGCCGCCGTATTTGTTAGGCAGCCACTCGCCGTCGTTGCGGTTATAGTCAAGATAGAGCATGCTTGAAACCGCGTCAACACGCAGCCCGTCGAAATGGTACTCGATCAGCCAATAAAGCGCGTTTGAAATAAGGAACGACCATATCTCGGTCTTGGTCCAGTCAAACACCAGCGTTCCCCATTCCTTGTGCTCGCCCCTGCGGCTGTCGGGATGCTCGAACAGGCAGTCGCCGTCGAACTTCGCCAGAGCGTAATCATCCCTCGGGAAGTGAGCGGGAACCCAGTCCATAATAATTCCTATGCCGTTCTGGTGGCACCGATCAATAAAATACTTAAGATCCTCGGGTCTGCCGAAACGGCTGTTGGCGCTGTAATAGCCCGTTACCTGATAACCCCACGAGCCGTCAAACGGGAACTCGGTGAGGGGCATTACCTCGATGTGGGTGTAGCCCATTTTCTTGATATATGGGATGAGCTCGTCAGCCATCTCGCGGTAGGTCAGAAACGTTCCGTCGTCATGCGTCTTCCATGACGCGAAGTGCATCTCGTAAATATTAATCGGCGCGTCATAAGGCGGGGTCTTGGCCCGCTTTTCCATCCACTCGCCGTCATTCCAGTCATATTGTATATCCGTGGTGATCGACGCGTTCGCCGGACGGACCTCGCTCCAAAAAGCGAAGGGGTCGGCCTTGAGCAGTATGTCGCCCCGGAAGGTCTCAATGCTGTATTTGTAGCACTGGCCGGGCTCTATGCCCTCGAGGAAAACCTCCCAGATGCCGAAGTTCATGTGCTTGTACATTCTGCCCTTGTTGCGGTCCCAGCCGTTGCCGTCGCACACGACCGAAACGCTCTTCGCGTGGGGCGCCCAAACGGCGAACAGATAACCGTCCTTGCCGTCGAATGATTTTCCCCTGTGCGCACCGAGCATGCGGTACGACTCATAGTTAACGCCCTGATTGAAGAGGTACATGGGCGCGTCGTCTATATAAGTCCCCGCGTCTCTGCTTTTTCCGTTTTTGTAAATATCAATAATATCCATATCCTGTCTCCCTTGCAATTATTTTTTAAAATCGGTTTTTGTTTGGTTTTTGGTTTTTAAAAATACTTTTTTGGCGATAACACAGTAATATCTCATCGCCTTACATAAATTATTTTATTTATATAAATTAACCAATTCTATTTTAGCATATTTGATTTTTTTTGTCTATTTTAAATGCAAAGAAAATTGCACAAAATATACTTTTGGTTTTTGTAGGTATTAACAAGATATGATTATGTTTTTAAGTTCCCCAACAGTCCCTTGTTCTATTCCGGTCAGAATATGCCTGCGCCGCTCCCTGTCATAAGCCATAAGCCGCGGTCTGTCCGCGGTTATGCGCAGTTCCGCGTCCCGCGAGGTGAGGGAGTTTTTATGAAATCTGTAAAGATATACAGGCTCCTTATATTCGCTGTGAATTATGTCAAAAATTTCATTCATGCGCATCCAGTAGTCATAGTCCTCGATGCCGAACCGCTTTTCGTCATAGCCGCCGAGGAAATCCGCGGCGTTTGCGTGATACAAAAACGCCGCCCCCACCGTGTTGTTGGGAACGTCGTTGAGCTCCGCTGTGCTCTCGGGCAGCATGACGTTTCCGCTCATAGGCGGAAGCTCGTACCAGCCGTGGCCGCGGCGAATTTTTCCGTTTTCGTCAATTATTCTCATATTCGCGTAGACCATGGCGGCGGACGGGTTCTTGCGCAGCTCGTCCGTCATAATTTTCAAAAATTCGGGCAGCATAATATTGTCATGACTGATCCATGTATAAAACTCACCTTCCGCCGCCTCAAAGCCCGCGTTGAGCGCCGCGGGAAGCTTGCGGTTGCGGTCAAGCTCAATATATTTCACGTTTTGGCATTTTTCGGCATAGCCGCGGGCGATCTCGCTGCTGCCGTCAGTTGAGCCGTCGTTCACGACGATCAGCTCAAAATCGCGGTAGGTCTGCGCGAGCACCGATTCGACTGCTTCACATATGTAATCCGCACCGTTATAAACAGGAAGCACGACCGACACAAGGCCGCGCCTGCCGACCTCGTCAAGGCGCGGCAACACCGCGCCGAAAATTTCATTGAACCTCTTTTTATATTGTCCGAAGCTGTCGGAATTATTCGCTTTTTGAGCTTTTGCCGCTTTCAATGACCCGAGCCAGCTTTTTAAACCCATCTCTCTCACATTCCTTGTAAAAAATTTCCGGTTCATCCGCCCCGCGCCCGCGCAGGCGCGCGATCTCTTTTTCGGCTATGTCCGCCCTCGAAAGGGCGTAGGCCAGATCCCAGTCCGAGCGGCTGTAACCGTCCTCGAACAGTCTTCGGGTGGTCATTATCCCCGCCTCGATCGTGCGCGCGATATGCTCGCGCGTAAACCTGCCTTCGTCCACGTCGTGCAGCACGCGGCATTTCGGCTCAAGCCCTATCCTGTAGCCGAGGGCGCGGGCCTTAAAGCATAAGGCGGTCTCCTCGCCGCCCGCGTAATCGTCCCCGACTCTGCCGTATCTCAGGTCAAAGCCGCCCGCCTCGTCGAGGAACGCGTGGAGCACCGAAAAATCGGCTCCGAAAGGGAACTCATACTGAAACTTCGCCTCGCGGTACCTGTTGCCCGATATGCGGAACTCGCTCCAAAGGTCCTCGTGCCCGCTCAGCACTATTTCGGGCAGGGGGCGGCGCAGCAGTACCTGACCGCCGATCACGCCCGCGTTTTTGTGCGCCTTGAACGCGCCGCGAACCGATTCGAGCAGGTCGGGCGCTGCTATCGCGTCGTCGTCTATGTAGGTGAGATAGATGCCTCCCGCCGCCGCTGCTCCCGCGTTCCGCGCGCGGCTCAGGCCCGCCTCGGGCACGGTTATTATCTTCGCGCCGCCGAGCTTTTTTTCAAGCTCCGCGTCGAGCCTCCCACCGCTTGACACGACTATTATCTCATACTCGCCGCGCGGCAGCGTCTGGTTCTCGAGCGAGCGGACCGCGCTTATCAGCTTTTCGCTTTTTCCCAGAGTGCAGACAATCGCCGACATTTCGGGGCCGATCGCGCCCACAGCCTTCGCCTCGGGCACCACGCTTTTTGTCGCGCGCGGCTTCAGGGCCCGCAGCTCGCAGATTATCCGCCTTGCCGCCGTGCCCGGACCCGCGCCCGCTCCGCCAATAGCGCCCAGCGCGGTCAATAACGCGTTTTTGCTCTGTTTCAAGCTATCACCGCCCAATTATTTATACTCTATCTCGGCCGGCAGGCTCACCAATCCGAAAATCTCTTTGCCCGACGGGTTCAGCGATTTGAACTCCGCCGCGCCCTCTATATACTCATAATATGAAACGGGGTCGGTCCCGCGGTCCTCAAGCCCGGCCGAAACCGAGTATTCCCCGGGCGCGAGCATGTTTCTGAACCCGAAGGTTATCTCGTTTCTGCCCGCCTTAAGCGGTCTGTCTGTGCGGAACACGCACAGATCGAGGCCGTATCTGTCCTTTATCGAGACCGCGATGCCCGCGGTTTTAAGATCGGCCCCCTCGGGAAGCTCCGCCGCGACCGTTATTTCGCAGGCTCCGCCGAGTTCCGCTCCGCCGAGCTCCGCTCCACTGAGCTCCGCCGCGGAAGTCACGCTTACCGATCTTATCGAGCCCGGAGCGCTGCCGTAACGGTTGACAAAATCTCCGCCGCCCGCGTTTCCGCTGCCTTCGGGCTGCACGCAAAACTCCATGTACGCCGAAGTCACCTCCGCCACGCCGCCGTCGGCGCGGATCCTTCCTTTGTCGAGCCAGATCGCGCGGGTGCAGAACCGCCGCACCGCGTCGGGATCGTGCGACACGAACAGTATGGTTCTTCCGCGCTCCTTCAGCTCCTCGAACCGCCTGTAGCACTTGGCGCGGAAGCGGATGTCGCCCACGCCCAGCGCCTCGTCCACAAGGATTATGTCGCTGTCGTCGCTGAGCATAACCGAAAACCCCAGCCGCATCAACATTCCCGCGGAATAGGTCTTGACCGGCATATCGCGGAACTCAGGCGGGATCTCCGCGAACTCCATAACGCCGGCCGCCCCCTCCTCGGCCTCTCTTTTGCCGCGGCCGCCGAGGGCTCCGCTTAAATATATGTTCTCCGTGCCCGAATATTCGGGATTAAAGCCTATTCCCGGTTCAAGCATGGCCGACACGCCGCCGCGCATTTTTATCTCGCCGCGGTCGGCCGAGGTCATGCCCGAAAGCAGACGCAGCAGCGTCGATTTTCCGGAGCCGTTGCGCCCGATTATTCCCACGCATTCGCCGCGCCCGACAGAGAAGCTTATATTGTCGAGCGCGCAAAAGCCGTCAGCCGATTTTTCGGCGCCGCGAACCGCCGCCGCGAGCCTGCGCGGCGGGCTTTGCGACTTTGTGTAATACTTGCTCACTCCGATCAATTCTATGATATTCATGCCTCTCACCGTTAATGCGAAATTTTTTACCTTTTTCTATTATACTACATAAAAATCGCCGCCGCAATCCTTAATTTTCTATTAATTATTCACTTAAAAAATTGTTCAAAAAGTGTTGACAAACCCTCGAAAATATGGTATTATAGCATTTGTTGACGGCGCTTTTGAAGCTGTGAAAACGCTGGTGTAGCTCAATTGGTAGAGCAGCTGATTTGTAATCAGCAGGTCGCGGGTTCGAGTCCCATCACCAGCTCCAAGAGCCTTGTGCTCCGATTAATCACTACCTTTTCTATAGGTAGTGGTTTTTTGTTTGCGGGATAAAATTTCGCTTTTCGTTTATAAATATTTATAAAATTTCGCTCATCAAATAAATTCGGGCAAATTTTTTAATTTTTAAAAGGATTTTCGGAATTTTTGTCTAATAATATATCGGACATAAAAATCGTATTTTGATTTAATGGCCGATTTTTCGGCTCAGAGACATACAGCAAAGGAGACAAGATTTTATGGCAAACACAAAAGGCAAAGAAAACGCGCCGATGTTTGATCCGTCAAAGCTCAACATTATTCCGGTCGACCTTGACAACGAGATGAAAAAGTCGTATATCGACTACTCAATGTCGGTTATCGTGGGCAGAGCTCTGCCCGACGTGCGCGACGGCCTCAAACCGGTTCACAGGAGAATACTTTACGCCATGTATGAGGACGGGATCACGCCCGACAAGCCATACAAAAAGTGCGCGACCACCGTCGGCAACGTGCTGGGCAGGTACCATCCGCACGGCGACGCGTCGGTTTACGACGCGATGGTGAGAATGGCGCAGGACTTTTCAATGCGCTATCCCACGATCGACGGACACGGAAACTTCGGTTCGGTGGACGGCGACCCTGCCGCGGCTTACAGATACACCGAGTCGCGCATGGCAAAGCTTTCGCTCAACATGCTGACCGATATTGACAAAGAAACCGTTGACTTTATGCCGAACTTTGACGAGAGCCGCGACGAGCCCGTCGTGCTGCCCTCGAGGTTCCCGCATCTTTTGGTCAACGGCTCGGACGGAATTGCGGTCGGCATGGCCACGAAGATACCGCCGCACAATCTGGGCGAGGTTATCGACGGCGTTGTCGCGCTGATCGACAATCCCGACATCACGCTTGACGAGCTTATGGAACACATTCCCGGTCCCGATTTCCCCACGGGCGCAATGATCATGGGCAGCAGCGGTATAAGGGCGGCCTACGCCACGGGACGCGGCAAGCTGAAGATCCGCGCCCGCACCGAGATACAGCAGTGGAAGGAGAACCGCGAGCGCATTGTCGTGACCGAGATCCCCTATATGGTGAACAAGGCGAGGCTGATCGAAAAGATAGCCGATCTGGTCCACGAGAAGCGGATCGAGGGCATTTCGGACCTGCGCGACGAGTCCGACAGAGACGGACTGCGGATCGTGATCGAGCTGAAGCGTGACGTGAACGCGCAGATCGTTTTGAACCAGTTGTTCAAATACACCCAGCTTGAGGACTCGTTCAGCGTGATCATGCTGGCCTTGGTTGACAGAACGTCGCCGAAGGTGCTGTCGCTCAAGGAGGTTCTGACGCAGTACGTTGATTTCCAGAAGGAGGTCATCATCCGCCGCACCAAATTCGACAAAAAGAAGGCCGAGGCGAGGGCGCACATTCTGGAAGGCCTCAGCAAGGCCCTTGACAATATTGACGAGGTAATCAGCATAATCAGGAACAGCTATAACGACGCGAAGGCCCGCCTTATCGAAAGATTTGAGTTTTCCGACGTTCAGGCGCAGGCAATTCTTGACATGCGTCTGGCGAGGCTCAGCGGTCTTGAGCGCAAAAAGATCGAGAATGAGCTGAATGAGGTTCACGCGCTTATCAAGCACCTGACCGAAATTCTCGGCAGCGAGCAGATGGTGCTTGACATAATCAAAGAGGAGATCACCGCGATCAAGGACAAGTTCGGCGACGAACGCCGCACCTCGATCGAGCCCGTGGCGGACGATATTGACATTGAGGACCTTATCGAGGAAGAGGACAACGTTATAACCATGACCCACCAGGGCTACATCAAGCGCCTGCCCGCCGACACATACAAGAGCCAGCACAGAGGCGGAAAGGGCATTATCGGAATGCAGACCAAGGAGGAGGACTTTGTCTCGACAATGTTTATTTCCTCAACTCATTCATACATCCTGTTCTTCACCAACACGGGACGAATGTTCAGGATCAAGGCCTATCGTATTCCGGAGGCCGGCCGTCAGGCAAAGGGCACGCCGATCGTTAATCTGCTGGAGCTCGCGCCCGGCGAGACGATCTCGGCAATGATCCCGATCCGCGAATACAAGAGCGGACAGTATCTGACCATGTGCACCAGACAGGGCGTGATCAAAAAGACCGACATCATGGAATATCAGAACGCGCCGAGAGGCGGAAAGCTGGCGATCAAGCTTCAGGACGGCGACGAGCTGCTCAGAGTCAAGCTGACCGACGGCAACACCGATTTGTTTGTCGGAACACACAACGGAAAAATGATCCGCTTCAACGAGCGCGACGCCCGCGAGCTGGGCAGAGTCTCGCGCGGAGTACGGGCGATCAAGCTTGACGGCGACGACTTTGTTGTGGGCATGAGCGTGTACCGCGAGGGCGCGAAAATGCTGGTCGTTTCCGAAAACGGATACGGCAAGCGCACCGAGCTTTCGGAGTATAAGATACAGGCCCGCGGCGGAAAGGGATGCTCTACCTACAAGATCACCGACGACACCGGAAAGATCGCAGGAATTAAGGTCGTGACGCCCGAGGACGATATTGTTCTCGTCACCTCCGAAGGCGTCATAATCAGGATCGACTCCGAGGACATCAGCACCTACGGCAGAGTCACGCGCGGCGTTAAGCTGATGCGGCTCGGCAGCGGCGTTAAGATCACCTCGATCGCACGGATAGAAAAGGAGCAGAACGAGGAAGAGGAACCCGAAAATAAGGATGAATAAAAAAGGTGACTATTATGAAAAATAAACTGTTTTATAAAGCGGGCGCGGTCATGATCTCGCTCGGCCTGCTCGCGGCAGCTCTCTCGGGCTGCGGCGGAGATAAGGACAAAAACGCGGAGCCGACGCCCGCGGCCTCGGAAAGCAAGGGAGACACCGCAGTTTCAAAATTCGACGCGGACAATCCGACGGCTTCGGCGGCACAACGGACCGACTCCGCTCCCTCCGCCGCACCAAACAGCGTGGCGCAGTCGGCGGCCGACGCAGCGGACAAAGATTTGTCCGCTCTGGCAGAGGCTCGGTCGTTTTTTGAGGCGGGAATGTATGACGACGCCCGCGAAATGCTCGAATCGGTCGACAAGTCAAAGCTCAGCGAAGAGCAGGCAAAGATATATGATCTCATTCTCGAAAGCCTCAAAAACCGCAGCTCCCTGTCGGATCAAAACAGCGGCGAATTTACTGCCGAGGAGGCCGTAAAGATCGCCGAATATGCCTACGGCGTTGAACTTGGCGGCGACACGAGCGGTCTCGCGCCCCAAACCGACTCAAACGGAATGACATACTACACCATGCAGATACAGCTCGACAGCGAGAATAAAAGGCTGACGATAAACGTCTACAGCGACGGCTCGATCGACATTGTAAATAGCGAGCCGATAGCCTACGGGTAACGCTTTTCGGGAGCCCTGAAAATCCGCGGCACGGTAAAAACCGTGCCGCGAATTTTTTTATTTACTGTATGTCAAGCTCAGCGGAGCCATTGTTTCGGGGTCCCATATGAATATCTTAATGCCGCTGCCGGGGTTTTGATAATCAACTCCGGACAAGTCGGTGCCGGTTATGTCAAACAGTTTAACATCGGTCATGATCCCTTCGTCGGCGTAGGAGGCGATTATAAGTCTCGCCCTGTCGGTTCCGTCGCCGTGATAGGTTAAGTCTATATTTATCTTTCCATCAGCGCCGAACTCATAGCCGTTGATCTCATAGAGATAATCATGCGGCGCGGGAGTTTCCGTCGGTTCGGCCGTAACCACGGGCTCGGGCGCGTTTGTCGGCGCAGCGCTCGCTTCGGGCGAGGCCGTAGGCTCGGTCTCGGGAGTCGGCACGGCCGGAGTCGGCGCAACAGTGGGAGCCGCCGTCGGATCGGGAGTTGGCTCTAAGGTTGGATACGGAGCTTCGGAAGGAGACGGAGTCTCGGAAGGAGCCGCGCTCTCGGTCGGAACAGGCGCGTCGGTGGGCTTTATAGGCTCTCTTGTCGGCGTCGGAGCGATCGTCGGTGTGGCTGTGGGAGCCGCTGTCGGTGTCAGCTCGGCTGTGGGAGCTGCCGTCGGCGCGGCCGTGGGAGTCACTGTCGGCGTCGGTGTATCGGCGCTTACAAAGCTCGCGCTCACCGTGACATCGCTGTTCGGCATAGTGAAGCTGTAGCTGTTTTCCCCAAGCTTTGCGACCTCGGTCACTGGCTCGGTAAACACCGATCCGGCTTTATAACCCGCGTTCGGAACAGTCCTGACGTTCACAGTCTCGCCAACCTTCGCCGCTGTACCGCCGTCTTTAATCGTCACGCTTTTAAGCCCCAGCTTTGAGCCGTCTATCCACAAATAATATTTATTGCCGGCCTTGCAGTCTCCCTCAAATGTGTATATGCCTCTTTCGCTGCGGCTGATCGTTTCCAAATCTTTATTTGCGGCGTTATCATAAACGTGTACCGTTCTGGAACTGCCGCCGTAGACATAGTATTCCATAATCAGCTTGCCATCGCTCGCGGGACACACCATAAATACCGAGCCCGAGGGCTTTTCACTGCCCGTAAAAGGCCTTGAACCGACTGCGGGATTGGAGCCTTTATCGGCTCTGGCGATCACCGAACCATTATAGGTCTCGACCGTTGTTTCGGGATCGTATATGTCAAGCGTGCCTCCGCTTTTGTCAACGCCGTTTAAGTTATATGTTTTCGCGCCGCCGATCTCGTTTTCATGCTCCGCGGCGTTCCATGTGACCGCCCTGCCCGACGCGCCGTTTATCTCGATTGAGCCGTTCTCTATATTTTCGGCTATCGAGATATTGTGGGCAGGCGCCGCGGTGGGCGTCGGCGTGTTTGTCGGCGCGGGAGTCGGCGTTGCCGTCGGTTTGGGCGTCGGCGTGGCGTTCGGATCGGGCGTGGTCTCGGGGATTTCGTTGCCCGCGGCCAGCCAATTGGCGTAAGCTTCGATATTATAATACTTGTTTTCGGAGTCCATTTCAAGCGCGTCGGACGCGTTGTTCTTATTAAGACCCATTTCCTCCTCATACGCGTCAGACATTCCGTCATTATCGGCGTCGGGAGCCCTTTTTCCGTCATAGATTATCGGCTCAAAATCAATCCAGTCATCATAATTCACAATGCCGTTTGTGCCGCGGCTCGCCTTTCTGCCGCGCGCGTCGCTGATCGCGAGCTCGTCCACATAATCGCGCTTCAGACTTGCTCCGACCTTGTCCAGCACCAGCTCATACGCGTCTTGGGCTGACTGTGTTTTTATAGGATAATTATGAATATACTGCGTGTGATTTTCGGTTGTTCCGGCAACGTTTTCATCATATTTTTCAACATTATATGTCTTAACGCCTTCCTCGAGCTTGAAGGCTGAAGCGTCGGTATTATCTTTATTTATTCTATCAACTTTTGAATCCGGACTTTTCGCGTCATAAAAATTTCCGTCTATGGCAAGATCGGTCGACCAACCCGTGGTGCTTCCCTTCTTGGAGGGCGTAAACTGATAAAACCTTTTGATACTGCTGCTGGCGGGACCTTCTTTATAATAGTTGTTTACAAGATTGACCCTGACCATGTTCTCGCCGCCGTATGACGCGTTGTCGCGCCAGTTGTAGAACACGTTGTTCCTCACATCAAGCAGGCTCAGCTTATCGTTTTGTCCTTTGTAAGACGAGGTCGTGGCGCTTGTCGCGACTCTCGGGAAACGGCTCTTGGCGTTGGAAATAAAATTATGGTGGTATGTCATATTCACGCCGCCCCAAAGTCCGCCGTAGCCGTGCTCCTCGACTCCGCTTCCCTCATCATGGATCGATTTATTCAGCGGTTCGGTGAGCAGGCACCACTGAACGGTTGAGTCCTTTATCGCGTAAAGCGAGCAGCATTCGTCGTTCGACCAGCTCATGCTGCAATGGTCGACAATAACGTGATCCTGATCCTTTCCGTCCGTGAACGTGTCCTCGTCATATTTCTTATTCTTATAATCATACACGCCCATTCTAAATCTCAGATAACGCACGATTATATTGCTCGCCTGCACATAAGTCGGCGCGCCGGATATGCAAATTCCGTCGCCGGGCGAAGTCTGACCCAAAATCGTCAGATTTCCCTTTTTCAGGTAGATCGGCGTTTCAAGCTTGATTGTTCCCGCCACGTCGAACACGATTATTCTGTTGCTTTGCGATACCGCGTCACGCAGCGAGCCCGTGCCGCTGTCATCCAGATTTTTCACATGAAAAATCTCGGGGTTTGACGCAGCTCTGGCGCCGGTCGTGTACATTCCGCCGCCCTCCGCGCCCGGGAACGCCGGATACGCCCCGTCGGACGCGGCTGAAACGGTGTTTTTGCCGCCCGCGTCAACGACGCAGAGCGTGAGGCAGATCGCCGCCGATAAAAGTAATGAGATCAGTCTTTTCATGGTTCATCCTCCTGAAATAAATAAACTTAAAATTAAAAGAGACCATAACCTAAGGGCACGAAAATAAGCCCTTAAGTTACAGTCTCGCAAATTCTTCATAAGAGAATTGCGGCCCCGGGCGCCAAGCGCCGTGATGACGAGGCCCGCAGCGGCATTAGCCGTATGCTACTCCCCAAACTTATTAGATATATTATAGCACATTTTATTGTACCGTTCAATACCGATAAGCATGATTATTTGTCATAAATTTCGGTTTTTTTATCTGCTTTCGGCCAAAGGCTCAAGAGTGTCAAGGTCCCAGATAAATATTTTAATGTTATCGGCCGGGCCGCTGTAGTCAACGCCCGAAACATCACCGCCGATTATGTCGTACATCTCTGCGCCGCGGAGAGCTCCGCCGTCGGTATATGATGCGATTATAAGCTTGGCCCTGTCGGTTCCGCCGCCGTGATAGGTTAAGTCTATATTTATCCTTCCGTCGGCGCTGAACTCATAGCCGTTGATCTCATAGAGATAATCATGCGGCGCGGGAGTTTCCGTCGGTTCGGCTGTGGCAGCGGGCTCGGGAGTGCTTGTAGGCGCGGCGCTCGCTTCGGGCGAGGCTGTAGGCTTAACCTCGGGAGTCGGCGCAGCAGTGGGCGCCGACGTCGGATCGGGCGTGGGCACCGGCAGAGACTCGTCTTTAAACTCCGCTCCGACAACCACGTCGCTGTCGGGCATCACAAACGTGAACTCATTTTCCGAAACCATACGCGTCTCGACCGCGGGCACCGTGTAGATCCCGTGCGCCTTGTAGCCGCTGTCGGGCAGAGTCGTGACGCTCACGGTCTCGCCGACCTTGGCGGAGGCTCCGCCGCCTCCGGTCACGGTCACGCTCTCGATTCCTATCTTCGAGCCGTCGGCCCACGCGTAGATCTCGCTGCCCGCGGAACATTCAAAGCTGTGCTCGTAATAGCCCTCAGTCGGCTTTTGGCTCCCTTGAACAATATACTTTTTCGCGGTGTTGTCGTAGATATTGAGCTCCTTGCCGCCGTATACATAAAAGCTGATATTCATTTCTCCGTCGACAGCAGGCTTTATCATATAAACGCTTCCGCTCGGCTTGTTTGAGCTTGTGAACGGCGGCTTTGCGGAGGGATTTGTTTCCCCCTTGGCGCTGGTCCTGCCGCCGAACTCGAACGCGGCGGTGGTCGGGTCGTACATCGTTATGGTTCCGTCGCTGCCCTCGGCGCCGTTCAGATTAAGCGTCTTTTCGCCGTCTATCTCGCTCTTGTGCTCGGCCGCGTTCCATGTTATCGTTCGGGCGGACGCGCCGTTTATCTCGATCGAGCCGTTCTGCATGTTCTCGTCGGCCGTTATGTTATGCCTCGGTATCGGAGTCGGAGTCGGAGTCGGAGACGGAGAGGGTGTGGGCTGATTTGGGTCGAGCGTGGGCGACGGTGGAATTTCGAGCTCGTTGCCCTCGGCCAGCCAGTTCGCGTAAGCCTCTATGTTGAAATAACCCTCGCTCGTTTTACCGAGCGCGTCGTTGCTGTTTATGTCAAGCCCGTGACCCTTTTCATACTCGTCGGCCATTCCGTCGCCGTCGGTGTCGATGATCTTGCCGTTGCTATAAACGGGCTTATCCATTTTCTTGAGATGCGCCAGATCGATTATTCCGTTATTGCCCATAACGCCTGTTCTGTTTCTCGCGTCGTTTACCGCGCGCTCGTCGACCGAGTCGCGCCTCAGGCTGTCGCCCGCGTGCTCAAGCACAAGGTTAAAGGCTTGCTCGGCCGTATGCGTGCCGATCTTGAAATCATGAATATACTGCGTGTGGTTGGTCGTGGTTCCGGCTATGCTCTCGTCGTATTTCACAATGTTGTAGGTTTTGCAGTCTCTTGTGTCAACGCCCTTTGTGTTGTCCTCGTTTATTGTTCTGACCTTGGAAGATTGGCTGTTTTTCGAGTCGTAATAATTTCCATCAACGGCTATGTCGGTGCCCCAGTTTGACTTGCCGCCCTTGCTGCCGCCGTACATCTCATAAAATCTGTTGATCGAGCTACTGGCGGGGCCCTCTTTGTAGTAATTTGAAACCAAATTCACGCGCACTCCGTTCTCGCCGCCGTAGGAATTGTTGCCGTTCCAGTTATAGAACACGTTGTTTCGGATATCGAGCAGACTCTCGGTATCCTTGCCGCCCTTGTAGGAGCTGACCGTCTCGCTTGTGCCGACCCGGGGAAAGCGGTTGTTGGCGCTTGACACCATGTTGTGGTGGTACGAGACGTTGACGCCGCCCCAGATACCGCCGTAACCGTGAGCCTCTATGCCGCCGCCCTCGTCGTGGATCGAGCGGTTGAGGGGTTCGGTCATGATGCACCACTGGATCGTGGAGTCCTTTATCGCGTAGAACGAGCAGCACTCGTCGGTCGACCAGCTCATGCTGCAGTGGTCGACGATCAAATTCGATGTGCTGTTTGTGCCCCCGAGCGCGTCGTCGTCATACTTTTTGTCGACCTCGCTGTAGACGCCCATGCGGAACCTTAGATAACGCATAATTATGTTGTCGGCGCTGACCTTGACCGGAGCGCCCGAAATGCATATTCCGTCGCCGGGCGCGGTCTGGCCCAAAATGGTCAGATTTCTTTTTGAAAGGTTAATGGGCGATTTTATCTTTATTTCTCCCCCGATGTCAAACACGATTATCCGGTTCTCTTTTGAGACCGCGTCGCGGAACGAGCCCGTGCCGCTGTCGTCGGTGTTTGTGACATGGTAAACCGTCGGGCTTGACGCGGCTCTCGCGCCGGTTGTGTACATTCCGCCGCCCTCGGCGCCGGGAAACGCGACAAGCTTTTCGGCGGCCGCGACAGCTTCGGGCGGCTCATCCAAGCTCTGCGCGCCGACAAAAACCGTCTGCGAAAGGCACACCGCAAGACACAGAAAAACAGCGATAAATTTTTTCATATTCTACCTCCTGACACAGAATAAATAACTCAAATAAGGCAAACCCCCGCTTTGCCGCGCTTCACAAAAATATTTTCCTTTTGAAGGATGAGCGGGCAAACGCCGGGGGTATTTTGATTATTTTCCGAGATATGTAAAGTGCATGTGGTCAACGGTGCCGCTTACCCAAGCGTTTCCGCCCCAGAGCCAGCCGTATTTCGCAAAGGTCTGGACCACCGCGCCGGTGGGCGCGAACGAGAATATCGAGTTCTCGGGGTCATAGAAGGTTCCTATCTGCTGACCGCTCTTGTATAAGCAATAGTTCTCGTTATAGTTAAGATCGATAACCGTGCCGTAGTTATGGTCGGACAGGCTTCCGCCCGCCATGGCGCTGCGCCACGCGTAGCCGGTCGCGTCCTTGATCGGCGGCTTGGTGGGCGAGTTGTAGATCTCATTGAATATTGCCACAACGTCGTCCTTGAGCACCGTGTTGATCTTAAACGTTCTCCAGCCTGTTCTGAGCTCTGTCTCTCCCTCGGGGAGCTCCCAGACCGCCACGGTGACGTCGGTCATGTGCGCGTCGGCTTCCTCGGCCGATGTGTATTTCGCACCGAGATCGCCGAAAATTCTCATTTCCTTGTCCATGGCCTCGCCGGTGGCGAGAGTCTCGGAATATGTCTTGAGCTTATACAGGCCGTCGGCGTCGGGCACCTGAAGCGGTGTACCGCTGGGCGCGAAGCCTCCGGTTCCGTCCGGAACAGGCTCGGGGTCGGCCTCCACAACGGGCTCGGAGCTTCCGCCGACGATCTCCCCGCCGGGGGTCACAAGCTGCTTGTCGGGCGCGTTGCGAAGCGCGATAACTGTGCCATTGTCCTGCATGACCGTCTTTTCGAGCGTGTAGATCGTTCTGCCGTTTGAGTCGGTTCCCTCTTTGAGCGCGGACTGAATATAGCCGTCAACATCCCTGCCGTACTTGACGAAGCAGCGGTATGAGATTATCGCGGCCTCTTCGCGGGAAACGTATTCAAGCGGCTTGAAATAACCCTCGTAGCCCGCCATAAGGTCGTTGTCAAGCATGAACGCGACATAGTCTCTGGCCCAGTAGTCGATCTGATCCGCGTCGATTATATCGTCAAACACGCCGCTCGACGGAAAATACGGGCCCAAAACGCCCGCCGCGGACAGCATGCTCGTTATTACCTTGCACATTTCCTCTCTCGTTATGAAGTTGGCCGGGAAAAAATGGCCCTCTCCGTCGCCGCTGATAATTCCCGCATAATACGCCATGTTCGGGAACGCGTTGTCGGTGTCGATAAACGGGTTGTAGGCGTTTGAGGACACGTTCTCGGCTGTTATCGTGGCGTAAATATTAACGGCCACGTTTATAAAATCCAGTCTGTTTATCGCGTCGGTATACGGCTTTTTGCCGTATTCTGTCGAAATAAGGCTGTAATCCATAGCGCCCTTTACCGTGTCCTCGGCCCACCAGTTCGGGTCATAGGCAAACGTTCCCATGCACGACAACGTCATGCAAAGCGTCAGCAGCGCAGCAATTATTCTCTTTTTCACAAAAACACCTCGTATTAATTAATTTCGGTTCAATTGTCCGCATTTCCGACTTATTATAGCACAAAACGCGGTTTTTCTCAATAAATTTCCCGATTTATTAATAGAATATTAATAGAAAGTTTACAAAAAAATGCACTTGTCTATTTTTTCCTGTATTCCTCAATAATATATCTGGGGCGCGCTTTTGTCTCCTTGTAAATTTTGCCTATGTACTCGCCGATCACGCCGACCGAGACAAGCTGAACTCCGCCCAGGAACCAGATCGAACACATGAGCGACGCCCACCCGTCGGTTGAATATCCCAGACATTTTGAAATAATTGTGTATATCGCCGCTATTATCGCCGCCACGCATACCAAAAGGCCGACCGTCCATACGATCTTTATCGGCTTCACGCTGAACGACGTTATTCCGTCAAAGGCGAATGAAAGCATTTTTTTGAGAGGATATTTGCTTTCGCCCGCGAAGCGCTCGGCGCGCTCGTAATACACGCAGTCGCTCTTATAGCCTATGGTCGGAACTATTCCGCGCAGGAAAAGGTTTGCCTCCTTATACTCGCCGAGAGCGTTCAGCGCGCGGCTGCTCATCAGACGGTAATCGGCGTGGTTATAGACGACCTCGGCGCCCATGACTCTGAAAAACTTATAAAATCCCTCGGCGGTGAAACGCTTGAAAAACGTGTCGGTCTCGCGCTTGCTGCGGACGCCGTAAACCACGTCGCAGCCCTCGTCGAATTTTTTTACCATTTCGGGAATAACGTTGATGTCATCCTGTAGATCGGCGTCGATCGAAACAGCGCAGTCGCACTCGTCCTTTACGGTCATAAGCCCCGCGAGCAGCGCCTTCTGGTGGCCCGCGTTGTGCGCCAGCTTGACGCCGCGATATATGCTGTCACTGTCGCAAAGGCCGCTGATTATGCTCCACGTTTTGTCGCGGCTGCCATCGTCAACCATAACGATTTTGCTGTCGGGCGAAATAAGCCCGTCCGCCTCCATGGTCATAAACAGCTCGCGCATGCGTTTTGAGGTCTCGCCCAAGACCTCCTCCTCGTTATAGCACGGCATAACTACAAATAATTTTGTGTCTTTCATAATTTTCACTCCCGTTTGTATTTCTTATTGAACAAAACGGGTAGGCGCGAGCCTACCCTGAAGTTTCATATATTTATTGGGCTTACTCCGCCGCAGCCTGATTTGCGGCGTCCGCAGCAGCGTCAGCCGCTTGATCGGCGGCTCCTTCCGCGGCGTCTGCCGCCTGATCAGCGGCTCCCTCTGCCGCGTCGGCAGCTCCTTCCGCAGCATCAGCAGCTTCCGCGTCCTCGCCCTCGGCGGTATCAACAGCACCTTCCTCGGCCGCTGCGTCCTGCTGCGCGGCCATATCCTCGGCCGACATAACAATGTTTCCGCTCTCGTCAACCAGATTGCCGTTCTCGTCCATCGTAACGTTCATGGACTGGCTTGTCTCGTCACCGGCGGCCTCTTCCGAGGCGGCCTCGTCAAGGTTTGCCTGGCGGATCGAAACATAAGTCAGCACGATCGACGAAAGGATGAACAAAATGGCGAACACAGCCGTGAACTTTCTGAGCATGGCGTCGATTGTTCTGCCCTTGTTTTTTCCGAAAAACGTCTCGGCTCCGCCGGCAATGGCGCCGGACAGGCCCTGCTGTCTGCCGTGCTGCATCAGAACGATCACCGTGAGCACCACGGCTATAATTACATGAATAATAACCAATACTGTTACCATTTTAAAACTTCCTCCTTATACGCCGCGCGTATATAGTATATTTGTAGAATTTGCTCTCATAAAGCATCAGTATTTCAGATTATACCACACACCGACGGAAAATGCAAGGGTTTTTTTGAAATATTCCGAAAAAATTCCGAAAAATCCCGCGCTCCCGATCAATTCCCGAAATAAACCGAACTAAATCTTATTATAATTTAAGTTCCGATGCGCCTTGCGGTAGCTGTCAGGGGTGCAGCCCGTGTATTTCTTAAAGGACGTGTAGAAATAGCTTCCCGAGTTGAGCCCCACCTCTTTGCCGATGTCGCGCGCGGTCAGATTTGTCTCGATCAGCATTTTGCAAACCTGGTCGAACCGCTTGCGTGTCAGGTACTCGGAGATCGAGATTCCCTGGCTCCGCTTGAAAATGCTGCGGATATAATTCGAGCTGCGGTTGACGCTGGCGGCAATCGCCTCAACCGACAAAGCCGAGTCGGTGTAGTTTTCGTTTATATATTTGATTATGGCGGAAACAATATAGTCCTTTTTGGTGTCCGCCTTTGACTCCTGGATAAAACGCATTGTCTCGCTGCATCTTTCCTCAACGAAAACCGTGAGATCGTCGATCGATTCAAGCGAGCTCAGATCCTCGATAATGCTGTTGTGGACCGATTCGTTCTCGCCCTTCTCGCTCACCGCGAGCCCGTCGACCGCCAAAAGCAGCCGCGTCGTGTGGAGCACTATCGTGTCATAAGACATGTTGTCGATCGTGCCGACAAACGCGCTGACCGCGCGCTTAAGCGACGCTTCATCCCTTGAGCGGATACACTCGAATATCTCGCGCTCAAGAAGCGCGGGGTATTCGCAGCTCAGCCGCGACATCGAAAGGGTATCGTCATAATTGATTATCGAATACGGTTTAAACGACAGCCTGTAAAGCATGGCATATCTGGCGTTTTTGTAGAGCTTGCCGCAGTCGTCGACCGAGCACTCCCTCGTGCAGAGCGACATGGTCGTGTTAAGCCCGAAAAGCTCGTTTATGTGCCGTTTAAGATCAGCCGACTGTTCGGCGATAAAATCAGAATTTTCTCCGTGGCAGCACAAAAACCCAACGGTCACGGCGCCAACATCAATGCCGTAACACTCGGAGTACGCGCCGTAAAGCTCCTCGCCGATATTTCGCACCGCGTATATTATCTCGGAAACGTCGGAGCGCGGTTCGTCGGCGCTTAGGCTTATTCTGGCAAGAATGACCGAAAAACGGCTTGACTGCATCCTGATCCCCAGCTCCGCCGATTTTTTGGGATTAAAAACAGCGCCGCCAATGAGCAGTTTTCTGATAAATTTTTCGCGCTCATTCGCCGCGTTCTTATGTTCAAGCGTGTTTATGTTAACGCTTCTTTGCATAATGTTGTCCATCAAAATGTCTACCTCCGCTGCGTGAAACATCATAACCCATTCTGTCTGTGTTTGCAAAGCAAAACAAAAATATTGATCTTTATTTGATTTTTTACAAAACGCAGTTTATTCTGCTTGTCGTGTTAATAATATAACACACATATATACATTTTGTAAACATGTATTTTCAACAAATTATTCGGCGTCAAAACTCACGAATTAGTTCAATCTCTCTCGGAATTTTCCAGTTCACGAGCTTCACGTTGTCATCCGCCCTGTATCCGGGCTCATCCGGTCCCGCCGCCGTGCCGGTGTCGCCGAAAACATACGCGCGGTCGCCGTAGAGGTTAAAGCCTGACGGGAAACAGCGGATCTCCACCACATGACGCTCGTCCGCCGCCATTGGCGGGATCGGCAATGTGTTGTTTCCGCCGTAAACGCGGCCGATAAACTCGTTGTCAAAATAGACCTCTATAACCGAAGCGTCATCACACCGCAGCCTGAGAACAGGACGGTTGATGTTTTCTTCAATATATATGATTTTTTTCGCCGAGGCGCAGAGATCGGCGAACGGATAGCCGCAGCGCACAAGGTTATTCTCGCTCTCGGCTCCGGCGGGGCGCAGAACGAAGTTGTTCTTGGTCTGGACCTGCCTTTGGTCAAAGCTCCTGTAGCCCGAGGCGGCCTCGACTCTGAAGCTTCCGGTCAGATACGCGAAGACCTCGCCGCAGCCCTCCAGAACTATTTTGTTCTCACCCGACACGATATTTTCGGTTATTTCATAATATTCTCCGCGCTCGTCCCTGTCCGAAACGCTTATCAATATGTCGTTTATGCTCGCCTCGCGGCAGCCGTCCGACACGAGCAGACGGACATCTCCGGAAAAATCATCGCCCGCCCGGAAGCGGAATTCCGCTCCGCCGTTTCTGTATTCGGGAGTGAGGGGCAGTATATTTGTCTCGGGCGGGGTGATCGTCCACCTATCCTGATTGACCACGATCGGAACGATCTCCTTGAGCGTGTCGCGGATAAGCTCAAGCGGTATGATCTCGGTGTCGGATTTCGGTATATCATTCAAAATGCGGGTCCCGCTGGCCTTGGCCTTCTCGAGCATCAGCTTTCCTTTTTTCGTGAAAGCGCAGCCGGGAGTTATGAGCAGAGTGCTGTATGAGCGCTCGCCCATTATGACCCCGCTTCCTCCGGCGGAAGCGAAGTTTTCAAACATATTTTCGTCGGTCACATCGAAGCGGCGGCTCATCTCATGGAGCCTGTCGCTTATCCCGGTCACGGCGCGGCTGAGTTCTTTCGCCTCGGCGTTCTCGCCGCCGGGGGCGTAGACGCTCCACATGGCCCGGGTCGGGCAGACCAGCAGTATCCTTCTGGCGCGCTTTCCCTCGATCTCCGCCACGCGTCTCAGCTCCGCGAGGATCTCGGGTATTACGCCCTTCCACGGAACGTGCTCCGGGAAAGAGATGTGCCGCCTTCTCAAAGCGGCTCCGCTCAAACGCGGATAGCAGGAATTTACAACAAATGTTGTAATTCCGCACTCGGTCAGCTTTCTAAGGCAGTTTTCAAACTGCTCGGGCATCAGCCCCCAGCCGGTCCCGCCAAACACCGAGACGGCAGCCTCGCAGTTCCCCGTCTGGCACGCGAAGCCGGACGCCGCCGAGGCCGCGAAAACGCTCACGTCTCCGATGCCCCTGACCGTGACCGAGGGCAGCGCGGCGCCCCGCTCGGACTCCAGATATGAGCCGCGCTCCTCGATCATGTTCACGGGCTCAAACTCCGTTTCCGAAGTCATGATAAGCTTTTTGCCGTTTTGGGCGCACCAGCCTCTGATCGGCTCAAGCCGCGCCTTTGTAAAGCGTTTGGTTATCCTGTTCCAATAGCGGGCCTTGAGCTTCGACGGCCCGCCCTCGCTGAACAGCTCCTTTAAAAACGGCTTTATGTCCATGCCGTAATCGTTTAAAAATTCTTCCTCTATATCGTCGTACCACGGGACGGTCGCGCCGCTGATGTCCGAAAATCCCGGAAACTCGGCACAAAAACCGATTATGTATTCAAAAGCCTCGGCGGACAGCCCCTCTTTGATCTTCTCATAAACGCCGCCGATCTGCTCTAAGGCGCACACCTCATCAAACGGAGACGGTATGCCCGGATCGGTGAGCTTTATTACCTCGCCGTCATTGCCGAGAGCCAGCCTTTGCGCGGGCACCATCGGCAGCGCGGCGGCGCGACTGCCGGTTATTCCGAGCCACGCCGAAAGATCCTCCGCCTTGGCACGCAGGATTATTTCATCAAGAGCTTTGAGCGTTCCGCTCATATCGGCAGCGGCGCCCCCGCCCAATTCGCGGGCGCCGGTTCCGCGCCCCACGGTGAGCACCGCGCCGTCAAAGCCGCGGTTTTTGATTTGTCTCATGCGCCGCCCGATAATATCGGCGTCTTTTTCAACATCGTCAATAATCAGCGACACAAGAAATTTCAGCGGTTCCATAACTATTTCCCCTTTACGTTATTGACAAAAAGGTTATTAATTATTATACTATAAGAAAGAAGAAAAATAAATACTTTTTTCAAATATATTTCAAAAAAAGGAGCATTTTACAATGAAAATAGCGCTTATTAACGAAAATTCTCAGGCGGCGAAGAACGAGATCATCTGCAATTCGCTGAAAAAGATCGCCGAGCCCATGGGCCACGAGGTTCTTAACTTCGGCATGTACAGCGCCGACGACGAGGCGCAGCTCACCTATGTTATGAACGGACTGCTCGCGGCCATCCTCTTAAACTCAAAAGCGGTTGACTTTGTCGTTACCGGCTGCGGCACGGGCGAGGGCGCCATGCTCGCGCTCAACTCGTTCCCCGGCGTGCTCTGCGGACATGTCACAAGCCCGCTTGACGCGTATCTTTTCGGTCAGGTAAACAACGGCAACGCGATTGCCATGCCGTTCGCGCAGGGCTTCGGCTGGGGCGCGGAGCTTAATCTTGACTATACCTTCGAGAAGCTCTTGTGCGACGAGATGGGCGGCGGCTATCCCAAAGAGAGAGCCGTTCCCGAGCAGGCCAACAAGAAGATACTCGACGAGGTAAAAAAGGTCACGCACCATGACATTATGTATGTTCTCAAAAACATTGATCAGGACTTCCTGAAAAAGACGGTCAGCGGCGAAAAGTTCGCGGAGCTGTTCTTCCCCAATTGCAAGGTTCCCGAGATCGCCGAGTACATCAAAGGCGTTTTGGACTAAAACACCCGCCCGCCGCAAGGCGGGCTTTTTGCCGCTTGCGGCAAAACAAGCAAGCGAAGGCACGCAGGGCTCCCGCAAAGCGCCAGCGAAGTGCAGACAGGGCTCCCGAAAACGCTTGCGTTTTTGGGAATAAGGAACAAATTCGCAGCGATGAGCAAAAGGCGCATGCGCCTTTTGTGATAAGCGAAGAAATTTGTGACGCGGGAATAAGGAGCCGACCCGCAGCGGGCGCGGCTTTTGCCGCTCGCGGCAAAACAAGCAAGCGAAGGGATCAAAAAAGCGCCATAAGACGCGCAGGGCTCCCGCAAAGCGCCAGCAAAGCGCACTTTGCGGGAAAGAGGAGCCGACCCGCAGCGGGCGCAGCTTTTGCCGCGAGCGGCAAAACAAGCAAGCGAAGGGATCGGCGACGACGACGTGAAATGCACGTTTTTTAACACGAATGATATTGTTTTTTAATATATAATATGATATAATTTGTTTAAAAATAAAATAATATTAAATTTTAAGGAGGTAAAACTATGAATACTGCTGCACCCCTTTCCAATGACGCTTTGGGCGGATTAGCTGTCGGAAGCATACTCGGCTTTATTGTCGCATGCGCGATCATAATGTGGGTATTCCAGATTATCGCGTACTGGAAAATGTTCACAAAGGCGGGCGAGCCCGGCTGGAAGAGCATTATCCCGTTCTACAGCCAATACATCATGTATAAGCTGACATGGAAAACATCGTGGTTCTGGATCACACTGATCGTCGCTGTTGTATATGGCGTATTCACGTCTTTGAACCAAAACTTCCCCGACAACATGCTCTACGCGGTCCTGCTGCTTATATCCGCGATCATCGCACTGGTGATCACGATAATCTCGTATCACAAGATCTCGAAGGCATACGGACATGGCGCGGGATACACCGTGGGTATGTTATTCTTGTGGCCCATATTCGTGCTTATTCTGGGCTATGGCAAATCGAAGTACATAGGCCCCAACAAAGCTTAAAACTTCAAAAAAATTCGAGGCGGAACGAAGTTCCGCCTCGTTTTATTCTATTCTCCGGGATATTTCATTCCCCAGCGTGCGCGCATATCGTCCATAACGCCGAGCACGAACAGGCTCTCGGAATGGGGCATTTCCGCACACTCGATCTTTCCTTCTTTTATCGCCTTTATGCAGGCCTCGAGCTCAAACACATATCCGGTCTTAAACTTTGGGGTTATCTCGCGGATAAGCTCCTTCTGCTCGTTATAGACCCTTGTGCTCTTCCAGTTGGACACCCCGGCGATCTCGATTATTCCGTTTTCGCACATCAGCGTTATCTTTGAGTCGGTGCACATATCGGTGCAGCTCATAAGCGACGCGGTCACGCCGTTTTTGTATTTTATCACCGTCAGGCTGTGGTCGTCGACGCCCGCCTCGGACAGCTTTCCGACGCTGTATTCTATTTCAAAATCGTCGCCCAGCAGCATTGACGCCGCGGTCACGTTGTATATACCCAGGTCAAGCAGCGCGCCGCCGCCGAGCTTCGGGTCGTGGATCCACGATGACGCCGTCTTTTTGGAACCGAAGTTTGACTGCATAAGCACGGGCTTTCCTATTTCGCCGCTCGATATGATCTCTTTTATTTCTTTGACCCACGGGAAAAACCTCGTCCACACCGCCTCGCAGATAAAGGCGTTATGTTCTCTCGCGATCCTGAACAGGTCCTCGGCATGAGCGCTGTTTATGCATATCGGCTTTTCGCACAGCACGCTTTTGCCTTTTTCCAAAAGCTTTTTGGAAAGCTCGTAATGAAGCGGATGAATGGTGGCGATATACACCAGTTCGATCTCCGGGTCGTTGATCAGCTCGTCATAGCTGCCGTAGGCCTTCGGAATATCAAATTCCTCCGCGAACTTTTCCGCAGCCTCGAGAGTCCTTGATGCCACGGCGTAAAACTCCGCCTCATCAACGACTTTTATCGTCCTCGCCATTGAATGGGCAATATGCCCCGTCCCGATTATTGAAACTTTCATAATTTTACCTCTTTCTGCCTCTCCCCGGAGGGGAGGCGGGCGCTTGGCGTTTACTCCTTCCACCGCTATCGCGGTCCCCCTCCCTCAAAGAGGGAGGCGTTTTCTCTTTCAATTCGCGCCGCAAATACAATACGGATAATCCGCCCGTTGCCGTTTGTCTTTATTTCCTTTTTATTTCATAAACGTCCGACATCGGTTTAATGTTCTCGGTGCCGTCCCAGATAAAGCCGCGGATCGTCACTGTGTCCTCCGTCGGCGTGACAGCCGCATCAGCGGTATCGCCCAAAGACGGATCATACTCCGTAACAGCGGCAATTGTCGCCGCGCCGCTTTGGTCATAGCCTGCTATTATAACGCTGCACGGCTCCGACAGTCCGCTCGCTGTAAGCGTTACCTCGCCGTTCGTAAAACTTTTGATCTCGGCTCCGTTTTGACTGAACCTGACCGTCGGTTCGGAAGGCTGCGGTCCCGCCGTGGGCTGCGGTCCCTCTGTGGGCTGCGGCTCGTCGGTAGGCTCCGGAGGAGAAACGACAGCCGAACCCTCGGGCGTGAGCACGCTGATATTGTCTAAGCCCAAAACGTTTGCCGCACTGCCTCTTGTGGAACCGCCGATGCTTGTTATATTAAGAGACGGTATCTCACCTTTGGCGGTTCCCGAGCCGAGCTCGACCGTTCCTATCTTGCCGTAACTTCCGTCCGCGTTTTTGTTGTAAACCGTAATTGAATTATTTGACGATGTGTACTGAACTCTCAGGCTGTACCATGTGTTCGCTTTGTATGTGAAGCTGCCCAGCACGGTGTCAAGACCTTTTGGACTCTCTCCTTTCGTTTCATCAAACGAACCCTTTGAGAAATAATCGGTTATTTTAAGACACGGGGTCTTTTCTTTGCCGTTCTCTCCGGTCTTGAGTTCAAATATTCTGCCGTCCAAAGTTTTTTCCGGAACATACGAATTTCCGGGGTTAACGTTTAAATTGTCAAACGCGCGAAGCAGAACCGTGTCCTTATTTGTGTCGCCCGACATAAAGTCAAAATCTATTACAATGATCTCGGACTCCACGGGCTCCTCGGCCTCGTATGTCCAGCCGTCCTGACCCTTGCCTTTGTCGTCGATCTTCAGATAATGATCCGCGCTGCCCGCTGTTTTTTCCGCGATCGAAGGCGCCACGGCAATATCGGGAACATTATCCGCGTTTCCGGTCGCATAGTTCACTCTTATCTCCATATCGTTCTCATTTGCAATCATATCGCCGTTGCCGAATTCGGTGCCAACGGCAATATTGTCAAAGTTCCACGTCTCTCCCTCAAGCGGAGGCATTGTGGGATCGGGAGCGTCCGGCTTGATATCGGGATCGGGCTCGCCCTCGGTGCTCTTAAACGATACGCCGTAGAACTCCGCCTTTGAATTCTCAACGTAAATATAATATGTTTTACCGGCTTCCAGGTTGGCGCTCGTTGACGTGTAGATATTCACGCTGTCGTTATTGGTCTTGTACATGGCAAGCTCCTCGTTCGCGGTCTTGCCGGGCTCATGGATCACGAACTTCTTGCCGCTGTTAAGCTTATAGTAAACCGTGATCACGCCCTTGGTTTCTGGAGTGTAGGTCAGCGCCATTCCGGACGCTCCGCCGTCCGCGGGAGTGTTCGCGCATGTAAGTCTGCCGGTAAACGAAACGGAATCGATCGTTCTGTTGGTCGTCTCGAAGGTCATGCTGTCATTCGCGGTGAGGCCGGTCATCAGAACCTCGCCTTTTGTGACGTTTTTGGACGCTTTCCACATAAGCGTCGGTGCCTCGTTTGTAATCTCCATGCCCAAAAATCTTCCCTTAGAGCCTTTGACGTATATATAATAGGTTTGGCCGGCCTCGACTTTTCCGGTAAGTACCGCGTCGTTGCCCTCGCCCGTTACCGAGGCGACGCAATCTTTTTCGCTCTCCGCGCCTTCCTTCATAATATACGCGGTTTTCGGGTTCGCCGCCTGACCCAGCGAGGTCAGATAAACATTCAAATATCCGCTCTTTTCGGGAATATATTTAAATCCTGTACCTGTCGCCTTTCCGCCGCTCCAGCCTCCGCTGTCGGCGCCGCTGATATAATAGTTATAGGTCTTGTCGTTCAGCGTCACATTCGCCGTGCCGCCGGTCGTGTCATGCAGCGTCGTCAAGCCGTCAATAAGCTCGCTGCCCGCTTTCTTTCCGTTGTCGCTCTCGGACGCTGTCCACTTCGCCGCGGTTGATTTGACCGTGATTGTATAGCTTCTCTTGAGCGTGAATGTGCCGTGCGTGATCTCGGCGGTGAGTATTACGGACGCGTCCTTATCGGACGGACGGTTGACCGCCGAGATCTGATTATTGCTGATCTTCACCGCGCTCGACGCGCTTGACCACTTGATCGAGCTGCCGTTAACGCTGCCCGCCGTGGGAAGCGTCAGGTCGGACGCATTTTTGATCGTTGAGGGGCTGAGCTTTATGGCGTTTACGTCCTCCATAACCATTCTGTAATCCTCGCCCAGATCCGCGGTCTTGGGAGACTCCGTAACTATTCCCTCGGGGAACGAGTTGATCGTCAGATCGTTCGCGTAGTACTCTATATTCATATATCCCTGACCGTAGTAATCACCCGAGGCGTCATTCGGATTTGTGGGATCGAGTCCTCTTTCGCGCTCCCAATTATCATCCATGCCGTCTTTATCTTCATCGGTCCTGTCAAGGGTCGTATACTTCGGAGGATAATAATCATCATAATTCATCTCTTTGATTTTGTACTCCTTGATAGCCTTTTTCAGGGCGGACGACGTTGTGGTGGAATACATGGGACCGCCGGTGAGATAACCAGTGCCGTTCTTCGCCTCGTCCATAACCTGCTGATCTATTTTGGGACGCTTGTCGGCGCTGATGCCCGCGCCGGCATAGTTGATAACGGTCTCAAACGCTTCGTCGGCGGTCTCAAACTGATTGCTGTTTAAAACAGACGCATCGTTGCCGTTTACATCCTCGACCTTAAAGGGCGTGTCGGAACCGTAGGTCGCCTTATCAAAGCCGCTCATGCCGAGCCACTGGTTGCTTTTTTCTATATCTTCATTGTAATACGAGCCGTTCGGTCTTCTTATTGTGTTGCCGGAAAGGTAGAACTTGTAATTCTCCGGAGCGGAGCCGCTGGATTTAACGAGAAAACGCGGTCCGCCGGTGGTAGAATTTCCCATCTTTAAATAATTATTGACATAATTCTGGTGGCCCATGGTGCCGTAGCCCGTCTGATAGCCCCAGTCGTATATTACGTTGTTTACAAAATCCATCGCCTCGGTCTTTTCGACCTTGCCGCGAAAGTTTCTGGAAACATTGTGAGCTATCATGTTGTGGTGCCAGGAGTTCTGACCCTTGCCGAACATAACGCCAAAGCCGTGGCAGCCCTTGTCATGAACCGATATACAGTTTGACGGACCGATCAGAGTGTACTGCACAGTTTGGTGCATATTATTTGAATAAAGGCCCCATTGCTCATCGTTCGCCCAGCCGAGCGAGCAATGGTCAACGATCGAGTTTGAACCGTTGCTTCCTCCCCAGGCGTCACACTCCTTACCCGTTTCTCCGGGACGTGAGCTGACATATCTTATAATAATATTGTCGCCGCCCATTCCGATCTTTGCGCCTCTGAGCGTTATTCCGCCGCCGCCGGTCGCGGTCTGGCCAAGGATCGTGACGTTGCCTTTCACAACAACATCGCTTTTCAGATCTATTGTTCCGCCGACCGCGAACACGACAATGCTGTTTGAGTGGCTGACCGCCTCGCGGAACGTGCCGACGCTGCCGTCGTCGGTAAGCTTGGTCACGATTCGCACCGTGCCGCCTCTGCCGCCCGTGGCATACATTCCCGCGCCCTCGGCGCCGGGGAATGCTGGCAGCGTGTTGACCGCGGAAACGGTCGCCGCGGGAACGGCCAGACTGCCGATCAGCACGGCTGCCGAAAGCAATATATTCATCAATTTGCCCTTTAGTTTCATAGTATCACTCTCTTTCAGAAAAAATGTACAATAATTATACCTCATTTTTTGGAATTTTCCAATAAAATGAGCACTGCAAGGCAATATTTCTTGCTTTTTTGGCAATATTTCGTGATTTCAAGCCCGTTTTTGCTTTTGCCTTGACGCAAAAACCGTTCGCCGCCGCGCCGAAGCGGCGCATTTTCGTTTGACAATCCGCAAAAAAGGTGGTATAATCCTTTCCATAATTATACTGGATTATTATGCGCGCCTTGCGCGCTCAAGCTTAAGGAGAAAGACATGGTATTTTCGAGCTTATTGTTTATGTGCGTGTTCCTGCCGGTCGTGCTGCTGCTCTATTTCTGGAACGGCAACATCACTTACAGAAACGTTGTGCTTGTTATCGCGTCGCTTATTTTCTACGCGTGGGGCGAGCCCGTCTGGGTTGTTCTGCTGATACTCAGCGCCGCGGTGGCTTATTTGTGCGGCCTTGCCATAAACAAATACTCCGGCGGATGGCGGGCGAAGCTGGCGCTCGTGCTGGCGCTTGTCATAAACCTCGGCCAGCTCGCGGTGTTCAAATACACCGGCTGGATCGTTGACTGCATTAATTCCGCGTTTCATCTGAACATCCCGTTTTATAACTTTTCGCTGCCGCTGGGAATTTCGTTCTACACGTTCCAGACTTTGTCTTACTGCATAGACATGTACCGCGGCGAGGTCAAGGTTCAGAAAAACCCGCTGAACTTTTTGTGCTACGTCTCAATGTTCCCGCAGCTTGTGGCCGGCCCGATCGTGCGCTATGTCGACATCGAAAAGCAGATCAACGACCGCCGCGTGACCCTCAAGGGCTTTGAGTACGGCGTGCTCCGCTTCACTCAGGGCATGCTGAAAAAGGTAGTCCTGGCCAACGGAACGGGCGCGGTCGTCTCGGCGCTGCTCGGCGGAAACATGGCGGAGTCGTCCGTGCTTTCGGCGTGGGTCGGCATCATTGCCTATACCTTCCAGATATATTTTGACTTTTCGGGTTATTCCGACATGGCGATAGGCATGGGCAGGATGTTCGGCTTTAACTTCCTTGAAAACTTCAACTATCCCTACATTGCCAAAAACGTCACCGATTTCTGGCGGCGCTGGCACATATCGCTGAGCACGTTCTTCCGCGATTATGTCTATATCCCGCTCGGCGGCAACCGCAAACACCAGATGTTCAATATCATGTTCGTCTGGATGCTGACCGGCCTCTGGCACGGCGCGAGCTGGAATTTTGTGCTGTGGGGACTTTACTACGGAATACTGCTTATCATTGAGAAAAAGGCGTTCAAGGGCAAGCTGATGCGGCTTCCGGCGTTTTTCGCCCACCTTTACACGATAATCGTGTTCGTTCTCGGCTGGGCGCTGTTTTACTACACCGACTTCGGAGCGCTGCGCGACTGGTTCGTCTGCGCCTTCGGCGGCACCGGCAAGCTGTATGATTACACCGGCTTCACGACGCTTATGTCAAATCTGTGGCTGCTGATCGTCTGCGGAGTCGTTTCGACGCCGATCATCAGAAAGCTCTGCGATTGGTTCTCCGACAAGTGCAAAGCAATTAATATTGTGATAACGCCCGTTCTGGTGTTCGCGCTGCTGGCGTTCTGCTTCATACTTCTGGTGGGCGAGAGCTACAACCCATTCCTGTACTTTAGGTTTTAAGTTTACTCGAAATTATTGCAAGGGGAAATATAAATGTACACTGCGAGAAGAATTTTAACCGTAATATTCTTTATAATCTTTATGATCGCCGGCTTTGTGACGGTGGTCATTCTGCCGCGTGACGACGCCTCGGCCCAAAAAGAGAACCGGAACCTGGCGGACATGCCTCAGGTCAGCCTCGGCAGCATAAGCTCCGGGCAGTTCTCGTCGGACTTTGAGACGTTTTTGTCCGACAACGTGGGCTACCGCAGCAAATTTACCGACATATCCTCGACATACAAGAACATAAAGGGCATCAACGCCTTCGGAAAGATCGTTGAGTCAAACGCCGACATGGGCACGGGCGAAGCCGGAGTCGGCCGCCTGCTCGTGACCGACGACCGTGTCATGGAGATATACAAGGCCGATCCCGAGGCCCAGCGCGAATATATCGACATGGTTGACTTTTACGCGAACAAGCTTCCGGCCAGCATTAAGATGTATTCAATGATCATACCCACGCAGATCGACTTCATGCCGTTTTACAACACGGTCGGCGACAGCGAGAAGGCCGCGATAGACTACCTGTATGACAACTTTAACGACCGCGTGAAAAATATTAACGTTTATGACAGCCTCAAGGCTCATTTTGAGCAGGGCGAGTATGTGTACTTCCGCACCGACCACCACTGGACGCAGCTCGGCGCGTATTACGCGTACCACAAAATGGCCGAGGCCATGGGCTTTATGCCGCTTTATATCAACGAGTTTGAAAAGGGCGAGGTAAAGGACTTCACGGGCTATCTCTACAGTCAAGCCGAGGCTCCGTATCTCTACGACCACCGCGACACGATCGAGTATTACAAAAATGCGCTCAACGACATACCGTTCGACTGCATGACCTACAGCTATATACCGGGGCAACCCTTCCCGTACACAGGAAAAATGTTTGACCTCAACAAGGGCGCGTCATACACCATGTTCCTCGGCGGCGACCAGCCGTATATCGAGATAAACTCAAACGGCGCGACCAAAAAGACGCTGCTTATGCTCAAGGACTCGTATTCAAACGCGCTTATCCCGTGGCTCGCGAGCTCGTACAGCAAGATCATCGTTATCGACGCGAGGACCTTTGACCAGACGATAACCAAGATACTGAACACCACGCCGATCGACGATTTCCTTATCACCAACTATATCCTCGGCACCAACTTCCGCGACTACATCAAAATGTGCCGGGATATATACTAACGTAGGGATTAGCGATTAGTTAATAGAGAATACGCGGAGATACATCGACGCGTCCCGTTTCGGCATCGCCGCGAATGTTTGAAGTTTCTAATCACTATTAGCTAATTACTAATCACTATGTTGGTTTTAAACGGGACGCCGGGGTCGTCGTCCCCTACGACCAAAGTTCGCAAAACGTCGTAGGTGCGGCCGGAGCCGCGAAGCGGGTTCGTTGCACCACAGTATTTCAATTCCCCGGATAATCGAGGCCACATATCATTAACGTAAGCGGACATGCGCGAAGCAGACTGAGAGGGGTCAACCTAGTCCCTAGATCCTAATCCCTAGTCCCTACGTTGTTTGAATTTTAACACAGATTTGTAACTTTTTTGTTAGAATTTTGTAATTTCTCTTTACAAATTTGTAATAATATGTTACAATATAAAAAATGATTGTGAAGAGGGGTTAGATTATTGTACGGTCAGAATGATTTATCAAAAATTAAGTCCAATCTTGCCGATAATGTTGGCAACAAAGTCAGATTAACGGCCAAGAAAGGCAGAAAGCAGATTGTTACGAGAGAGGGAGTCATTGAAAACACCTATCCCAGCATTTTCACTGTGAAGCTGGACAATCAGAATGAGTTCTTCACAACCGAGCGTAGGGTTTCATACAGCTACGCTGATGTTCTGACCAAGTCGGTCGAGCTTGTTATATACACTCCCGACGAGGGCGAAACCGGCGTTCTGTCGGAGACCGAGTCCGAAATGGAGGACATCGTTTAATCGTACATGCCTATCTTTAGTAACATCATGCGGCGAACGCTTCCGCGGCGGCAGGGACGGCTTTTTGAGCGGTCCTTGTTTTTTTGTCATAAAAACGTAACACAGATATAAAATAAATCGGCTCTTATCACGCTTGACTTTTTTCGTAAACTCATGTATAATATATGCGTGACTTTATGTGCACATGTTTTTGTTTGCGCGGTTCACTTGTATCGACTTCTTTAAAAATTGCTAAAGGTTCATTATAGAATATAGATAGCAGAACAAAATATTGACTTTAGGAGGTGCTTAAAATAACTATATTGCCATGGATATTATTGGTAGTCGTTTTTCTGCTCGGAGTGCTCGCGGCATTCCTCGCGTTCAGATACGGCTATTCATATAGAAAAAACTTTGCCGAGGTTAAGATCGGCAGCGCCGAGGAGGAGGCCGAAAGGATCCTTTCCGAGGCGAGCAGCTCGGCGGAAAAAGACGCCGAAAACATTAAAAAAGAAAAATTGATCGAAGCCAAAGAAGAGATACATAAATTAAGAAGCGAACTTGACAAAGAGATAAAAGAGAGACGCAACGAACTGCAGAGACAGGAAAGACGCGTGCAGCAAAAAGAAGATACAATTGACAAAAAGGGCCGCATGATCGAAAAGCGCGAGGAGCAGATCCAGCGCAAAATGAACGAGGCCGAGGAAATTCAGGCCGAGGTGGAGCGCGTTAAAAAGCTCCAGATCGCGCAGCTTGAAAAAATCGCCACCATGACGGCGTCGCAGGCCAAGGACCTGCTTCTCAAAGAGGTTGAGGCCGACGTTAAGCATGAATCCGCGCTGCTTATCAAGAGCGTGGAAGAGCAGGCCAAGGAAGAGGCGGACGAGAAAGCCCGCAAGATCATCACCGGCGCGATACAGAGATGCGCCGCGGATCATGTCACCGAGACCACCGTTTCGGTTGTTCCGCTGCCCAATGACGAGATGAAAGGCCGCATAATCGGCCGCGAGGGCAGGAACATCAGAACCATCGAGACCCTGACGGGTATTGATCTTATTATCGACGACACGCCCGAGGCGGTTATCCTTTCGGGCTTTGACCCGGTAAGGCGCGAGATTGCCAGACGCTCACTTGAAAAGCTCATCAACGACGGCAGGATCCACCCGGGAAGAATTGAGGAAATGGTTGAAAAATCCCGCAAGGAGGTCAACCAGATCGTTAAAAAAGAAGGCGAAAAGGCTGTGTTTGACACCAATGTCCACGGCCTCAATCCCGAGCTTATCCGCCTTATCGGACGGCTCAAGTTCAGAACCAGCTACGGTCAGAACGTGCTTCAGCATTCCATTGAGGTCTCGCACCTGGCGGGCCTTATGGCGGCCGAGCTCAACGCGGACGTGGCCCTCGCCAAGCGCGCGGGTCTGCTCCATGACGTCGGCAAGGCCATTGACCATGAGGTCGAGGGCTCGCACGTCACAATCGGAGCCGACATCGCCAAGAAGTATAAGGAAAACGACAAGGTCGTTCACTGCATCCTCGCCCACCACGGCGACATTGAGCCTCTGACGATCGAAGCCTGCCTCGTTCAAGCGGCCGACAGCATCTCGGCGGCGCGTCCCGGTGCGAGACGCGAGAACCTTGAGAACTACATCAAGCGCCTTGAGCAGCTTGAGGAGATTTCAAACTCCTTCGACGGGGTTGACCGCTCGTTCGCCATTCAAGCTGGCCGCGAGGTAAGAATTATGGTCAAGGCCGACAAGGTAAGCGACGACGACACCATACTGATGGCGAAGGATATTGTTAAAAAGATCGAGGAGACCATGGAGTATCCCGGCCAGATCAAGGTCAATGTTATCCGTGAGCTCCGCGCTATCGAGTACGCAAAATAATTATTTGCCGCGGAGGCGATATTCATGAAAAGTATTATTACAATCAGCCGCCAGTTCGGAAGCGGCGGACGCGAAATTGGCGAAAAGACCGCAGCCGAACTCGCCTATAAGTTCTATGACAAGGAGATCATTGAAAAGCTTGCCGAGAAAACAGGCCTCGCGAAGGAATACATCCGCAAGGCGGGCGAGTACGCGCCGAGCAAGAGCATATTTTCATATGCCTTTATCGCGAGGAACAGCGACGGCACGTCGATCACCGACTATCTTTACAGGGTCCAGCGCGAGCTTGTGCTTGAGATCGCCGAGGAAGGCCCCTGTGTTATCGTGGGCCGCTGCGCCGACTATATCCTGCGCGAGCACGAGGGCTGTCTGAACGTGTTTATCCGCGGCGAGCTTGACGCCAAGATCGAGCGCGTCACAAAGCTCTACTCGGTAAGCCCCGACAAGGCGAAAAAAATCATGAAGGACGCGGACAAGAAGCGCGCCATTAACTACAAATACTGCGCCGAGCGCGAATGGGGCGCGATAAAAAACTATGACATGGTTTTAAACAGCACAGCGTTCGGAATTGAAAAGTGCGTGGACCTGATCTGCCGCGCCGCGAAGTAAAAAACATACAAACAAGGCGGAGCCGTCGGCTCCGCCTTGTTTTTGCGTTATATTATCCGAAAATATCCGAATGTGTTCCGGTATCGACCAAAGTTAACGTCAAAACATCATCTTCAATCAGATATACCAAAAGCCAATTCGGTCTGATGTGACACTCCCGAAAGCCCGAAAATTCTCCGGAAAGAGCGTGATCGCGGTATTTTTCGCTCAGCTTTTTCCCCAGACGGAGCATATCAACAACTTCATCCAATTCCGAAATATCAAGCCCGCGCTTTTTCATAAGCTTATAACTCTTTTTGTATGCCGTTGTAAATTTAACCGTATACATCAGCTTTCAAGAGCCTCCTTGAGTTCCTGCATACTTGTGTATCCTTTAACGTCCGCATCGCGCGAAATGCGTTTCGCCTCAGCCATTGCGCTTAATGTTTTCTCGCTGTATCGCGGGAGTTCAACCGAAAAAGGCAGACCTCCGCGCAGAACACATTGGTGCAAAAACAAATTTACCGCGCCTGACATATCAAGGCCGAGACTGGAAAACAAAGCCGCCGCTTCTTTCTTTATATCCGCGTCAATACGCACTTGCGTAGGCGTCGTCGCCATACAATCATCTCCTTTCTTCTATATTATACGCTTTTTGATTTACATTGTCAAGCGTTTAAGATATAATTAATCTCATTCATTAATATACTTGTCAAGTTTGAGCTATCTGCAAAGCCGATCACAGCACCTTCATTTCACGCAAATATCTTAATATGCTCAATCATATTTTGTTCCGCATCGTCAAAAATATTGTTCCGAAAGGCTTGATATTGTTCCGATAATATGGTACAATAACAGACAGGAAGTGATTTTATGTATATGACGGCAAAGCAGGCGGCGGAAAAATGGCGGATCTCCGAAAGGCGGATACGGACATTATGCTCCGCGGGGAAAATTCCCGGGGCTGAAAAAATGGGCAAAAGCTGGCAAATCCCGTATGACGCGGCAAAACCCGCGGACGGGCGGTATAAAGCCGAAAACATTCTTGATATGATCGATCGGAAAAAGGCCGAGCTTGACGCTGCGCGGCCGCTGACCGAGGGCGAGGCCGAAAGACTGGCGGAGGAGTTTATCGTTGAATACACATACAACTCAAACGCCATTGAGGGAAACACGCTGACTCTGCGAGAGACCGATCTGGTTCTTAAAGGTCTGACCGTCAGCCAAAAGCCGCTTAAGGATCATTTGGAGGCGGTCGGCCACAAGGAGGCGTTTGAATTTGTCTCGGAGCTCGTAAAAAAACGCGCACCGCTGACCGAGAGTCTGATAAAACAGATACATTTTTTGGTTTTGGCCGATAAAAGAGATGACCGCGGCGTGTACAGACGCGTTCCCGTGCGCATTATGGGCGCAGCCCACACGCCTCCGCAGCCTTATCTGATCCCGCCGGAAATGGAGCGGCTTCTTAAAAGCTACGAAGAAAACGAAGAGCACCTTATCACCAAGCTGGCGCGGTTCCATATTGAATTTGAGGCTGTTCACCCGTTTATCGACGGCAATGGACGCACGGGGCGGCTGCTTGTAAACTTTGAGCTCATGAAGGCCGGATATCCGCCGATCGACATAAAATTCGCCGACAGGACCGCGTATTACGCCGCGTTTGACGATTATCACAAAACACGCAAAATTACCGCAATGGAAAAGCTTTTCGCAAAATACGAAAACGAAAAGCTTGACATGTATTTAAAGCTCCTGCGCGCACGAAATTAAATAAAACAACGGCTTTGGCGGTTATTTGCCAAAGCCGTTTGGTTTTATGCGATTTAACAAGATAATTTTTTCATCCGTGTAAATATATTTTTTTGATTTATATAATACTTTAAATTTGGGCTGCCCTATTATATGTCTATTATCCTCCGCCGCGAAAAAACTGCTGCCGCAGAGAAATCCTTTTTTATTACTCCGATACGTCAAAAAGAAACACAGATTTGGCAAATCATCATCAAAAAACAATAAATAATCTGCGCTTATTCCGCTGCCTTTAACCTTGTTTTTATAATATCTGAAAATCAAGTCTTCTTTGTCAAGCAATTCTTCAAGCCGACAAAAACAACTAATTCTGCTATCGATCTCGTCAATAAACACGCTTTTTTGCAGCTCATCATATGTAATCACGCCGTCCGCAACAGCGTCAAATATTTTGGGTTTACTAAATGAAGGATCATTCAATTTTTCAATATCTCTGAGCTTGTGCAAACCCGCAAGATGAAAAAAATCTTCCTTCATAAAATTAATTTTAAGAGATATAAGTTTGTTTTTATGTCCCGCTTTAAAGCTGTATTCCGTTTTTAATAATCTTTCAAAAGCTTTTGCGCTCTTTGTTAACTTATCCATATTACGCACCAAATTTCAATTTAAAAAATGCCCCGATATAATCGAGGCACAAATTAGAGTGTTTTCTTTCAGATATTATAAATCCTATTCGCCATGTGGTAGTCACACAACCCTCCGCAGAGCTCCGCATATCACCGACGGCGAACCGACAATATGTTTCAACGCTCAAAACAGCCTCAAAGAACTGTTTGTATCAAATTTAAATACATTAAAGTATCTACATATATATTATATCACAAATTTTTAGAAATGCAACAAATATTTTTAAAAAATATAAATTTGTCAATATTTACACTTTTTCACGGTTTATTTTTTATATTCCTCAAGCATTTGCTCGATTTCCTCTTTGGATTTGAGGCTCAGGAACGAGAAGGGCTTTTCGAGGGATTTTTCTATGAGTTCTAATCCCTTTTCTCTTTCGCCTTGCTTTATCAGGAGCTCGCCGTAGCCGTAGTAGGCTTCGGGGAAACGCGGTTCGGGGTCGCGCGCAAGAAGCTCCTCGTAAATCTCTTTCGCCTTGTCGTATTCTCCGTTTATGGCGTAGGCCTCGGCGAGGTTATCGGTGATTATATTGTCGTCACTGTTATAGTCATAGGCTTCCTCGTTGAATTCGACGGCCTTTTTGCCGTCGCCCTTTAAATTATACATTATGCCGAGGTTCTGGTATATTGTCGTTATTCTGAAATTATTGTTATACACGTCCTCGAGCTTTTCGATCGCGTCGTCAATGTCGCCTTCCTTCCAGCTCACAAGCGCCTGCAGCGACGTTACTCTGTAGCGGTCGGCCGTGTTCGGCTTGGTGAGCATCACGGCGTCGGCGAACACCTTTTTCGCCGCAGCCAGCTCGCCGCAGCGCAGACAGTTGTATCCGAACAGGATCGTGTCTCCCGCGCCGAGGTTGCCCACCTTGCTCGCTATGTTAAATATTTTCAGTGAGCCGAGATAGTCGCCCTTGGCGTATTTTTGCTTGGCGAAAAGGGCCACAATGCCGGCCCGTTTCATGATTATAAACACAATCGCGACAAGCAGCAGTATTTGCCAGATAAGTTTCATAAGTATTGCTCCTTAATATGATTTTCCGCATGCGGAAGTTTTTGCGGGCGGATAATATCCAAATGGCGGGACGTCGAGGGCGCCGTCCCCTACGATCATGGTTCGCAAAACCCCGTAGTGCCGCGGCCCCGCGCGGTTGTGGTTGGCGGGGCTATACCAAATTATTCACGGTTCTGGGGTAGGGGAGCACGTCGCGGATATTGGTCATTCCGGTTACGTACATCACGAGCCTTTCAAAGCCCAGTCCGAAGCCAGCGTGTTTGCAGCCTCCGAAACGGCGCAGATCGAGGTACCTGCCATAGGCCTCTTTGTCGAGGCCGAGCTCGTCCATCCGCTTTTCCAGAACATTGGGCCGCTCCTCACGCTGGCTGCCGCCGATTATCTCGCCGATGCCCGGAACCAAACAATCGACCGCGGCCACGGTTTTGCCGTCGTCATTGAGGCGCATGTAAAACGCCTTGATCTCCTTCGGGTAATCGGTGACAAACACCGGCTTTTTGAACAGCTCCTCGGTCAGGTAACGCTCGTGCTCGGTCTGCAGATCGACGCCCCACTTCACTGGGTACTCGAACTTTTTGCCCGAGCTTTTCAGCATTTCGACCGCCTCGGTGTAGGTCACTCTGCCGAACTCGCTCTCCGCCACCCGGCGCAGCCTCTCAAGCAGGCCCTTGTCCACAAAACGATTGAAAAACTCAAGCTCATCCGCCGCGTTTTCCATGACATAATTTATCAGATATTTCAGCATATCCTCTGCAAGCGCCATATCGTCGCTAAGGTCGGCGAACGCCATTTCGGGCTCTATCATCCAGAACTCCGCCGCGTGGCGGGCCGTGTTGCTGTTCTCGGCACGGAATGTCGGCCCGAAGGTGTATATGTCGCCGAAGGCCAGCGCGAACGCCTCGCCCTCGAGCTGCCCGCTTACGGTCAGCGAAGCGGGGATCCCGAAAAAGTCCTCCTTAATGTCGGTCTCGCCGGGCTTCAGTGTGGTCACGCGGAACATCTCGCCCGCACCCTCGCAGTCGCTGCCGGTGATTATCGGCGTGTGGACGTATACGAAGCCCTTTTCCGAAAAATATTTGTGTATCGCCTGCGCCAGCATTGAGCGCACTCTGAAAACCGCCGAGAGCGCGTTGGTCCTCGGGCGCAAATGCGGAATGGTGCGCAGATATTCAAACGTGTGCCGCTTTTTTTGCAGCGGGTACTCGGGCGCGCTCGCGCCCTCGACCTTCGCCGCTTCAGCCTTGAGCTCAAACGGCTGTTTGGCCTCGGGAGTCAGCTCCAAAACGCCGCTCACCGTCACAGCGGAGCCCACGTTGAGCTTTGAGATCTCGCCGAAATTTTCAAGCCGCGAGTCCTCGATAACCACCTGGAGATTTTTGAAGCAGGAGCCGTCATTGAGCTCGACAAAGCCGAAATTTTTTGAGGCGCGCACCGTGCGCACCCAGCCGCTGACGGTTATATTCCGCCCGCCGAAATCTCCGCCGAACAAATCTTTTATTTTCATTGCGTTATACCGTCCTTTTTGATCGGGTCTAATCAAGCGAAAAGTGATTTTGCTTGCTGTAATCCTTGATAAGCTCGGCGCGGGGATAGCCCCGGCTGTGCTCCACCGAGTTTATGTAAAATCCCCTGCCGTAGTAAAACCTGATCAAGGGCGTCACATGAGCGCCTGTGTGCAGACGCAGGATCTTCACGTTATTCTCTCTCATGACCTTGTCGACAACGCTCATAAGTATCTTGCCGATACCGTTGTTGCGCTGAGTGGACTTGACCGCGAAGCGGCTCAAATAAGCCTCGTGGTTGTCAAGAAGCTCAATGCGCACGGCACCGACAGGCTCGTCGTCGATAAACACCACGAAGACCTCTTTGGTCTCAATGTCATGGAGCACGTCCTCACTCGTCTCGTTGAGGGCCTCTATGTCATAGTCAAGCCCCGCCATTTCGCAATATTTCAAAAACGCGTCCTTGGTTATCTTTTTTATGGCGGGAACGTCGTCGCGGCTTGCGCGCTTGACCTCGAACGCGTAAAGCTGTTTATCCATTTCTGTTGTCCCCCACCATCAGCATCGCCATAACGGCCTTCTGCGCGTGGAGCCTGTTCTCGGCCTCGTCGAACACGACGCTGCGCTCGCCGTCGATCACGTCGGCTGTCATCTCAAAGCCGCGGTATGCCGGCAGGCAGTGCATGAATATGCTGTCGGGCTTGGACTTGTTGAACAGCTCAAGGTCGATCTGATAGCCTTGGAAGGCCTTGACGCGCTTTTCCTTCTCGCTCTCCTGGCCCATGCTCGCCCAGGTGTCGGTGTATACGACGTCGGCGTCCGTTATGGCCTCGACCGGATCGTTCGTCATAACTATCTTCGAGCCCAGCTCCTTTGCGTCCTCGCGGGCGTTGGCAACGATCTCGGGGTCGCACTCATAGCCCTTGGGCGAGCCGACGCTTATGTCCATGCCCGCCTTGGCGCAGGCGTAAAGCAGCGAGTGGGCGACATTGTTGCCGTCGCCGATATACGCGAGCTTCAGACCGCGCAGGCGGCCCTTGTGCTCCTTAACGGTCATCAGATCAGCCAACGCTTGGCACGGGTGCAGCAGGTCGGTGAGGCCGTTTATTATCGGGATCGAGCCGTATTTCGCAAGGTCCAGCACGTCCTGATGATCAAAGGTTCTGATCATTATTCCGTCAACAAAACGGCTCATGACCTTGGCGGTGTCGTAGATCGTCTCGCCGCGTCCAAGCTGAATGTCGTTCGCCGAAAGGAACAGGGCCTGGCCGCCGAGCTGATATATGCCTGTCTCAAACGACACGCGGGTCCTTGTTGACGATTTTGTGAAGATCATAGCCAGAGTCTTGCCCTTTAAGATTTGATGCGGCTTGCCCGCCTTCTGCTCCTTTTTGAGCTTCGCGGCAAGAGACAGCAGCTGGTTGAACTCCTCATGCGTAATATCGTGTATGCTTATAAAATGTTTCATATTATAATACCTCCTTGATCGCGTTTAACAGAATATCTATATCGGACTTATTGACGATGAGCGGCGGCACTATGCGCAGCACGCGGTCACCCACAACGCCCACAAGAATTTTTTTCTCAAATAATTTATTGCCGACCTCTTTGGCTTTCGGCTCCTTAAACTCCACGCCGCGCATCAGACCCGCTCCGCGGACCTCGGCGATCTCCGGACATTCATCTTTGAGTTTATTCAGACTATCGCCCAGATATTCGCCCGCCTCGGCAGCGCGGCCGAGCACGCCGTTGTTTAAAAGCTCATCAAGGACCACGAGGCCCGCGCGCGTCGACAGCGGATTGCCGCCGAAGGTGGTGCCGTGGTCGCCCGGCTTAAAGGCCGACGCGAATTTTTCATTGGCACAGAAGGCACCGATCGGCACTCCGCCGCCCAGGCCTTTGGCCATTGTGAATATGTCGGGCTTAACTCCGTAAAGCTCGTGCGCGAAAAGCCTGCCGCATCTGCCCACGCCGGTCTGCACCTCGTCAACGATAAAGGCGATATCGTTCTCGCGGCACAGGCGCTCGGCCTCGCGCACAAACTCCATTGTCGCGGGGTGGACCCCGCTCTCGCCCTGAATGAGCTCGATCATAATTCCGGCGGTTTTCTCATTGACCGCGTTTTTGAGCGCGTCAACATCGTTAAGCTCAATATGCACGAACTTTTCGATCAGCGGCTTATACGGCGCCTGATACTTGGGTTGGCCGGTGGCTGCCACAGTTGCCAGCGTTCTGCCGTGGAACGAGCTTTTAAGCGTGATGAACTCTATTCTCTCGGGTCTGCCCTGCTCGATCTGATACTTTTTGGCGAGCTTTATGGCGCCCTCGTTGGCCTCCGCTCCGGTCGAGCAGAAGAACGCTCTGTCCGCGCAGGTGTTCTCAACAAGCATTTGCGCGAGCCGCGCCTGATTTTCAACGTAATAAACGCTTGACGTATGGATAAGCCTGCCGATCTGGTCGCACAGCTCTTTTGTGAGTCTCTCATAATTATGTCCCAGTGCGGACACCGCTATACCGGCGAAAAAGTCTTTATATACATCTCCTTCGGCCGATCTCAGGTTTATTCCGTCACCGCTGACAAAGCTGACCGGGATACGGTCGCCGAACGTGTTCATGTAATATTTTTTGTCAAGAGCCTTTACCTGCTCCGTGCTTAAGTTTGCGCTCATTGTTTCCGCTCCTTTCGGATGATCTAAGTTTGTTTATCACATACTCGTAGCCGCCCTCGGTGTGGGGCAGCAGACATTCCGAGCAGTCCTTGACCGCCTTGCCGCCTGACACGATCTCGCGGCAGTTCCCGCCGCAGTCCTCGCGGTCATATAAAGGACAAAAGCAGAACAGACAGTTTATCCGTTCCGCCTTGTGACAGGGGTAGTATTCGCAGTTCCTGTTCTCAAAATATTCGCAGCCCATACTAATCGTTCGGAGCAACCACGATTCTGCGGTTGGGTTCCTCTCCCACGCTGTAGGTCTTAACGTCCTCGCTGCTCTGGAGCGCGGCGTGGATAATTCTTCTCTCGTTGGGCGACATGGGCTCGAGCGAGACCTCGCGGCCCTCGCGCAGGACCTTGCGCTCAAGGCTCCTGGCGAGCTTGACAAGCGTTTCCTCGCGTTTCGCACGGTAGCCCTCGGTGTCGATATTAACCTTTATATATGAGTTCTTTTCTTTGTTTACATACAGGCTGGTCAGGTACTGCACCGCGTCGAGAGTGTCGCCGCGCTTTCCGATGAGCAGGCCCATTCTCTCGCCCGAAACGGTGACGTCAACCGACTTGCCGCCGTTCACCGCAACGACCTCGGCGTCCTCAAGGCCCATCATATGGATAACGGTCTCGGCGAAATACTGCGCGTCCTTGACCGATTTTTCTGTGACCTCGCGGCGCTTCGCCTCGGCGGGCGACAGCTCCTTCTCGGGCGCGGGCGTTTTCGGAATTTCGGCGGGCCGCTCCGCCTTTTTCTCGGGGCGCGGTCTGCGGGGCTTTTCCGCCTTCGCGCCGGCCTCTTTTTTAGCGGCCTCCGCTTCGGCGGCCTTCTGCTGCTCCATTTTCCGGCGGCGCAGCTCGCGCGTTTCGCGGATGCGTTTTTCTTCCTCTTCTTCCTTGGTGATCCAGGCCGAGATAATAACCTCTCTGCCCAGGAGTTTGCCGAGTATTCCCTTGCCTATCTCGCGCTCCACGGTGTAGGAAAGCTCGTTGACCGAGACTCCGAACTCCTCGGCGGCGAGACGCAGGGCCTCTTCCTTACTTTTTGCGTTTTTTTCTATTTTTCGCGGCATTTGCCATTTCCTCCTTTACGTCCTCGTCGGTTATATCGACATGGACAACCTTGTTAATAAATACCTGCTGAACAAGCTGCAAAAGTCCGCTCAGTATCCAGTAAAAACCGATCGCCGCGGGCAGCGTGAACGCTATCCAAATCGAGAACAGCGGCATCATGATCATCATTGTCTTCATTGAATTGGGCTTCTCGTTTCCGTTCTCGTCCCTCTGCACCGGCTGAGGCGGCTGCATCTTCTGGGTGATGTAGCTTGTGAGATACGAGCTTCCGCCCGCGAGCAGCGGAATGAGCCACAGACCTATAGTGCCCCATGTGAGGCCGCCCTCGGGCATTCTGCCCATAAGCAGGCCGAGAAGCGAGCCGAGGTTCGGCGTCTGGGAAAGATCAATTCCCAAAAGGTTAAAGTCGATGAGCGTGTAGGTCTTGCCGGTCTCGGTAATAAAGTGGCTGTTCATGATCTCGGGCTGCTCAAACAGCAGCTTCGCGAAACGAATTTCATATATTCCGAAATTTTTAAAGCTGTTTTCCGGGAAAATGTTCAGCGACTCGATGTTAAGCGCGGCAAGGAACCGGTTCAGCGCGTCGGGATTTGAAATTCCCCACTCGTCGACCGCACTGACTATCCTCCACACATCAGAGCTCGCGACGCCCATAATGTAGATAATGGGCTGGCGCACAACATAGTAGAGCGCGAACAGGATAGGAAGCTGGATCAACATCGGCAGACATCCGCTCATCGGATTGATCTGGTATTTCTGATAGAGCTTCATGGTCTCCTGATTAAGCTTTTCTTTGTCGTTGGCGTACTTTTTCTGAATTTCCATCAGAAGCGGCTGAATTTTTTGGGTCTTGAGCATCGACTTCTGCTGCTTGACCGTCAGCGGCGCCAGAATGAGCTTGACGATCAGCGTGAACAGAAGTATCGCCACACCGTAGTTGCTGGTGATAGTGTACATCAGTTTGAGGACCCAGCCAAGGGCCAGCATTATATAGGACAATTACAGCACTCCTTAATATTTTTTACGGATAATCTATGCCGCCCTTTGAAAAGGGGTTGCACCGAAGCAGGCGCCAGACCGCCTTGAGGCTCCCCCTGACCGCCCCGTATTTTTTGATCGCCAGAACGGCGTATTGGGAGCACGAGGGATAAAACCTGCAGGTCGGCCTGCCCTTTAAGGGCGAGATATACCGCTGATAACCTTTGATAAGTTTAATCAACAAATTTTTCATAATTTCACCAAACGCGCGGGCGGGCCCGCCGCCCGTCTTGTTCCGTTTCCGTGGCAAAATACGAACCGATAAATAATATAACATGAAACGGAAATTTTTGCAACCGTATTTTCAATAAAATTATATAATTTTACAGAAATTTAATTGTTAAAATTAATTTGTTTAACGGCCTTTTTGACCGCGGTTATAAAATCCCGACGAAGCCTTTCATAATCCGCGTCGGGCGCGGCCGCCCGCGCTACGATAACCATGTCGGCGTGCGCGCCCTCGGGCAGGAGGCCGCCGCACAAAACAAGCTCGCGGTACAGGGCCCTCAGGCGGCGCTTGGCGCGGTTGCGCCTGACGGCGCAGCCCACCTTTTTGCCGGCGGTGAGGCCGAGGCGGTCCACTCGCTTGTTTTTAAGCGCGTAGACCACGAGCGTCGGAGTGACGCACATCTTTCCCCGCTTGTAAAGGCGGGCAAAATCGGTATTCTTCTTTAAGCTGACGACAGAGCCCAACGCCGTGCCTCCTTCCGTTAAACAAAAAGACGCCGCTTACGGCGTCTATCCAACAATGAAACGAGATTACGCGGACAGCTTCTTTCTGCCCTTGAGTCTTCTCCTTGCCAAAACCTTGCGGCCGTTCTTGGTACTCATTCTCTTTCTGAAGCCGTGAACCTTGGATCTGTGTCTCTTTTTCGGCTGGTAAGTTCTGAGCATTTATATCCCTCCTTAACAATAAATAGGATTAATTATTTACATTATATGTCATTTCCCGCGGGACCGCAAATCCGGAATTTACAAATCCCCAGAAAAAATCTTTAATATTGTACCACGACTTATATTTCTTGTCAAGTAATAATTTTACACAAATTTTGCCCATAAATTTGTATAAAATATTTTTTTCGCATTTTTCCGAAGATATTGTTATTTGGATTTTCATATGCAACTATATTTTGTATAATACGATTTTATAGGGTTTTTGAAAAAATTTTTTGGCCAATTTGGTGTTGAAAAATGATTTTCTTTTTGTTAAAATATATTTACACGAGTGTTACAGAGAGTGCGGCCCCGCCCGAAAACGGCGCAAAAACGTTGGTCCGCGCTTCCGGATATATTAATTGACGAAAAGAAAAAGAGGAGAAATATGTTGAAAACAACAGAGAATGTTAACGACGTCTGGGACGGTGTCAGGGCCCAGCTTAAAGACGAGATGTCCTCGGTTGCCTTTGACACCTGGATCAAGCCCGTTGTCCCGGTCGAGCTCAACGAGGTCAAAATCAAGCTCCGCGTTCCGGGCGGACTGCAAAAGGGAAGCCTCGGCAAGAGCATGATAATGTCCAAGTACCGTTCCCTTATCGAGAGCTCGCTCAAAAACGTTACCGGAAGAACGGTCGACCTTGACGTGTGCTTCGAGGAGACAGGCGCGGGCGCCACGGGCGACCCGATAACCTTTGAGGGAATGCTGAACAGCAAATACACGTTTGAAAACTTCGTCGTGGGCAACAACAACAATCTGGCTCACGCGGCGTCATTGGCGGTCGCCGAAAGCCCCGGCCACAAATACAACCCGCTGTTCATCTACGGCGGCAGCGGCCTCGGCAAGACGCATCTTTTACACGCGATCGGCAATTACTACCTGACGAACAATCCCGGCAAAAAGGTGCTTTACACCACAAGTGAAAAGTTTACCTATGAGCTTATAAACGCCATCCGCGAAAAGACCAATCAAGAGTTCCGCAACAGGCACCGCACGGTCGATCTGCTGTTGCTTGACGACGTGCAGTTTTTGGCGAGCAGGGTCACGGCGCAGGAGGAGTTCTTCCACACCTTCAACGCGCTCTACGAATCGGGCAAGCAGATCGTGCTCACGTCCGACCGTCTGCCCTCCGAAACGCCTCATCTTGAGGACAGGCTCAAAACGCGGTTCCAGATGGGCCTGCTGGCGGATCTGCAGCCGCCCGAATTTGAGACGCGTGTCGCGATACTCAAGAGCAAGGTCGAGAACGAGTATTTCACGTTTGACGAGGAGATCATGGAGTATGTGGCCAACAACGTCACTTCAAACGTCCGCGATCTTGAGGGGGCGCTCAAGCGAATTCTGGCCTACGCCGGCATAGAGCGCACCAACACCATATCCATGGAGCTGGCACAAAAGGCGCTGAAGGAGATCATCTCGACGCTGCCGCAGAGGAACATCACCACCGCGGTCATAATCGACGAGGTAGAGAAATACTACCACCTGCCGAAGGGCTCGCTGATCACCAAAAAGCGCTCCAACGACATCGCGTATCCGCGGCATATCGCCATGTACATATCAAGAGTCATTCTTGACGCGTCCTATTCCAAAATAGGCGAGGACTTCAGGCGCGACCATTCCACGGTCATGAACGCGGTCAAAAAGATGAAAAAGCTCGTCACCGAAAATCCCGAGCTTCAGGCCAGCATAGACGAGCTTGTAACCAATATCAAGAGGGATTGATCCATGAAAATGTTTGACACAATAGCAGCGATAGCCACGCCCATAGGTTCAGGCGGCGTGGCTATTATACGCGTCAGCGGCGAGAACGCCGAGAGCGCGGCGCAGAGCGTCGTGTCCCTCAGATGCGGGAAGCCGCTTAAAGAGGCGGAGAACCGCCGTCTTTATCTGGCCGACGCGCACAAGGCGGGGGACAAAAGCGCCGTCTTGGACGAGGCGCTCGTCTCGGTCATGCGCGCACCGCACTCCTACACCGGCGAGACCGTCGTCGAGATCAACTGCCACGGCGGCTGGCTCGCAGCGGACTCGATCCTCAAAGAGATACTCGCCTCGGACGCGAGGCTCGCGGAGGCGGGCGAGTTCACCCGCCGCGCCTTCGTCAATGGCAAGACCGATCTGATCGGCGCCGAGGCGGTCATGGACATAATCGACTCAAACAGCGGGCTCGGCCTCAGCAACGCGGCAAAGTCGCGCGGCGGAGCGCTGAGCCGGAAAATCGACGCGGCGAGAGAAGGTATTCTCGCCATAACAGCGGAGATCGCGGCGGCGGCCGACTATCCCGAGGAGGTCGATCCGCTGCCCGCGGACGAGACCGCGGCGCTTATCGGCGCGGCGGCGAAGCGGATCGACGAGCTTATAGCCGGCTTTGAGACCGGAAAGATCCTGCGCGACGGGATCGCGGCGGTTATCGCGGGCAGGCCGAACGTTGGCAAATCGTCGCTGATGAACGCCCTGACGCGGAGCGACCGCGCGATCGTGACCTCGATCCCCGGCACCACGCGCGACACCGTCGAGGGGGTCATTAACATCAAAGGGGCCGCAATGCGGCTGCTGGATACCGCCGGAATTCGCGGCGAGACCGACGACGAGATCGAGCGCATAGGCATTGACCGCGCGCTCAAGTGGATAGACAAGGCCGATCTGTGCATATTCGTCGCGGACAGCAGCGAAGCGCTGACCGGCGAGGACATGCGGATAATCGAGGCGTTAAAAGGAAAGACCTGCGTCTGCGCCTTAAACAAGACGGATATAAGCGCAAAGGCGCGGCTCACCAAAAAAGAGCTTGCCGAAAAGACCGGCATTGACATTGCGGACATAATCGAGACCGCGGCGCCCGAAAACGGCGAGGCACGCGGGATCGAGGCTTTGGAGAGCCGCATAGCGGACAAGTTCGCGCTCGGCAAGATCAGCGGCAGCGACGTGTATGTTTCAAACGCCCGCCAGAGAGATTCGCTGATAAAGGCGCGCAAGGCTCTGGGCCTCGCTCTTGAGGGGGCGCAGAACGGAGCGCCGTTCGACCTGCTTTACATTGATTTGGAGGACGCGCTTTCGGCCTTGGGCGAAGTGACCGGCATGACGGTCCAGGAAGAGATCATAGACAATGTGTTTTCCCGCTTCTGTGTGGGAAAGTAAAAGATTTAGGAGCGAGAGATGAGTGATAAGAATTTAACGGGCGCGCCGGGCGACGTCAGCCTGAGCGCCGAGTTTATAGAAAACTATGTGCGCTTTATAAGCCCGCAGTACATACAGGTATATCTTTACGCGGCGCACTTATACGAGAAAAACGGGACCATGCCCTCGGCGGAGCAGATCGCGGGCGAGCTTTCGGTCGCGCCCGACAGGGTGAGCTTCATTCTGGGCTATTGGGTGAGCCGCGGCGAGCTTCTGCGCGACGAGAACGGCGAGTATTCATTCCCCGAAAACGGAAAGGCGGCCGCAAAGCGCTCGCGCAAGCGCAGCAGCGCGAACTCAAGGCCCTCGTACAAAAGCGGCGAGATCGACGCGGCAAGCGAGAAAAACAGCGTGCTGTCGGGCATGTTCTATCAGGCGGAAAGTATTTTGGGACACATGCTGTCGGGCAGCGAGATGGAGCTTTTATATTCGTTCTACGACTGGCTCGGCTTGCCTTGTGAGGTTATCGTAATGCTTTTGAGCTACGCGGCAAAAATGGGCAAGACGGGCAAACGCTATCTTGAGACGGTCGCGATCGACTGGGCCGACAAGGGCATTGACACGTTTGACAAGGCCGAGGAATACATATCCCGCCTTGAGGAGATCCACAGCAACGAGCACAAAATGCGCTCGATTTTGGGAATATACGACCGCGCCCTGACCCAGACCGAGAAAAAATACATAAAGGCGTGGACCGAGGAAATGAACATCTCGCCCGAGCTTGTGGAACTGGCCTATGACCGCACGATCCAAAACACCGGCAAACTTTCGTGGGCGTATATGAACAAGATCCTCAAAAGCTGGCACGACAGCGGCATCAAAGACGTTGAGGGCGTGAAGCGAGAGGATGTCATCCACGGCGGAAAGGCCGCGGCGAAGAAGCCGGCAGACAACAAGAAAAGCAAATTCTACAATTATACGGATACCGAGGATGTGGATTACGCCGAGCTTGAGGAGAAGCTGCTGGACATGATACTGGACAACTGAAATTTTACATATCGAACGGAGTGATTTTATGCAATCGGCGCAGACAATGGCCTTAAACGAGCTTAAAAACATAAGAGAGGCGAGAAACGCGGAGCTTGAGCGCAGACGCGCGGAGCTTCGAGGGATTTCAAGCGAATACGCCGCGATCGAAAGCGGCCTTCAGAGGGCGGGCAACAATCTGCTGCGCTCGGTTCTAAACGGCGGAAAGGACTTTGACAGAATAAAGGATTTTATTCAGACCAAGCAGCGGGAAAAGACGGCGCTTCTCAGAGGTCTTGACCTTCCCGCTGACTATCTTGACGAGAAATATAACTGCGAAATCTGCCGCGACACCGGCTTTGACGACGAGGGCAAAAAATGCGCCTGTCTTAAAGAGCTGACGGCGAAGTTTACCATTGTCAACTCCAACATGAGCGAGATGATGAAGGGGCAGACATTTGAGAATTTCGACCTCTCGCTGTTTTCTCCGGTTCCTGACACAAGCGGCAAGGCCGAGCTTGAAATCGCAAGATCCGCCATGGATAAGGCGAAAAATTTCGCGGACAATATAGAAAACGGCGGGAACGTTTTGCTCAAGGGCGGCATAGGCACCGGGAAAACGTACCTTTCGAGCTGTATAGCCAACAGAGTTTTGGATATGGGCAAAACCGTGTATTATGAGACGGCATACAAGCTGTGCGAGCTTCTTGAAAATATTCACTTTGAAAAGGGAGATGCGGAATATCTCGATCATGCCGCGAGCGTCAAAAAATATGCCGAAGACGTTGATCTTCTTATCATTGACGATTTGGGCACCGAGTTTCAGACACAGTTCACCGCGGCCGCGCTTTTTGACTTGTTTAACACAAGGCTTATGAGAAAAAAGCCGACCGTTATATCAACAAATCTGGGCCTTGATGAGTTGAACAATAATTACAGCTCTCGGTTTATATCAAGAATTATAGGCGAATACACCATAATTCCGACCGTTTCGCGCGACCTGAGGCGCAAAAAATACGAGTAAGCCAAAACCGCCGCAAAGCGCGGCGGTTTTATTTGAAAAAATTTCATAAAATTATAGACAGAATATTTCATTTGTGATATAATAGTTTTAAATATTGAAATTTATGGAGGTAAATATGATAAAGCGTATTATTTCGGCCGCCGCGGCCTTCATTACCGCAGGCTGCCTGCCGCTTGCCGCGTTTGCCGCGGACAACGACGTCTTCCCCGATGACCCGGCGGGGCGATGGGAATACTTCAAGAGCAACTTTCCCCCGATGCCCACGGGGTTCAAGGTGTCTCTCGCGATTATCGCGCTGCTGATTATCGCGAGCGTTGTTTACTACAGGCTCTCGGGCGGCAAAGCCGCGGACAAGCCCATAGAGGCGCCGCCCGCAGGGGCTGCACCCGCCGAGGCTCCGGCCGACGATAATAAAAAGTCCGAGAAGGGAGATGAGCCGAATGTCAAATAAAAAATCCGACAGAGCAAGCTCTATCCCCGGCTACATATACGCGCTGGACGGAGTCAGAGCCGTGTCGATCATACTGATATTCATATTCCACAGCTGGCAGCAGTCGTGGATAAGCTATCAGATACGCCTGCCGAACGGTAAGTTCCTGATCAACCTTGATTTATTTCAGCGCTGCGGCTATATTGCCATAGACTCGCTGTTTGTGTTGAGCGGCTTCTGCCTTTTCTATCCGGTGGCAAGGGCCATGTTCGGCGAGACGAACCCGATAACATGGAAAACCTTTTACAAAAAGAGGATCATGCGCATATTTCCGGGATACTGGCTCATGCTTATAATACTGCTTTTTGTCCCGGCACTGTCATACACGACATATGACATTCATTCCGCGTCTGACCTTTTTAAGCACTTCGGCTCTCACGCGGTGTTCCTGCACGGATTGAGCTCAAAAACGATCGGCAGCACTATCTCGACCGCGTGGACCATGCCGATAGAGGTGGGTTTTTATCTGATATTCCCGCTTATCGCGGTCGTGTTTAAGAAAAAGCCGGTTCCGGTTTTTCTCGGCCTGTTCGTTATAAGCCAGTGCTTCAGGTTTTACTGCGCGTTCAATCTCGGCACGGGATCCGAAATTCAGGCGATACCCTTGGGTTATCTGGACATTTTCGGAGTCGGCATGCTGAGCGCGTATTTTGTGGTATATGCCAGGAACAAGCTTGACATGGGCCGCCTTAAATGGTTCATGACGGCGCTTTCCGTCGTCTGCTTGTTCGGAATATACTACTTTATGAAATGGCTTAGTCTGTTCCAGATCCCCGGCACCGACGGCTCGGTGTATTTCCGCTGGTTCTTCCGCGAGATACTCTGCGTCATTATCGCGGTGTTCCTGTTCTCGGTGACGTTTTCGATCGAACTTTGGAACAGAAAAATACTCGGAAACAGATTTTTCGTGTTTATTTCGGCCATATCATACAGCTTTTATCTGTGGCACCAGAACATAAACATATTTTTAAAGAAGATCAACGTTCCGTACACCACCGTGAACCCGGTCATGAACGACCGCGCGGCCATGGACGGATATGTTATCCTGACGATAGTCATATCGCTGGCGATCGCCTCCGCCTCGACCTATCTTTTGGAGATACCGATCGCCAAGCGCGGAGTTGTCGGATATTTTAAGAATATAATCAACGGCGCGAAGGCCGCGCCGCAAAAAATAAAGGAAGCGCTTAAAAACGCGTAAACCTACAAATTTAAACGGGAGATGATTGAATGGGTCAGTTTATCGGCCATATGGGCGGGTTTTTCATACTCGCGGCCGCCGTTATGATTGCCGGGATGTTCTTTTGGGACTCGGGGCTTGTCAAGGACAAGCGCTCCGTCGCCGCCGCCGGCAAAACCGCTCTGCTCGCCGCGGCGTGCGGCATGGTATATTACTTTCTCATGACGTATATGAGAAATATTTTCGGCGGACAGACAAACTTTTTCGACTTCGGAAAAATATTCACGTTTTTCGGCGCGGACAAGCTGCTTAATCTGTATCAAACGCCGAGCTTTAAAGAGAGCGTGTCAGGGCTTAATATGCCTCTGTTTATTTACGCCGTGCATTTTATCGGGGGCGCTGTTTTTGAGCAGTACGCGGGCACAGCCATGTTCCTGAACTTTCTGGCCGCGGCGGGCGGCTCGGTCTGCATAAGCCAAATCGCGAGGGATGTCTTGGGCGACAAGGCGGCTGACCAAACTGTTTTTGCGATTCTGGCTCTGCCTTTCGCGTTCGCGCTGTTCATACCCGCGTGTTTCGGGATCGTGTTCGGTCTCACAGCGTGCGCGGCTTACGCGCTTTATAAAAAGAGAACCGTTTTGTATGTTATTCTGACGATCGCGGCAATACTCACAAGCAAGCTCGGGCTTTTGGCGCTGCTGCTTTTGATCCCCGCAAAGGTACCCGGCCTTTCGGACCTCGCCCGGAAACTGCAAAATTCGCGGTTTTTCAAAAATCCTTACTGCTGTTTGGGAGCTTTGCTTTTAATACTGACGATCAACGGATTTGTTATCATGCTTACAATGGGAGGTGCGATATAATGGAAAATTCCGCGGTTCAAAAATTTTCAGCCGAAAGGTTAAAAAACATAAGCGGCGAGAACAAAGGCGCGATCAAGGTCTTTTTTGCCGCAATCATAAGCAGGCTGGTCCTGTTTGTCTTGGCGTTCGCCGGACTCAGGCTCTTGGGCAACTCCCGCCTGTTATCGGAGATATTTCCGCAATCGGGCGACGTTCCGCACTATCTCTATTTGGCGGAACATTGGTATGCGTCATCGGGCGAAAAGGCAAACCTGCTTGTGTTCTATCCGTTTTTCCCGATTTGTATCGCCTTTTTCAGACTGTTTTTCAGAAGCTATATAATTTCGGCGATCATCATATCATATCTGTCGTTCGGCATCGCGGCCGCGTATTTTTACAAGCTGCTCAAGCTCGACTATGACGACGAGAAGACGGCCTACGGCCTTGTCGGACTTTTCGCCGCGGTGTTCGGCGTGTTCTTCATCAGCGCCCACACCGAGAGCCTGTTTTTGATGCTGACCGCCATGGCGCTCTATTATATAAGAAAAAAGAACTGGCTCGCGACTGGAATAATCGGCTTTTGCGCCGCTCTGACCAAAACGCAGGGCGTGCTGCTGTTTCTGCCCGCGGTCTATGAAATATTGGTCGACGCGATCAGGGAAAAGAAATTTTGCAAAAAATCGCTGTTCACTCTTTTGGTGCCTCTCGGATTTTTGTGCTATTTACTGCTGAATTATATATACGGCGGAAGCTTCTTCAAGTTTGTTGAGTATGAGGCGGCGGCGCCGTGGTACAACACCTCAAAATGGATAGCGGACGGTCTCGCGACAAGCTACGCGACCGGAATTTCACATTTTGTTTTGTCGCTGTTTATCTACTGGCCGCAGATAATCATGTACTTTATCGCGGTTGCCGCGATATTCTTAGGCGCAAAAAACAAGGTCCGCACCTCTTATCTGGTATTCACCGGAGCGTACGTCGGCGCGACATATTTTCACGGCTGGATGCTCTCGGGCGGACGGTACCTCTCGTCCCTCTTGACGCTTTATGTGATATACGCGTCAATTGAAAACAAGCTTGTTAAAAATATAATACTGCTGATCGAGGCCGTGCTGTGCATCACATACGCGGTACTGTGGATGCAGGGACAAGCGATAATGTAAACAAAATAAGAGAACTGAGTCTCTCTTTTTTGTTTGTTTAAAATATCTGCATACTGCATATATACGCGATAAAGTACATACCCTGCAGCAGCGAAAATGTCGCTATAATTATTGTGTCCGCGTTCTTATGCCGCTTGGCAAAGTCTGCCAGAAGTATAAACAGCGGCACCGCGCACGTTGTATACCTCGGGCCGCTCGGCACCCATGTCACCGAGCATATAACGGCCATGTAGACAAGCGCCAGAGCGGTGTACATAGTACGGTTCCTTCTTATTCCGTAAGGCAGCAATACAGCCGTGCCCAATAAAATTACGGCAAAGGGCAAAACTATTGATATAAGCCGCGTCATGTCACTACCGCGCAGACCGCCGAAAACATTGGCTATTCCGGTTCCGAAATAGCAGGATTCATGGGTCCATATGGTTTTTTGATATTCAAGGAATTTAAACGGGTTGCCCGTATAATGATAATTTAAGAGCAGATATACCCCAATACCCGCGAACATAACGAGCAGCCACATACCGCGTTTTAAAACCAAGGCCATAAACGCCTTAAATTTTTTCCTTTTCAGCAGGCCAAACAAGTTATAATGCTCTATAAACTCCACAGCAGCGGGCACGATCATAAGTATGCCGACTATTCTTGACATAGCGGCAAACGCGCCGGCGATACCCGCCGCGATCCATTTGTGCTCCCGAATAAAATACAGCGTGAGCGTCATTGTGAAAAAGAGAATGCCTTCCGCCATCATTGAGCCGAAGAAAAACGAGAACGGGAACAGTGAGATATACGCGGCAGCACGGCCAGCGGTCCATTTTCCGTAATCCTTCGCGACAAGCGTATAGAGCATGGCGCAGCCTCCGCTGTAGGCGAGCGCGGACGTCATAAGAAGCGACACGCGGGTGTTGTGGAATATAATATTCAGCGCTCTGGCTACCCACGCCTGAAGCGGGAAAAACACGAGCATGGTAGGCTCGCCGCCGATAAGCAAAGAGCCATAGCCCCCATCCGCTATTCTGAAATAATTTGTGCCGTCCCACATTTCAAGCTGTCTTAAAAATTTTGCCCAAAAGCCGTCAAATTCGGCAAGCTGCGCTATATCCGGAAAATTCATGAACCAATACAAAACCATAAGATGAAGCAGATGCATAAATATTCTGAAAGCGAACGCCGCGGCAAAAACCGTCACCACTTCTTTCGGGCCGACAGAAGCTTTCTCTCTTAACGCCAAATCGGAGGCGGCCGCGGTCAATTGCTTGTTTTTAAAACGAATACCCGATTTTGACAACATTCTTAAAAAAATCAGCGCCGCACAGCCATATACCACAATGCTCGCGATTATACTGATAAAGACTTTCATATTACCAATCCTTTCACAGTTTATTTATCAGGCGAATTATAATCTCCGCCTTCGACTTCCTCTTCCGAACGTTCCGTTATTTTCTCCGGTTCTGCCGCTTCTTCATTCTCGGACATATTTTCGACTTCTTCTGTCTCGGACTCGAACGGTTCCGCAAAATTAAACGCCGAGTCGACCTTTTCAAAAAACGGGTCAAGCTTTCCCAAATGCGAGAAAATCGGTTTTTCAACGCATATCATACGCACTCTGTCAATAACGCTGCACACGACATAAATGCTTATCGCGGCCAAAATGCCTCTTAAAAGTATACCCCCCCCCGACGATAAATCTACTGTTCCGGTCTTGACCCACTTATACCATACACGGAAGCGCAAAATTCCGTTGTCGTGTATCAGATAAACGCCGAAAGCCGTCGCCGCGATAAAGTTGATCACTCGGTTCCTGCCGAGGTCTATATTCTTGAAGAACATGAACAGCGACACGGCCGCAAGGAACATAAACAAAGCTTCGTGGTTGGTCGGTATTCCGGCGCGGGCTTCAAAGAATTTGCTGCCGCCGGCGCTAAGCTTGTTGAACAATATCATAAAAGCACACGTTATCGCGACAGACAGAACAAAAACCGCCATTGACACAAGCCTGTTGTCAAGGAGCTTTATTGAGAATTTTTTGATATATCCCGCAGTGAAATACATAAATATGAACCATGAGCCCAGATTAAACAATATCCTCTGCGGCGACGCGAAGGTCAATACCGACATGCCGACCAGCGAGATAAAAAGCACTGTGATAAGCGCGGTATAGCTCTTTTTGTCCAGACTCTTTATCAGGCGGTTCATAAAAGGCGATATGAAGCATATAAAAATATACACGACCGCGAACCATGCCGCGTTAAACGTTACCGGCAGCAACGAACGCAGCCAGGTCGCGTAATCATATGTCTCATGCATACAGAATTTCCCGATCAGCACAAAAATCACGCTGTAAAAGAAAAACTCAAACCATATTCTGAGCACCCTTTTAAGGCTGAATTTTGTGTCGATCAAAAAATATGAGCTTATAAGCATAAATATATTAACGCCGAGAGCGCCGCCTATGAAAAACAATGCAGCAACGATCCTTGGGCACAATCCGTTTCCTTGAACAGCACCGTACACTCCTCCGTGCATAACAAAGTGGTGAATAATAATTATAAGCATTGATATTATTCTCAGTAGCTCAAAATTGGATTGTCTGACTTTTTTCTTCATATTTTAACTCCATTTTGCTTTTTACGCGCAGCCCGCCCGCAAAAACCGGCGTTGCCTTTCATATCACATTCCGAAGTCTATGGTCAGCAGAAATGCATCACGCACATTCCGCAGAACAACGCCGTGATAATAACCGACGCGTACATCGAATATCTGTGCGGTTTTGAAGCTTTGTTCTTTTTGCAGTAATCCATAAAATACGCAATGAACACCGCGGACACCGTCTGCCACAGCAGCATATATCTGAAATCCGCGGTACAGCTGTACGGATACGCAAAGTTGAATTGAATATATGACGCAAACATAAGCAGCCACACCCAAAAAGCGGAATACTTTTGAGTTTTGTCCAGCGTTTTGTATTTAAACATGACGACTATGACCGAAACAAAAACCAACAGCAACAAAGCCGCGTGAACATAATCAAGTCCCCATGCCAATAAATTTGACATACCGTCATACGAAAATTCGCCGTGGACACCGGTTTTAATCAAAAGCATAAAAACACCGGCGTCAACAGCCATATCCGTATACGGCCGTTCTATAAAATGCAAAAACGGTATATGCAGCCATTTTTCAACAAATGACGCGTCGCCCGTATATACAACCGAATTTTCTCCCAAAATATGGACAAAGTTCAGCGGTTGGTCAAATAATATATAATTCCGTATAGGATACCACAACCCCAGAGGGAAGCAGATAATCGCAAACACCGCAAACTGAATAATTATGGTCTTTATATCATCCATATTCTTCATGCGTATTCTCTTAATAAAATGATACAACATAACCGGGCCTGTAACCAGAGCGATAAGTCCGCAATTAATTTTGCTCATCATTCCAAATCCAATGGAAAGCGCAATTCCGATTATATATTTTAGCTTTTGGTCCTTGTGCCACAACAACGTGAAGTATAGGGCTAATACCATAAACATAAATGCCAAAACATCATTATTAATACGGGCTGCCGCCAAGATCTGCGCCGGATATACAGCCGTGATCATGGCCGCGATTACCCTTACGCGTCCGCCCGCGTTCAGTTTCTTTAATATCATATCGCCGAATATTAAAGCAACGCAAGACGCAATGCAGGATAAAAGCTGTGACAAATATAAAAGACCGGACCATTCGCTCGCTCGCGTAAAAAACATGCCTATGCGTATAAAAACCGCAGAGAGCATATAAAACAGCGGCGGCTGATAAAACTGATACTCATTACTTGGCGGCAAATGGCCGTGCATTATCTGATACAGATAACCCCAATGGCCCACACCGCTTTCATTGTTCATTCCAATGTCATGGGCCCTGACAAACGGACCTGTGTACATAGTGTAACCCCAGCGCAGGATTATTCCGCCCAAAATGATTAATGTAACCGTCGTTTCCGCGGTAAGCTTCTTTTTATACACGAGATATGCGGCGCAGCCCGCGAGCGTCATAAGCATAAGCCGCATGAGCACCTTTACGTCGGCTTCGTTGTTAAGCTTAAATAATCTGACGAAAATCATCAGCACGAGCGGTAAAAGACACAGCAGCAACCTTGTCAATAATTGTTTATTCTCGGATTTCATCAATACACTTCCCTCTCGTAAACGACTATTTTGATTCGTGATATTCTTCCTCGGTATTCACGTTCCATATTGGCGACTTGTCGGTCTTGTGCTCAAGTATCGCGTCAACCGTCTCAAACGAAGTCACCATTGAGTGGTCCATGTTGTTATAGCGGTGCTGTCCGTTTCTGCCGACGCAGTAGAGATTTTCAAAGCCGTTTAAATATTCTATCAGTTCGTCCATTTGGTCATATGTGTCAAAGTAGGCGGGATATGCTTTCTTGATCCTCTCTCTGTGAGCGTCCAACACGTCTTTTCTGTCTATCACTCCGATTTTTTCAAGCTCGCCTTTCGCGAACTCGATAAAATCCTCGTCGCTCATGTTCCAGTATTTGTCGCCCTCGTCGCAGAAATACTCAAGACCGATCCAGACTTTGTTTTCAAAGTCCTCAACCATATAGGGCGACCAGTTGTTGAATATCTGTATCCTGCCGAGCTTCACCGACGTGTCCTGAACATATATCCAGCAGTCGGGCACGATATTGTTTACGGTTTTTATATTCGTTTTGTTTTCAAGCTTGAGCTTGTCCACCAACAGTCCCACTGTTATAAAATCGCGGTAGGGCAGGCCGTTCGCGATCTTTTTCATCTCGGGCTCGGGTTTTGTGAACGCGTTCAGCAGATCCTTGACCGGCATGGACGAGATAAGCACGTCGCACTCAATTGTCTTTCTCTCACCGTTCTCGATATACTCAACGCCGGTTATTTTGCCGTCGGCTTCATTGATCTTAACAACCGGGCAGTTCATCTTGACCTCAGCACCCATCTCAACCGCTCTGTCGCGGACGGTCTCCCACAGCTGGCCGGGGCCGAATTTCGGATACACAAACTCTTCGATCAGCGACGTCTCGACTTTTCTGTTGTTGCCGCCGAAAATCTTGCCGAACATATCCTTGATCACCGCTTTTATCGAAAGGCCCTTCACGCGCTGTGAGCCCCAGTCCGCGGATATGTATTTCGGGTGTCTGCCCCATAGCTTTTCGGTGTAGCCTTCAAAGAACATTGAATAAAGCACTTTGCCGAAGCGGTTAATATAAAAATTTTCAAGCGAGTCCTCGGGCAGCTTTTTTGCGGTGGCGCCGAGGTAGGAAAATCCCGCCTTCATTGTGGTGAAGAAGCCCATATTCTTTATGGTCTCCCACTTCATTGTAACCGGATAGTCGAAAAACTTGCCGTCATAATAAATTCTCGACACGCGGGTTCGCTTTAACATGACATTATCGTTTTTTTCGGGATCTAAAGTACCCCCCCCCGACGCAAATTCGCGCTTACGTCCCAGAATTATATCATCCTTTGAGGGCGCGCCCTGCGGCGGCAGTATGCTGTACCACCACTTGGTGACGCGGTCATCCTTCGAGAAAAAGCGGTGGCCGCCTATATCCATTCTGTTGCCCTTATATCTCACGGTTTGAGATATTCCGCCTATCCTGTCGCTTTCTTCGAGAATTGTGACCTTATGATCCTTCGATCTGCTCAAAAGCTCATGGGCGGCCGTAAGTCCGGCGGGACCCGCGCCGATAATTACAACATTTTTCATTTATCTTCTCTCCTATTCTGAGTATATTATTTTCTTTCTGGCAACAAAGTTCCACACCAGCACGATCGCAGCCGCGACGATCTTTGAAAGCAGGAAATAGAGCCCAATCACATCGGTAAACAACCACATGATAAGCTCGGTAAGCCCAAGGCCTATCACGCCTATTATTCCGTATATTATAAACTCCGCGGCTCTGCCGGTTTTGCGCTCGTTTCCGTTAAACACAAAGCATACCGAAAGCACATAATTCACAACCAAACCGAACACGAAGGCAATCGCCGCGGCGATAAGATAGTGCATAAACTTCTCGCACAGCCACAGCGCGCCCGCGTCGGCAACAAAGGCTATGCCGCCGACAAAAATATATCTGAAAAACTGGATAAACGCGTTTGTTGTTTCCGAGCGAAAAAGCGCGTTCATATCAAGCCTTTTCAGCGCGTTAAAAAATTCTTTCATAATTCCTCCAATTTATTTTATAGGATGCGTCGGCATTATCATCATTCGAACCAACCGAGAAAATATCCGACTGTTCCGACAATATTTATACCCATTCCCCAGAAAAACATCGGCAGGTAGAGTAGGCTTAAGTTATATTTAGAATTTTTCAGCATGCAGGCTATACCGAATAAAACCGAGGGAATCATGTCAACGGTGTATCTGTTTCCGAATTGCGAGCCGCCCAACGTTCTGTGCACGCACAATAACAACATATGGGCAAAAAAGAGCGCGATAACCAACCAAAGCTCAACGCTTTTCACATTCTTTTTTATTCCGCAAAGATAACACAAAACAAAAGCCATAAAAATCGGACTTATCAGCCACAGCGCGCACCCGTTAAATCTGGGGAACTGAACTATTCCGTCTTTTATTTCAGGCAAATCAAACATGCGCTTTAAATTCGGCAATAAATATGACGCGGAAAACTGCGGTTCTCCAACTCCCTGACGAAATTCGGGAAGATAATTGTGTCCAAACTCAAAAACATTGTCAAAACGCAAATAGTTAAGAACCATTAAAAATATGCCGACCGCCAAAGGAGGCAAGATCCACCACCAGTATTTTTTTGCGGCGTCAATCGGTTTGATAGAATTTTCATCAAATTTCTTGAAAAGTAGCCACGCGATAAGCGGAAGGTAAACAATTTGCAAGGGACGGCAGCCAAAGGCGAGAGACAGAAGAAACATGGAAGCCCAACCGCATTTCACTTTTTTTGTCATCGCATAATATATTGACATCATTGTGAAAGTAAACGCCGCAACTTGAGCAAAGTACCAAACTCCCGCGTTTACCGCGACATGGATGAAATTAGAGCCGATCGTGGCAAATAATGCGAAAAAAACTGAAGCGGCGTTTGACTCGGTTTTCTCGTAAACAATTTTGTAGGCGTAAACAGCGCCGATTATACCGATCGTTGTTACAACAAAGTTATCGGGCACCTTGTCAAACAGCAGGCAAAAAGGCAAAAGAATAACGGAAGGTATCGGGGGAAAACTGATAAAATACTTTCCTCCGTATTCCGCGATCTCCAAATATGAATAATTCTGCCCGAGGTCAAGATAACCCTGAAGCCAGCGGCGGGCTTGAAGAACATATGAATTATACGTTGCCTGCGAAAACAATGATAAATCAGTAAAAGCCCATAAGACGCTGTATGCCGCAAGCATACAAAGCACTAATGTTAAAATCCCAAGAATTTCACTTTTTTTATTAAGCGCATAATCATGTAACTTATTCATTTGTCACACCAATCCTTACAACAAATTATTATATGACATTATATTATTTTACTCCATTTTATTACAGATGTCAATACTTATTTATTTTTTATCATTGTGTTGCTTTGAATTTTGTTATTATACAGCAAAAAGAGGTCCCGAAGGACCTCTTTTGATTACTCAGTGATTACTGAATGTTGTAGTTGTACTGACGCTGCATGTAGATAACTACGTCGCCTGTTCTCTGGTAATCTCTTACGTATACGTAATCGAGCATTCCGGCAACGGGGTTAACCTCTGCAAATCCGCCGTAGGCAATTGTCTCGCCTGTCGACTGACCTTCATCACCGGCCAGATACTTGTCAACATAGATGTCGCCGATACCGCCGAGACCGCATCTTGATCTGGGTGATCTTGAAGCGTCATACAGGTAGTAGTTAGCTGTCAAGTTGCCAAGCTGAACACGCTTTGTGTTAGCGAAGTTGGGCAGTGAATCGCCTTCGCTCATCTGAGCTACGGTAATTCTCGAACCGTTAATTCCTACAACAGCACCGAATGTAACCTGCTCCTGATTTGAAGCGTAGCTGCTGTTATCAGTATTGGGCTGATAGAGCTTCTTGATCTTCGGAACACCGGGGTTGTTGCCGCCGCTGTTGATGTCAGATCTGATCTCTGTGCCATCCTGGAATGTCAGATAAGGCTGAGCCGATGTGATCTGTCCGTTTGTCATACCGAACTTGAACAGTGATCCGGCCTGTGTTGAAGCTGTCAGAGTGTCGTTGGAAACGAAGTCCTCAGAAGTTGTGGCAGACTTCAGCTCGCCGTCCTGATAGTACTGAACGTCAAGTGAGTTGTTAGCGCCTGTACCAACAGATGTTACGAACGCAACGCCTGTCTCGGGGCTTGTAGCTATATCAGAGTTGAACAGAACCAGAACGTCCGCATATCCCTCTGAATTGCCGTTCGTGTAAGCAACAGCCTGGTTGCCCGACATTGTTGTCAGAGCAGCACCGTTAGAAACTGTGCAGTCCTCAGTAGCCTCGCCAGCCGCAGACTGACCGAATGCGAAGTGGTCGTTGGGGTTACCGATGAAGAATACCAGTGTGTCAGCTGTTACGTCGATGCTCTCGTTTGTGCCGATGTAGATAGCCGCATCGTCCTGATCATATCTGTAAGAGTTAGCTGTTGTAGCCTGATACAGTGTCTGATCCTCGTCGAGATCCGAATCGCCGATCGTGCTGTTTGTAAGAGGCAGAGTGAGCGATCTGATAGCACCGTTAGAAGCGTTCAGAGTAACAACCTGTCCTACGATAGACTCAACGGCGTCACGAACTGTGCTTTCGTTGTTCTTGTACTGATAGTTTACATAGTCTGTAGCTGTATCATTGCCTCTGAAGATAGGTGTCGGGTTGTAGATACCTACCGAAGAAGCGAACTGAGCCTCAGCGATTGTGCCGTCCTTGTAGATGAACTGCAGGATCGGAACTTCAGCGCCGAATGTAGCTGTTCCCATTGTAGCGTTCAAGATGTAAGCGTAGTTGTCGCTTGTGCCGCCCTGAGCGTTGAGGTCTCTGTTGTAAGCAACGATCTTGCCATACTTGTCAACATAGAATGTACCTGTTGAACCGGGTCTGATCTGAGCCTGGTTGTAAGCGCCGTCAGCAACGTCATATGTCGTATCGCCGATTGTGTAAGCGCTGCCGCCGAACGATGTGTCGGAAGAAACCTCACGGCTTACTGTGCCGGCGATAGCTGTGCTTGCGCCGTCGAGTACTTCGATGTTATAGTACAAGCTGCCCGAATACTTTGTATTGGCAACGATTGAAAGAACATCCCACTCCTTAAGCTGAGTGTAATCATAGGGCTTGCCGTCCTTTGTGATTGTGATGTAAGAATCGTTAGAAGCGTTGCTGAAGTCAATTCTGTTTACGTTGTTGTCCTTAGCTCTTGTACCAACAGTGTTCTTGAACGAGAGCTGACCTCTGTTCGAGAGCTCCTGTACAACGCCGGCGGTTGCAACGTCAACAAAGATGAAGTCATAACCCGCTGTCTGGTTGTTGTCGATCAATGTAACCTGGCCGCTGTAAGAGCTGTTGGCCGATACGTTGTACTTAGTATCCTCAGCGTTGTCCTGAGGAGCAAATACATCGTTGATGTTGTAACCGCAGATGCCGTTGTAAACAACATACGCGCCTTCGCTGTCGATAGGCAGTCTTGTGGCCGATCTGTCGTTCTCGCCTCTCATGTAGTAGATAGCTTCGCGGTTCGCTGTGGGATCGAGATAGCTGTACTGATCAAGCGTGAATGTAGCAGTTGTGTTCTGACCCTCTGTGGGTGTGATAGAAATAATAGTTCCGATGTCCGAGTTAGTGTTGCGAACGTAAAGTGTTACGTCATAACCGAAATACTCAGCGGCATTTGTGCTGCCTACATAGAACTCATAACCACTTGCGTTGTAATCATATGTTGTGCTCTCAGCCTTGAACAGATCAGTGATAGCAACTCTTACTGTCTCGCTTCTCGATGTGCCGAGTGTCTTCGGGCCTGTGAGGTCTGTTATCTCGTTAGAAATAACGTTACCTCTCATCTTGATAACGCCGAGATACTGATCGAGGCAAGTCTTAAGGGGCTGCCATGTGCCGTCATAGATAACGTACTGGCCGTTGCCGCCGTAAGCGAGTCTGTCCATAAGAGGAGCCTCGATAGCGTTAGCAACGATCTGAGCAACCTGACCTCTTGTCGACTCTGTGCCGTCAGCGCCGCCTACAACGCCTTCTGTAACGCCATATCTGCTGGCAGCCAGCTCATAACCTGTGGGATAACCGCCGTTGTCAAGAGCATAGTTCTTGTAACCGAGGTTCTCCATAACCATCTTTATAACATCCTGATACTGAACGTTATCGTCGGGTCCGAAAGTACCGTCGCCATAACCGTTGATGATACCCTGGTTAGTAGCCGATGCAATATAACCGGAAGCCCAGTGTGTAGCAGGAACGTCTGTAAAGATTGTGTTTGTCTGCGCAACAGCGCCTGTCTGTCCCTTCATTCTCGCAAGAATAGCCGTGATCTCGGCTCTTGTGATCGTGTCATTGGGACGGAAACTCATAACGCCGTCATTGTTTTCGTCGTCACCTGTCAAAATGCCAAGCTGGTTTAATGTTTCGATTGCTGCAGAATAAGTATCGGTGTCATTAACGTCGTCAAACGAGGATGCGAACGCAACCATGCTGAGCGAGCTGATGATCATTGCGAATACCGCAACTAAAGCAATCACCTTTTTGAGATTTCTCATATGTCTCAAATCCTCCTTAAAATATTAAAATTTTAATTTTTTTTACAAAATTAATTTACATTCGCCGCCGAAAAATAAACAGAACATTTTTATCCTATCATACTTTTTCTTTAGCTTACTACAGATTATAACACCAAATAGGGCAAATTGTCAATAAGTATTTTATCTTTTCACACAATTGTAACAAAATAACCAAATTATTTAACAGATTTTTGTGAACTAAGTAGCGAATTATATATAAACTGCTTAAATAACGGGTGCGGTTTGTTGGGTCTTGACTTGAATTCCGGATGGAACTGCACGCCGACGAACCAGGGATGATCCTTGACCTCAACGATCTCCACAAGCCTGTTGTCGGGCGAGGTGCCCGCTATCACAAGCCCCATATCGGTAAGCGTCTTGATATAATCGTTGTTCATCTCGTATCTGTGTCTGTGTCTTTCTTTTATCCTGTCGGCCCCGCCGTAAGCTTCGGCCGCGAATTTGCTGTTTTCTCTGATGTGGCAGGGATACGCGCCCAGCCTCATTGTGCCGCCCATGTCGGAAATGTTTTTCTGCTCGGGCATCAGGTCGATCACCGGATAAGGCGTATCGGGATCGAGCTCGGAGCTGTGCGCCCCCTTGAGCCCCGCGGCGTTTCTCGCGAACTCCACGACCGCAAGCTGCATTCCGAGGCAGATCCCGAGATACGGCACTTTGTTCTTGCGCGCGTATTTTATCGCGGAGATCTTTCCGTCAATGCCTCTGTCGCCGAAGCCGCCGGGAACCAAAATTCCGTCCGCGCCGCCGATCATGTCCTTAACGTTGTCGTCGTTTACCTCCTCGGCGTCAATCCAGTCGATCTCGACCTCGGCCCCGCAGGCGTAGCCGCCGTGCCTCAAGGCCTCGGCAACGCTGAGATAAGCGTCGTGCAGCGCGACGTATTTGCCGACAAGCGCTATCCTGACCTTTTTGTCAAGGCTGTTTATCCGCTTGATTATGTCGTTCCACTCGTGAAGGTCGGGCTCGGGGGTCTTAAGACCCAGCCTCTCGCAGACCTTGCCGGACAGGTTCTGGTTTTCAAGCATGATCGGTACGTCATATATCGTGTCACAGTTGAGGTTCTGGAAAACGCAGTCGCGGTCAACATTGCAGAACAGGGCTATCTTGTCGCGCTGAGAGTCCTCAAGCGGGACCTCGCTGCGGCATATCAGCAGATCGGGCTGGATGCCTATGCTCAAAAGCTCCTTGACGCTGTGCTGCGTGGGCTTTGACTTGAGCTCGCCCGAAGTCCTGAGATAAGGCACGAGCGTAACGTGGATATACATCACGTTCTGTCTGCCCTTGTCATACGCCACCTGGCGTATCGCCTCAAGGAACGGCTGGCTCTCAATGTCGCCCACGGTTCCGCCGATCTCGGTGATGACCACGTCGGACTCGCCCTCGTCGCCAACCTCGTAAATCTTCTGCTTGATCTCGTCGGTTATATGGGGGATGACCTGAACGGTGCCGCCGAGGTAGGCGCCCTGCCGCTCTTTGGTGATAACCGCGTTATACACCTTTCCGGTGGTGATGTTGCTGTTTTTGGTCAGGCTCTCGTCTATAAATCTTTCATAGTGGCCCAGATCAAGATCGGTCTCGGCTCCGTCGTCTGTGACGAACACCTCGCCGTGCTGATAGGGGCTCATGGTGCCGGGGTCTATATTAATGTAGGGGTCGAATTTCTGGATCGTGACCCTCAGGCCCCTTGTCTTGAGCAGCCTTCCGAGAGACGCGGCGGTGATGCCTTTGCCTATGCCGGACACAACGCCGCCCGTTACGAATATATATTTAACAGCCACAATAATTCCCCCTAAAGTCTTAAAATTCGGTAAAATACATACCTTAACTCTTGTATTTTAATACCTAAACGGTAATATGTCAAGAGGAACAAGGAAAATTGTTTAAATTTTGTAACCGTTTGTAACTTTGTATCTAACTTTATGTAACAAAAAACTGTTGCATTTTTCCCCGGAATGTGTTATACTCATACTGCTGTCATGAAAAGGGGATTTGCCCTTTCATTATATATGACGACAAAAGCTTTGATTGGGTTCCCAACAGAGACTGATTTTTTTAAAAAATTTTTTAAAATTGTGAATTTCGGCCGAATTTTGGCGGAATTTACGGTTTTGCGTTCTCTGTAAGGATACCTCATATTGGGTGTCCTGTTTTTATGCACACAATAATATGTAGTTTCGGATTTAAGTTGCATATAATATAATGAAGAAACTCATGCCAAAACAGTAAAAATTTGTAAAGGAGAATGAAAAATGGCCGAAAAGAAGATTACGACAAAAACCGTTCGGGCAATGAAGGGCAGAGAGAAGATTTCCATGCTGACCTCTTATGATTACTCGATGGCAAAGCTTGTGGACGCCGCGGGGATCGACATGATACTCGTGGGCGACTCGCTGGGCAACGTTATGCTCGGCTTTGACAACACCACGCATGTCACAATGGCGGACATGGTCCACCACACGAAGGCGGTCGCGAAGGGCGCGAAGCGCGCCATGGTCGTGGCAGACATGCCGTTTTTGTCCTGCCGCCTCGGGAAGTATGAGGCCGTTAAAAACGCCGGCGCTCTCATAGCGGAAGGGAACGCGGCGGCGGTCAAGATCGAGGGCGGCGAGGAGATCGCCGACGTTATTAAGGCGATAACCGACGCGGGAATTCCCGTGTGCGCGCATCTGGGCCTGACGCCGCAGAGCGTCAATCAGCTCGGGGGCTTCGGAATTCAAGCAAAGACCGACGCGGCGGCCGAAAAGCTGATGCGCGACGCGAAAGCGGTCGAGGAGGCCGGGGCGTTCGCGCTGGTGCTTGAATGCATCCCCCGCGATCTGGCGAAAAAAGTGACCGAAAGCCTCACGATCCCCACGATCGGCATAGGCGCGGGCCCCGACTGCGACGGGCAGGTTCTGGTGCTGCACGACATGCTGGGAATGTTCGACGATTATGTGCCGTCGTTCGTGAAGCGTTTCGCCGAGGTCGGCAAAACGATAACCAACGGCGTTTCGAACTATATAAAAGAAGTAAAAGAGGGGAGTTTCCCCAAATAATCAAGGGGGTAAACGGGCGGATATTATCCGCCCCTACAACATTTTGCGAACAATGGTCGTAGGGGACATGCGCCCTCGACGTCCCGCGGGCGCCTGAGATATACCAAATTGCCGCAAATGCGCAAATCGCGTAACGCCGTAGGGGCGGCAATCTGCCGCCCGATCTAATCACTATTCGCTAATCGCTAATCACTACGTTAGGAGGCAACACCATGCAAATCATAAAAACACCGGCGGAGCTTAACGCCGTTTCAAAAAAATTAAAGGCCGAGTGCAAAACGATCGGCCTTGTACCCACAATGGGCTATCTCCACAAGGGCCACAAGTCACTGATACGCAAAAGCGCCGAGCAGAACGACGTCACGATCGTCAGCGTTTTTGTCAACCCGACCCAGTTCGGCCCGGGCGAGGACCTTGAAACCTATCCGCGCGACCTTGAGCGCGACAAACAGGCCGCAGAGTCGGCGGGCGCGGAATATATTTTCCACCCGGAGCCCGAGGACATGTATCCGGACGGCTATGGGACCTTTGTCAGCGTGGACAGCGACATTACCAAGATACTGTGCGGCAAGACGAGGCCCGGGCACTTCCGCGGCGTCGCGACGGTTGTAACAAAACTGTTCAACATCTCAATGGCCGACCGCGCATACTTCGGTCAGAAGGACGCGCAGCAGCTCGCGGTCATTATGCGCATGGTGTCCGACCTCAACATGAATATCGAGATCGTGCCCTGCCCGATAGTGCGCGAAAAAGACGGGCTCGCGATGAGCAGCCGCAACACCTATTTATCAGCCGAGGAACGCGAGCAGGCGCTCAGCCTCAGCGCGGCACTGAAGGAGGCGGAGGCCGCGATCAAGGTCGGCGAGACCGATCTTGAAAAAATAAAGCAAGACATACGGGCGCGGATATCAAAGTCGCCGCTCGCGGACATTGAGTATATCGAAAGCTGTGCGTTCCCGAGCCTTGAGCCATACGGCGGCAGGCTCGTCGAGAAAACGCTGATCGCGCTGGCGGTCCGCTTTGGAAAGACGCGGCTGATCGACAATATCATAGTAGAGCCTAAAAATTAGGAGGTGTCGGTATATGAACATAGAGATCATGAACTCAAAGATCCATAGGGCCACGGTGACGGACGCAAATCTTAACTACATCGGCTCGATAACCATTGACGAGGACTGGATGGACGAGGTGGGTATCCTCACAAACCAGCAGGTGCATGTAGTGAACATAAACAACGGCGAGCGCCTGATAACCTACGCGATCCCCGGCGAGCGCGGCAGCGGAGTCGTGTGCCTCAACGGCGCGGCCGCCCACAAAGCGAACGTCGGCGACAAGGTGATAATCATAGCCTACGCCACCATGGACTACGAGGAAGCCAAGACCCACAAGCCCAAAATCAAATTCATAGAAAACAGCATATGAACGTTAATAAACGGACGATCAAATTCGTCCGTTTATCTTATATTTTCTGTTCATGCCGTTGCCGACCGCCTCAACTTTTCCGTTTTCACACAGTTCGCGCAGCAGCTTTATGCAGCCGGATTGTGATAAGCCTGTCAAATCCTGCGCTTCGCGCCGCGTTATAAACTCGTGCGCGCGCAAATGCTCCAAAACTTTCCTCGCGTTATTATTGACCGGCGCATCATAATCAAGCTTTGGCAAAACGATCATAAAAGCATGATCCGATATCTTTATTTCCGGCTTGGCAAAATTTTTTTCATAGCAGCTTCTTATTTTCATGATACCCGTTCCATATGCCTCTATCAGCCGCAATCTATAAAAACAAGCCGCAAGTTTTTCGTTCCTTGTGCGCGAAACCCCCAATTCAATATCATTGGCGGAAAGCCCGTACACGAGACCTCCGATCGACACTATCTCGATCCTGTTACTGTAAATATTAATAAGCGTGCTTCCGCTGAGCGCGTAATCCCGATGAGTAACCGCGTTAATCAGCGCCTCTCTTATCGCTTCGATCGGATAGTCCCTATAGTCGATCCGTTCAAGCCCTTCAAACTTCGCGATAACGCTGTTATACTGATTTATGAACTCATACGCCTCATCGAGCTGTTTCAGCAGCGACCCGCTGAATTCACGACGATTTCTAAACACTCGCTTCGTCTCATCCTGAAACACAGCCGCCTTTATCGTGCCATCGCACTGATCGGACATAAGATACGCAAGATTTGTATATAGTCCGTCATTATCGGTAAAAAAATTAGTTCGCATCTGACTTTTGCCAAACGCGATATTCCGCTTTGCAAACTCTTTTTCGGCGTATTCAAATGTCAATTCCTGATCAAAGCTTCGCCCTTGCTCGTATGAACCGCCGTCCGTGTCTTTTATCATATCGCGAATTTTATTTTCTGAGGCCGGAACCGAGGCTGTTCCCTGACGCACATAAACTCCGCTTGGTTTCATCCCCTTATCCGTAAGATAGTATGGGGCATTACTTCCCCTGCGAACATCTATTTCAACAACGCAGCGGCCGTCAATATAAACGGGTTTAACATCGGCAAACATTGTCGCGTCCGGTTTAACAGCGTCTCGGATCATGCTGCATATTTTAAGGGAAACTTTATCCTCGTCATATACTCCGACAACCTTTCCGTCATCATCCACTCCGACATAAATCTTTCCGCCGCGAGTATTCAGAAAAGCCGTTATTTCTTTTTTTAAATCGTTTGTCGCTTCCCTTTTAAATTCTATGGTTTCGGTTTCCTTTTCAAACATGCGCATCGCCCTTTCAAATAATGTTTGAAGTCTTCTGATACTATTCTAACACAACTCTGATACTCTGTCAACAGAAAATATCAGACTCAATTTAAAACTTAAGTCAGTACATGAAAAATCCGAGACAAAATGTCATGATTCGCCCGCGCGCTTTGTAAAGATAATTTAATTTTACTTTTGTCGGAATTCGTGATATAATGCGGATATCAAGGGTAAAGCAGAGCGGTTTGGCCACCTCATTCTCAAAGGGAAGGAGGTGTTGCTGCATGAAACATGCTTTAGGAATAATATTCCTCACATTCTTGTTTCTTATTATATTCACTATGAAAGTGATATAGCCGCCCTGATTTGACCGGAGGGCAGCTATATCTGATATTCTGTTTTTCGGCCGGCCGCATTGCGGCGCCTTTGATGCTTTAAGGAACCTTCGGGCTCCTTTTTGCATTTATATTATAACATTCTTTTTTTGTTTTGTCAAGCGTTACATCAGCGGGGCTTTCAGGGCGCTTGTCAGGGCCTTCACACCGTTTATCTTATCCTCCGCGGTCTTGCCAGCGGCGATCGTTTTGACAATGGCGCTGCCGACTATAAGGCCGTCGCAGTATTTCTTTAAATTCTCGATATGCTCGGGCTTTGAAATTCCGAAGCCTATACACTTGGGAATGTCGGAATACTTGTTGAGCATGCCGAACATACGGTCAAAGTCGGTCGAAAAATCCTCGCGCGTTCCGGTGACGCCCATTGAGGACACGCAGTAAAGAAAGCCATTTGCTCTCTCGCAGATCGCCTTTGAACGCTCCTCGGACGAGGTGGGTGCGATCATTGAGATCTGCCATACTCCGTACTCTTGTGTCAGATCGTATATCTCATCGCTCTCCTCAAACGGCAGGTCGGGGATAATAACGCCGTCCACGCCCGCCTTTTTGCAGGCCGCGAAAAATTTCTCGGGGCCGTAGCTTAATATCGAGTTGAAATACATCAAAAACACCAGCGGGACCTGCGTGCTCTCGCGCAGCTCGGTCACAGCCTTAAATATTATGTCAAGATTGATCTCGTGCTTCAAGGCACGCACGTTCGCCGCCTGGATAACCGGGCCCTCGGCCATAGGGTCGGAGAAAGGTATTCCCAGTTCGATCAGATCGGCACCGGCATTTTCCATGGCGAGCACCAGCTTTTTCGAGGTCTCGATGTCCGGGTCGCCGAACGTCAAAAACGTCACAAGCGCCTTTTTGTTTTTTTCTCTCAGGGCTTCAAACATTGAGTCTATTCTATTTTTCATTGATTTCCACCCCCATATATCTCGCGACCGAGTAAACGTCCTTGTCGCCTCTGCCGGAAAGGTTTATGACAACGATCTTGTCCTTGTCCATCTTCGGCACGATCTTCATCGCCTGCGCCACCGCGTGTGAGCTTTCGATCGCGGGGATTATTCCTTCGATCCTCGTCAGATAGCGGAACGCGTCGACCGCCTCGGCGTCGGTTATCGGATAGTATTCGGCGCGGCCGCTGTCGCGCAGAGCCGCGTGCTCGGGGCCGACTCCGGGATAATCGAGACCCGCCGAGATCGAGTAGACCGGCATTATGCCGCCCGACTTATCCTGCAAAAATATCGACTTCATGCCGTGGAGAACGCCCACGGTGCCTTTTGTCATGGTCGCGGCGTGGCGCTCGGTGTCTATTCCGTCGCCCGCAGCCTCGGCTCCGATAAGCCGAACCGACTTGTCGCCGATAAAGTCATAAAACGCGCCCATGGCGTTGCTGCCGCCACCCACGCAGGCGATTACCGCGTCGGGCAGACGGCCCTCTTTTTCGAGCATCTGCGCCTTGATCTCTTTTCCGATAACGCTCTGGAAGTCACGCACGATCGTGGGGTACGGGTGCGGGCCCATGGTAGAGCCCAGCAGATACATCGTGTCGTTCGCCCTTGCCGCCCACGCGCGAAGCGCCTCGTTGCAGGCGTCCTTGAGCGTGCTCGTGCCGGACGTGACGGGCGTCACCTTGGCACCCAGCAGGTTCATGCGGAACACGTTGAGCTCCTGACGGCGCGTGTCCTCCTCGCCCATGAAAACCTCACACTCCATACCGAACAGCGCCGCGGCCGTCGCGGCGGCCACTCCGTGCTGACCCGCTCCGGTCTCGGCGATAACCTTCTTTTTGCCCATGCGCTTCGCCAGAAGCGCCTGACCCAGAACATTGTTTATCTTGTGCGCTCCGGTGTGGTTCAGGTCCTCGCGCTTTATGTACACCTTGGCGCCGCCCAGATCGTTTGTCATGTTTTCTGCATAGTAGAGCAGAGACGGGCGATTCGCGTATTCATTCAAGTAAAATTCAAGTTCTTTTTGAAACTCGGGGTCCGCTTTCGCCTCGTTATAGGCGGCCTCAAGCTCGTTCAGGGCGCGCATCAGGGTCTCGGGCGCGTACTGCCCGCCGTAGATCCCGAACCTGCCCTTTGATTTATTTTCCATAGTTTTATACCTCGTTTTGATTAATATTTCTTATAATATAGACGATTTCTTTTATTTTTTCCGCGTCCTTCAGGCCGTTGGTCTCGGCGCCGCTGCTGACGTCGACCCCATAGGGGCTAAAAGCCTTGACCGCGCTTTCTATGTTGCCCGCGTTCAGACCGCCTGCCAGCATGATCGCGCTCAGATCAATACCACGCAGACGCTCGTCCTTGATCCTTTTGCCCTTGCCGCCATAGCCCTCGACGTAAGCGTCAAGCAGCAGGCGGTCGGCGTTTTTATATTTTTCAAGGCTTTTCGGGTCAAAATCGTCGCCGACCCGCGCCGCCTTCCAAATCTCGAGATCGGGACAAAGCTTTCGCAGATCTTCTATATCCCCCGCGCTTTCCTCGCCGTGAAGCTGAGCAACGTCAAGGGGAACCAACCTCGCAAGCTCCGCGATCTTTTCGATCGGCATGTTGACAAACACACCGACGGCACGTATCCTCGGATCGAGCCGCGAACGTATCGCGCGCGCCTTTTCGGCCGTCAGACAGCGGCGGCTCTTTTCATAGAACACAAATCCCGCGAAGTCGGGCATAGCAACATTCACCGCGTCGGCGTCCGCCTCGCGCATGAGGCCGCATATCTTTATTTTAACGCTCATATCAATCAAGCCTTCCGTTTCTCAGATCATCGACCGCGGAAGAAATATTTTGGTGACGCATGAACAGCTCGCCGATAAGCGCCGCGTCTGCGCCGATCTGCTCCACATACTCAAGGTCGCGGCTACTTCTGATCCCGCTCTCGGAAACAAGGACCTTTTTGTCCCGCTCCTCAAGCAGGCCCAAAAGCCGCTCGGTGGTGCCGAGGTCCTCCTCAAAAGTCTTGAGGTTGCGGTTGTTGACGCCGACTATCCTCGCGCCCAGCGCGTTCACGCGTCGCAGCTCCTCCGCGTCATGGACCTCGACCAGACAGTCAAGACTGAGCCCGTGCGCGGTTTCCATAAAACCGCTCATGGTCTTGTCGTCAAGGATCGCCGCGATAAGCAGGATCGCCGACGCGCCGAGACCTCTCGCCTCGTATATCTGATAGTCGTCGATCACAAAATCCTTGCGCAGCAGCGGAATTTTGGAAATGCGGCTTATGTCGCGCAGGAAATCGGGCTTGCCGAGGAAGAAATCGGTCTCGGTCAGCACCGACATGGCCTGCACGTCGGACCTTAAATATTCCCGCGCCACGTCCATGTGGTCAAGGTCGGGGCGGATCAGCCCTTTTGAGGGCGAGGCTTTTTTCACCTCGGCTATGATCGAGATTTTTTCGTAGTCCTTTAAGGCGTTGTAAAAGCTTATCACCTTGCGCGAGCCTAACGATTTTTCAACGTCGGTCCTCAGGGTTTTGTAGCTGATTTTCTGTTTTTGGTTTTCCAGATATATTTTCTTTTTTGTTACGATTTTTTCAAGTATGTCCATAATTTTCTCCGAAATTGATCGAGTATTTCACAAAGACGCGGGACGTCGAGGGCGCCGTCCCCTACGACCATCTTGCGTACTATTATTCTAATCACTATTCGCTAATTACTAATCACTACGTTCGTAGGGGCGGATATTATCCGCCCGCAGGCGGCAGATTGCCGCCCCTACAACCGCGCATCTGCCTCAACACAATTAAAACTTGTTCGTCATCTCTACCAGCTGATCGAGTTTTTTCATGGCGGCGCCGCTGTCTATGGCTTTCTCCGCCATGCGAACGCCTTCCTCAATGCTGCTTGCAAGGCCAGTCGTATATATCGCCGCGCCCGCGTTCAGAACAACTATATCGCGGCGGGGGCCTTTTTCGCCCTTTAAGATGCTCAAGGTCGTTTTTACGTTCTCTTTGACGTCTCCGCCCTTGATGTCATCCGCCGTGCCGACGGCGAGGCCCACATCCTCGGGGCTTAAATAATAGTCGATGACCTTGCCGTCCTTTATCTCGGATATCTTGGTCTTGCCGATTATCGACAACTCATCCATGCCGTTGTCAACGCCGCAGACCGACATGCCCGAGGTTACGCCCAAGTTCATCATGGCCTCGGCCAGCGGGTGGGTCAGGTCCTCGTCAAACACGCCGATGACCTGGTGTTTGGCGTTCGAGGGGTTCGAGAGAGGGCCGAGTATGTTAAACAGGGTTCTTATCTTGATCTCGCCGCGCACACCCGACACGGTTTTCATGCAGGGATGCATGGTCCTTGCGAACATGAAGCCTATGCCGATCTTTTCGACGCACTCCTTCACCTGCTCGGGCGTTATCATGATATTTACGCCGAGGCCCTCAAGCACGTCGGCGCTGCCGCACTTGCTCGAAACCGCGCGGTTTCCGTGCTTGGCGGTCTTTGCGCCCGCGCCCGCGATAACAAACGCCGCGGTGGTCGAAATGTTAAACGTGTTCGTGCCGTCGCCGCCGGTTCCCACGCAGTCAACATAGTCGGGAACGTCGGGCGTTATGAGCGAGGCCTTGCTGTTCATCATGGCGGCGCTGCCGCTGATCTCGTCGATCGTCTCGCCCTTCATGCGCAGGGCAGTGAGATAGGCGCTTATCTGCACCGGCGTCGCTCCACCGTCCAGCACCGCGTCCATTGCGGTTTTCGCCTCGTCAAATGTCAGGTTTTCTCCGTCAGTAATTTTTCTTATGTATTTTGTAAGCATAATTTTCAACTCCTATATATTTAAAAAATTTTTTAACATTGTTTTTCCGTCGGG
>CANRGH010000007.1 GCA_947630135.1 uncultured Monoglobus sp.
TGAGCGCTCGCTTTTTCTACCTCTTGCATTTCTTCCGATAATCTGCCTAATATACTCATTTTTGTCACCCTTATTAAATATATCATATTTTTGGATTGTTTGGGTTACAATTCTATTTCAAAATTAGATTGACGTGTAGCGGGCGGAGGCGCGGATTTGACAAATTTTAAAGTTTATGGTATAATTACTATGATTATATGAAATAAACTGAAAATTTGAAGTTAAAGGAGAAAACAGGATGCGAAAAAGAAGAATTGCCGCGTTTGCCGCGGTTCTGGCTTTGCTCTGCTCCGGCTGCATTTCGGCGTTCGCGACAGCGTTTTACGATGTTCCCGACGATTTCTGGGCCGCGCCTTATATAACGAGTCTCGAGTCCCGCGGGATCGTCTCGGGCTACGGCGACGGAACGTTTCTGCCAAACGCCAACGTTCAGCGGTGCGAGTACGCCAAGATGCTGGTCAACGCCTCGGGGCTTCCACTTTCAACGGCCCGGACCAGCCCGTACGCGGATCTTAACGTCAACGAGTGGTACCTGCCGTATATCAACGCCGTAACGGCGCAAATGCCCGGCTATCAGAGCACCACGCCGGGAGATACGCGGATATATTTTAAGCCCGAGGACCCGGCCACCCGCGAGGATGTGACCGTGGCGCTTATGAGGGTGCTTAATTATGATTTGTCGGAATACTACCCGATCAGCGACGCTTTGCTGTCGGATGTGTTCTATGATTATGAGTCGATCCCGAAGCAGGACAGACCATACGTCGCCGAGGCGGTCAAGAGAGGTTACATAACCGGAACGCAGCAGGGGACCTTTGAAGGCTCGGACCCGATCACCCGCTGCGAGGTCTGCGCGGTGCTGTGCAGAGCGTTCCCCGAGAGCGGAACCGCCTATGTTGAGCCACAAGATAATATGCCGGACGAAATCGCGTCCGGCCTTTCTGATTTAAGGGTGTATTTTATCAATGTCGGTCAGGGCGACTCGGAATTTATCATCCTGCCCGACGGAAAGACCATGCTGATCGACGCGGGAACGGCGGATCACGGCGATGAGGTCTGCGCTTTCATAAATGGGCTCGGATATTCGGGTATTGATTATGTTTTGGCGACGCATCCGCACGCCGATCATATCGGCGGCATGCGCGAAGTGCTTGACGGATTCGCGGTCGGAACATTTTATATGCCCGACGCGCTGAACACCACCAAAACCTTTGAGAACATGCTCGCAAAGCTGCTTGAAAAGCAGATAAACACCGTGCGCACCGAGGCGGGAATGATTATCGCGCAGGGCGCGTATACAATTGAGTTTTTGACGCCGCTTAACACCTATGACGATATTAACAACAGCTCGGTCGTGACGCGGATCGCGTACGGCAGCAATGTGTTCCTGTTTATGGGCGACGCCGAGAAGGAAGTCGAAAACGATCTGCTCCGGGCCGTGGGCGGCGATAAGCTTAAGGCGGATGTGCTCAAGGTCGGACATCACGGCTCGTCATCGTCCTCGACGCCGCAGTTTTTGAGCGCTGTCCGTCCAGCTTACGCGGTTATATCGGTCGGAGCGGGCAACGAGTACGGGCATCCGACCGAAAAGACGCTAAACAATCTGGCGAGCGCGGGCGCGGCTGTGCTCAGGACCGACACCGACGGAACCGTGGGCTTCGGCTCAAACGGAAACGGAATTTACAGATTGAATTAAGGAGGGGAGATCATGAAGGGCATAATCGACAGATTTGAGGGCGAATTCGCGGTCGTTGAGACCGATGGAGGATTTGTGAATGTTCCAAAGGCAAAGCTGCCCGCGGAAGCGAATGAGGGAGCGGTTATCGACCTTGACAATTTTTTGGTCGACAACGAAACCGAGACGGAGCGGACGGAAAAGATCCGCGGCATGATGGACGAATTATTCGGAAACTGACGCCGTTTTTGTCAACGAATTTTAACTTGCAATATTTGTCATATTGTGGTATTATATATTCGGTGATGAATATCACAAGTCCGAGCTTCATTGGGCGGAGAAACACTTCGGTGTAAGTAAAATATATTGAAGTAAAAGGCAGACATGAAAACGTAAGGACGGTTGGCCGTTTCATTCCTTTCTAAACACTTAACATTGTGTTTAAGACATAAAGAAAGGAGTGATGCGTATGATGAAAAAATTGTTTTTCAGAATAATCGCCGCATTGCTTGTAATAATCGTGTTATTTGCGGTTTTTGCAATTGCCGTGCAATAAAAAGAGACAACCGCCTTTAAAGTTTAGCCCACTTTAGCGGTTGCCATTTATCAATCGTTGAAGCGGCCGAACCGTTTTTACGATCTGCCGTTTCTCTTTCTAAAAATAATTATATATGAATATTGTGTTTTTGTCAAGGGTTTTATTGTGAATAATATTATTAAAATTAATAAACGCTCTATGTTGACAAAATTCAATAAAATATATTGACTTACTGTGCTGGTAAGTGGTATAATAATCCTTATGAATAAGCGTTTGCTTATTTCGTAAGGATTATTTATTTTGGAGTGATATTTTTTGAACAACGGAAGGATTACCCACACTCCCACAGGATTGGCTGATGTGCTTTGCGACGAGTGTGAGCTGAAACTTCGGATAGAGAACAAGGCGATGGAGGTGTTCGGCAGCTTCGGTTACAGACCGGTGCGGACGCCCACATTCGAGTATTTTGACGTGTATAACGTGACCACGCCGACGCAGGCGGAGCATATGTTCAAATTCTTCGACACCAACGGCAGAATGCTGGCGCTTCGACCCGACATTACGACCTCGGTGGCGAGAATGGTCGCCACAAAGGCGGGCGCGGAGGATTTTCCGATCCGCGTTTCGTACCTTGGCAGCGCGTTCCGCAATGAGGAGAATTTCAGTCAGGCGCGCCAGAGGGAGTTTACCCAGACGGGCGTTGAGCTTATCGGCGAGAGCGGTCCCGCGGCGGACGCGGAGATCATTGAGATCGCGATAAAAACCCTGCTTGAGGCGGGGATAAAGAGCTTCCAGATCGACCTGGGCCAGGTGGAGTTTTTTAAGGGGCTCGTTGAGCAGGCCGGACTTTCGGAGAACGAGAGCGATATGCTCAGACGTCACATAAACGACAAGGATTTCATCGCGGTCGAGAACGCTCTTGAGGAGCTTGACGTGACCGGCGACATGCGGCAGAGATTTGTAAGCCTGTCAACCATGTTCGGCGGGATCGAGATCGTGGATAACGCAATCGACGACCGAACGTTGAACCGCCGCTCGAAGGACGCGCTGATAAATTTAAAAGAGGTGTATTATATCCTGACCCAAAAAGGGCTTGACAAATATGTTTCGTTCGATTTGGGAATGGTACAGAATATCGACTACTACACGGGAATTATTATCCGCGGCTTTACATACGGCGTGGGCTTCCCGGTGTGCAGCGGCGGACGGTATGACAGTCTGCTTAAAAAGTTCGGCAGGGACGTTCCCGCCACCGGAATAGCCGTCGGCGTTGAGAGAGTACTGGCGACGCTGTATGACGAGAGCTCGGCCGCCGAGAAAAAGAGCGGCAGCGATTACGTCACAGTCGCGCTTGCCAAGGGAAGACTGGCGGAGCTTTCGGTCGACATCTTCGGAAAAATAGGCTTTGACGTGGATGAGATTAAGAAAAAGAGCCGCAAGCTTATATTCACCGATGAGAAACATAAAATCAAGTTTATACTGGTGAAGGCCTCGGACGTGCCGACATACGTTGAGTACGGCGCGGCCGACATGGGAATTGTCGGCAAGGACACGCTGCTTGAGAGCGGCAAAAACCTCTATGAGGTGCTTGACCTCGGGTTTGGAGCCTGCAAGATGGCCGTGGCGGGGCCCGCCGAAATGAAGGAAAATCTCGGCAACCGCAACATTACCCGCGTGGCCAGCAAATACCCCGAGATCGCCCGCGAGTTTTTCCAAAAAGTGAAGGGCAGAACGGTCGATATTATTAAGCTTAACGGCTCGGTTGAGCTCGGCCCGCTTGTGGGTTTGTCCGAAGTGATCGTTGATATTGTCGAAAGCGGCAAGACGCTTAAAGAAAACGGCCTTGAGGTGCTTGAGGACGTGTGCGAGCTTTCGGCGAGGCTCGTGGTCAACCGCGTCAGCATGAAGCTGAAGCGCGACAAGATCATGGACATAATCCTCCGCGTTAAGGAGGAGATCGAGAAATGACGATATATCCCGCAATTGACATAATCGGCGGCGAGTGCGTACGCCTGGTCAAGGGTGACTATTCGCAAAAGACCACATTCGGCAAAGACCCCGTTGCCGTTGCGAAGGAATGGGAAAGCTGCGGCGCGGAGTTCATTCATGTTGTTGATCTTGACGGCGCCCGGAGCGGAGACATGCCGAATTTTGAGCTCATCTCGGATATAGCCCGCTCGGTGTCATGCAAAGTCGAAGTCGGCGGCGGCATACGCGGCATGGACTGCGCCGAAAAATACCTGAGCGCGGGCGTGTACAGAGTGATCATAGGGACCTCGGCGCTGCGCGACCCCGGGTTCGTCCGCGAGGCGGTTTTGAAATACGGCGAGAGGATCGCCGTTGGAATTGACGCAAAAGACGGCAAGGCCGCGGTCAGCGGCTGGGAGGACGTCAGCGACATAGGAGCGCTCGAGCTCGCGAAGCACATGGAAGAGATCGGGGTCGGGACGATAATCTACACCGATATTGCCACCGACGGAATGCTCGGCGGCCCAAACCTTGAGGCTATGAGAGAAATGGCCGCGTCGGTCAATATGGATGTTGTGGCCTCGGGCGGCGTAACGACGCTTCGGGATGTCGAGGCGCTAAAGACCGCGGGCGTTCAGGGCGCGATAATCGGCAAGGCGTTATACACCGGAAGCATCGATCTTCGAGAGGCGATCAAAACAGCGAAATAAATTCTGAAAGGAATGTGAACAATATGGAAATGATAAACGCGGAGTTCATTAAGGACTTAAAATTTGACGACAACGGATTGATCCCCGCGGTGGCGCAGGACAGCGTCAGCGGCGAGGTGCTTATGCTCGCCTATATGAATGAGGAAAGCATTAAGGAAACCTTAAAGACCGGCCACGCCACATATTTCAGCCGCAGCCGCAAGCAGCTTTGGGAAAAGGGCGCGACCAGCGGAAATTATCAGGACGTTGTTGAAATGTATGTTGACTGCGATCAGGACGCGGTCGTGCTCAAGGTAAAACAGACCGGCAACGCCTGTCACACCAATAATCATTCCTGCTTCTACCGCAGAGTGAAGGAGGGCAAGCTTGAGGAGATCCCCACAGGAACCGCCGCCAAGCCCGGCATACTTTATGACGTTTACAACGTTATCGTGGACAGGGTGAAAAATCCCAAAAAGGGATCGTATACCAATTATCTGTTTGACAAGGGTATTGACAAAATGCTCAAAAAGGTGGGTGAGGAGGCATCCGAGGTCATTATCGCGTCCAAGAATTATGTAAAGTCCGAGGTGCAGTACGAGACGGCCGACCTTTTGTACCACCTGTCGGTGGTGCTGGTCGAGGAGGGCCTTACCTGGGACGATATATTTGTTGAGCTGCAAAAAAGATATAAATAAAAATAAAGAAAAAAGCAAAAAATTTTAGGAGGTAATGAAAATGATTGGTATTGAGCATATTTGTATTTGCGCGCACGACACAGCGGCGCTTAAGGATTGGTACATGGACATGTTCGGTTGGAAGGTTGTGTATGACAACGGCAAGGGAACATTCTTCCTTAAGGCAGACGACGGCGGAATGATCGAGTTCCAGCGTTCCGACATCAAGGGTTCAAAGCAGGATATGAAGGCGACGGGCATCCGCCATATCGCGATCTCGGTCGACGATTTTGACGGCATGGTTGAGAAGCTCAAGGGCGCGGGAGTCAAGGTCCTGATAGACGCGGCGGTCAGCGCCAAGGGTATCGGCACAATGTACTTTGAGGATCCCGACGGCAATATTCTGCACATAATTCACAGAGTTACGCCTCTTTAAAGTAAGCGCTGAAGAAAAGATCGGCAGGCGATAAACCGCCTGCCGAATTGTTAATTGATATGAGGCTGCATTATGGAGATCAGAGAATATACCTCGGCGGAGCTCGGAAAGCTCAGCATAGATGAGCTTAAGGAGCTTGCCGCCGACATAAGGCAATTTATACTGAAAGCAGTGTCCAAAAACGGAGGCCATCTTGCCTCGAATTTGGGCGTTGTTGAGTTGACTATTGCTCTGCATAGGGTTTTTGACATAAACGGCGGCGACAGCATAGTGTGGGATGTGGGCCACCAGAGCTATACCCACAAGATCCTGACCGGCAGAGGGGACAGGTTCGCCAAGCTCAGAAAGCTCGGCGGGCTCAGCGGATTTCCCAAATTTGAAGAGGACAAGCGCGACACGTTCAACACGGGCCACAGCTCGACCTCGATCTCGGCGGCGGCGGGAATTGCCAAAGCCAACTGCCTGCGCGGAATCAAGGCGAAAAGCATCGCGGTGATAGGCGACGGCGCCATGACCGGCGGAATGGCTTATGAGGCGCTTAATCACGCGGGGCATAACACCAAAAATTTAATAATAATCTATAATGATAATGACATGTCGATTTCAAAGAACGTGGGCGGCGTTTCGCGCGCGATGAAACGACTGCGCAACGCCAATAAGTATTTGAAATTTAAGGACGATTTCAAGACCGCTCTCGGCAATATTCCGGTTGTGGGCGAGCCTACCAAAAAAGGCTTGATCAGAGTCAAAACCGATATTAAAAATATGGTCGTGGACGGAAACGCGATGTTTGAGAGCATGGGCTTTTCGTATCTCGGCCCGGTGGACGGCCACGATTTCGAAAGGCTGATAGCCGTGCTTAAATACGCGAAAAATAAAACGAAGCCCGTGTTTATCCATGTCTGCACCAAAAAAGGCAAAGGCTATAAGCCCGCGGAGCAGGAGCCCGATCTGTACCACGGCGTGGGCAGCTTTGACATAAAGAGCGGCAAGTTGTTCAAGTCGTCAAAAAGGGAGAGCTGGTCCAAATGCTTCGGCCGAACTCTGTGCGGTCTGGCGGACGAAAACGAGAAGATCGCGACCGTTACAGCGGCCATGCCCGACGGAACGGGGCTTTCGCGGTTCGCGGAAAAATTCCCCGATCGCTTTTTCGACGTCGGGATTGCCGAGCAGCACGCGGTCACTTTTTCGGCAGGCCTGGCGCGGGCGGGAATAATCCCGGTTTTCGCGGTCTATTCCACCTTTCTTCAAAGGGCATATGACCAGATCCTGCACGACGTGTGTCTGCAAAATCTTCACGTCGTTTTCGCGGTCGACCGCTCGGGCCCGGTGGGAAGCGACGGAGAGACGCATCAGGGTGTTTATGACATATCGTATTTTTCGCATATGCCGAACATGAGAATATTATCCCCCGCGATTTGTGAGGATATGGAGCCCATGCTGAAAAGTCTGATAGACGGCGGCGGGCCGTGCGCCATAAGGTACCCTCGCGGCGCCGCCTGCACGGCGGATGATTATGACGCGGAGATCCCGCGGCTCACGCCCGACAAATGCGCGGAGCCGAGAGTGATTGTTTCCGCAGGCACGCCCGACGTGCTGATCGTTTCGACCGGCGTCATGCTTAAAAACGCGCTGGGAGCGGCGAGGATTTTGGAGGGTAAGGGCTATTCCGCGGCGGTTGCCGACGCGGTCTGCTTAAAGCCCTTTGACCCGGCGCCCGTTAAAGATATGGCGGACAAGGCGAAAATCGTGGCCTCGGTTGAAAACAATGTTATAAACGGAGGCTTCGGGCGGCTTTTGGAGGACGCTCTTGACAAAAAGATATTGAAGCTGGCATATCCGGACGAGCCGGTTTGCCAGGGAAAGGTGGCCGAGTTAGAGGAGCGCTACGGCCTTTCGGCGGACAAGATTGCGGAGAGGATAGAGGAGCGGCTTAAACAGATATGAGCGAGAGACTTGACAATTATTTGGTGAAAAACGGATTAATTGAAACGCGGAGCAAAGCGCAGTCCGTGATCATGGCGGGCTGCGTGTATGTTGATGGCCAAAAGGCTCTGAAGGCCGGTCAGGCCGTGAAGGGCAATGAAAAAATCGAGGTGCGCGACAACTCGCTGCGCTATGTGAGCCGCGGCGGGCTCAAGCTTGAAAAGGCGATGAGCGCGTTCCCGATAAATCTTGAGGGAAGGGTGTGCATGGACATAGGCGCGTCCACCGGCGGCTTCACCGACTGTATGCTGCAAAACGGCGCGGCGAGGGTTTACTCGATCGACGTGGGCTACGGACAGCTCGCGTGGAAGCTCCGCTGCGACGAGCGGGTCGTGAATTTAGAGCGCACCAACTTTCGGTATGTGACAAAAGCCGAGGTGCCTGAGGAGATAGATTTCTTTTCGGTCGACGTGTCTTTTATTTCGCTCGGGCTTATTCTGCCGCCCGCCTACGAGCTTTTAAAGGAAGGCGGCTCGGCTGTCTGCCTTATCAAGCCCCAGTTTGAGGCGGGGCGCGAAAAGGTCGGCAAAAAGGGCGTCGTGCGCGATAAGAGCGTTCACCGCGAGGTAATCGAAAAGGTGTTTGAAATAGCGAAGGACACGGGGTTCAGGGTGCTCGGACTTGACTTCTCGCCCATAAAGGGGCCCGAGGGCAATATAGAGTATCTGATGTATATTGAAAAAAACTCCGGCGAGAGCCGTGATTTGAATATAACCGAGGTTGTGGAAAATTCGCACGAATTGGATTGATTTTTTATGAAGAAGATCGCTTTGATACCTAATATATTTAAGGATAAGGATTGCAAAGAGACGATAAACCTTATTAAATACTTAAAAAAATTCGACTGCGCGCTGCTTATCGAGCGCGAGTTTGAGTCTTACCTCAAGGCCGTATGCGGGGCCGAGGGAGTGAAAGCGGAGTTTGATGAGCGCGAAAGGGTGTTCTCGGACGCGGAGCTGCTCATCGCGTTGGGCGGCGACGGAACGATAATCGAGGCCGCGGTGGACGCGGCGAAATACGCCGTGCCGATAGTCGGCGTGAACATGGGGCACCTTGGCTTCCTTGCCAGAATTGAAAAGGGCTGCTACGGGCCGCTTGAGCCGATCATCAACGGCAGCTTCGGCGTGAACCGCTGCATGATGCTCGACATTGAGATCGTCGGCGGCGACGGAAGCGTGATCGAGAGGCACACGGCGCTTAACGACCTTATTGTCAGCGGCGAGGATTATAAAATGGTAACTGTCGGCGTCAGCGTTAACGGGAACGCTATGAGCGAGTATTCGGCCGACGGAATAATCGCGGCGACCGCGGTGGGGTCTACGGCCTACTCGCTGTCGGCGGGCGGTGCCGTTATGCACCCCGAGGTTGACGCAATGATAATAACCCCTATCTGCCCGCACACGCTCAAGGCGCGCTCGGCGGTCATCCCGGCGGACAGGGTCATTGAGATATCGTGCCTTGAGCCGTATCGCTGCGGCGCAGTGGTCAGAGCGGATGGAAAGATGATATACAAGATAAAGAAGGATCATGAGAGGGTCAGGATCAAAAAGTCGGAATACAGCACATTGCTTGTCAAGCTTGACGACCCCACATTCTTTGACGTGTTGAGAAATAAATTGTCGGATTGAGATGGTTTGAGGTGAGAATATGTTAACCGAGCTTGAGATAAAAAACGTGGCGATCATCGAGCATGTGAATATTGAATTCGGCGGCGGCTTCAACGTGATGACCGGCGAGACCGGAGCGGGAAAGTCCATTCTGATCGACTCGCTGAACATGGCTCTGGGCGGCAGAACGCCGCGTGATCTGATACGCAGCGGCGCAGAGTACGCGTTCGCGCAGGCGGTGTTTGAGGTCGGCGGAGCGGCGGCCGAAAAGCTCGGTGAGCTTGAGGTCGAGCCGGAGGACGGAATGGTTATTCTGTCAAGGCGGCTGTCGGTCTCCGGAAAGAGCGTGTGCCGCGTGAACGGCAGGATAATCCCGCTCTCGGTGGCGCGCGAGATCGGCGAGCTGCTGCTCACCATTCACGGCCAGCTTGACAATCAGGCGCTGCTTGTGCCGTCAAAGCACAGGGGATTTGTGGACGAGTTTGCGGGGAATGCGGCCGAGCGCGAGGCTTACGCCAAGGCGTTCTGTGAGTATTCCGATTTGGTTGACAAATATGAGGAGCTGTCCCGCGCCGAGACCGACAAAGAGCGGCGGGCGGAGCTGCTTAAATTCCACATTGACGAGATCGGGGCCGCGGCGCTTAAGCTTGGCGAGGAAGAGGAGCTGAACCTGAGATTTGAGTTCCTTGAAAATTCAGAAAAGATAATGAGCGGAGTCTATGAGGCTTACAGCGAGCTGTACGGTGACGAGTCGATGAGCTCGGCCTACGATATGCTCGGCGGAGCCGCGAGGTCCCTTGAGGACGCCGCGGACTATGATCCGAAGCTCAAGGGCTATTACGAGACGATAAGCTCCGCGCTCGCGGATATTGACGACGTGACGCGCGAGCTTAAGTCGTATATCGACCATGCGGAGTTTGAGCCCGGCGAGATCGACGCGGTTCAGGAGCGGTTGGCGCTCATATCGGATATGAAGCGAAAGTTCGGCTGCGCCGACGTTAAGGAAATTATCGCTTACGGCGAACGCTGCGTCGGGGAGCTTGAAAAGATAGAAAATCTTGACGAGGAATTGTCGGCGCTAAAGCGTGAGATCGAGGCGGCGCGGCAGCGCACCGAGGAGGCGGCCGAAAGACTGACCGAGACGCGCCGCGCGGCGGGAGTCGAGCTGTCGAAGCGAATTATGGGCGAGCTTTCGGAACTTGACATGAGCAAGGTCGTGTTCGCGGCGGAGATAAGACCCTCGGACTTTACGATAAACGGCGGAGACGATATTGAATTCCTCATTTCCACCAATCCGGGCGAAAGATTAAAGCCGCTCAGCAAGATCGCCTCGGGTGGCGAGATGTCGCGCATAATGCTGGCGATCAAGTCGGTGCTGTCGAAGGGCGACATAGTTGACACGCTGATATTTGACGAGATCGACACCGGAGTGAGCGGCAGAGCCGCGCAGCGCATATCCGAGAAGATATGCAAAATTTCCCGCGAAAAGCAGGTTCTGTGCATAACTCATCTGGCGCAGATCGCCTCAATGGGAGACAGGCATTATCTTATCGAAAAAAGCAGCAACGACAGCGAGACAACCGCGAGAGTAAGATTGCTTTCGGAGTCGGAGCGGCGCGACGAGCTGTCGCGCATAATCGGGGGTGTATCCGTGACCGACACCACCCGCAGAGCGGCGGCCGAAATGCTGGCTCAGGCCGAGAGCTTAAAGCGTAGCGGGAATTAATTGCCTGTTGCGTGCGGGAATTAATGGCCGCTATTGACACGGAACGAAAAATATATTATAATACCGAGTTGTGAGTAATTTCGGTTTTGCGAGGTGAACTGACACATGGAACAGACGGGATATGTTGTTTCCGCCTCGGGCGGAGCGGCCAAGGTCCGTGTTGACAGAGAGTCGGCCTGCGGCGGCAACTGCGTGAGCTGCAAGGGCTGTCCGTCAAGCGCGGTCATCGTGGATGTTGACGATAATCTCGGCCTTAAAAAGGGCGATGTCGTGACTCTCTATGAGGACACAAAAAAGGTGCTGCGCTACGCCGCGATAGGCTACGGACTGATGGCGGTGTTGCTTGTCGTCGGAGCCGTGCTCGGTTTCATGCTGACGCACAGAGACATAATGGCGCTGGTCGGCGCCGCGGCGGCGCTGCTTATCGGCTTTGTCGTCGTCAAGCTGTTTTTCAGAAACGCCGACACAAGCTTTAAGGTGACGGAGATCAAGAGCAGAGCCGAGACGGAGGACGCGAGCTGACATGAATATTTTTGACGATCCGAAGAGAATAACCGTGGTCACGGGCCACTTTGGCAGCGGTAAGACTGAGTTCGCCTTAAACTACGCGCTGTTTCTGGCGGAGTCGGGCAAGGAGGTAATGATGATCGATTTTGATATCGTGAACCCCTATTACCGCACCAAGGACGCGGAAAAATATTTAAACAGCCACGGCATTGAGGTGATCGCGCCCGAGTTTGCCAACTCGAACATAGAGACGCCGACGCTTCCGCCCGAAATTTTAAAGGCGTTTGCCGACAAGTCAAAGTATATCGTCTTTGACGTGGGCGGCGACGAGGACGGCGCGACGCCGCTGGGCGTTTATTATGAGTATTTTAAGCGCGAGGACTATAATATGTTTTTCGTGCTGAACGAGCGTAGAATGCTGACACGCGACGCCGAAGGAGCGTATGAGATATACTCCGAGATACTGCGCGTTTCAAGGCTTAAATTCACGGGGATAGTGAACAACACCCACCTTATGGGATTTACCGACCGCGATGTTGTCGCGGCGGGAGAGCGGCTGGCGGAGGAATTTTCGGAAAAGGTCGGTCTGCCCGTTGTCTGCTCCTGCGTGAGCAGGGCGGCGCTCGAAAAAATCGGCGGAATTGATAATTCAAAGAGTAAAATATTCCCTATCAGCCTCTTTGTGGGCCCGGGATTTGAAAATAAAGCAAACTAAACGGAAAGAAGGAGAATAAATGGCAAAAGTTATTATAAACCAGGAGCGGTGCAAGGGCTGCGGCCTGTGCACGTCCGTCTGTCCGAAAAAAATTATCGTGACGGATATGGATGTTCTGAATGACAAGGGCTACCGCCCGGCCAAGGTCACCGAGCCGGAAAAGTGCATCGGCTGCGCATTCTGCGCCACCATGTGCCCCGACTGCGTGATAACGATATTGAAGTAAAGGAGTAATTTTAAAAAATGGCAAAAGTTTTAATGAAAGGCAATGAGGCGCTGGCCGAGGCCGCCATGCGCTGCGGATGCAGATTTTTCTTCGGCTATCCTATAACGCCTCAGACCGAGCTTGCCGCTTACATGGCAAAAATGATGCAGAAAAACGGCGGAACCTTCCTCCAGGCGGAGAGCGAGGTCGCCGCGATCAATATGGTATACGGCGCCGCCGGCGCGGGAGCGAGGGTCATGACCTCGTCGTCGAGCCCCGGCATCAGCCTCAAGCAGGAGGGAATTTCGTACATAGCGGGCGCAGATCTGCCCTGTCTTATCGTGAACATAGTCCGCGGCGGCCCCGGCCTCGGCGGAATTCAGCCCGCCCAGTCCGACTATTTCCAGGCCACTAAGGGCGGCGGCCACGGCGATTATCATCTGCTTGTATTCGCGCCGTCTTCGGTGCAGGAGCTGGCAGACATGACCTCGCGCGCGTTTGACAAGGCCGACGAGTACAGGATGCCGGCAATGATCATGGGCGACGGCATGCTTGGCCAGATGATGGAGCCGGTGGAGTTCAAGGACTTTGTCGATCCCGCCTCTCTGCCCGAGAAGCCCTGGGCCACCACGGGCACCGGAATGAAGCGCAAAAAGAACATAATAAACTCGCTCTATCTCACGCCCGAGGAGCTTGAATATCTCTGCGTGGAGCGCGAGAAGCGCTATGACAAGATAAGGGCGACCGAGGCTCTGTGCGAGGAGATCGACACAGAGGACGCCGATATAATCATCGCGGCCTACGGCACGATCGCCAGAGTCGCAATGTCGGCGGTTCAGGAGGCGAGAGCCAAGGGCATCAAGGCGGGCCTCATCAGGCCGATAACGCTGTGGCCGTTCCCGACCGAAGCGTTTGCCAAGCGCGCCGAGACCGCCAAGTGCTTCCTCAGTGTTGAGATGAGCATGGGCCAGATGGTCGAAGATGTGCGCCTCTCGGTAAACGGCAAAAAGCCGGTTTACTTCTACGGCAGAACGGGCGGCATGGTGCCCGAGCAGGACGCCATTGTGGCCGAAATCGAAAAATGTCTTAAAAACTCGTAGTCAGGAGATGAAAATATATGGAAAAAATATTTGACAGACCCCATTCGCTCAGCGATTTTGTGCTTTCCTACTGCCCCGGCTGCACACACGGAATTATTAACCGTTTGGTCGCCGAGGTCGTTGACGAGATGGGTCTTGAGGGAAAGACCGTAGGCGTTTGTCCCGTTGGATGCAGCGTTACGGCGTATAACTTTTTTGAATTTGATATGCAGGAGGCCGCCCACGGCAGAGCTCCGGCGGTCGCGACGGGAATTAAGCGCGTTCACCCCGATCACCTTGTGTTCACCTATCAGGGCGACGGCGATCTCGCGGCGATCGGAACCGCGGAGACCATTCATTCCGCGGCCAGAGCCGAGAATATCAGCATAATTTTCGTTAACAACACTATCTACGGCATGACGGGCGGACAGATGGCGCCCACCTCGCTTGTGGGTCAGGTCACGCAGACCACGCCCTTCGGCAGAAAGGTTGAAAATCAGGGCTACCCCATTCATGTGTCCGAGATGGTTTCCACTTTAAAGGGCGCGTGTTATGTTGAGCGCGTGTCGGTTGACAGCGTTCCGAACATAAAAAAGACGAAGGCCGCTATCCACAAAGCCTTTGAGTGCCAAATGGCGGGCAAGGGCTTCTCGCTTGTCGAGGTGCTTTCGACCTGCCCCACCAACTGGGGAATGTCGCCGATCGAGGCGCTTGAGAGGATACGCACCGAAATGATGCCCGAGTTCCCCTTGGGCGTTTATAAAGACTGTACCGAAAGCGGAGGTGTCAGATAATGTATGAACAGATCGTAATAGCGGGCTTTGGCGGCCAGGGAGTGCTGTTCGCCGGAAAAATATTGGCTTATATGGGAATGGACACGGGCAAGGAGCTTTCGTGGCTCCCGTCATACGGCCCCGAGATGCGCGGCGGAACCTGCAACTGCAGCGTTATCATCGCCGACAGCCAGATAGGCTCTCCCATAATCCAGCGTCCCGACGCACTGATCGTTATGAACAAGCCGTCGCTTGAAAAATTTGTTGACACGGTAAAGCCCGGCGGCGTTATCGTGCTTGACAGCTCACTTATCGACACCAAGGTGGAGCGCGGCGATGTAACGGTCGTGTATATCCCGGCGATGAAGATAGCCGAGAGCGCAGGCGCGGGAACATTGGGCAACATGGTAATGGCGGGCGCGTATATGAAGGCGAGGGAGGACATGTTTGATGTCGACGACCTTTATAAGAGCGTTAAGGAGCATACTCCCGCCAAAAGAGCCAATCTTGCCGAAAAAAATATCGAGCTTATAAAGGCGGGTTACGAGTTTAAGCAATGCTGATTTCAATTTCGGACTTAAACAAAAGCTTTGGCGAAAATGAAATATTAAAAAACATCAATTTGACCATAGAGGACGGAGGCCGCTATGGTCTTATTGGCGTTAACGGGGCGGGAAAGTCGACCCTGCTCAACATAATCATGGGCGAGCTTGACTATGATTCGGGAGATCTTTACCGCGCGCCCGGCCTCACGATAGGCTACCTTAAGCAGAACAGCGGCCTTGACCGCGGCTCGACCATAATCCGCGAGATGCGGAACGTGTTTTCGGAGCTGCTGAAGGCCGAGGACGATCTGCGCCGCCTTGAGGAGCGGATGCGGAGCGTCGGCGGACACAACTCGAGCGATTACAAAAGCCTTATGGCCGAGTATGCCAAAAAACAGGCGTGGTTCGAGAGCCGCGACGGATATAATATCGACGTCCGAATAAAGACGGTTTTAAACGGCATGGGCTTTTCGGACAAGGACCTCGACACCGAGATCTCCACACTGTCGGGCGGCGAAAAGACGAGGCTGGCCATAGCCTCGCTGCTGCTTGAGGAGCCGCGCCTGCTCATTCTTGACGAGCCCACCAACCACCTTGACTTCAAGACGCTTGAATGGCTTGAGAATTATTTGGTGAACGACTACAAGGGCGCGCTGCTCATTGTCAGTCACGACAGATATTTTCTGGATGTGACGGTCGAAAACATGCTCGAGCTTGAGCGGCGGAAGCTTTACAGCTACAAGGGCAACTATTCAAAATACACCGTGCTCCGCGCCGAGCGCATAGCTCTTTGGCAGAAGGAGTATGAGGCCCAGCAGCTTGAGATCGAAAAAATGCGCACCTATGTTGAAAAAAACATTACCCGCGCCTCGACCTCGGCGAGCGCAAAGTCAAGGGTGAAGGCGCTTGAGAACATGGAAATAATCGAAAAGCCCGACGCCGAGATAAAGCCGATCAAGCTCAAATTCGAGATAACAAAGGAGCCGTACAAGGACGTGCTGACCGCGAGCGGCATTGATATTTCCGTGGGCGAGCCGCCGGAGACTCTGCGAGAAAATATAAGCTTCAGCCTGAAGCGAGGAGAGAAGGTCGCGCTGATAGGCGACAACGGGATAGGAAAGTCGTCGTTTTTAAAAACTCTGCTCGGTATCAATCCGCACAAGGAAGGCGAGATCGTGTGGGGAAGAAACACCACGGTCAGCTATTACGAGCAGGAAAATCTGAACCTTGACCCCGACAAGCTCGCGATCGACGAGCTGTGGGACCGTTTCCCGCGGCTTCCCGAGGCGAGGATACGCGGCGTTTTGGGCAGCGTGAGGCTGAGCAAGGACGACGTTTACAAGCCGGTTAAGGTGATAAGCGGCGGGGAGAGGGCAAAGCTGGCGTTTTGCATCATCATGCTTGAAAAATCAAACGTGATTTTGTTTGACGAGCCCACAAACCACCTTGACTTACCGTCAAAGGAAGTGCTCGAGCAGGCTATGAGCGAATATCCGGGCACGCTGCTTTTCGTGTCCCACGACAGATATTTGCTGAATAAAGTCCCCACAAAAATCGTGGAGATGACGGCGGACGGAATGACGGTATACGACGGAAATTTTGATTATTACAAGAAGCGCCGCGAGTGGCTAAAGCAGCGCGAGGCGGAGAATAAGCCCAAAACGCCCGAAAAGCCCGCGCCCAAACAGGCGGGCAGCGGCGGACACCGCTCAAAGGAGCAGCGCAGGGCCGAGGCGCAAAGAAAGCAGAGAATTTCCGATCTTGAGCGGCTTATAGCCGAGACAGAGGAGCGCCTGAGCGAGATTGAAATTGAAATGACAAAGGAAGAGATTTTCTCGGACTACGAGGCAATGAACGGTCTTACGGCCGAAATGCAGGATAAAAACGAATGTCTTGAGCAATATTACGCCGAGTGGGAAGAACTGCAGGAATAAACAGCCGAAGGCAACGCGCCCTCGGCTGTTTTCATGTTCATTTTTTATTTGAGTATTTCCGCAACCTTGGCGAACTGTGGCTTTAAGGCTTGGTAGATGCCGCGGTATACGGGAAAGTATTTTTTGTAGGTCTCAACGTTTTCGGGGATCGGCTTTATCGTGTCCTTAACGCTGATCACGGCCTCGCAGGCCTCGGGAACGCTTTTGTATATTCCCGCGCCGACCGCCGCGAGCAGCGCGACGCCGAGCGCCGGGCCCTCAGAAACGTTTATCGTGTTGATGTCGCAGTCAAACATGTCGGCCTGCATCTGGCGCCACAGCTTGCTCTTGCCGCCACCGCCCGACGCGCGCACCTCGGAGGTGTCAACACCCATGCCGCGGATTATGTCAAGGCAGTCGTTCAGACTGTAGGCGACGCCCTCCATGACGGCGCGCAGCATGTCGTATTTGTTGTGCCGCGCCGACAAGCCGAAGAACACGCCCTTTGCTGCCGGGTCGTTTATCGGGCTCCTTTCGCCCATCATGTAGGGCAGATAGATCAGGCCCTCGCATCCGGGAGCCACCCTGGCGGCCTGCTGATCCATTATGTAATATGGGTCGGCGCCCATGCCCTCGGCGGCGTCCATTTCGGCGTGACAGAAATTGTCGCGGTACCATTTGAGCGACAGGCCCGCGCCCTGGGTGCAGCCCATAACGTGCCACTTTCCGGGAACCGCGTGGCAGAGGATATGCATTCTGCCGCCCTTGTCGATCTCAAGATTGTCCATGTGGGCGAACACAACGCCCGAGGTTCCGATCGTGGATGAGATAATTCCGGGCTTTACTATTCCGTTGCCCACGGCGCCCGCGGCCTGGTCGCCCGCGCCGCCAACAACGATCGTGCCTTCCTTGAGGCCGCTCAGTTCCGCCGCTTCAGCGCGGACCGTGCCGGTGACTTCGCATGACTCGTACATTTTGCCGAGCAGGCTCTTGTCAATGTTCAGCTTTTTGAGTATCTCGTCTGACCAGCAGCGGTTTTTAATGTCCATGAGCTGCATTCCGCTGGCGTCCGACACCTCGGTGGCGAATTCGCCGGTCAGCTTGTATCTTATGTAATCCTTGGGAAGCAGTATCTTCGCGGTTTTGGCATAAAGCTCGGGCTCGTTTTTCTGGACCCACAGGATCTTTGCCGCCGTGAAGCCCGTTATCGCGGAGCTGCCGGTTATCTCGATCAGCTTGTCTCTGCCGATTTTTTCGGTCAGCTCGTCGGCCTCGGCGGTGGTTCTCTGATCGCACCAGATGATAGACTTGCGCAGCACGTTTCCGTCCTTGTCAAGCATAACAAGGCCGTGCATTTGGCCCGAAAGGCCCACGCCCTTGATGTCGGCCGGGTCAACGCCCGACATCTCAATAACAGCCTTGACGCTCGAATATGTGGCGTGCCACCAATCCTCGGGATCCTGCTCCGCCCAGCCTATCTTCGGCTGATAGAGCGGGTATTCCACAAGATAGCTCGCCATTACCGTGCCTTTTTCGTCGAACAGAACCGTCTTGGTGCCGCTGGTTCCGATATCGACGCCTACAACATATCTCATTTCAAACACTCCTTTATAGTTTAAACTTTGTTTTCCGATATAAATATAACACATCGGTTCACGTTTTGCAATAATTTTAGCAATAAAAATTGATTTTATCGGTAACAAAAAACTTCTTCCATTCAATGCATATCAAATAGAACTGGGCCGATATAAATTCAAGCAGCTCATTTAATTCTTTCTGTGGAATATTGCTTCCGTTGCTTGCGAGAACGCAGCCGCCGGTGCTTGTAAGCCATACTTTTGTGCTGTTTGGCCCGGGTTTGCCTTTTGCGATATGCACATGAATTGGCTCGCCGAATTCGTTAGACCAAAAAAATATTTTGTAACCGCTTACTGTAAACAGATTAGGCAATGTTAATACCTCCGCTCGCTGCGTATTTATATAACAGATGCGCGTTGCTGTGAAGTAAATTTTCAAACATTTCTATTTCGCTGTCCGAATATCCGTTTTTGTATATCCAATTGTAATCGGGAAGCTCGCATCTGGCAGAGTCAAATCCGTTATCCGTAGGCCGCTCGAAATGCACAAGCACCTTTTTCTTTCCGCCATCGTCAATGATCTGTGAGTGGACGATTTCAGTTTCGTCAGAGAGAGTCATGTAAGGATACATCATATATATCAACCTCCGTTATGCTTGTATTATATCATATTTTTTTCATCAAATCAATATCCGAATTAAATTAAATGGGAAGGCATATGTTTTATTATATCGTGCTTGGAGGTGGTTTTATGAAATGGCTCAGGGGCGCGGTTATGGTCGGGCTCTGCTATCTTATCCTATGCCTCGGCATGAGCCCCGAAAGGTGCATGTCCGCGGCAGCCGAGGCGCTGAGCCTGTGCGTGACCTCGGTAATCCCCGCGCTGTTCCCGTTTTTTGTGTGCAGCTCGCTTCTGGTGGCTCTCGGCGGGGCCGAGATCTGCGGCAGGGCGCTCAGCGGAATTATGCGCCCTGTATTCAAAGTCGGCGGCTCGGGAGCCTTGGCCTTGGTTCTGGGGATCGTCAGCGGCTATCCGGTCGGCGCGGGCTGCGCGGCGGAGCTCTATAACTCCGGCAGGATATCCAAATCGGAGGCGGAGCGGCTCCTGGGCTTTTGCAACAACTCGGGGCCGCTGTTTATAATCGGCACGGTCGGCTTCGCGTTAAGCGGAAGCGCGCGTCTCGGCGGAGTTTTGTATCTGATCCACATCGCCTCGGCTCTCGCGGCGGGTGTTATCCTGGCGCGGTTCGTTCGGGATGAGTCCCCGGTGATAACTCCCGTGATCAGCGAGGGAAAAAAGCCGCCTGCGGTGCGGTTGGCCTCGGCCTTCGGGAACGCCGTGTCAAAGGCCGTTGTCACCGTTTTGAACGTGTGCGGATTTGTGGTGTTTTTCAAGGTGCTGGAGCGCGCAATTCCGGATTTCGGCGGACGTGTGTTCCTTGACTCGCTGCTTGAGATAACCGGAGGTACGGCAGAGCTGTCAAAAACCGCGCTCGCGCCGACGCTTAAGCTTTCGCTTATCTCGATGTTTTTGGCGTTTTCCGGGCTCTCGGTGTTTTTTCAGACCGCGTCGATCCTTGAGGGAAGCGGACTCTCGATGAAGTATTATGTCGTGGGCAAGCTCATCCACGGCGCTCTGGCGTTTTTGATCTCAATGGCCGCTTTGCCGCTTTTGAGTGTCGGCGCAGGCTGGGCGGGCGCTTTTGTCCCGGGCCCGAGTATGTCAGAATACTCGATGTATCTGTATGCAATGCCCGATCTTGACCTTAAGCGGTACCTGATTTTGGTTGCGGGCGAGGTGGTCTGGTGCGGGCTTATCGTGGGCGGACTGTGGCTCGCCGCGAAGCTTATTCCCGAAAGCGATTGACATAGCGGCTCTCGTGTGATAAAATCGAGATCATAAAGCAGAAACATTGGAAGGAGCGGGGCCTATGAGCAGCAAGTGCGAGGAATGTGCGTATTACGATTATGATGAGGATTACGAGGAGTATGTCTGCGCGGCGGATATGGACGAGGACGATATGGCGAAAATAATGTCGGGACGGTACAGGGAATGTCCCTTTTACCGTCCCGGTGATGATTATCTTATTGTCAGGAAACAGAACTGAGTCAGCCCAGATCATACATTTTCATGGTTTCCTTGTCTCGGTACTCGTGCTTTTCATAGTAGCCGATCAGATTTTTGTTTTCGTCTCTTAAGGCTACCATGTACACGTCCTTGTTTTCCTTGACGTTGTGGAAGGTATAAACAATGTCTTTGTTGCTGTCCGATTTAAAGCGGTCGACCACTTTTTTGATCGCCTCGCGTGATTTGGGGCTGTGGCAGTCGAGCACGCTTTTGCCGACCAGAGCTGATCCGCCGTGCTTTGAGTAACGCTCCGCGGCGGCGGGGTTCATGTAGATTATCGTGTGCTGCGTGTCGCAGACAACGACCGCGCATCTGTCTTGGTCGATTATGCTTTTGAAATATGGTAAGAGGTCCATGTTGTCTCCTTTCCGGTTGATTTTTTATTTAAAATATTTCTTCGTCTCCGTCCGCGGAGGCGGTTTTATTCTATGGTCACGGTTCTTGTCTCACCGTCCCATGAGACGGCGCGGGCCAAGGCCTCGCTCACCGCGCGGAGCGGCACCATTGTGAAGCCGTCGTCAAGCTCCGCGGGAGCGTCAAGAGTGATTTCTTCATCGTTTTTCAGCATTGTGTCGTCATTTATTTTGAGAATTATCGTGTCATCGCCGTTTGAGGCGGTGACAGTTTTTTCGTTTCCGTCCCATTCAACTTCGCAGCCGAGCGCCTCGAACACGGCGCGCATCGGAACCAGCACGCGGTCGTTCACTATCACGGGTGGTTTTTCAAACTCGGGCTCCTCGCCGTCGATAAAGACGTGCACGGCGGTTTTGAAGCCGATTTCATAGTCAACGCTGTCAAGCTCCGCGCCGCCCGAAAGCTTTTTTACCGTAAGGGTGTGCCGCCCGGGAGTCAGATTTTCGCCGCTTAGCGTGAAGGAGTAGGGCGGATAGCTGCTTTCAAAAACCTCCTCGCCGTCGATCAGATATTTCACTGTGAGGTACAGCGCCTTCGGCTCATAGGCGTAGGCGGAAAGGTTGAGCGGAGTTTCGAGCTCCGTATCATCCATCTCGACAAACTCGATCGGCGAGCTGCCGGGATATTCGAGAATGAAGGGCGGCTTGTTCACCGCCTGCTTCACCGCGGCCGAGAGCACCGGCACATTCGCAAGACGGTACTGATAATAGTCGCTGTCAACATTGCGGTTAAAGCAGATGTATATTTTGATCTCGGGACAGACGCGCGGCAGCTCGTAATAATAGCGCCTGAGCTGCTGCTCGGCCCAGTTTACAAACTCCATGCCGTCCTTGTATTCGGGCCTGCCGGGCGTCTCGCCGAAACCGACGCTGCCCTCGGTAATGACATACGGCTTTGTTATGCCGCGCTTGTCCATATAATCAATAAGCGCTTTCGCGCCGATGACTGCGTTGCTGTAATCTCCGGCCACGAACGATATGCTGTTAGAATAGCCCGTCTGTTTCGGGTCGCCCTGAAAATACGGCATTACATAAAGGCTCATGCCTATCCAGTCAACATACTCGTCGCCCGGGTAGTAGTCGATCAGCCGCAGGTTTACCGAGCCGACGTTGTTGGGCGGCCACACCACCGCGATATTGTCCTTGGTGTGGGCGTAGTCCGCGACATAGCGGAACAGCTCGACGAAGTTGTCCGGGTCGGTGAAATTATCGTTGATGTTAAACTCTTTCGCGAACACCAGCAGCACGTCGTCGCCGCCCGCGGACATGTTGTCTATGGTGTTTTTTATGTAATTCGAGTAGTCTTCGGGATCAACGTGCTTGGATTTGAAGGCGCAGTTCCAGTTATACAGGTGCAGTCTGCCGGTGCGCTCGGGATACGGCGCGATGTCCGCCCGTTCATAGCCGCTCTCGTCGGTGAGGCTTTGGTCGAACCAAAGATACTCGGTCTCAAGCGCGTTCGCGATATCGGGATAGGGCGCGTCAAACGGTGTTCCGTGGTACGCGCCGCTTTGGGGCTCAAACATTCCGCCGCGGTAATATCTGCCCTCGGCGGGAGCCTCGTAATAGACTTTGAGATCCGGCGTGTTGCAGATTTTGCTCATTCTCGCCACATTCTCGCTCATCGCGTCCGCGTAGACAGAAGCCGGGCACAGCGCGGCCGCCGCGAGAAGCGCGGCGGCGACGAGTTTTGCGGTTTTTTTCAAAAATTTTGTTTTCATAATAATCCGTACCTCATATATAAATATTAAACGATTGGTGTCTCAAAATTCTGCGCGGCGTTCATGCGGTTGTCTCTTATGCCGCGGAGATATTCATAGAAGTTCGTCGTGGCCGTGTTCATGTATGGCGACAGGAAGATAAATCCTATTCCGAAGGTAACGCAGGATAAAATTATCCAGCCGATAAAGCTAAGATGAAGCTTGAACAGCTCCCACTTGTGCCCGATCATCATTTCCTTGCTCTGCCTCAGCGCGTCCATCGCGCTTATGTCGTCATTGTCCGCCATGATATAAAACGCCATGGAATATCTGTATGCGGCGATTATTCCGGGAATAATAAAGAGCAGCGACCACAGGAACGTGAAAATATTTTTAAGGAGCAGCAACAGGATCGAGCGGCCGAAGGTTCCGCCGCCGCGGGTGATGCCGCTGAACGTGTCATTGAGAGCGGGCGAACCGCCGCGCACGAACGATAGCAGATAGCGGCATATTCCGTATGTCACGGCGGCGGTCAAAATAAAGGCCGCGATCTCGCCCACGGACGCCAGAATTGAGAACAGAGTCCTGAACATGATGTACATTGTTGGAACGCGGTTGCTGCCTGTGACAAGACTGCGGGTCGACTCGATCGTTGTGCAGATCTGAAGCGGGGTGGTTGTCAGCATGGACACCGCCGCAACCGCCAACGCGGGGATAAGCAGTGCGAGTATCACGGTTCCCCATTTGCCGCGAAGCTGGTTTAAGGATAAGTTTTTAAAATCTTTGCTTTTCATTAGATAAAACTCCTTTCGGTCATATAATCCAAATCATAACAATAATAACACAGTTTTTTTCTTTTGTCAATTAAGAGGGACCGCGCGTTTTTGTCATAATTCAGTGAGACGGCTAATATATTTAAAAAACATGAGACAAGCGCGGAGGAAAAAATATGATCGAAAGAAAATACAGACGGAAAAGAAGACGGCGTTACCGCGCCGTGGTCATTGACGGAAAGAAAATATTCAGAACAACGTTGTTCCTCGCCGCGACGGGGATAATGATCGGAGTGATCGTCTCCGCTTTCGGCGGCGGAATAAAGACGAGTCCCGAACCGGCGCCTCCGCCCGAAACGGACGCGGCCGAAATCGCCGCCGAAGCGGACAATGCCGAAACGGAAAGCGCGGGCGTGGAGGATGCGGAAAGCACGGCAGACAGGCTTAAAAGGCTGGCGGCGCTGGCTCTGGGCTTTGACCCGTTTGTTCCGTCCGGAGCGGTGGCAGCCGAGGTGCGCGGAGCCGAGATAGTGAACAGCTACGGAATAATAGCGGACAAGGACGCGCCCGCCGCGACTCCCGAACCCACGGCGGAGCCGACGCCCGAGCCGGAGACCGGGGAGAGCGCGGACAGACCCGACATTAAGCCTATTAACGCGGCGCAGAACGCGAGATATGACGATTACCGGATACGGATCGGGAACGAGACCTCGTACGGGATCGACATAAACGAGATGCTTGCGGCGCCCCTGACATTTGACATGAGCGGCGAGGGCCCCAAAGTCCTTATAGTCCACACCCACGCCACCGAGGCCTACGCGCCCGAGGGAGCGCAGCAGTACAGCCGCGGCGAGAGCGACCGCAGCATGGAAACAAGCGAGAATGTGGTAGCGGTCGGAGACGAGGCGGCGCGTATCTTAAACGAGCGCGGGATCGAGACTCTGCACGACACAGCCCTGCACGATTATCCGTCGTTTAACGGCTCGTACGCCGACGCGCTTGAGAGCACCGAGCAGTACCTGAGTGACTATCCGAGTATTCGGATGGTGCTTGACATCCACCGCGATTCGGTCGTTTATGACGACGGAACAATGGCCAAGGTCGTGACCGAGATAAACGGAAAAAAGGCGGCGCAGCTCATGTTTGTCGTGGGAACAGACGAGAACGGGCTGTATAATCCAGACTGGCGCGAAAATATGAAGCTTGCCCTGAAGCTTCAGGAAAAGATCGACGAGCGGTACCCCGATCTGATGCGATATGTGAACCTGCGCAAGAACCGCTTCAACGGCCACACGACCCGCGGCAGCCTGATAATCGAGGTCGGAACAAGCGGCAACAGCCTCGGCGAGGCGAAATACGGCATTGAGCTTGCGGTCGAATGTATAGCGGATTTTTTGAACGGACTCAGGTAATTTGACGTTTTTTACAAATTTGCGCGGCTAAACCCGCATATTTTGTGGATAATATACTTGAAAAGAATTGGCGTTTCGGCTATAATGTAACATAATCGGAATATTATGTATTTGTGAAAGCAATGCCGAAAGGATTGAATAAATTGAGCGCGATAAGAAAACTGATCGCCGTGTGGGCGGCAAAAGCAGCGTCGGTGGCCGGTAGGATCGTCGGCAAAAAGTCGTCATCCTCGCCGGGTGTGCTGGCGCTTAAGATATGCCCCGACCTCATAAGTCTGCTGGCAAAGAACGTCACCAAGGGCGTTATTGTCACCTGCGGGACGAACGGCAAGACCACAACCAACAATCTGCTGAACAGCTCGCTTAAAAAATACGGCTTCACCACGGTTTGCAATACTCTGGGCGCCAACATGGTCGGCGGAATAGCCACCGCGTTCGCGCAGGCGTGTAATATTTTCGGCACGTTCAAGGCGGATTACGCGGTGCTTGAGGTTGATGAGGCTTCGGCGAGGCGCGTGTTTAAGCACATCAAGCCGAATTATATGCTGATCACAAATCTGTTCCGCGACCAGCTTGACAGATACGGCGAGATCGACATAACCGTTGACCTGCTCAACGAGGCCATTGACATGGCGGACGGCGTTAAGCTGATCTTAAACGGAGATGACCCGCTGACGGCCCGCTTCGGCGAGGGCAGAGACGCGGTTTATTTCGGAATATCCGAGCAGGTCCTGCCTCCGAGCGATGAGACGAAGGAGGGGCGCTTCTGCTTGAAATGCGGCGAGGAACAGGAGTATAATTACTTCCATTACAGTCAGCTTGGCGATTATTACTGTCCGCACTGCGGCAACAAAAGGCCGGAGATCGACTTTGCCGCGACCGACGTTGATTTGTCGGAGTCGATGAAGTTCACCGTCCGCGGAAAGCGGATCGACGTGAGTTATCGCGGATTTTACAATATCTATAATATTCTGGCGGTTTACGCCGCTCTTAACACGATAGGTGTAAAGACCGACAATTTTAACGAGATATTGTCGGACTACAAGCCGCAGATCGGCAGAATGGAGCTCATTCCCATGGGCGGCAAGCCGTTTATATTAAACCTTGCCAAGAACCCGGCGGGCTTTAACCAGGCGATACAGACTGTGCTGCTGGACAAGCGTCCGAAGGACGTTATCGTGGCGATAAACGACCTCGCCAACGACGGCAGGGATGTGTCATGGCTGTGGGATGTGGATTTTGACAAGCTCGCGGAGGCCAACATGAAGCAGCTTATAACCACGGGCATACGAATGTATGACATATCTCTCAGGTTCAAGTACGCCGACGTCAAGTTCGATCTGATAACCGAGGACATGAAGTTCGCACTGTCAAGGTGCTTTAACAACAAAGACGCCGAGGTTTGCTATGTTCTGGTGAACTACACGGCGCTGTACCCGACCCAGACCGCGATGCTTGAATATCAGAAGGAAGTCGGGGCGGCTCTTCCGCCATCCGAAAGCGACGGAAACGGAGGTGCGCTCAGTGCGGGATAACGGCAAATTCGAGATAAACATAATTCATCTATATCCCGACCTGCTCAACCTTTACGGCGACAGGGGAAATATCGCCTGCATGGAAAAGCGTCTTGAGTGGCGCGGGATAAAGGCGAACGTGCGTCAGTGCACCAACAAGGACAGCGATATTGACCTGACCGGAGCCGACATAATCTTCGTCGGCGGCGGCTCGGACAGAGAGCAGGAGATAGTGTGCAGCCGTCTGCTTAAAAAGAAGGACGAGCTCAAGACCTACGTTAATTCGGGCGGAGTGCTTGTGGCTGTGTGCGGTGGCTATCAGCTGCTCGGCAAGTACTACAAGACGGCGTCGACAAAAATCGAGGGTCTTGATATACTTGACATATACACCGACTCGGGCGACACGCGGCTTATCAGCAACGTGGTACTTGAGTGCGACAAGTTCGACATGCCGATCGTGGGGTTTGAGAACCATGCGGGCAGGACTTATCTGGGCGAGGGCGTCACTCCGCTTGGCAAGGTTCTGTTCGGAAACGGAAACACGGGCGACAGCGGCTATGAGGGCGTGATATACAAAAATGTCATCGCGACGTATCTGCACGGCCCGCTGCTGCCGAAGAACCCGCAGCTTTGCGACTATATTCTCGGGCGGGCGCTTGAAAGGAAGTATCCGGACTTTGAGGGGCTTGAGCCTCTCGACGACGGGCTTGAGGAGCTCGCGAATAAATATATAGTCGAAAAGTATGTCGGAAAAGCGTGATACGTGCGGTGTAATAGAATATTAATAAAGCTTTAACATTTATGTGATATTTTTCCGCCAAAATATGTTACAATAGTATATGTATGGTTTTATGAAAATGAAAGTAAATTTGAACTTAAGTCAGAGCGCAATCGTTTATCGCATACAGGAGGACAACGGATGAGCTTTTTTGGAAAATTGTTTTCCGGCAAGGGCAAGGAAAACAATGAGTCGGATTATCTCGACCGGGCATATGAAAGCCTGGGAGACGACGCGGATCTTAATCCCGATAATATATTTGACAGAAACGCCGCGTCGGACATATCCGAGGAACAATACGGTGAAATTTACACCGCGGAGGAGTCCGGCGGTGATTTTGGCGTTGAGTTATCCGCTGAGGCCGATGATTATTACGATGCGGATGAAGAGCCCGCGGCGGCGGAAGCTGCTGCGGATGACGGGGAGTTTGCCGATATAACGCTTGATTATGAGGCGGATGATGAGATAATTGCCCCGGACGAGGCGGAGCAAAGATCCGAAATCGAGCAAGAGGCGGAGGAGCCCGTCATAGACGTGAACGAAGAATACGTGGCCGCAGCGGCCGAAGAGGTCGATGATGAGCTTGTCGCCGATGCCGCCAGTGCTTTTGACGCTCTTAAGGGCGACACCGACGAGATGGATGTTGACGAGATATTCCGCGCCATGAACGAGGCCGGAGAGTACGCCGAGCAAATAAAGGCGGGCCAAGAGCCGCAGGCGGCTCCCGAGCCCGAATATGAGAATGAGGACGAGGGTGTTGAGCTTTACGGCACCGAATACGAGGCGCCCGATAACGCGGAGTCCGCAGAACATTCGTCCGCAGAACTGTCGTCCGTGGCGGCTTCGGATAACGAATATGACGGCAGCTTCGGAAGCCTCGACAATGTCGGTTCGGACAGCGCGTGGGAGGACGCTTACAGTCACGACTCGTTCTCGCTGCGAGGCGCGCAGAACCTTATTTCCCAGGACGATCTGGCGGCCTCGTCGCTGCTTAACAATGATATTGACAAGGAAACGCTGTATTCGGCCTACGCTCCGAAGAGCATGCGCCCGAAGATAACCGAAACGTCGTATTACGACCTTGACGAGCCGGTTGATAATGATGAGAACGAGCCGGGCGCGGTTAAAAAGTTCCTGACCAAAAAGAAAAAGTGGATCATCGGAATTGCGGCCGCCGCGGCGGTTATCGCCGTGACTGTGGGCGCGCTGATGTTCGCGCAGTATAAGCTTGACCCGCTTAAGGGCTACAGCGAGACCTATATCACCAAGGGCAATATAATCAAGACTATGGAGGCGGGCGGCAGCGTTGAGCCGAACGCCAGATACAACATAATCCCCATGGTCGGCGGCACAATAACCGAGTCGCCCTTGAGCGCGGGAGACACCGTCCGCGCGGGGGAACTGGTCTATAAGATCGACGACACCAATGCGCAGATCGCTGTCCAGCAGGCGCAGAACGCGGTCAGCAGGGCGCAGAGCGCCGACACAAGCTCGTCGGCGACCGAGCAGGTGAAGGTATACGCGAACGCCACGGGCGTTATCAGTAATTTGAATATATCCGCGGGGACCCGCGTGACGGGCGGCCAGATCGCCACGATCACGCAGGCGAACGGCACCGAGATCGGTCTTATTCCGTCGGTCAGCGGAACTGTCGAGAGCGTGAATGTGCGCAACGGCTCGAACGTTACCTCGGGTCAGGTAGTGGCGACGCTGAACAGCGACAGGGCCGCGTCGGGAATTTCGGCCGAGGATAAGCAGAACAACATCACAGCCGCGAATTTGGCTTTGGAGCAGGCGAAAAAGGATCTTGAGAACTACAAGATCGCCTCGCCGGTGGACGGCACGATCCTTGTGAAAAACGCCAAGGTGGGCGACAGCGTCATTGCGGGACAGAACGATCAGCCCTTAATGGTTATCGGCGACATGAGCAAGATGAAGTTCACCATCGAGGTCGACGAGCTTGACATATGGAACATTGAGCAGGGCCAGACCGTCGTTATAACGGCTAACGCGCTGCCCGGCGAGACCTTCAGCGGCGAGATAACCAACATTGCCGGCGAGGGCGATAAGAAGGGCGAGGGAGTTACGTCATACAAGGTTGAGATCACGGTTTCGGAGCCCGGAAAGCTCAAGTCCGGCATGAACGTTGACGCGAAGATCATCATAAACTCCGCGATAAACGTGCTGTCGCTTCCGGAGGCCGCGCTTTATCAGTCTGACGGCGAGAACGCGCTTGTTATCACCGACAGCGACTCCGGGGACGAGGTTGATCCGTCCGAATATCCGGAGATCACGCTTCCCAAGGGATATAGGCTGGTTAAAGTGAAATATGGCGTAAGCGACGGCACCGATGTTGAGATCGTGTCGGGCCTCAGCGTGGGCGACGCGGTGCTCTACAAGCCCGCGGGGGACGGCGAGCCGTCCGATGAGCAGTCTTCGGCGACAGCTCAGCCGAGACCGACGGCCGACGCGCAGTCCGGGACCGACAACGCCGCGGACGACGGTGAGAATGTTAAATCGACAGGAAAATCGGCAACCGATGAGGGCTTGACGGATGTATAAAATTTAAGCGGAATACGGGTTTTGAGGATGTATGAGGATGTTTAAAAAGCGCGGCGCGGAGCGGAACGAAAAAAACGCTCGTTTTGAGCGCGCGGCTAAAGCGGCGGGCAAAGGCGCCAAAGGCGGTCTTTCCCGGATTAAACTGAATAAAACACAGGCGAGCTTTGTGCTAATCGCTTTCGCGGCCGCGGTCTGCGCCGCGGCGGCGGTAGGGCTCGCCTTAAATTCGTTCGCGCAGATTTCGGGCTTTGGGTTCAGCCCGTTCGGCGGGAACGCGGTAATACTTGAGGATTTTGGCGGCGCGGGTATAACCCTGTCCGCCGCCGAGGAGTTCGCGCAGAAAAACGAGGCCGATTTTGAGGCCGTTGTGCCGCTTAAAACGGCGGACGGCTTTGAGCTGCGCGGAGGTGCGGGCTCCCACAAAAACGGCCGCGTGACGGTCTCAAGCGACGGTCTGTTTGAGTTTGGCGCCGTGACGGTCGAGGAGGGCGCGCCCCTTAGTAAGGCTGATTATGAGCGCAGCGCGGCGCTTGTCTCGGCTGATGTCGCGGCGGAGCTTTTCGGAGAGGCCGACCCCGTGGGCGGAAGCGTTAAGATAAACAACCGCCCCTATACGGTTGTAGGCATATTCAGCAGTGATTACGACGCGGAAAATCTCGGCGACGTTATCCTGCCCGGCGGCGCGTCAAGAATGATATTCGGCACCGCCGAGGTCGGAAGATATGCTTTTATCGTCTCGGGCGGCGTGTCCGAGGTCGAAAGCAAGGTAAAGCGGTTTGCCGAGTCGGGCTCGGGCAGGCTCAAAAGCGGTGACTTCGCGGTCACGGCCGGCCCCGGAGACGACAGTGAAGGAACGGGCGCGAAGGCGGTCGTCTATATCGTTATGCTGATAATATGCGGAATTGTTCTTCTGATGTTCCTTCTGTTTCCATCAAGGCGCGAGTCGGCGCCGCGGGGCTTAAAGAGTGAAATTGTTTACAGGGCGTCGCGCAATCTTTGTGCCGCGCTCATACCCGCGTCTGTCGGAATAATCGTCGGCGCGGCTCTGGGAGTTTGCGCGGCGTTCGCTTACACCCGCGTTTGCGGCGTTCCGCTGTTTGTCTCGGCCGCGGAAATACTCATGCCCGCGGGCGCGGCTTTGGTCTTGGCTTTGATTTTGGCCGCAGTGTCGGCTTTTTTGAGATTGGGCGGTGATAAGAATGCCTAAGCTTGGTTCCGCGATAAAAAGCTATGTTGACGGCCGCAGCGACGAAGACGGCAAGGATACGAAGTTTTTTGAGATAATAAGTCCCAAAACGTTGATAATACGAACCGTTTGGTGCGGAATTATTGCCGCGGCGGTTTTTGTGCTCTCAAAATGGATCTACGATACCCTGTCACGCCGTTCGGACGTGTCGGCAATCGCCGCCGCTCTCACGGCTTTTCTTGTGGTCGTGGTTTACGCCGTAATTCTGATCAAAGAAGTTATGGACCGCTTCAAGTTTATAATAAAAGAAGATAGGGAAATAATTCGGAATATCGTCGGCGGCACGATGATCACCTGCGACGACGACTTTTTTACCATAAAAAAATGCACGCCTATGTTTTATGATATGCTCGGCTATAAGCGCGGTGAGATACTGGAGCGTTACCGCCGCGAGTTTGACAAAATGCTGGTGGGCGACGAGTCGAGGCTTGAGTTCGCGAAGCTCAAACACAAGCTGCATGAGAGCGGTCACGCGCAGGCGCGCTACAAGCTGCTGAAAGGCGACGGCTCGGAGCTCTGGGTCGCTGTCCGCAGCTTTCTTGTGAAGGGCATAGGGCGCGATCCGTCGGTTTACACTGTTCTTTTGGATATTTCGCGGGAAATGAATTTGCAGCAGCGCTATATGCTCGCGGAGGCCAGAAACAAAATTGTGCTTGAGAACATAAACAGCGGCATATTTGAGTGGGACCTGATGCGGAACACTCTCGAGATCTCCGATCAGATGGAACGCAGGTTCTTCGGCAAGGAAGCGGACGGCGTACTTCCCGCGACGATAGTAAAGGATTATATTGATGCCGAGGATTTCAGGCTGCTCAGCGAGAAGCTTGAGTCGATGAGAAACAACGGTACCGATAAGATCGAGATGACGTTAAAGCTCAAGAACGCTGACGGCACATACACTCATTCGGACGTGAGCCTTATAGCGGTGCGCGACAACAATAATGTTGCGGTCCGCGCGGTGGGAATTCTGTTAGATGTCGAGGAGCGCCACCAGAGAGAGGAAAAGCTGCGCGGCGAGGCGAGCCGCGATTCGCTTACCGGAATTTATAACAAGGGCGCGACCCAGAAGCTCATCGAGAGCGCGATAGAGCTGAGACCCGAGCAGGAGCACGCTTTGATCCTGTTCGATGTGGATAATTTTAAATCGGTCAACGACACATTCGGCCACGGCGTGGGCGACGAGACGATCAAAAAGGTCGCGGACCTGCTGGGTGGCACGTTTTGCCGAAGCAGCATAGCGGGCAGAATAGGCGGCGACGAGTTCATGGTGTTCTGCCGCGGCATAGGCGGCGATTACGGGCGCCTCAGAATGCTGCTTGACAGGATAAAAGAAAAAAGGCCCGTGATAGGGGAAGGCGAAAAACGCCGCGAGATCACGTTAAGCGCCGGAGTCGCCCTGTATCGGAAGGACGGCGCGACCTATGATGAGCTATATAAAAACGCCGACGTCGCCCTGTATAAGGCGAAAAACTCCGGCAAAAACCGTTACGAGTTCTACGGCGAGCTTTAAAAGACGCGCGGCGTGCGCGTCTTTTTTGTGTGAATGCCTGCGGAGCGGCTTTTGACGGAGCTTGATAAAAAAACTGTAAAAAATATTCAAAATATGCTTGCTTATTGGAAAAACTTGAGTTATAATATACATGAAATAAAAGATTTCGGGGAAATCTGAAGCTTATTAAAAATTTTTAATATTTATTAGGAGGAGTAAAAATGGATAAACAACAGGTTTTAACAAAAATGACAGACGCGGGTCTGGTTGCGGTCGTTCGCGCGAGCAGCGCTGAGGACGCTATCAGAATTTCGGACGCATGCCTGGAGGGCGGCTGCCCCTCGATCGAGCTGACATTCACGGTTCCCGGCGCGCACAAGGTTATTGAGGCTCTGGCCGCGAAATATCCCAACGGCGAGATGTTGCTGGGCGCGGGCACGGTTCTTGACTCCGAGACGGCGAGACAGGCTATCCTCTCGGGCGCGAACTTCATCGTAAGCCCCGGATTTAACGCCGAGGCCGCTAAACTCTGCAACCGTTACGCTGTTCCCTACATGCCCGGTACAATGACATTTACAGAGATCCTCACCGCTATGGAAGCGGGCGTTGATATCTGCAAGGTATTCCCCGGCGACATCGTAGGCCCCAACTTCATCAAGGACGTAAGAGGTCCTCTGCCCCAGGCCAAGCTGATGCCTACAGGCGGCGTTGACGTGAACAACGTTGACCAGTGGATCAAGGCGGGCGCCGTTGCCGTAGGAGCAGGCTCGGCGCTCACAAAGGGCGCTAAGACGGGCGACTATGCCGACATCACAAAGACCGCAAAAGAGTTCATCAAGAACATCAAGGCTGCGCGCGCGGCTCTGTAAGCTTTAAGTTTGTAAAAGAATTACTTAATTTTATTTTAAAGGAGAATATTTACAATGGCAAAAGTTGTTACAATGGGCGAAATTATGCTCAGATTATCCACACCCAATAACGAGAAGTTTATTCAGGCCGACGAGTTTGACGTAAACTATGGCGGCGGCGAGGCTAACGTTGCGGTATCTCTGGCCAACTACGGCCATGACGCCGAGTTCGTTACGGCTGTTCCCGACAATCCGATCGGCGAGTGCGCCGTTGCGGCTCTGCGCAAGATGAACGTTAAGACCGACAACATCGCGAGATGCGGCGAGAGACTGGGCATCTACTACCTCGAGACAGGCGCTTCGATGAGAGCCTCGAACGTTGTTTATGACAGAGCTCATTCTTCGATCTCAACAGCCACCGAGGCCGATTTTGATTTTGACAAGATCTTTGACGGCGCGGACTGGTTCCACTTTACGGGCATTACTCCCGCTGTTTCGGACGCCGCGGCCGAGCTGACAGAGGCCGCTCTTAAGGCCGCCAAGGCTAAGGGCGTTAAAGTTTCGGTTGACCTCAACTTCCGCAAGAAGCTTTGGTCGAGCGAGAAGGCTCAGAAGATCATGACAAACCTGATGCAGTATGTTGACGTTTGCATAGGCAACGAGGAAGACGCCGAGAAGGTTCTCGGCTTCAAGCCCGGCAACACAGACGTTACAAGCGGCGACCTTGAGCTCGCGGGCTATGAGGATATCTTCAAGCAGATGGTTGAGAAGTTCAACTTCGAGTATGTTATAAGCTCGCTGCGCGTAAGCCACTCGGCTTCCGACAACGGCTGGTCGGCATGCATCTACTCAAGAGATACCAAGGAGTTCTATCACTCCAGAGAGTACAGAATTTCTCCGATCGTTGACCGCGTAGGCGGCGGCGACTCGTTCGCGGGCGGCACGATCTGCGGCTTCGTTGACGGCAAGAACTTTAAGGACGCTCTCGAGTTCGGCGTTGCGGCTTCGGCTCTCAAGCACACTATCCCCGGCGACTTCAATCTGGTTACCCGCGCGGATGTTGAGAACCTGGCAGGCGGCGACGGCAGCGGCCGTGTTCAGAGATAATTTGAACATTTCACAGGCTCCCGATTTTCGGGGGCCTTTTTCTATTGATTTTATTTCGGGAATATGATAAAATAATTATGATAATATTAAAAATTTTTTCGGGGAATGATATTTATGAGCGACTATATTCTTACATACGGCGGAAAAAAAGTCACGCCTCTTGACCCGCGCGAGGAGCAGATTGACATATCGGACATCGCGCACGCGCTGTCCATGATCCCGCGCGCCAACGGCCACCTTAAATATTTCTACACCGTGGCCCAGCACAGCCTCAACTGCGCGGCCGAGGCGGAAGCGCGGGGCTTTTCGGCGAAGGTACGCCTCGCCTGCCTGCTGCACGATGCGAGCGAGGCCTATCTTTCGGACGTTGTCCGCCCGATAAAAAACGCGATGACCGACTATTTGAGGATCGAAAAGGGCCTGCAGGAGTGCATATACAAAAAATACGCCGGCAGCCTCACTGACGGGGAGCGCGTGAAAATAGCCGAGGTTGACGACGCGGTGCTTTATCACGAGTTTTTAAACATTAACGGCGTCGCTCTCGAGGACGGCGCGGCCGAGATATTCGGCGCTCTTGATTTTGAGCTCCGCCCCCGCGAGTTTATCGAAAAAAGCTTCAGAGAAAAGTTCAGTGAGCTTCACAAAGCCGCTGAAAGCGAATAATTGAAATAATTTTGTGACAAATTTATTAAAATTTTACAATAATTGTTGATTTTTTATTTTGTTTAAGATATAATAACCATAGGCAATTGGCAGAAAATATATTTTTCAAATTTCAGGGGGTGTTATTTGTGCAAGGCAGAGTATTCCAGAACACGCTTGTGCAGCTTAAACGAGAGGTTCAGAGAACCTTGGGAGTTATTGACGACAGCGACACTATCATCGCGTGCAGCGATGAGGATAAAATAGGCAACACGGTTGACAATATTTTCACCGTTTTTTCGGCTACGGGCGAGGTCAAGACCGTGGCGGGCGCCTGCTATAAAAAGATCGAGACCTTCAGCAAATGCGAGTATATCGTGTTCTGCGAGGGTGATGACGATGTGGCCAGAAACGCCTGCTCGTTCCTCGCGGTGAACTTCCTCACGATCAAGCAGTATTATGACGAGAAGTACGATAAGTCGAGCTTTATCAAGAACATAATCGTTGACAACGTTCTGCCCGGCGATATTTTGTATCGCACGAAGGATCTTCATATCAGCGTTGACGGCAGCAGAGTCGTTTATCTGATCAGAGTTTCGGAGGAGAACGATCAGGGCTATCTCGATATTCTGAACAACATGTTCCCGGACAAGGCCAACGACTATGTTATAAGGATCGACGAGAAAGACGCGGTTGTTGTCAAGGAGTTCCGCGCCGAGCCCTCTAAGGAGGAGATAATCAGCATCGCGCAGAATATTTTTGACACGCTCGGAGCCGAGGCGATGATAACTCCGCTGGTCGGTATCTCAACCGTGACCGAGAAAATCCAGGATCTGTCACAGGCTTACAGAGAGTCGAGAATAGCTCTTGAGGTCGGCAAAGTTTTCGACACCGAGAAAGACATTATCTGCTATGACAATCTGGGCATAGGCCGTCTTATTTATCAGCTCCCGACCACGCTTTGCGAGCTTTTCCTCAACGAGGTGTTCAAAAAGGAGTCGATCAATGTGCTTGACAGCGAGACGATATACACCATTCAGAAGTTCTTTGAAAACAATCTGAACGTGTCCGAGACGTCGAGAAAGCTGTTTGTTCACAGAAACACGCTGGTTTACAGGCTTGACAAGATCAAGAAGCTGACGGGCCTTGACCTGAGAGAGTTTGACGACGCGATCATATTCAAGGTTGCGATGATGGTCAACAAGTACCTTTCGTCTCAGCCGACAAGATTGTAGGAATATTTTAAATAATTAATAAATATGATAATTCGGGGCGGCGCGGCGGCTTAAGGTTCGCCTGCCCGCCCTTATGATTTTGCGGAAAAACGGAGGAGCTGTTATGAACAAAAAGGCGGTTAAAATAACCGCGATCGTTATCGCGGCGGTGTTCTTCCTCGGCATATGCTCGGGGCTTGCGGCGCTGTTCTTTATATAATTCGGGGATATGTCGGAGTTATGCGATCATAAATTATTAAGGAGCATAATATGTATTTAAAAAAGAAAACGATTGTTTTATGGGCGGTGCTTTTGATCATCGCCACGGCCGTTATGACAATAGGACTGGTGAATCCGTTCGGCTTCACCCATTTTTTGGATTTTTTCAAATTTAACATGATCACCGGCATGATCAAAAATATGTACTACGCCGACGTTTCCGCCGCCGATTTCGCGAACGGCGCCATTGAGGGCTTTGCCCGGGGCACCGGCGATCCGTACACCGACTATCTTTACGGCGAGGAAGCCGAGGCCTATATGGAGGACGTCAGCGGAAGCTTTGACGGCATAGGGGTGTATATTGAAAATAATGTCGAGGACAACACGATAACCGTAGTCTCGGCTATTTCGGGCACGCCCGCCGAGGAGGCGGGGCTGGTCAGCGGCGACAAAATTCTGGCCGTTGCCGGCGTGAATTACACGGGCGAGCAGATGAACGAGGCGGTCAGCAATATGCGCGGCCAGTCGGGAACCACGGTCGATGTGACGGTCCTCAAGGTCGACAGCGGCGAGACGGTGACTCTCAACATTGAGCGGCGGCATATTGACGTCACCACGGTCGAGTCAAAGATTATCGACGGCACAAGGATAGGATATATCTCGATCTCGCAGTTTACCGGAAGCACGGGATATGAGTTTGACGAGCAGCTTAAGTCTGTTCTCGACGGCGGGGCGAGGTCGCTTGTCATAGACCTTCGCAACAATCCCGGCGGATATGTTGACGCGGCGGTTGATGTCGCTTCGAACTTTGTGAAATCGGGCGATGAGATCGTCTACACCCTCAGCAAGGACGGAGACAAGGAAAGCTATACCTCGGAGGGCAGCCAGTATAAGATGCCGATCGTGCTGCTTATCAATCAGGGCTCGGCCTCGGCTAGCGAGATACTCACCGGAGCGCTTAAGGATTACGGTCTCGCGCATGTCATCGGCGAGACGTCATACGGCAAGGGCGTGGTGCAGAATGTCACCGAGCTGCCTTCGGGCGAAGTGATCTCGGTAACGATCGCCAGATACTACACGCCCTCGGGAACATGCATCCATGAAGTGGGAATTGAGCCCGATGAGGTTATACCCATGGAGCTTAGCAAATACGCCCGTCTCGACGCGCTGACGCTTGAGGAGGATGAGCAGCTCAGCGCGGCGGTGGATTATCTGACGAAATAGGAGATGTTATTATGGTTTTTCAGCATTTCTGCAAAAGATAAAACGCGCGTTTAAAAGGCGCGAAAAGCCGCAGGCAGAGCCCGCGCTCTCGCGGCGCGAGGAGCCGGGCGTTAAACCGATCGACGCGGAAACCTTTCCGGGCGCGGCGGAGTTCGCGCTGAAGGCTGCGGGATTGGACCCGGGTAATATCGGAATTGGGATATTTTTGCCTGAGGACGCGGAAAAATTTATGCCCGCCGTTGACTACGCCTGCGAAAGGTTCAGATATGCGGCGCTCTATTCCGACGACGGAGAGGCGGTTGAGGGAGCTGCGGAGCGGATATACGCCGCTCTCGGCCTTCCGCTCATGACCTACGGCGCGGAAGACTTTTCAAAATGCCGCTATCCGCTGCTTATGGATTTCGCGCGGGGCAGGCTGAGGCTGGGCCGTGATCTGTGCATAATCGGCACCGACGAAAACGGAGGCTTCGCGCGCGGCTGAATATTGATGTTGACAAATATTGAAACTTAGGGTATAATTTATTAATTATCATAAACTTTAAGCTTGAACACTATTATAATATCGGAGGTAACGAAAGATGGAAAACAAACAGGTAAAATTGACTGAAGGCGGTTTAAAACAACTGGAGGAAGAGCTTGAATATTTAAAAACCAAAAAGCGCAAAGAGGTTTCAGAAAAGATTAAGGTTGCTCTCGGCTTTGGCGACCTTTCGGAGAACTCGGAGTATGACGAGGCGAAAAACGAGCAGGCCCAGGTTGAGGCGCGCATCGTTTCGCTTGAGAACAAGCTCAAGAACGCGGTTGTCATAAACGACAGCGACCGCGACACCTCGAAGGTTGATATCGGCGCCACCGTCAAGCTTCTGGATGTTGAGTTTGACGAGGAGGTCGAGTATAAAATCGTCGGCTCGACCGAGGCCGATCCCGACACGGGCAAGCTTTCAGACGAGTCGCCGCTCGGTCTCGCCATCCTTGGCAGAAGCGCGGGCGAGACGGTTGACGTTGACGCGCCGGCCGGAATAATTCAGTATAAGATTTTGCAGATTTCCTAAATTTACGGATATACGGAGGAAAAAATGAGCGAGAATAACAGGCAGACAGAAAAGGAACTTAACGAGGTTTTAAGAATACGGCGCGAAAAGCTCGGCGCCCTTGCGGATATGGGCAGGAACCCCTTTGAGGTCACGTCATTTGACCGCAAGGACATGGCGGGAGACATAAAGGCCGACTATGAAAGCTATGAGGGAAAAATGGTGACGATCGCCGGACGCCTTATGGCGAAGCGCGTAATGGGCAAGATGTCGTTCGCCGATCTCTCGGACCGCAGCGGCAGAATTCAACTCTGCGTAAAGAGGGACGAGCTTGGCGACGAGGAGTATAAGATTTACAAAAAGTATGACATCGGCGATATTGTCGGCGTCACGGGCGAGGTTTTCAAGACCAAAATGGGTGAGATAACCGTCCGCGCCGAGAGCGTCAAGCTGCTCTCGAAGTCGCTGCGTCCCCTGCCCGAAAAATATCACGGCATGACCAATACCGACTTGAGGTACCGTCAGCGCTATGTGGACTTGATCATGAACGACGACGTGCGCAGAACGTTTGAGGTCCGCTCGGCAATAATCCGCGCGATAAGGAGCTTTCTTGACGAGCGCGGATTTATGGAGGTTGAGACGCCTATCCTCAACACCATTCCGGGCGGCGCGGCGGCGCGGCCGTTCATCACGCACCACAACACGCTTGACATTGATATGTACATGAGGATCGCGCCCGAGCTTTACTTAAAGCGCCTGATCGTGGGCGGCTTTGAAAAGGTTTACGAAATGGGCCGACTGTTCCGCAACGAGGGAATGGACGTTAAGCACAACCCCGAGTTTACCTCTGTCGAGGTGTACGAGGCGTACGCCGACTATGAGGACATGATGGACCTCACCGAGGAGCTGTTTAAGTATGTCGCCGAAAAGGCTCTCGGCACCACCAAAGTGACATATCAGGGCGAGGAGATCGACCTCGGCGGAAAGTGGGAACGCCTGACCATGCTTGATGCGATCAAAAAATACTCGGGCATTGACATGAGCGAGGCGAAAACAGCCAAGGAGGCCGAGGAAATGGCTAAAAGCGTCGGAGTCGAGTTTGACGAGGACGCGCCCAAGCTCTCAAGAGGCGAGATAATCAGCCTTGTTTTCGAGGAAAAGGTTGAGGAGCAGCTTGTTCAGCCCACTTTCATATATGAGTATCCGGTCGAGATCTCCCCGCTGGCCAAGCGCTACGCAGACAATCCCGACTTTACCGAGCGTTTTGAGGTGTTCATTACCCGCCGCGAATTCGGAAACGCGTTCTCGGAGCTTAACGACCCGATAGACCAGAAGGAGCGGTTCTTGAAGCAGGTCGAAAAGCGCGAGGCGGGCGACGACGAGGCCAACATGATGGACGAGGACTATGTGAACGCTCTCGAATACGGGCTTCCGCCCACAGGCGGTCTGGGAATAGGGGTTGACCGATTGGTTATGCTGCTGACCGACAGCAGCTCAATTCGCGATGTTTTGCTCTTCCCCACTATGAAACCGCTTACAGACGTAAAGGATGATAAGGAAAAATAGAAAAGAGTTGATTTTATGGATAATCAAGCCAGAGAGGCCAAAGAAATGACCAAGCAGCTCCCGTTCAAGAAGAGGCTTATCAATTTTTGGTTTTACAGAAAATGGGTCGTGATCGCGATAATTTTTGTCATTCTGACAATTGCGCTGACGATTTATGAGATCACAAACGTTCCCGCGTATGACGCGCTTGTGGCGGTCTATACCGGAGACGCCATGCCGGAGGAGACCGCGGCCAAGCTCCGGGCGGAGCTTCAGGAGTTCAGCAACGACATCAATGAGGACGGTCAGATCAGCGTTTCGGTGACTCCAATGTCCGGCAGTCGCGACGACGGAAGCGAGGAGGCGGTGGCCGTTGAGACCCGCCTTATGAGCGAGCTCAACTCGGGTAGCAACGACCTGTATATTGTTGACAGGGAATACTATGATTTTTTGATGGATAACGATTACGGCGAGTGCTTTTCGCATGTGTATCCGCTGAACGAGAACGGCCCGCTTATGGAGCGGCTGGGCCTTTCCGGCGAGTATTATCTGCTCGTTCGCGATTTGTACCCCGCGCACGAGGGCAAGGCGGACAAGCGTGCGGCTCACAACAACGCGGTGGCGATATATGAGAACATCGCGGGCATAGCCCAGCCTCCGGGCGATGAGGACTGATTAAAGGTTTAAGGTGATTTTTGATGGATAGCAAAGATACAATTCGGAAATGCGACGTTCTTGACCCGAACATCATCGAAAAGGTGGCGTCGTTTTTCAAGGTTTTGGGGGACGAGACGCGGGTCAAAATTCTGTACGCGCTGTACGGCAGCGAGATGTGCGTTTCGGATATATCCGATATGCTTGATATTTCACAGTCGGCGGTGTCACACCAGCTCAAACAGCTTAAGCTCGAGGGCCACGTCAAGTCGCGGCGGAACGGAAAAAATATTTTCTATTCGCTGGACGACGAGCATGTGGTCGACATTATTCACCAAGCCATCACGCACGTGACCCACAAGATAAACGAATAATTAAAAGGGACGGAAAACCGTCCCTTTTGTTGTGTTCAGTTTATATCACCCGCGCTGCCGGATGATGACCAACTCTGCTCAAGCTTTACCCAGTCGGGATTATCGCCGACCTCGGTCCATGTCTCGTATTCGGAGTTCCTGTCGCGGCGGTAGTTGTGCGTGTTGGTCGCCTCCTGCACCGCGGCGTAGTACCACTCACTCGTGTCCCTGTTGTCCGACCATGAGGTCATGCCCGGGAGCAGTCCGCTCGCGTGGACCTTTCTGCCGAGAACATTGTTGACGATCGTCATGGCCTCGGCGCGTGTGATGTTTTGGTCGGGCTTAAAGGTGCCGTCCTCATAGCCTTGTATCCAGCCTTCCTCGGCGGCTATCTCAACGTATTCCTCCGACCAGTGTCCGTTAACGTCTCTGAATTTGCCGCTGCCGCTTGAAACCGCGTCGCTGAACCGCGCGGCTATCGTGGCGAACTCTGCTCTCGTGATATAATCCTCGGGCCTGAAATAGGCCGTGCCGTCGCCGCCCAAAATTCCCGCGTTGGTCAGTGTGGATATCGCGTTGTTTGACCACAGGTCTTGAGGCACGTCGATATAATGGTTGACCTGCGACCAGTATATGTCGCGCGTGTCGTCTGTCAGCAGACGGAAGAATATTGTCGCGACCTCGTCTCTTGTGATGTTGTTTTCGGGTCTGATACGGCCGTCGGGATAGCCCACAATGTATGCGAAGTGGTCGTATGTATTGAGCGACGGCTTGGTTGACGGCCGCGGCGTCTCGTTTCCGGTCGAAAATCCGGAGTTGTGGAAGGTGCCGCCGGGCAAATAGGTTTTCGGGAATGTGTAGGTTATTGTGATCGTTTTGCCGTTATCGCCGAGAGTGGTCACAGCCGCGGTTTTTCCGTTAATAAGCGCCTCTGCGGGATTTTCCTCCGTATGGGCGAAGGTGAAGCCGTCCTTCGCGGTCAGCGTGACGGTCACGGTGTAATTTGTGCCGTAGTTGTAATTGCTGCCAGGATAGATCGTCGGCGTCCAAACCGCCTCGCCCGCGGTGTAATACGCGTCCTCGGGCACTGTGACAGCGGAGCTCGCGACCGTGTCAACGTCGGGCTCGGTCACTTCCGCCGAAAGTGAGTTCATAACAAAATCCAGCAGCAGCGACGCGGCTCTGTTTTTGTAAATAACCGTGATCTTTCGGCCCGTGTCATAGGGAGTGAGCTGCGGGAGATCGGTGTCAAGCGACGGAACGAACGTGAATTCCGAGGCGCTGTTTTCGTCGTATGTCACGTTTGTCGTCTCGCCGTCCTCGGCGGCGGGCTTTACGCCAATTACAAGCCCGGTCGGATCGAATTTCTCGCCCGCGGCGTATGTCGTTTTTTCGGGCGGATCAATTATGGATATGCTGTCAACATTGCTTTTGTCGGTTACGGCGACTTTCGCGCTCGCGTCCGCGCCGTGTATCGTTATTGTCAGATTGCTGTTTTTAAGGTCGATTTCTTTGCCTTCGGCAGTTGTGGCGCTTATCTCATAAAGTCCGTCGTGAGCGCTGCCCTTGAACGCGCCGTCAGCCTCGTCGCGCATCAGTTCGATTGTGATTTCCGAGTCAGCCGCGCTTATCAGCGTTACCGCAGTCACTTCCTCGGGCGCGCTTATTGTCACCGTATGTTGAGGCGCGGATGTGGCTGCTGCCTCGGGCGAGGCTGACGGGGAAGGCTCGGCGGACGGTTCCGCGCTTATTTCGGGAGCAGCTGTAGGCTCGAACGAAGGTTCGGCGCTCGCGCTCGGCTCCGCGGTGGTTCCGGGAGTTGTTTCGGGTGTGGGCTCAACAGTCGGCTCCGTCGTGGGTTCGTTTGTGGGTTCTGTCGTGGGTTCATCCGAGGGAGCGGCTTCCGGCTCGGTGCCGGAGCCGCCTTCGGGTGTAACAGCGGGCGCCTCGCTTGCCGACGCAGAGGGGGAGGGAGCTTCCGCTGACGCGGAAGGCTCGGGTACGGTTTCAAAAGTAACGGTCGGCATGTTGTCAGGAGGATTTAAAACGCCTCTGCTGTTTACTATGTATTGATGGGGCTCGTTTCCCGTCGCGGCTGTTTTGGCCGCACCGCAGATCAGGTTTGTTATCTTAAGGGTGTAGCCCGTGAATATCTCGTGCTTGTCGGTGCCGTTGTCGTTTAGAGTCACAAATCCCACATCGGCGGTTTTTATATTGTTTTTCAAATCGAACACGGCCGCGACCTTTTCATATCTCATGTTGCCAAGGAGCACCGGAGACGCGCAGGCGCCGAAGCTGTTGCCCGAAATTGCAATGCTGGCGTTGTCTTCGGCGGCGAAAATACTCACCGCGCTGCCTGTGATGTTCCCGAATTTGTTGTTTGAGATCTCGCTGCCGTTTTTCAGTCGATACTGTCCGCCGTATCCGCTCTCGACGCAGTTGTAATACGCGCCGTCCGCGGCTTTGGTGAAGTCGTTTCCGGTGACGGTCAGCTTTCCGCTGACAGCAAGCGAGGCGGGGATAGCCGCGCCCGTCGCGGTGAACGGCTTTTGCGCCGCGAAAACGCAGTCCTTCAGGCAAAAGTCATGATTTCCGGTAATCTTGAGATAGCCGCCGTCGCCGAACGTGAAGCCCTTGACGGTCACGCTTGCGGGAAGCGCCGTGTCAACGCCGCTTGTCAGTACCACATCCGCGCCCGCCGGCTCGATAACGTCGCCGTCTTTTGCGTTCTCGATCGCCGCTTTAAGCGTCTGGTATTGCGCATCGCCTATTTTCGCCGCGTTTTCGGGCTGCTCCGCGAAAATCGGGGCGGCGCAGAACGTTCCGATAATAATTGTAAATACAAGTGTCAGTGATAATCGTCTTAAGATTTTTGTCATTTTTAAAACACCTCTTTCAAAATAATTAATTTGCAAAACAAAAAACGACCCCGAACGGCCGTTAATGAAACTATTAAAAATATTCTTTTGCCCGGGCGGCTCCGCGGAGCTTTATTGCCCCGCGTAACCCGCCCAAAGCTTTCCATATAACAACCATTCACTATATATGACGACAAATTGTTCGAAAAAGTTCCCGAATTTTGAAAATTTTTTCAGAAAAAATTTGTATGATATTTTTTGAACATTATGTTATTTTTTTCACAAAAACTGTCGATCGAGGTATGCAAATTATCAAAATAAGATATAAAAGTTCATAGTTTTTTGAACGAATTTGTAGAAAACGTTTTTAACAAAATTTTAATCCGCCGAAATGCTTGACTATATAAGTCAAATGTGCTAAAATCATAAACTGTCAGGGTTGCGTGTATGTAAATTCGGCACGCTGGGCAAAAAAATGCAATGTGTCGCGTAATATTTTACATACAAAACAAACGACAGTAATCGAGCTATAAATTATTCGCTTAGGAGAGGGGTATTACTTTGGTGGCTGATAAGAATGCGTTGGATTACAGAGGAATGAGTGTAGGCTATGAGGAAGTATTTCCGGAGACGGCAAATGTTGACGAGAAATTAGCCTATAACATTGTTAAGAGAATGTTTGATGTTGTATGCTCGCTGCTTGCGATCATCGTGCTTTCACCGCTTATGCTTGTGGTTGGGATAGCGATAAAGATCGAGGACGGCGACCCGGTTATTTTTACTCAGACGAGAATAGGCAAAGACGGCCAACCGTTTAAAATGTATAAATTCCGCTCAATGTGGAAGAATGCCGAGAAATATCTGTCAAAGCTTGAGGACCAAAACGAGGCCGACGGTCCGGTTTTCAAGATTGAGGATGACCCGAGAATAACACGAGTCGGAAAATTTATCAGAAGATACAGCATTGATGAACTGCCCCAGTTGTTTAATATACTGAAAGGTGACATGAGCATAGTTGGTCCGAGACCGGCTCTTGGGAACGAGGTCGAATGTTATACGCCTTATCAGAGTCAGAGGCTTAGCGTTAAACCCGGCCTCACCTGCTACTGGCAGTGCTCCGGCAGAAGCAATATCGGCTTTGACGAGTGGATGGATCTTGACATCAAATACATAAACGAGCGCAGCGCTTTGACGGATTTAAAACTTATATTTAAGACAATACCCGCGGTGCTCAAGCATGACGGTGCTTGCTGATTACAGAGAACCAAAAACCGGTCCGAAATTTTCGGATCGGTTTTTTGCTTATTTTTTTATCATGCACACGGCTTGGGCGGAGATGCCTTCTTTTCGGCCCTCGAAGCCGAGGCGCTCGGTGGTGGTGGCTTTGACGCTCACGCGATCCGTATCCGCGCCGAGGGCGTCGGCGATGTTCCGCCTCATTTTTTCGATATGCGGCGCGAGCTTCGGCGCTTGGGCCGTGACTATCGAGTCGATATTAACGACCTCGTATCCGCGCTCTTTAAGCAACCTGCCCACATGCCGCAAAAGCTCAATGCTGTCCGCGCCAGAATATTTCGGATCGGTGTCCGGGAAATGCTTCCCTATGTCGCCGAGGGCCGCCGCTCCGAGCAGCGCGTCCATAACCGCGTGAACCAGCACGTCCGCGTCGCTGTGCCCCAGAAGTCCCTTCTCGTGCTCGATTTGGACGCCGCCGAGTATTAGCTTTCTGCCTTCCTCAAGTCTGTGTACGTCATATCCTATGCCAACTCGTGTTTCCATTAATTTATACCTCCGGACCGCTCGTTTTCAAGAATTATTTCGGCCAGCGCCAAGTCCTCGGGTGTGGTGATCTTGATGTTGCGGTAGTCGCCCTTGATTATCATGACACGTTCCGTGGTGAACGATTCGGCCACCGCGCAGTCGTCGGTGAAGTCGGCGCCCTTGTTTTTGGCCCTCGTGTGGGCCTTCATGATAAGCTCATATCTGAAGCCCTGCGGCGTCTGTACCGAGATCAGGCTGTCGCGGTCGGGCGTGGAGCTGATAAAGCCGTGGTCGTCGATCTGCTTTATGGTGTCCTTGACCGGAACGCCGATCGCCGCCGCCTCGCAGTTTTCGCTCTCGATCTGCGAAATAAGCTCGCGCACGAATTCGGCGCGGATAAACGGCCGCGCCCCGTCGTGAATGAGGACAATGTCGTCATCCTCGCCGCTGAGACGCTCGAGACCGTTCATTACCGACTTCTGGCGCGTGTCGCCGCCCTCGATAACGTCAAAAACCTTTTTTATGCCGTGACATTGAATGACGCGCCGCATTTCCTCAATATCCTCGGCGCGTGTCACGACCAAAATTTTTTCGACTTCGGGCATGTTTTCAAAGACCCGCAGCGTCCTCGCTATCACGGGAACGCCGCGGATGCTTATAAACTGCTTGTTTTTGCCCGCGCCCATACGCGTGCCGCTGCCGGCGGCAACGATTATTGCCGACACTGAACTCATATTAAGACCCTTTCGATTAATTAAGAAATTTTGCTCATAAGCAGCCTTTCAATATCCGGATATGTGGAGTTTTTGGACATAACCAGCTCCGAGATCAGGATATTTTTGGCGTTGCTGAGCATTTTGCGCTCAAAGTTCGACAGGCTCTTTCTTCTGTCGCGAAGAATGAGCGCCTTGGTTATTTTGGCGACGTCGAATATGTCGCCCTTTTTAAGCTTGTCTAAGTTGTCCCTGTAACGTTTGTTCCAATTGCCCGCCTCGTCGCACTCGAATGTGCCGAAGCTGTCTATTACCTCGTCGGCCTCGTTTTCCGACACTATATACCGCAGGCCGATGCTCTCGATCTTCGCGACCGGAATTTTGATCTCCAGCTCACCCACGCACGGCTCCAGAATGAAGTACTGGGTTTCCTCGCCAAGAATTTTTTCCTGCTCGATACACTTGATCACTCCCGCTCCGTGCATGGGATAAGCAACCTTATCGCCAATCTGAAACATAAAAACACTTTCCTTTCCGACTGATGCCGCTTTTGCGGCGATGCGCTGCTAAAGCGCGGTTTACTCCGATAAGAGCCATACACGAAACACATTGAAATGTATAAAAACTAAAAGACGCTTTTTAAAATTTGCAGTATGTTTGAGTATTGACAGACTTTGATGTTATTATACCTTTTTGCCGCGCTCGCGTCTATCCGCGGCACAATTATTGTCTTAAAACCAAGCTTTTCGGCCTCGCTTATGCGGCTTTCGATAAAGCTGCACGATCGGATCTCTCCGGTCAGGCCCACCTCGCCGACAGCGGCCAGGTCGTCGGGCAGCGGCCGGTTCTTAAACACCGACGCTAACGCGAGGACTATCGCCAGATCGGCGGCCGGCTCGGTCATTTTGAGGCCGCCCACGACGTTTATGTAGGTGTCGTATGACGAGATGTGCAGCCCCGCGCGCTTTTCAAGCACGGCCAGAAGCATCATGGCGCGGTTGAAGTCAACACCCGTCGTCATCCGCCTCGGATTGCCGAACGCGGTGGGCGCCGCGAGCGCCTGTATCTCGGCCAATATCGGGCGGGTGCCTTCCATTGTGCAGACTATGCAGCTCCCTGGGACGCCTTCGGGCCTGCCCGCAAGCATAGCGGAGGAAGGGTTGCTGACCTCGGATAAGCCGCGCTCGCTCATCTCAAAAACTCCGATCTCGTTGGTTGAGCCGAACCTGTTCTTTATCGCGCGGATGATCCTGTAGGCGCGGTTCTGGTCGCCCTCGAAGTACAGCACGCAGTCAACTATGTGCTCAAGTATCTTCGGACCCGCGATCGAGCCCTCCTTGGTGACATGCCCCACCAAAAACGTGGCGATATTGTGAGTTTTCGCCACCCGCATCAGCATCGCCGCGACGTCTCTGATTTGAGAAACGCTGCCCGGCGCGGGGGTCAGGTTCGGGTTAAACATGGTCTGGACCGAGTCGACCACAAGCATCTCGGGCTTCTCTCTTGAAATATGCTCAAGAATATTCTCGGTGTTGGTCTCACAGTATATTTTTATATTGCCGCTGTCCACTCCGAGGCGGTCGGCTCTGAGCTTGATCTGCCTCGGTGACTCCTCACCCGAGACGTAGAGAATTTTTTTGTCCCTGCCGATGTGGCTGCAAACTTGAAGCAGTATCGTGGATTTTCCGATGCCCGGGTCTCCGCCCAACAGCACCAGCGAGCCCGGCACAAGGCCTCCGCCCAGCACGCGGTCAAACTCCTTAAGGCCGGTCTGGCAGCGTGGCTCTTCCTCGGTGGATATGTCGCTAAGGCTTTTCGGTGCGGCGTCGTCGCCCATGCCGCGGAGCCCCGCTATGGCGGATGATCTCGCGCCGCTTTTCGCGCTGTCCGTCTTGCCGGTTATCACGGTTTCCTCAACAAGGGTGTTCCACGAACCGCAGGCGGTGCATTTTCCCATCCATTTGGGGAACTCGTTGCCGCACTCCGAGCATACAAACACTGTTTTAGACTTCATATCGCCCTCCGAAAATTGGTTCAAAATATCGGTCGGTCCTAAAAAAGGCCAAACTCTCGGTAAGTTTATTATACCATAAAAACCCTGTTTTGTCCAACAAATTTTGAAAATATTTAAAATTTTTTAAAACTGATGTAATATTTTCATGCTATTATCGAAAAATAAAAAATTGTATATAAATAAAAACGCAATTGTAATAAAAATGTGATATATTTACCCTTGAATTTGCGCGGGGGTTAGTATATAATTCTAAGGTATATATTTAAGAGGTGAAGCTTGTGCATATGTTTGTTTGTGAAATCATAGCGGATTTCATTGAGCTTGCACTCTTTTTAATTGGATTATACTACGCGGCGGTGGGCGTGTTCTCGCTGTTTCCGCGGCGGGATCTCACCGCGCCGGACAGAGAGCCGCTGAGCTTCGCGGTGCTGATCCCGGCCCACAATGAGGAGCGGGTCATCGCGCAGGCGGTTAAAAGCGTTTTTGCGGCCGATTACCCGGGCGAAAAGCTCGGCGTTTATGTGATCGCTGACGACTGCTCCGACAGAACGGCGTACATCGCGGAAAAACTCGGCGCGCGCGTTATCAAAAAAAGCGACGGCTCGGGCAAGTTCGCGGCGCTGAAGTTCGCCTCGGAGCGGATATTTTCGGAAAACGAGCGTCCCGATATGGTGACTGTGATCGACGCGGACAATGTTGTGTCGCCCGCGTATTTCGCCGAGATGAACAAGGCGGCGCGTGAGCGGTACGGCGCTGTCCAGGGAAAAGTCGAGACCAAGAACCCGGAGCGCAACTGGCTGACGGCCGCGTATTCGCTCTGGAGCGCGCTTGAGACGCGCCTCGGCAGAATGGCGCCGGGAAGCATAGGGCTTAACGTGAAGCTTTCGGGCACCGGATATTGCGTCCGCGCGGAGGTCTTTGAGGAGCTTATGGGCCTTGAGGGCTGTCTTGCGGAGGATATGGAGTTCACGGCGCATTTGGCGCTTATCGGCGTTAAGACCGCGTTTTGCGGCGGCGCAGTTGTGTATGACGAGAAGCCCGCGAGCCTCGGCTGCTCGCTGAGGCAGCGGATACGCTGGGCGCGCGGGATAGTCAGCGTTCAGGGCAGATACGGCCGGAAGCTTTTAAGACGCGGGAAAATAACCGATTTCCTCAGTCTGTACGGCGATTTTCTGGGCCTGTTTACCTATGCGCTGTTCGGGGTTTTATCGTTCTTTGCCGGATACGCGATGCTGAACGGTCTGCACTATCCGCTGATAGAGCTGTGGACAAAGCCGATCTCATACGCGGCGCTTTGCGTCTATTTGGGGATCGGGCTTATGACCGCCCTTGCGGGGCTGGTTCTTGAAAGGAAATTCAATAAAGCGGCCGTGGTCAATCTGCCCGGACTGCTGATATATACCGTGACGTGGGTGCCCGCGGCTGTGGCCGGACTTCTGAGCCACCACAGAAAGGAATGGTACCACACGGAGCATGATTGTTAACGATTAAAAATCAACAGGAGGTAATCTTATGTGCGGAATTGTCGGATATGTAGGAAACAAGCAAGCGGCGCCCTTCCTTTTGGAGGGCCTCTCAAAGCTTGAATACAGAGGTTATGACTCCGCCGGCGTGGCGGTCATGACCGACGAGGGAATAGTCGTAAAGAAAAAGAAGGGCCGTCTGGCGGGCCTCAGTGAGATGATCGACGGAGGAAACGCTATACGCGGAACAATGGGAATAGGCCACACACGCTGGGCGACGCACGGTGAGCCCTCGGACACCAATTCTCATCCGCATCTCAGCAACTCGGGCCGCTTCGCGGTAGTCCACAACGGAATTATCGAGAACTATCTGCGTCTTAGGGACTATCTCACCAAAAAGGGCTTTGAGTTTATTTCCGAGACCGATACCGAGGTCATAGCCCACCTTTTTGAGTATTATTACAAGGGCGACATTATTGACGCCATGATCAAGGTCATAAACAAGGTCGAGGGCTCATACGCGCTGGGTGTGCTCTGCGCAGACGATCCCGACTCGTTTATCGCGGTCCGCAAGGAAAGCCCGCTGATCGTGGGCCTCGGTGAGGGCGAGAATTTTATCGCCTCTGACATACCCGCGATCCTGTCACACACCAAAAACGTTTATTTCCTTGAAAATAATGAGATAGTAATTCTCAAAAAGGGTGAGGTCAAGGTAATCAACACCGACCGCGAGGAGATAAACAAAGAGGTTTATGTGGTTGATTGGGATGTTTCGGCCGCCGAGAAGGGCGGATATGAGCATTTTATGTTCAAGGAGATAATGGAGCAGCCCAGAGCAATCGCCGACACAGTCAGCCCCAGAATTAAGGACGGCAGGATCGTGCTTGACGATATAATGCTCACGGCTGACTATATACGCAATATAAACAAGGTTTATATAGTCGCCTGCGGCAGCGCCTATCATGTCGGAGTTGTCGGCAAATATGTTATCGAGCAGATGAACCGTATTCCCGTTGAGGTCATGGTCGCGTCCGAGTTCAGATATTGTTCGCCGATCATTGACGAGCACACTCTTGTGGTGCTAATTTCGCAGTCGGGCGAAACAGCCGACACGATCGAGGCCATGCGCGAGGCCAAGCGCCTCGGCTCAAGGACATTTGCCATTGTCAACGCTGTCGGAAGCACGATCGCCCGCGAGGCCGATGACGTGCTCTACACCTGGGCGGGCCCCGAGATCGCCGTGGCCACCACCAAGGCTTACAGCACCCAGCTGACCGCGATATACATGCTTTCGCTGTATTTCGCGCAGGAGCTTGAGACGATAACTCCCGAGCTGCTCAGAAAATACATCAACGCCCTTAACGCCCTGCCCGACAAGATCGCCGGAATAGTTGAGAACAAGGCGGATATACAGTACATCGCGTCGCAGTATTACAGCGCCAAGAGCGTGTTCTTTATCGGCAGGACATTTGACTACGCGGTGGCTCTCGAAGGCTCACTCAAGCTTAAGGAGATCTCATATATCCATTCCGAGGCATACGCCGCAGGAGAACTCAAGCACGGTACGATCGCGCTTATGGAGGAGGGCACCGTTGTTGTGGCGCTTTGCACGGTCAAAAAGCTGTTTGATAAAATGCTCAGCAACATAAAAGAGGTCAAAGCCCGCGGCGCCGTTGTTATCGCCATTGCCGAGGAGGGCCATACTGAGATCGAAAAAGAGGCCGATCACGTTATTTACGTGCCCAAATGTGATGATCTCACTATGCCCAGCGAGGTTGTTGTGCCGCTGCAGCTTTTCTCATACTATGTAGCGTCGCTTAAGGGCCTTGACATCGACAAGCCCAGAAATCTCGCGAAGTCCGTTACGGTTGAGTAATAACTTTATAAATTTAATGTTAATTTAAAATAAAAACTATGGCTTTTTTGGCGGAAATGTGTTATACTGCCAAGAGAGCCATTTTTTGCGGAATGGCCGCCTGAGAGGTGATATTATGACAAAAACATTTATTTTTCGCGCGGTCTGCGCCGTGACGGCATTCGCGCTGACGCTGGCGCTTATGTGCGTTGAGGTGCGCCCCGCCGCTGCGGAAACGGAAATTCAGCGCATACTGAAGGTAGGGCTGTGTTACGGCTCGTCGGCCAAGACTGCCGCCACAGTCACTTCGGAGCGCGGATTTTATGTCGGAACATTTAACGACCGCGAGTTTTTCGAGGAACAGATAATTGAGAACACGACCGTGATGGTGCGCCGCGGCGACGCTGGAATTGTTATTCAGGACACCGACGGAAATACATTATACGCCGAGCATGACGGAGCGGGAGTGGGCTTGAGCCCGATCTACACCGATTTCTGGGAGGAGCGCTTAACCTTTGAGGGAAGCTGGTACCGCGGCAGTTTGAATTTCATCTGCGACGGAGACGGATTTGCCGCGATCAACGTCATTGACATAGACCAGTATCTCTACGGTGTCGTTTCGCGCGAGATGAGCGACACATGGCCGATAGAGGCGCTCAAGGCGCAGGCGGTCTGCTCAAGAAACTACGCCGCGCAAAATATCGGAAAGCATGAGAGCTACGGCTTTGACATCTGCGCCAACACCCATTGCCAGATGTACACCGGAATGTCGCGCGAGGCCGAGTCGATATACGAGGCTGTTGACGCGACCCGCGGCATGGTGCTGACCTACGGAGGCGAACTTTGCGAGTGCTATTACTCGTCATCAATGGGCTCGTCCACCGAGGACGTTAAATATGTCTGGGGAAACGAGGTCCCGTATCTCGTAAGCGTTGACAACGGCTTTGAGGATACCGAAAACATACCAAACGGCGTGTGGTCGGGAGTGCTGACGGCGGACGAGGCTTCAACCATTATGCGCAACCGCGGCTATGAGGTCGGAGACGTGCAGAAGATAGAGGCGCTTGAGTATTCACCCGAGGGCAGAGTCACAAAGCTCAGAGTGACCGGAAACACGGCGATCAAGACTGTTGAGCGCGAGGAGTGCAGAACGCTTTTCGGCTCGGTCACAAAGAGCCAGATGTTCACCGTCACCGGAAACGGCGAGGCCGAAAACCAGGCGATGATCGCGGTCAGCGACGGCGAGACGCTGATGCGCCGCAGACCGAAGCAGATTGAGATTTTAAGCGATATGGGCAGACATAACGTGTCAGCCGAAACGCTGTATACCACAAACGGCGTATATCAAAAGACCTACGCGGACGCCGAGGGCGAAACATCGCCGAATACAAGCTTTACTTTCAAAGGCACGGGCTGGGGCCACGGCGTGGGCATGAGCCAGTACGGGGCCAAGGGCATGGCGGAAAACGGATATGATTTCGGCGAGATACTGACCCACTACTTCACCGGAACCGGGATAACCAACGCTTACTAAGGATCAATATTTAAAAAGGATTTTTGTATGACAACAAAGGATTTTTACTATGATTTGCCGCAGGAGCTTATCGCTCAGCGCCCCCTTGAGGATAGGAGCTCGTCGCGTCTGCTGACGCTCAGCCGCGAAAGCGGGGAAATCGCGCATCGGCATTTCAGGGATATAATCGAATATTTAAACCCGGGCGACTGTCTTGTGATGAACAACACCCGGGTCATTCCCGCGCGCCTTTACGGCGTGAAGGAGGGAACCGGCGGCAAAATCGAGTTCCTGCTGCTTAAACGTATAGATATAAACACATGGAACGTGATATTAAGGCCGGGAAAGCGGGCGCGCGCCGGAGCGAGGTTCAGCTTCGGAGACGGCCTGCTCCGCGCCGAGGTGCTTGAAGTCCTGCCCGACGGCAACCGCATAGTCCGCTTTGAGTATGACGGCGTGTGGGAGGAACTGCTTGACAGGCTCGGCGAAATGCCGCTTCCGCCGTACATCAAGGAAAAGCTCACGGACAAAGAGCGTTACCAGACGGTATATTCAAAGATCGAAGGCTCGGCGGCGGCTCCGACCGCTGGTCTCCACTTCACAAACGAGCTGATAGACGAGATAAGAAAAAAGGGCGTGAATATAGCCGAGCTCACCCTGCATGTGGGCTTGGGAACTTTCCGCCCCGTGTCGGCGGAAAACGTTGAGGATCACGTTATGCACACCGAGCATTACGAGGTGGCTCCCGAGGCGGCCGAGATTATCAACAAAACCCGCGAAAGCGGGGGAAGGATCATCGCGGTCGGAACAACCTCGGTGCGCACGCTTGAGACTGTGGCCGACGAAAACGGAACCATGCGGCCCGGGATAGGCGACACGAGCATATTTATTTACCCGGGATATAGGTTCAAGATCACCGACGCGATAATCACCAATTTTCATCTTCCCGAGTCAACGCTGTTGATGCTTGTGTCGGCGTTCGCGGGTAAAGAGAATATTTTCCGCGCTTACGAGACCGCCGTCCGCGAAAGGTACAGGTTTTTCAGCTTCGGAGACGCTATGCTTCTTTATTAGCTTTAGAGTTTATTGGAGGATATTTTATGTTTCAGCTTATAAAAACGGAGGGCCGCGCGCGACGCGGGCGGTTTGAGACCGTTCACGGAACGGTCGAGACGCCGGTGTTTATGAACGTTGGCACCGCGGCGGCGATAAAGGGCGCGCTTGACGCGTCCGATCTTAAGACGGTCGGCTGCCAAGTTGAGCTTTCAAACACCTATCATCTGCATCTGCGCCCGGGCGACGAGGCCGTCCGCGATATGGGCGGCCTGCATAGGTTTATGAACTGGAGCGGGCCGATACTGACCGACAGCGGAGGGTTTCAGGTGTTCTCGCTCGCGAAGCTTAGAGACATAAAAGAGGAGGGCGTGACTTTTGCCTCTCACATTGACGGGCGCAGGATATTTATGGGCCCCGAGGAGAGCATGAGAATACAGTCAAATCTCGGCTCGACGATCGCCATGGCCTTTGACGAGTGCGTTGAAAACCCCTGCGAAAAGACCTATGCGCGAGCGTCTGTCGACAGAACGCTCCGCTGGCTCAAACGCTGCAAGGCGGAGCTTGACCGCCTGAACGGGCTTGAGGACACGATAAACAAAAAACAGATGCTGTTCGGCATAAACCAGGGCAGCACCTTTGATGATCTGAGGATAGAGCATATGAAGCAAATCGCGGAGCTTGACCTTGACGGCTATGCGATAGGCGGGCTCGCCGTGGGCGAGCCGACCGAGTTGATGTATTCGATAATCGAGGCGGTCGAACCGTTTATGCCTAAGGATAAGCCGCGCTATCTTATGGGAGTCGGAACGCCGGTGAATATTTTGGAGGCCGTTGACCGCGGCGTTGACTTTTTTGACTGCGTTATGCCCAGCCGCAACGCGCGCCATGGACATCTGTTCACCTCGCGCGGGATCGTCAACATCAAAAACGCCAAATATGAACGCGACGACACTCCGCTTGACCCGGAGTGCGGCTGCCACACCTGCCGCAATTATTCAAAGGCGTATCTGCGGCACCTTTTTAAGGCGGGCGAAATGCTCGGCATGCGTCTCGCGGTTATTCACAACCTGTATTTTTATAACCATATGATGGAGGAGATCCGCGCCGCGCTTGACAGCGGAACCTTCGCGGCCTATAAAAACAGCAGGGTCGGCGTGCTTGATAAGAGAATTTAGCTAATTCAGAATTTCCGCCGCCGAGCGCTTGTTGTCGCGCAGGGCGCGGCAAAGGCAGCGCAGGCAGTCCGGGTTGCCGGGGCTTATATAATTTTCTTTGTCAAAGCACGAAAGAGTGGCTTTAAAACCCATGCCGCTGAGGATATCCTCGGCGGCTTTTGATATTTCGCCGTAGGGATAGGTATAGACCTCCGGGGTGATGCCGCAGTGATCGCCGAGCATATTCTGCGTGAGCTCGGCGTCGGTTGTGAGCTTTTCGCGGTACGCGTCGTCGCTCTCGCCGCTTAATTTGGCCGCGCCTTTTCTGCCCGTGTCGTTGCCCTTCATGCCGGGCAGCATGTGCATGTTATAGCTGTGGTTGGCGAACTCAAACCGGCCGCTGTCCTTCATTTTATTTATCATGTCATAATTCAGGTAGGCGTATTCCGGGTTCTCATCCGAGATTTGCGAATAGCTTTCGGTGTAGGTTCCCACTATCGAGACTAGGCCGCGCATGTCGTATTTCTCAAAAAGCGGCAGGCCGTATTCGCAGTTGTTTTCAAAGCCGTCGTCAAATGTGATGACAACGGGCTTTTCGGGGAGCTCGCCGCTGTTTTCGACAAAATTTATAACGTCGCGCATGAAAACGGCGGTGTAGCCGTTGTCGCGGAGGTATTTCAGGTCGCTTTCAAAATCGTTTACCGAGATGACATAGGCGTTGACCTTGTCGGGATTTTTGGTCAGGCCGTGATACATGAGAATGGGAAGCCTGACCGCGCCCGTCTCGTTTTCGGCTGCCGCTGCCGCGGGTTCGGCGTTCCGCGCGCCGATAAAGCGGAAGCCGACCGCCCCCAAAACGATTGAGATAATAAGCACGGCAACGTAGAATATAATTGTTTTAAGCTTTATTACATACATAAAAAATCACCCCTAATATTATTATTAGGGATGACCGTGATTTATTCATTGACGCGAACGAGCGCGTTCGTAGTCCGCAGCGTCGTTTTTTTGGAAGTGAAATTTATTCCGCGGTTCGGGCCGCGGCAAGCGGCGTTAAATTATCTGTCCAGTAGAAAATTTTCAGTTCCGCGGCGCCGCTCGGAACCTTGATACCTCTTGAAAAGGCTTTGCCGTCCGATCCATTAAGGCTGACGTTTTCGATCACCTCGGTCGCGGTCAGCGTCATATCGTCTCTGTACGCGCATATGTACACGTCGCCCGAGACAGCGTTTGCGCTGTCGTTCGTCACAGTGAACGACAAATCAATATGATCCGCTGATTTATATATGCTGATATTTTCTATTGCCGCCGGGAACCCGGGCTCGGGAGCGGCTGTCGGCTCATTGGTGGGAGAGGGAGCCGGAGTTTCGGTCGACTCAGGTTCGGGCGTGTATGCCGGCGGTATGCCCGCCGCCTCGTAATATTCAACAATGTTTTGAAAGTCGACCATGCCATAGCCGTACTCGTCGTTCCGCTCGCCCTGCGCCGCGCCGCCCAGCGGCTCGCATGTTCTCGCGAGGAGCTGCATAAACCCGGCGCTGTCGATTTCGGGCTCGAAATATTTAGCCACCGCCGCGGCCGCCGAAACGTACGGAGCGGCGTAAGAAGTGCCGCGTCCTGTGCCGTAACCTCCGGTGATCACTGTGCTATAAACGTCAACTCCCGGCGCGCAGGCGTCAACCGACGAGTTATAATGGCTGAACGAGCCGCGGCCCTTGTTTTTGTCGATCGCCCCGACTCCGATGACCCCGTCATACGCGGCGGGATAGAGAAGCTCGGTTCCTTTGTTGGCTCCGGATTTGTTGCCGCTGGCGGCGACGACTATCGCGCCGCTGTCCAGCGCATGGTTGATCGCTTTGCGCAAATCACTGAAATCCGAGGGAGTCGTAAGGCTCAGGTTTATAACGTCGCAGTCGTATGTGTCAACCGCCGCTGTTATCGCGTTCGCGATGTCGGATATGTAGCCCGTGCGCCCCTCGAGGCCGCGCAGGGAGTATATCGACACGCTCGGCAGCACGCCCGCTATTCCTACTCCGTTATTTGTGTCAGCGCCTATAATTCCCGAGATAAACGTGCAGTGGCCGTAGCTGTCATACAGTCCGACCTTGTTTCTCGTGAAATCTGCCTCCGCGACTATGTTGCCGCCGATGTCGGGGTGCTTGGACGGGCTGCCGCTGTCAACCACGGCGATTTTCACGCTTTTTCCGTAAAGGCGTTTTGAGTAAATCTTTTCGGGCCGCACCATAAGAGTGTTCCACTGCTTTGAATAATCGGGGTCGTTCGGGAATATCCCGTCCTCGGCGGCCTGAATGGGTGTCGGCAGATCGGGATACTCCGAAAAAACCAGTTCCTCATCGGGAATGGTCACGATCCCGTCGCCATCCAGCGGCTCAGCGAATGACGGCGCGGCGAGCGCCAAAATCAGAGCCGCCAAAAGCGGACACGCAATTTTTTGGAATTTCATAAAATCACTCCGTAATAATTTTATCCTATGTTATAGAGAATTTTGATCGCCTCGGCCCGGGTCACGTTGTTGCCGGGCTTAAGCGTTCCGTCGGTGTAGCCGTTCATTATGCCGAGCGTCAGCAGCAGCGCGGTCTCGTCCCTTGCCCAGTCGGGCACGTCTGCCGCGTCGGCGGCGTTTATTGCGCCGTGCCAGAGTCCCGCGGGCAGGAGCCTCGCGGCGGCAGCGGAGAATTCGCTGCGCTTTATGCTGCCCGAGGGCGAAAACTCGATCTTATCGCCGTTTTGCTGACCCTTCATAATTCCGAGCGAATACAGGGCCTGAACCTGCATGATCGCCCAGTCGGGAATGCTTGAAATATCGCTGTACGGCAGCTCAACGCCGCGGTAGTTGTAGGGGTTAATGTTAAGATAACCCGAGATCATGCAGGCGAATTCGGCGCGCGTCATGCTGTTGTCGGGTCTGAACAGAGTTTTTCCGTCCTCCTTGTAACCCGAAACCGCGCCTCTTGAGGTCATGTATGAAATATAATCTCTCGCCCAGTGCGAGCCTGTGTCGGCGTAAATGTTTTCGGCAGTGGAAAGCTCCGCGCCGACCTCTGCCGTCTTATACGCGGCAAAGCCCGCGTCGTCGGTCACGGAAACCGAGATAATATGCGGCGCGTCGTTATAACTCTCCGGCAGCGTGTATTCTATTGAGGAGCCCACCGCGTCAAAATCAAAGTCCGCGGCTTTTCCGTCATATTTTAAAGTGATGTTGCCCGCTTTGAGCGCGCCGTGGCAATTGCTGAACGAGGCGGTAAACACTCCGCCAGAGACCGATGTGTTAATTTTCGGATAGTCGCCCTCCTGTGACGGAGGCGCGTTGTCATATGAAACATTGATATTCACCGAGGCCGAGCTGCCGCCCGCGGAGACCGTGATCGATCCGCTCGCGGGAACGTCCGAGGCAGTAAAGGTGCCGTCGGCTGAGACGCTTCCCAAAGCCGCGTTGCTGAGCGCCCATGTGTAAAGCTCATCCGAGTCAGTGAGGGCGGCGCCTTGGAACTCGCTGTCCGCCGTAAGGCTTATTTTCTCGCCGGGCATCAGATCAAGGCTTGCCGCGGCCTCGCCCGTGGCCTCGTTTTTAATGGTTATGCTGTCGGGCGTTTCAATCGAGTGCAGCATGGTCGAGCCGCGCGCTTCGCCCGAGGCGGCGCTGATATACACGTCTCCGCTGCCGCGGACTGTGGCGCGGCCGTCGGAGCCGATCTCGCCGTCGCCGCTCTCGACCGCGTATGTCAGCGGCTCGGTTATAGCCGCCTTTCCGTAAGAGCTGTCGATCGCCGACGCCCAAACCGAGGTCGAGCCGCCCGAGAGGATGTATTCGCCGTAGGGATATACCAGCAGCTTATAAGGAACGCCGGTGGGGGCGTTTGTCTTTTTCAGAAATATAAAATTCGCGCAGCGGCGCAGGGATTCCGAAGGACTGTTAAGCACGGTGAAATCCGTGGTCTCGGGCAGTGTTCCCGCGAGCTGCGTGCTGCCGCCGCCGTCAAGGTTCACCGCGTCAACGCAGCCGAGCTCAAGCAGGCGGTTCGCCAGCGTTTCCTTGCGCACGCCGTAGCTGTAGCCCTGCTGTCTGCCGTCGATCGTGTAGAATATTATCGAGCCGTCGGCCCGTATTCCGACCGCGCTTCGGGGCGCCGCTATGTCGTCCTCAAAGTCGAGCTGCCCGTTTCTGATGAGCGAACCGCCGAGGCAGCCCGTGCCGTAAGCCGCGTTCAGCCAACGCTCGTCGCCCGTGGTTTCGACCGCGGTTATCGTCAGCTTCTCGCCGGGGGCAATTCCGCTTATGCGCGCTTTGACCTCGTCGGCCACGGCGTTGTCAACGCTGAGCAGCAGCTTGCCGTCGGGAATTTCAACCGAGCCGTCGGCCTCAAAGACCGACTCGACCGTGGCGGTCACGGGAGAGTTAAACTTAAAGCCGCCCGAAACATTGCCCAGCACAATGTTTGTGCCGGTTCCGGTACATTCGGTATTATCGCCGAAATCGTCGGTGTAGAGATACATGATATACGGCTGGCGGAACTTGTTTAGCGCCTCGATCCCGAAGCTTTCGCCGTTTTCGCGGCTGACCCTGATCTCGATCTGCATCGGGCTCACAAAGGCCGTGCCGTCGGGGTTAAAGCCGAGGGCGATAAGCTTGTCGGCGTCGCAGGTCAGAACCTTTCCGTCGATTATCGTGTTGCTCATCGGAACACCCGTCGTGAATGAGAAAAAGTCCGCGTTCATGCCCATGGCGGCAAAAATTCCCTGATTGTTTAAGTATTGGTTCGTTTCAAGAACTGTCCGCTTGCCGAAAACCGAGCTTCCGTTTGAGATTATGGGAAGCACGTCGGGATTTGGAAGATACGAGAAAAAGTTCTCGGTCTGCTGTCCCACGCTGTCGCTTAAAAATGTATTTTTGTTATACACCGTTCCCTGCGCGTACTCAATCTCGGAATGTGAGGTCTGCTCGCCTAAGATAGAGGCCGCCGATACCGGAACGCACAGCATTGACGCCGCCAGTGCCGCGGCCGTTATTTTTTTCAATAAAGCAATTTTAAAAAGATTTTTCATATTCACCTGTCCTTAAAAATTTCATACCGACTAATTATAACACAAACGCCGCGCGCTTTCAAGTGCGGAATTGTTAACAAATTCGGATAGAAAACGCGCGGTCTGCCAATAATAAGCATAATTATGAAAGGATTTGATATTATGGAAACGCACAACACTGAAAAAACAGCGCCGGTGTTCTGGCTCAAGCTCGGTTACGCGATGGGCGTGTCGGATAAAAGAATAGGCATCTGCCGCGACAGCGAGGAAATGTCGCGGATCGCCGCGGACGCGATCAAGGCGGGAGCGGAATGCGCGGGCTGCGAGATATACGATCTGGGAATTCAAAACCTGCCGATAACCCGCAGCGCGGCCAGGTTTTACAAGGCGGGGGCCACTGCATACGCCGCGATGCCCGACGGCCCGGGGAGCCTCAAAATAACCCTGCTTGACGGCAGGGGCATTCAGGCGGCGCCGGAAAAACTTTTAAGCCGCGCGGCGGAGGTCATGAGTCGCGATTTCGCGGGATTTAAGCTGAAGCCCGGGCCTGAAATAAAGGACTGCACCTCGTTTAAAGAGCATTATCTGAGGGAGCTTTCGGGCAGGGTAAAAAGCGAGAGCTTTAACATCAACATGTGTCTTTCGACCAAATCAAAAACCGTTTCGGAAATAATCGGAACCGCTCTCAAAGAGCTTTATCCGCGCCTTAAGCCCGAGGCGCGGGACAACTACGCTTTCCGCGGCTTTATCGGAGCCGACGGCGAGAGACTGAGCCTCGAGCGCGCCGACGGACGGCGGCTCACGCGGGAGCAGGCGTTTTCGGTCATGGTGTATGTGCTGCTCAGAGACAGCGAGGTCAGGACATTTGTGCTGCCCGACTACGTTTCAAAAGACACCGAGGCGGCGATCCTGCGTCTGGGAGGCAGCGTCGTCAGAGTGGGCGATGACGAGAGCGAGATGATGGGAAAGATGCTCGAGTTCGGCGGCGGCGAGCAGATGATGATGCAGTATGACGGCGTGTACTGCGCGGTGAAAATTCTTGATTTTCTGAACCGTTTCGGCATTTCGTTTGACAGCCTGTGCGATCATCTGCCGCGGATATTCAAATCCGAGGCAAAGGTCGAGTGCGGCGCGGGCAGAGAGAGGTCGGTATTAGACTCATTGAGAGAGCAGTACAACGCGGCGGGCGATCCGGTAAACGGAGTGAGAGTCAAAAGCGGAGGAGGAGCGGTGCTGATCATCCCGCTCAAAGACGGCACGATCAGAATAATTTCCGAGTCAACCTCGATCGAGGCGGCGGAGGAGATCTCAACTTTATTTAAAAATAAAATAAAAACTCTTGCAAAAGGCGAACCGTTATGATATAATATATAGGATTTTGAGGAGCGGCATGCTCCGATGTGCGGATTTTGGGCGTTTGCGCCCGCTAATTTAATATATGACAGAACAGGCACGGGCGGCGCATGGGTCGATGTTGATGCGCGTCCGGGGCTGCCGGTTTTGTTTTGCGCTTGCCGCTTTCGTGTAGCCGAACGCGGGCGGGGCCGTTAATACGCGCCGCGGACGGAAGAAAGCAAAATTGCGCAATGGCTGTGTTATTTTGAGGTTAATCCGCGCCGAAATCCAATAAATTTATCAGGAGGATCAATTTGAAGAATAACAACAACACACGGCAGAGCGGCGAAAAGCAGCCGCAGAAAACAGCCAATAAAATGGCTCACAAGGTCGTGGGAAAGATTGCCAAACTGGGCGCCGGCGGAACAAAATCCGGCGGAAAAACGAGCGGAAACCAAAAGGCCCGGGACAAGAAAGCGAGCGAGGCGAAAAAGCCGAGCGCGGCTAAAAAGCTTGACAAGACAAAGAGCGAAAAGACAAAGCTTGACAAGACAAAAAATGAAAAGACTAAGGCGGAAAAGGCGAAGACGAAGGTTAAGGCTAATGTCTTAAAGCCGATACGCATAGTGCCTCTCGGCGGCCTTAACGAAATAGGAAAAAACCTTACCGTGTTTGAATACGGCGAGGACGCGCTTATCCTTGACTGCGGAATGGCGTTCCCGGACGAGGATATGCCCGGTGTTGACATAGTTATACCGGATATAACTTATCTGCACAAGATCGCGGAAAAGCTCAGGGGAATTGTGCTGACCCACGGTCATGAGGACCACATCGGCGCGATACCCTATGTGATCAGGGAGTTCCCTCTTCCGGTCTATGGAACGCGCCTCACGCTGGGAATACTCAAGAATAAGCTGAGAGAGCACGGACTTATTGATGAGGCGAAGCTGCATACGGTCAACGCGGGCGATAAAGTGAAGCTCGGCATCTTCACCGCCGAGTTCATCCACACCAACCACTCGATCGCTGACGCAGTCGCGATCGCTCTGCACACGCCATCGGGCGTGATCCTGCACACCGGCGATTTTAAGATAGACTCAACGCCGATAGACAGCGACATGATCGATCTGGCGAGGATAGGCCAGTTGGGCCGCGAGGGCGTTCTTGCGCTCATGTCCGACAGCACCAACGCCGACAGGCCCGGCATCGCGTACAGCGAAAAGACGATCGGAAGAACGTTTGACAGCCTCTTTGAAAAGGCCGACTCGAACAAGCAGCGCATAATTGTTGCGACATTCGCGTCAAATGTTCACAGGGTCCAGCAGATAATCGACGCGGCCGTGAAATACGGACGCAAGGTGGCGGTCTCCGGCAGAAGCATGGAGAACGTTATCGAGGCCGCGATCGAGCTTAAATACATGCATGTTCCGGACAAGACGCTGATTGCGCTTGAGGAGATCGACAGATACCCCAAGGAGCAGCTTGTGGTCATAACCACGGGCAGTCAGGGCGAGTCAATGGCCGCGCTGACAAGAATGGCCTTCACGAGCCATAAGATGATCAACGTCGAGCCCGATGATCTGGTCATCATCTCGGCGAGCCCGATACCCGGAAACGAGAAATCGGTGGCGAACGTGGTCAACGAGCTTTTAAAGCACGGCGCGGAGGTCGTTTACGAAAAGCAGGCCGACGTCCACGTTTCGGGCCATGCCTGTCAGGAAGAGCTCAAGATGATATTGTCAATGGTGAAGCCGAAGTTTTTCATACCGGTCCACGGCGAGTACCGCCATTTGTGCAAGCACAGAGAGCTGGCTATGGAGACCGGAATTTCGAGAAAAAATATTTTTGTGCTTGACATAGGCCATGTGCTTGAGATCACGCCCATGTCTGCCAAGGTCGTTGGAACCGTGCCCGCCGGCAAGGTTCTGGTTGACGGTTTGGGCGTCGGCGACGTGGGCAACATTGTTCTGCGCGACCGGAAGCACCTGGCGGAGGACGGCATAATCATAATCGTAATGTCGATCGACAAGGAAAGCGGCGAATGCGTTTCGGGCCCCGATGTTATATCCCGCGGCTTTGTGTATGTCCGCGAGTCCGAGGATCTGATGGACGAGATAAAGACCTGCGCCGAGGAGGTAATCGACCGCTGTCTGTCGTCAAGAAGCCTTGACTGGACTACTCTGAAAACAAGAGTCAAAAACGAGGTCGGCAACCGCTTGTACGTCAAAACCAAGCGCAACCCCATGATACTGCCGATAATAATGGAAGTTTAATAAGCCGAAGGAGCGCCGCGGCGCTCCTTTTTCGCGCAATTTGACAGTAAAATAATTTATTGCTATAATATGATTATATTAACGTTTTTAAAAGCGAGATGATAATATGACACTGCATATAGCTGTGTGCGATGATGAAAAAGCCGCTTTAGAATATGAGACTGATCTTGTATCGAAGATATTATATGAAAAGAACGTGAATATTGAGCTCAATACATATAATTCTCCTTTGAATTTGTTAAATTCGGAAAAAATATATGATATTGTTTTTCTCGACATTGAGATGGACGGAATGAACGGTATTGAGCTTGCCGAAAAGATCCGTGAGAAAAACCAAAATTGTTTCGTGTTTTTTATAACGAACTACTCAGTGTATCTCGACAAGGCCTTTGATGTCAGAGCGATAAGGTATCTCACAAAACCGGTCGACCCGGACAGACTGAGGGCAGGCATTGATTTTGTGCTTGACAGCATTGTGTCCGCGTCGAAAAAAATCTCAGTGATAAATTTTAAAAACAAGCTAACTGTTGAAATAGAAATAGCCGATATAATATATATTTCCAACAGCGGACGACGCACGCAAATCGTAACCAAACAATATGAATTTGAAACCGAAGAAATATTTTCGACTGTAAAACAAATGATAGAAAAAGAGGTGAATTATTTTGCCACGCCTCATCAGAGTTACTATGTAAATTTGAAATATGTGACGGGGTATACAAAAACTGATGTTCAAATGTCTTATGCGGGAAATACATATAATATTCTTATGACCAGAAGGAGATACAAGGACTTTGACATTAAGTTTTTTGAGGCGGCAAAAGTAATATGATGAGTCTGAATGATATTACAACAGAACTCTGTGTGCTTATCGAGTGTGTGTCTCTTATATTATATTCAAACGGAGTTATGCGGTACAGAGAGAGCAGAGCAAAAAGTAATTTGATAATTATTCTCGGTTATTTAGTTATAGGCACTTTATGCCTTTTATATATTCCTGTATTAAATATAATCAGCTTCATAGCGATCACATTTATCGTGCTGTATATGGGCTTCGCGGAAACACCTGGAAGAATCGTGCTTAACGTTATTATTCTGACTGTGTTTATGATGTTTACGGAGCTAATCGGCGAATTTATCCTGAGCGTGAATATATCCGAAACTCCCACCGCCTATTTTGCATTCTGGCAAGATATGTTATATTCGCTTGTTTCAAAAACACTGTATTTTGTTTTTGTCATTACTTTAAAGCGTTTTTCATCAAACAAAAATTATTCCGAAAAAGTTGCGGAAGTGCTTTGGCTGTTGCTGCTTCCGATATGCACCTGCGGCTTTTTATATGCGTTTGACAACATGAGACCTAATTTAAATTATGAAGCGGAAATGCTATTCTTAATAATAAGTTTTATGCTTATTGCGGCCAACTTTATCGTATACATTGTATTTGACAGAATTATTGATAAAAATATACAGATCAAAAGACTTAGGGAAATCGAGAGTAAGAACAAGACCGATTTTGAAAGCTACCGCCTGATAAAGGATAAGTATGACGAGCTTAAAATAATGGTGCACGATTTTAACAAATACTGCGCCAATATAGAGGCTATGCTGAGCGCCGACCAAACCGAAGCGCTGTCGCTGATACATAAGATCGAGGATAAAAACAAGGAATTCCTTTTGGTCGAGTATACCAACAACAAGGCGCTGAACATACTTTTGTCCCAAAAAATGAAGGAGTGCAGCACCGGGGGCATCGAATTTCAAATATACATTCAGGATATCGACATATCATTTATAAGCGAGGCGGATATCGTCGCGATCTTCGCCAATCTTTTGGACAACGCGATAGAGAGCTGCAAGCTCTCCGAGAACAAAAAAATATTTTTAAGCATATACGATATGAACAGCGCGTTCGTTGTGATACGAGTCGATAACAGCGCCGACACCGAACCGGCGGTCGAGGACGGGAAACTTCTCACTCGTAAAAAAGACAAAGCCGCGCATGGAATAGGCATACTCAGCATAAAACAAGCTCTCAAAAACTATGACGGAAAAATCAGGTGGAGCTATGACGGTAACAAAAGAGTTTTCAACACGACAATAATTATAAATTATCAAGCAATTAAAAATAATATGTGACCAATATTGCAAATATACGACCAAAGCTGCAAACCGGGTTGACACCGTTTGCAGTTCGTATTATTATACAAATATATTGCAATATATAAATTTATTATTCGAGAAAGGAAAATTATTATGAAAAAATTTATATGTTTTGTTTTAACAGCCGCGCTTATATTCAGCTGTACGGCGGCGTTTGCCGAAAACAACATGACGCTGACGCAATACGGCGATGACCCGAATTATACTGAAGTCATGGTAAATGCGAATAATATTAAGAAAAACTCTGACGGAAGCGTAACGTTCAACGGGGAAGATAAAAAAACAACTTACATTATTGACGATGACACGGATATATATGAAAACTCGACATACGCGGCTTATGAGGATAAATTTTTGACAAGTGAAGAATATACGTTTATTGATTTTTATGCTCTTAAATCGGAAACCGAAAAAGGCGAGACTGTCCATGTGGCCGCGATAAATTCCTTATCAAAGGGCGTTGTAAATTTCGCACCCGAAACAAATGCCGCCTCAAATTTGATCGATCTGGGTATTATTATAGGCGATCTAACAGGAAATTTACGGTATGAAGACGCGGTGACAAGAGCCGAGATGGCCGCGATCGTATGCAGGCTTCTCGGAATGAAAGACATGCCCGAAGGTTCGGAGCAGGTATTCACGGATGTTCCCGTCGGACATTGGGCATCGGCGTATATTGATTCGGCTCGTAATGCAAATATAATAAACGGAAACGGAGACGGCACGTTCCGCCCGGAGGATAAGGTCACATATGACGAGACGATAAAAATGCTCGCATCGCTTATCGGCTATGAACCAAAAGCGCGCGACATGGGCGGATACCCGGAAGGATTTGAAAAAGCCGCGGATGAGATCGGCTTGACCGACGGCATTGTTTACAACGGCGCAGATTTTTGCCTGCGGAGCGATGTAATGATAATGTGCAGCAGGGCGCTTGACATTCCTCTTATGTCGCAAACATCCTACGGCGAAAACGCCGGCTATATTATTATGGACGGCACAAACGGCGCACCCTATCACACGCTGAGAACAGATATTTTCGGCGGGTAAAGTGAAAGACTAATCTTGTCGTCAAGGAGCCTTGACTGGACAACTTTAGGAGCGCCTCGGCGCTCCTTTAAAATCGTAAATAATGCCCGCTCTGCCCTGCGCATTTATTTTTCGGCAAAAAATTTTTTAAAACCTATTGACAAATATTTTTATATTATGTATAGTATATATGCTACATGATGTAGAAAAATAATCACGAAATCGAATAAGCGGATTAAAACGTCTGATTTTATAACAAAAATCAAACAACATGATAAAAATATGTAATATTTGGGAACAAAATCCATTGTTTTGTCGTCATATAAATAAAGGCAAAAAATCAACACCCGAAAAACCACAAAAAGGAGGTGATATTTCCTCATATCGGGTTTTATAAAAACCGCAACAGTTAATTTAAGGAAAGGATGATTTTATGAAAAAGTTTATTTGCGTAATTTTAACCCTCGTGCTTGTGCTTTTCTCGTTTGGTGTACTTGCGGACGAGAGCGATGAGCAGGCGACGAATGTTGATAACCCGGCTTTTAGTGAAAATGCGGAGCCGGATACGACCGATGCTCAAATAGGCGGCGAAGATGAGGCGGCTGAAAATTCTGACGACAAAACCGGCGGCGATACTTCCGACAATTCCGAATTGCAAAACGAAAATGAGCCGGAGAGCGGAACCGAACTGGAGACGGACAAAGACAGCGGCGCGGATAATGACAAAGACGAGGACGAAAACAAAGGCGGAAATTGGACGCCGGGACCGGGATTTACGACAGAAAATATGGAAGCTCGCGCCAAAGACAACACGCGGGTGATACGTGGCGAGGACTACGACGATGTTTATGACTACAACGTGGAATATACCGCCGAGTTCACGGCGAATATCAAAAACTCGCAGACTGTGTCGCAGCTGTCAAACGACGGCAATATCACCGCGACGTATTACGGAATAAGCGTGAGCTGCAAGGGCAAGGACGGCACGCCCAAGGTCGGCAGGAACATTAAGCTGCTGCGGCTCAAAGGCGACAAGCTTGAGCGGTGGTACGAGGTGAGCGCAATTGAGTATCCCGATCTTAAGATCGAGGGCGCGGTGATCCATGGCGAATATAACAAGGTTTCAAACGACGCGCAGATCTACGAGGGATTTGCCGTGATAGGCGGCTTTGACGGCACGAAATACAAGCCTGCCGACAGAACGACGACCAACGTGGGCATAACCTATAATTACAGCAGCGACGCGCGGACGTTTTTGAAGTCGCTGACATTTGAGGTCGACGGGAGCCGAGCGGAAGTGCCTTACAATGACATAGACTATACCGGAAAATTTATGTCAACATTCTTCGGAGACGTGTTTGACAACTCCGATGAGATTTTAAATGAAATGGGGCTGTGATATGAAAAAATTTATTTGCATAATTTTAACCCTCGCGCTTGCGCTTTGTGCGGTCAATGTGTTTGCCGCCGACAGAACGATCGAGAGTGAATACGCGCTGATCAAGGGGCCGGCTGACCTGACGAGCGACGAGATCGATTATCAATGCTCGTTTGACGCCGAGCTTGACTCGTCATATATCGGAACATGGCTTTATGATATGTCCGAAAACGGCACAATACACGCGACAATAACATACTCGTTGGCAACCGAGGTTGACAAAGGGCAATACGGGCTTTATGAAAACGATAATTTCGTATCTAAATACGCGATCACGTTTGAAAGGTACGGAGAGAGATATTCCATGTTCAGCAACACATTTGGCAGCGGCGGAGCATTCGGAACCAAAGGCGAGCTGCAGTTCAGCCCGAATATCTACTATATTGATGAAAGCAAAAGGACGGTAACATCATACAACGTTACAGACGATTATCCCGATGTACACTATATTGATGACGGCAATAATTTGACAATTATATATGACGATCCAAATTATGTTGAAGTTCCGGATTATTACCTGATCATGAGCCTGAGTCAAAACAAAGGAGAGAAGAGAATAGCGTTCTTTCTGTATGACAGCATAAAGGGCATGTATAACGGTAAGTATTTGGACCAAACATCAACGGTGATCGTCAGCGGCTCGGAGATCGCCGAGAAGGACAAGGCTTCCGGAAATAAAATGATGAGCTCGTATGTATACAGCGGCGATCCGGCCGAGGATCATCCCGTGTCCGCTTTCGGCAACATTACCGAGGAGGATATGGAAAAAGGCGACAACACGCGGGTAATACGCGGCGAGGACTATGACGATGTTTATGACTACAACGTGGAATATACCGCCGAGTTCACGGCGAATATCAAAAACTCGCAGACTGTGTCGCAGTTGTCAGACGACGGCAATATCACCGCCACATATTACGGAATAAGCGTGAGCTGCAAGGGCAAGGACGGCACGCCCAAGGTCGGAAGGAACATTAAGCTGCTGCGTCTCAAGGGCAACAAGCTTGAGCGGTGGTACGAGGTGAGCGCGATTGAGTACCCCGATCTTAAGATCGAGGGCGCGGTGATCCATGGCGAATATAACAAGATTTCAAATGACGCGCAGATCTACGAGGGATTTGCCGCGATAGGAGGCTTTGACGGCGCGAAATATAAGCCCGCCGATAGAACAACGACCAACGTGGGCATAACCTATAATTACAGCAGCGACGCGCGGACGTTTTTGAAGTCGCTGACATTTGAGATTGACGGGAGCCGAGTGGAAGTGCAATACAATGACATAGACTATACAGGAAAATTTATGTCGACATTCTTCGGAGACGTGTTTGACAACTCCGATGAGATTTTAAATGAAATGGGGCTGTGATATGAAAAAACTTATTGCTTTAATATTGAGCGGATTATTGATATTCGGCGGCGTGAGCGCGTTTGCCGCCGAGTATACCAAAGAAGCGGACGCGCTTAACGCGGCTGGCTTGTTTAAGGGAACCGAAAAGGGTTACGAGCTTGACAAGACTTTCACCAGAGCCGAGGGAGCGGCGATGATAGTCCGGCTTCTTGGAAAGGAAAAAGAGGCGCTCGCATCAAGCGGGAGCGTGAAGTTCACGGACGTCAGCGACCATTGGTCAAAGCCGTATGTCGCCTACTGCGCGGGCCGCGGGATCACCAACGGCACGAGCGAAAGCGAATTTTCGCCGGATGATAAAATGAGCGGCGCGGAATATATGACTCTCGTGCTGCGCTCGATAGGCTATCCGAACATTGAGCCCGAAAGCGTGGAATTAGCCGCGCCCGAGCTGTACCTCGGTTCAAGCAAGGAAATACGCGAGTTGCTATCGGGAGAGTTCACGCGGGACAAAATGGTTCATGTGTCATACAAGGCGCTAAACGTAAAAGATCCCGAGGGGAAAATGCTGATCAATACCTTAATAGACGGCGGAGCGGTGAACAGATCCGCCGCCGAGCGCGCGGGAATAAAACTTGAACAAGAAAACCAATACATAGTACCATAGATTTTGTTTGGTCATATTCATTAGTTAAAAAACGGGCGGCCGAGGTCGTCCGCCCATGTCCGCAAACGTTAATGATTTGTGGCCTCGTTTATTCGTAGAAGCGGAATACGATTGTGCCACGAACCCGCTAACGCGGCTCCGGCCGCACCTACGACAATTTGCATACTTTGCCGTAGGGGACGGCGCCCTCGACGTCCCGCGGCGGCTTGTGGGCAAGCCGCCCTACGAATGTTGTGATTAGCAGACCGCATCGTTTGCCTCGCTTCATGCTGTATGCGCCCTCGACGTCCCGTTTTTCATATTCGATTTTTTGTTCTTATTCATTCGGCGCTATGCCGAAGTGGCGCATTGCCGCGTCGAGCTGATCGTCGATTTCCTGTCTGGTCTCAAGCAAGGCCTTGTATACCTCGCGCTGTGTGGTGAGGTCGAGCACTCCGTAGGGGAAGAGGCCGCGGTTCGCTTGAAAATATGTTATCGCCGCCGCGAGCCCGTCGTCAAAATACGGGTCGTCGATATTGCCTGTATAGAGGCCCCAAACAGCGAAAATTTTCTTGGCCTTCGCAACGTTGGGGTCGCTCATTCCGCTTTCGTAAACCGCGGCATAGTCAAAGTCGCTGTAGCCGCTGTGGTCAAACGGAACGAATGTGTTCTCAACTGTCGAGTCGGGGACAATGCCGACTTGGTCAATGTTCCTTCCGGTCGGCGTAAGGTAATACGCCGAAGTGTATTTCATCGCCTCGCCGTCCTTGAGCGGCATGGTGTTCTGCACCGTGCCCTTGCCGTAGGTCGTCGTGCCGATCAGAATTCCGGCCTCGTTTTCCTGCACGGCTGCCGCGAGTATCTCGGAGGCGCTTGCGGTGTTCTCGTTGACCAGAACCACCAGATCGTATTTTTTATCCGATGTGTTGCTTGAGGTGTATGTCACGTCAAACATGTCCGCCTTGTGGTCCTCGGTGACAATGGGCTTGCCGTTCGGCACAAAATTGCCGGCGATCTCAACGGCCTCGCTGAGGTAGCCGCCGCCGTTGTCGCGCACGTCGATTATCAGATCGGTTATCTCGTTTTCATTAACGACCTGCATTGCTTCGGCGAACTGCTCCGCCGCGTTGTCCATAAAGCTGTATATCCTTATGTACATGGCTTTTCGTGGGCTTGAGTCAATGTCGTCTTTGCCTTCTATCAGATTATACGAGACCGAGAGCCGCTCGGCGATCTGCTCGCGTGTTATGGTATAGAAAAGAGGATTTTCGGAGCCGTCGCGTATCACGCCGATAACGACGGTTGTTCCTATCTCGCCGCGGATCAGCCGCTGCGCCGCGGTGATGTCCGCGCCGAAAAGACTTACGCCGTCAGCGCTGTAAAGCACGTCGCCGGGCAGTATACCGGCTTTGGCCGCCGGAGACTCGTTATAGACCGAGCCGACCACAAGCTTGCCGCCGACCTCGTTCATGGTTATGCCTATGCCGCCGACCACTCCCTCGAGCTGGGATATGAATTCGTCATACTCCTGAGAGCCGGGATAGAAAACCGAATAGTCGTCGATCGACGAGAGCATGGCGGTCATTACCTGCTCGTAAAGCTCGGGATGCGATTTGAGCACATCGGTCAGCGCGGCCTTATAGAGGGAGTTCGACGTTACCCCGTCCTTGGCGAAAACCGCCAGAAACTCAACTATTTCATTCACATATTCCGAGATAAACTCGCCGCTGTGTGTGTTGGTATCATCGGTCGCCGTGGCGATCGCCTCCTCGTCGGCAAACGCGGCGGGGACGGCGCACAGCGCGAGACAGCTCACCGCCAGCGCGGCGGCAATGATCTTCCTAAGTTTACTCATCATTTTATCATCTCCGTGTAAAATTAATTTAACTCCACATTATCCCCATTTTATTAATTGCGTTATTTTACCAAAATCCCTATAACGCGGTATGTGCCGTCGGCCAGCTTGGCGACGGTCGCGCGTACCTTCATGTCCAAAAACCACGCGAGCGACTTCGTGTCAAGCACGGAACCGTCCTTGGCGTAGACCATGTTGCCGTCAAAAGCCGGAACGGCGGTGTATTCAAGAGCCGCCGCGGCGGATGCCGCCGCGCTGTCGCCGCTTAAAACAGGCGAAATGTCTTTAAGAATTATCTCGCCCTCGTTCCAGTCCGAAAGATAGAGGGTGGCATTCAGCATCGAGACCTCGGTGACGATTTTGCCCTCGTCGACCGCGAAGGCCGACAGCGGCGCCGAAGCAAAGGCCGCGATCACTGTCAGTATTATAAGTCGTTTAAAAATTTTCATATGTTTTCTCCAAATCACTTTGCCGCATGCACTTTACATGTGTTCGGGAGCGGTTATTTTCAGCATGCCGAGCACTCCCGCGATGACCTGCCGCGCGCAGTCGATAAGCTTGACGCGGGCGTCGCGCAGCTTTTCGTCCTCAACGTTCACGCGGCAGTTATTGTAAAAGCCGTGGAACTCGCCGGCGAGCTCGGTCACATACCGTGTCATGCGAGCAGGCTCCAATGTCTCGGCGGAAATTCTTATCTCCTCGGGCATGTCCGCGAGCTTTTTCAGCAGCGACAGCTCGCTCTCGTGGACGAGCAGCGACGGGTCGATCTCCGCGTAAGGCCTGGGCGAAACGCCGTCCTCATTCAATATCCTCAATATGCCGCAAATTCTCGCGTGGGCGTATTGCACATAAAACACGGGATTGTCGTTGCTTTGCTCCTTGGCGAGCCCCAGGTCAAAGTCGAGGTGGCTGCCTGCACCGCGCATGTTGAAGAAGAAGCGCGCCGCGTCAATGCTGACCTCCTCAAGCAGATCGGTCAGGCTTATCGCTTTTCCGGTGCGCTTTGACATGCGGACAACCTCGCCGTCCTGCATCAGATGCACAAGCTGCATAAGCACTATGTCGAGCCGTTTTGAGTCGATGCCGACAGCCTCGAGCGCCTCTTTCATTCTCGCCACATGTCCGTGGTGGTCCGCGCCCCAGACGTTGATCGCGCGGTCAAAGCCGCGGGTCTCAAGCTTGTTTATATGATACGCGATGTCGGCTGCGAAGTAGGTCGGAATTCCGTTCTGACGGATAAGGACCTCGTTTTTCTCAAGCCCCATCTTTTCACAGTTGAGCCACAGCGCCCCGTCCTCCTCATAGGTGTAGCCGCGCTCGGTCAGGCGGTCGATCGCCGCCATGACCGAGCCGCTTTGGTGCAGCTCGCTCTCGCGGAACCAAACGTCATAGTGAATTCTGTATTTTTCAAGATCGGTTTTAAGAGCAGCTATGTTTTTCTCAAGAGCGTAGTCAATAAGCGCCTGCGCCCGCTCGCTTTCGTCGGCGTCAAGATACTTATCGCCGTTTATCTCGATAAACTCCTTCGCGCGGTCGATTATGTCCTGTCCCTGATAGCCGTCCTCGGGGAACTCCGCCGCGTCCTCGCCGCGGAGCTGCTGGATATACCTCGCGCTCAGCGAGCGGCCGAACTTGTCGATCTGGTTGCCCGCGTCGTTGATGTAAAACTCGCGAGTGACGTCATATCCGGCGTACTCGAGCACCGAGGCCAGACAGTCGCCCAGAGCGCCGCCGCGGGCGTTTCCCATGTGCATCGGGCCCGTGGGGTTCGCGCTGACGAACTCGACCATGACCTTTTTGCCTTTGCCAATGTCAATTTTGCCGTAGTCTTTGCCCTGCTCCTCAATGGCGCGCATTGTCTCGTGCAGCCACGCGGGATTTAAGTAAAAATTGATAAAGCCCGCGCCGGCCACCTCGATCTTTTCAATGTTTCTGCCTTTGTTGTTTTCAAGGCGGCTCACGATCTCATCGGCGATTTTTCTCGGCGCGCAGCGGAATTCCTTCGCGAGCGCCATAGCAGCGCTGCAAGCGAAATCGCCGTGGGACTTGTCCTTGGGCACCTCAAGCTTTATCCGATCGCTCAGCGCATCAATGTCCGCAGCGCTCAGAGCGCCGTCGTCCATTGCGGCAGAAAGCGCCTGTTTTATTTTGTCCGTGATCTCCTGTTTTATCTTGTCGGTAATGCTCATGCTGAAATTTTTTCCTTTCTATTCGCTATTCGCTAATTGCTAATTACTATGTTCGGGCGGATAATATCCGCCCCTACGGAAGAAATAATCATTTCTTTTTGATTAGACATATGGTCGCGGGGATATATGCTGCGTTTTGCACTCCGTTTTTCCGCGTATTCGCTATTCGCTATTCCCTAATCTCTACGTTAACCGTCATGTTGTTTTTTATGAAGTTCCGGTTGTCGGCGTCAAGCAGATAGTCCATGTTAAGCGTGCCGCCGCGCTCGCCGAAATCATAGTCGATTTTCTCGGTCGTGACCGCGGCGCCGACCTGCCCATAGGGCGTGTTGACATAGCACAGGCTTTTCTCGCCGCTTATGTAATCCATTTTTGACGCGAAGCGCCCCTTTCGGGAAACGCTGACCCCGGAGCCGCTGACCTTGATCGTGGTGGTCGTGTTCTCATAGCCGGTCATTGCGCTTTCGTCGTAGATTATGTATATCTTGTTGTTCCGAACCGCGTACCTGCCGCGGGTGTCAAGCGAGATCGTCTCCTTCTCGCCGTCGATCTCCTGGTCGGTGCGGATGGTGATAAAAGCGTTTTCTTTCATAGTGCAGAATTTCTCCTTATTTAAGCTTGGGTTGTCAGTATTTCTCAATGTCGATCTTGGCGACGTCGCCGTCAATTTTTTTGGACAGGAACAGGCTGCCCAGCTCCTCAAATCCGTGGACCGTGTCGCTCACATAGTATTTCGCGCGGCCCTTGACGGTTTTATCGGTCAGCAGATTGTGCTTTGCCATGATGCGTTTGGCGTCGTCCGCCGCGGCAGCGCCCGAGTCGATCAGATTGACCTCGTTGCCGACGATTTTGCGTATTGTGTTTTTAAGCAGCGGATAGTGGGTGCAGCCTAAGATTATGGTGTCCGCCCCGCCTTTTACGATATTTTCAAGATATTCCTCGGCGAGCATCTCGGCGATCTTGGTGTTGGCGTAGCCGTTTTCAACCACCGGCACAAACATAGGGCAGGCGGTTGAGATTACCTTAAAGCCGGGGTCGATTTTTCCGAGCCTCTCCGCGTACTTGCCGCTGTTTATCGTGCCGCGCGTTCCCAGAACGCCTATCACGCCGTTTTTGGTGGCCGCAGCCGCCTGCTTTGAAGCCGCGTCAACAACGCCGATTATGTCAGTGTCATACTCGGTGGTGATGTGCGGCAGAGCCGCGCTGCTGGCGGTGCCGCAGGCGATTATGATAAATTTTATGTCAAAGCTCCTCAGAAAGTTGATGTCCTGACGGACATATTTAACTATGGTAGAGGAGCTGCGCGTACCGTACGGCACACGGCCCGTGTCGCCGAAATATATTATGTCCTCATTCGGCATTATGCTCATGACCTCGCGCACGCAGGTGAGTCCGCCGAGGCCCGAGTCGAATATTCCGATTGGTCTGTTGTCCATATTTATTATCCTTTCGCGGGACGTCGAGGGCGCCGTCCCCTACTAATTGGGGAGGAAAATCCTTTCGTGGGTCAGGCCGCGGTTTTTATCCGCGGCGCTTTATCGCCAGATCTATCAGGCTGTCGAGCAGCTTCGTGCCGCCAAGCCCGCTCTTTTCCCACAGCTTGGGGTACATGCTGATCGACGTGAAGCCGGGCAGTGTGTTGATCTCGTTGAGAATGACCCTGCCGTTGTTTTTATCTACGAAAAAGTCAACTCTTGAAAGGCCGCGGCACTCGCAAATCTTATACGCCGAGAGCGCGTATTCCTTGAGCTTTTCCTCAAGGACTTTGTCTATGTCGGCCGGGATCGTCAGCACCGAGTCGCTGCTGTTGTATTTGGCGTCAAAGTCATAAAACTCGTTGGCGGGAGCGATCTCGCCGATGTTTTCGGCGATTTTCGGGTCGAAGTTGCCGAGGACCGCGCTCTCGACCTCTGCGGCCGAGATGAATTCCTCGATAAGCACCTTGTAGTCGTGCTCAAACGCCAGCTTAACCCCCTCGATAAGCTCCTCGCGGTTGTGGGCCTTGCTTATGCCGACCGACGAACCCGCGTTTGACGGCTTGATAAAGCAGGGATAGCCGAGCTTTTCCTCAACCTCGCGGACGTCGAGCTCCTCACCGAGCTTGACCGTCACCCAGTCGGCCTGAGGAATTCCGGCCTCTTTGAACAGGATCTTTGCCATACATTTGTCCATGCAGACCGAGCTGCCCAAAACCCCCGAGCCGACATACGGAATTCCGGCGATCTCGAACAGACCTTGGATCGTGCCGTCCTCGCCGTTTTTCCCATGGAGCACGGGTATCGCGACGTCGATCTTTATCAGCTCCACCGCGCCGTCTTTGCCGAAACGCAAAATTCCGCCGTCGTTCTGCGAGGGCGAGATGATCGCCTTGTCGAATTTATCCTTAGCGCCGTCGTTCGCGTCCGAGGCGATGTCTCCGGTGAAATACGTCCAGTTGCCGGATTTGTCTATAAAAATTCTATGTATATCATACTTATCCTTGTCAAGCAGGTCAATGACCGTCGCGGCTGAAATTTTGCTTATGTCGTGCTCGCTTGAAACGCCGCCGAACACAACGCACACGCTTTGCTTAGCCATGTTAAACTCCTTCTTTCAAATTAGTTCATGCTTTTAATTATACTGCACTAACATACTATTTTACCATAATTTTAAATAAATTCAATAGTTATTGTGAATAAATTTTTCGCGCGGGCGGAAAACTCTTTTGATAATAAGCGGGAACCCGCGTAATACCGCCACTTTTCGCGGATTTTGAAATTTTTGTAAACTCTCGGGGATTTATGGCTGAGGCGTATAATTTTACTTGATTTAAACATGCGCTTATGTTATAATATACAAGGATATGTACGTATCCGCGAAAACGTTTGACTTGAACCCGGAAAATGAGTTCCGAAATAGATAATATTGATGATAAGGAAAATTAACATGGGCCGCGTAAAAAGTTTTAAGAAGTTTTTATCGGAAATTAAACTGTATATTATTTTATTTGTTGTGTTTATGGCGCTGTCGTGCGCCTCGCTCGGCTATGTCAGGGCGAGGCTTTTGAGCAACGCCCGCGAGACCGGCACGTCTCTCGCAGCGACCTACGCGGTTGAGGAACAGAACAATATCTCGCTCTACTCGACGCTGCTTGAGCTTGGCACAAAAAATATCGACGAGCATGCCGCGTCCGGAGCAAACGACGCCGAGATGTGGATCTTGGACTATTTAAACGGAATTAACACATATTTCGGTGACAGCTTTGATCCGCTTGCCGTGATTGACGGAAAGTGCGTTTTTGCCAATCCGCGCCAAAACCCCGAAGCCTATGACTACGCGTCCGAGGAATGGTACAAAATGGCGGTGGAAGCGGACGGAAAGGTTATTTTTACCGACATACATGATGACGCGTATGTGGGCGGCAGGGTGATCACCGCGGCCAAAAAGGCCGATGAGTCGGACGGCGTTGTGGCGTTCAACATTTTCCCCGAGAGCTTCAATTATTTCGGCGACCGGTCAAGCATTCCCGAGGGCGGCAGATATTATCTTTGCGACAGCAGCGGCGAGCTTATATATTATCAGACCGACTACGGCGACAGCTTTGATGAATGCCGCCGTTTTGCGTCGAATTTGGTTAAGGGAATAGAAAGCGGTGAATACGCGGAGTCCGGTGCGGTGTTTAACTCGCGCAGCGAGGGCAGGCGCGGCGTTTATTATTACAAGATGAGCAACGGCTGGACATCTATACTGACCATACAGATCAGCGCGATATTGGGCGGCCTCAGCTCGTTCTATATTATTTTGCTGCTGTTGATGCTGGGCGTTTTGCTGCTTTTAGCTTATATGACCTACCGCGACTATAAGAACAAGCAGAGCGCGGAGCGCGCCCGCGACACGGTACAGGTGCTTGGCAACATGTATTACGCGATCTACAGAGTGAATTATGTTGACGGCACATTTGAGGCGATCAAGGTGTCGGATTACGTTGGCGAAAAGATCGGCACGGGCGGAAGCTATGAAAAGCTTATCGACACGATAAACGAGGTGACCGATGAGAACACAGGTCAGGACTTTAAGTCGAGCTTCTCGCTTGAAAAAATAAAAGAGCTGGTTGACGCCGGAATAAAGGATTTCGGCGGCGACTTCCTGCGGAGATTTGGCGAGATTTATAAATGGGTCAACGTGAGGCTTTTGTTTGACGATAATCTCGCGCCCGGCGAGGTCGTGCTCTGCTTCAGGCGCATAGACAACGAGAAGGATCGTCAGCTTGAGCAGCTTAATCTGCTGCGCAACGCGCTGCGCTCCGCCAGAAAGAGCGAGAACGCGAAGAACGTGTTTTTCAGCAACATGTCTCACGACATGCGGACGCCGCTTAATGCCATAATAGGCCTGACCGGCCTCGCGAAGCAGAATATGGACGATCCCGAAAAAACGGCGGAGTACATACGCAAGATCGAGCTTTCGGGCAAGCAGCTTTTGAACCTGATAAACGATCTGCTTGAAATATCGAGGATCGAAAACGGTAAGGTTTCGCTTGAGTTTAAGCCTGTGGACATTGTAAAATGCGTCGAGAGCTGCGCTGATCTGTTCCGCGATCAGGCAAAGAAGGAGAGAAAGGATTTTTCGGTCAGCTTTGACGTTGAGAACAAAAGCGTGCTGTGCGACTCGTTCCGCTTGTCGCAGATCGTCAACAACCTGCTTTCCAACTCGTTTAAATACAGTAAGCGCGACGCCAAGATAAGGCTGAGGGTAAAGGAACGTAGGTTCCGCGAGCACAGCAAGTTTCAGATCGTCGTGGAGGACACCGGAATAGGCATGACTCCCGAGTTTATAAAAGAAATATTCGAGCCATATGCGCGCGAAAACAGGTTTGGCGCGGGCAACGTTATCGGAACGGGCCTCGGCATGCCGATCGTGAAGAGTCTTGTCCAGCAGATGAGCGGCGAGATATTTGTTGAGAGTGAGCCGGGAAAGGGCACAAGGTTCACGGTCATTATCCCGATGGAGATCGTGCGCAGCGGTTCCGAGGCGGACGCGGTCCGTAAGGAACCGGAAAATATCGACGTCAGCGGTCTTAAGGTGCTTCTGGCCGAGGATAACGCGATCAATATGGAGATCGCGGTTGAAATTCTCGGCGACAAGGGAATAATAGTCACCGAGGCATGGAACGGCGCCGAGGCGGTCGAGGCCTTTAAGAATTCGGAGCCATACGAATTTGACGCTATACTTATGGATATGCAGATGCCCGAGATGGACGGCTGCGAGGCGGCGCGCGTGATCAGGAGCCTGGAGCGCGGCGACGCGTCGGAGATCCCGATCATCGCGGTGACGGCAAACGCCTTTGCCGAGGATGTCGCCCAGACAACCGAGGCGGGCATGAACGCGCATATTTCAAAGCCGATAGACTTTGACGAGCTCTATCGAGTGCTCAATGAATTGGTAAAAAGATAAGATGTTTTGAACGGAAATTTGAAAGGAAATATATTATGGAATTATGGTATTCCGAGAACCACAGCCGCGACGTGAAGTTCTCGGTCAGGGTCGATAAGCAGCTTTTCAGCGCCGAGACCGAGTTTCAGCGGATCGACGTGATGACGTCCGAGGAGTTCGGGACTTTCCTGACTCTTGACGGCCTGATGATGGTGGCCGAAAAGGATGAGTTCATATATCACGAGATGATAGTGCATGTGCCAATGGCGGTAAACCCCGGCGCCAAAAAGGTCTTGGTGATCGGCGGCGGCGACGGCGGAACCGTCAACCAACTGGTCAGATACAAGACGATCGAGCAGATCGACCTTGTTGAGATCGACAGCGAAGTCACCCGCGTGTGTCGAAAGTTTTTTCCGAAGCTCACCGCGGGTCTTGACGACAGCCGCGTCAGCCTTTATTTTGAGGACGGGCTTAAGTTTATCCGCTCAAAGCGGAACGAGTATGACTTGATAATCGTTGACTCGACCGACCCGTTCGGCCCGGGCGAGGGCTTGTTCACCCGTGAGTTTTACGGCAACTGCCTCAGGGCGCTGAACCCGGACGGCATTTTGGTAAATCAGCACGAAAGCCCGTATTACGACGAGTATTCCAAGTCGCTCGTGCGCGCGCACAAGCGGATAAAGGGAGTGTTTAAGGTGCACCGCCTCTATCAGGCGCACATTCCCACATATCCGTCGGGGCACTGGCTGTTCGGGTTCGCGTCAAACAAATTTGACCCGGTCTCGGACCTTAACGCGGACAAATGGAACGCGCTCGGCCTTGAGACGAAATACTACAACACGGAACTTCACAAGGGCTGTTTCGCCCTTCCGAATTATGTAAAGGAGCTACTGAACAATGTCTGAAATAAATGAGCAAGGTATAATTAATCAAAGCGCGCTTAAATTTATCGCCTGTGAGAAGCCGGTTGAGGAGGCCGACATCTGTCTCTTCGGCGCGCCGTTTGACTCGACGGCCTCGTTCCGTCCGGGCTCGAGGTTCGCGCCTCAGGCCATGAGACAGGATTCTTGGGCGCTTGAGACATACAGCCCTTATCAGGACGACGATCTTGAAAACAAAAAGGTTTGTGACTGCGGCGATCTGGAGCTTCCGCTCGGTGAGACCGAGGCGGCGCTTGCGAAGATAAAAGATCAAGCCGCCGCCGTGTGCGATGCGGGAAAAATCCCGTTTATGATCGGCGGCGAGCATCTGGTGACCTACGGCGCGCTGGAGGCGTGTTATGAGAAGTTCGGCGTGAACCTGAGGCTGATACATATCGACGCGCACACCGATTTGAGAGATGAGCTCTTCGGCGTGAAGCTCAGCCACGCCACCGTGATAAGGCGGTGTGCCGAGATGCTCGGCGACAAGAAGGTCTATCAGTTCGGAATACGAAGCGGCGAAAAACAGGAGTTTGAGTGGGCCGAGGAGCACACGACCCTCCATAAATTTGATCTTGAGGGGCTCGAAAAGACCGTAGAGCGGCTGCGGGGCTATCCCGTGTATTTTACCCTCGATCTTGACGCGCTTGACCCGTCGGTATTCCCCGGCACGGGAACGCCGGAGCCGGGCGGCGTGAGCTATGCGGAGCTTCAAAAGGCGGTCATAAAAATTTGCGGCGAGCTTAACATAGTCGGCTGTGATATTGTGGAGCTCGCGCCCGGACTTGACCAAAGCGGGGCAAGCACCGCCGCGGCATGCAAAATATTAAGAGAAATGCTGATAGCGCTGTGACGGGCGGATAATATCCGCCCCTACGGGACGTCGAGGCGCCGTCCCGGCTCCCCTTGGGGGGGGGAGCTGTCTGCGGCTTGTCCGCAGACTGAGAGGGGAACTATTCGCTATTCACTAATCACTAATCACTATGTTCACTAATCACTACGTTAGGAGGAAATCAAATGAGCAGAGCTTTAATTATCGGCGCGGGAGGAGTCGCCAGTGTGGCGGCGCATAAGTGCTGTCAAAATCATGAGGTGTTCACGGACATTATGATCGCGAGCCGCACCAAGTCAAAGTGCGACAAGCTCAAGCAGAGCTGCGAGGAATACAAAAAGAAGGTCGGAAGCAGAACCAATATCGAGACCGCGCGGGTTGACGCCGACAACGTTGATGAGCTTGCGGAGCTTATCGGCATGTACCGCCCCGAAATAGTCATAAATCTTGCGCTGCCCTATCAGGACCTGTCTATCATGGACGCGTGTCTCAAAACCGGTGTTCACTATCTTGACACCGCCAACTACGAGCCGCCCGACACGGCAAAGTTTGAATATAAGTGGCAGTGGGCATATCGCGAAAGGTTCGAGAAGGCGGGGCTGACCGCGATTTTGGGCAGCGGCTTTGACCCGGGCGTGACCGGCGTTTTCTCGGCATACGCCATGAAGCATGAATTTGACGAGATAAACTATATAGATATTTTAGACTGCAACGGAGGCGACCACGGCTATCCTTTCGCCACAAATTTCAATCCCGAGATAAATATCCGCGAGGTTTCGGCCAATGGCAGCTATTGGGAAAACGGAAAGTGGATCGAGACCAAGCCCATGGAGATCAAGCGTGAGTATGACTTCGAGGGTGTGGGTAAAAAAGATATGTATCTGCTTCACCATGAGGAGCTTGAGTCGCTCGGACTTAACATAAAAGGCATAAAGCGCATACGCTTCTTTATGACCTTCGGCCAAAGCTATCTGACTCATCTTAGATGTCTCGAAAATGTGGGTATGACCTCGATCGAGCCGATCATGTATGAGGGGAAGGAGATAGTTCCGCTGCAGTTTTTGAAGGCGGTCCTGCCCGATCCCGCGTCGCTTGGCCCGAGGACCGTGGGCAAGACAAATATCGGCTGCATCTTCCGCGGCAAAAAGGACGGCAGGGACAAGAATTATTATTTATATAATATCTGCGATCATCAGGAATGTTACAGGGAAGTCGGCTCACAGGCGGTTTCATACACAACCGGAGTGCCCGCGATGATAGGCGCGGCTATGGTGCTGACCGGAAAGTGGAAAAAGCCCGGCGTTTACAACGTTGAGGAAATGGATCCCGACCCGTTCATGGACGGCCTCAATAAATTCGGCCTCCCGTGGAAAGAAGATCACGATCCGGCTTTGGTAGAATAAATTTCAATATTATATATTGAAATTTTCGTGCAAACAGGGTATAATATATTTAAAATGTAAAACAGAAAGGAGCTGCTTCTTATGCCGGGAGCGACAACAAATATAAGTATTCGCATGGATGCCGGCCTCAAGGCTCAGGCCGACGAATTGTTCGGTGAGCTTGGAATGAACATTTCAACAGCGTTTAACATTTTTGTCAGACAAGCAATTCGAGAGGGAAGAATTCCTTTTGAAATAACTCTCGGACAGCCCAATCGCGAAACTGTTGAAGCCATGCTTGAAGCCGAGAGGATAGCAAATGACCCGTCAATAAAAGGGTATACCGATTTGGACAAAATGTTTGAGGAATTGAAGAGATGAAAATAATGTTCTGGTGCTGACCTTGTCGCGTACAGGCAGCCACAGTGATTTGTTTTAAAAGGGAGGCGATTATTTATGAAAAAAAGATTGTGTGGTATCGCTCTTGCTCTGTTTTTAATTTTTTCGGCGGCGCCTTCGGTTATGGCCGCAGGTGAAACGGCGGCGGAGCCGCAGACGGAAATTATCGGCCGTGGCGCGATCGGCGCGGTGAGCCCGAGCGGCGGCGTGTATCTTTCGTGGCGTTTGCTTGAAAACGAGCCCTTAGACAGCGTGAGCTTTAACGTCTACAAAAACGGCGCGCTGCTCGCGAATGTTAAGAACACCAACTTCACGGACAATGACGGCGCAAAGACTGATGTGTATAACGTTTCGGCTGTGGTCGGCGGAGCGATAGGCGAGAAGTCGCCCGACATCGCGATCCTTGACGGATACGCGAACCCGGGACAGGAAAACGCGCCATACGCCTATTTTGACATTCCGGTCAATATTCCGCCAGACGGCAACGGAGCGACATACAACGCACCCGACACAAGCGGCGGACAGAGCGGAGGACCGAATGATGTTTCGGTCGGTGATGTTGACGGCGACGGAATTTATGAGATAATCCTCAAGTGGGACCCTTCAAACTCAAAGGATAATTCTCAGGACGGTGTGACCGGAAACGTTTATATCGACTGCTATGAATACGACGGAACACAGCTCTGGCGAATTGATCTGGGCCGCAATATACGCGCCGGCGCGCACTATACCCAGTTCCAGGTATACGACTATGACGGCGACGGCAAAGCCGAGGTTGCTATGCGCACCGCGCCCGGCTCGAAGGACAGCAGCGGAGCGTATGTCACCGAGGCCGGCGTGAACGACACGATAAAAAACGCTGACAACACGAAAACATACATAGACAAAAAAGGACAAGTCATAACCAACCCCGAGTATCTGACGATATTCAACGGCGAGACCGGAAGGGCTATGCAGACTATTGAATATGAGCCGAAGCGCGGCTCAGCGAGCGCGTGGGGAAAGGACAGCTACGGTGGCCGCTCGGAGCGTTTCCTTGCGGGAACCGCCTACCTTGACGGCGTTCACCCGAGCATGATCTTCGCCAGAGGCTACTATCAGCGCTCGTCAATGGTCGCTTACGACTGGGACGGTAAGAATCTCACAAGGCGCTGGCTGCTCGACAGCGGAATGGATTCAAAAAATCCGTTTTATGGTCAGGGCAACCACAACCTTTCGGTGGCTGATATAGATAACGACGGCAAGGACGAGATCGTCTATGGCTCGTGCGCGGTGGACGACGACGGCACGGTTGCACACTCAATGGGCTGGGGCCACGGCGACGCGCTGCATGTCTCGGACTTTGACAACGACGGAGAGCAGGAGATCTTCGCGCCGCTTGAGGAAAGCCCCAACTGGGGAATAGGCTTCCGCGAGGGCAGCGGCGCCGAGATCTGGCACTATACCTCAAGCAAGGATGACGGACGCGGAGTTATGGCTTATTTCAGCAAAAAATACGGCGTGCTCGCGTGGGACGGTCTTATGGGCATCCGCACGATCGACGGAACACTGATCTCAAACGTTCCAAAGCAGGATGATCCCGACAGCCTGACCTCCGCCAACTTCAATATTTATTGGGACGGCGACCTGTGTGCCGAGCATTTTGACGGCGATCGTATTCAAAAATTTAATGATGACAATATCGCGTTTGAGCGGCTGCTCACATTCAATGACGTCGCGTTTAACAACACCACCAAGAGAAACCCCTGCCTGCAGGCCGACCTGTTCGGCGACTGGCGCGAGGAGCTGATCCTGCGGCGCGCGGACAACGCGGCGCTCAGAGTGTTTATGTCGCTCGCTCCCTCCGACTATATGTTTACAACCTTCCTTCAGGATCACCAGTACCGCATGGCGGTCGCGTGGCAGAACACGGGCTACAACCAGCCGCCTCACCAGAGCTATTACATAGGCTATGATATGAATTTGGCGTATTCCACTGTCACGGTCAGGACGGCGGACGGCAGTCCTGTCAATGGCGCGGAGGTGACAGCCGGAAATAAAGCCGCGGTCACGGATGAAAACGGCGAAGCGAAACTCAAGCTTGCTGCAGGGGAATACGAGGTGACAGCCGAAAAGAACGGCTATTTCACGGGTCACGGAAAGATAACCGTCACGGACGAGACTGTCGGAGCGGCTGCGGAGATCGTTTTAGCGCCGGAATATGACACCGGCGAGGACTGGAGCTTTAATGACTTGAGCGGCGGAACGGCCTTTGCCGACGGCGACAGCGTTAAAAACGAGAACGGAGCCGAAATCAATGTGAGATACGGAACCGCGGCGCTTTCGGGCGCGTCGGCGCCGTCGATAGCAAGTCGGGGCAATGGCGACAATTATCTGAAGCTGACCGACGTCGGCGAGGGGCAGGACGGATGGGCTTATTCTCCCGAAACTCCGATAGACTTTGAAAAACAGATTTTCGAGTTTGACTTTATGCTCGGCGAGACAACAAAGGGCGCGCAGCTTCTTAGAGTGCTTGACGAGAACAATGTTCCCGAAACGCTGGCGTACAGCGGCAAGGACGGCAGAGCGTTTGATATTATGACCGGCGACAACGGCTCACTCAAGTTCACTGATTACCTTTCAAAGGGTTCAAGTGACACAGCCGCAAAGGAGAGCGGCTTATCGGGCATTACAATTTCGGCGAATAAATGGTACAGTTTGAGAGCCGTATATACAAGATCGGACGACAAGGTCAAGGTATACGCCAAGGACGCGGCGGTTGATGAATATAACCTGTGCGGCACCTTCACACTTGGCTCGACCTCGCCAAAAGGCGCGGTACCCAAGCTTTCGCCCACAAGCGTTTTAACCAACACCAGAGGTGGCGACAAGACAAATTTAAGCATTGACAATATATTTATAGGAACCGTGACGGATGTTCCGCCCAAGGCCAATTATCCTTACACAGTTAACAATGTTTCGGCACCCGGCGGCGTGACGGTCAATGTCACAAAAAATTACGCCTCGGGGAATGAGAAAGATGTGCTTATCGCCGCGGCATATGACAAAGAGAGCGGCGCGCTCACGGGCTGGAGCTCGGCGGAGCTCGTTATGAATGACGGCGAGACAAAGGATATCGCGGTTGATTTGAACGCGTCGGAAACCGACGAGGTCTCGGCCTATATCTGGAACGGCCTTGACGAAATAAAGCCGCTCGCAAATAAAAAATAATGTGAAATTAATGTATATAATTCTAATCGCTAAAACGGGACGTCGAGGGTTCAAACTGCCAATCGTTGATAATCTGTGGCCTTATTTGTGCCTGCAAACGGAATATGGTGGTCAAACGAACCCGCTTCGCGGCTCCGACCGCAGCCGTCCCCTACAAATCACTACGTTAGGAGGCATTTTTATGAAAAAAAGGTTATTCAGTATCATGTTGGCGCTGTGCATGGTGGTCAGCGCGCTGCCGGTTTTCGCGGTCGGCGAGACGGAGGAAGGCACGGCGCAGGCCGCGGCCGATCCCGCGGCAAGACAAATGGAATACTTAAATCGCGGCGGTTTCGCCTCGACTCACCCAAGCGGCGGAGTTTATTTAAGCTGGCGCCTTTTGGGAACCGAGCCTATGGACACAACGTTTAACGTTTACAAAAACGGAACGCTTTTGGTTCAGAATTTAGACAACACCAACTACACCGACACCGCGGGAACCTCAAGCGACAAATACGCGGTGGCCCCGGTAATAAACGGAACCGAAGGCGCGAAAAGCAAAGAGTTCCCGATGCTTGAGGGACATGTTGACAGTCAATGGAAAAATTCGCCCTACGCCTATTTTGATATTCCGCTCCAAATACCGGAGGACGGCGTTGATTATACCTATAATCAAGAGGACAGCGGCGCGTATGGAGCGGCCGGAGGCCCGAATGACGCGTCCGTCGGAGATGTGGACGGAGACGGAGAGTATGAGGTAATACTCAAATGGAACCCGAGCAACGCCAAGGACAGCGCGGGCGGCGGAGTTACCGGAAACGTGTATATCGACTGCTATGAATACGATGGCACTTTGCTCTGGAGAATCGATCTTGGCAAGAATATCAGAGCGGGCGCGCACTACACTCAGTTCCAGGTTTTTGACTACGACGGCGACGGTAAAGCCGAAATGGCTGTCAAGACCGCGCCCGGCTCGATCGACGGCAAGGGCAACTATGTGTCCGATGCCGGAAATACCGACGAGATCAAGAATACCGACAACGAGGCGAGCTATATAGGCTCAAACGGCCACATAACGGGCGGCCCCGAGTATCTCACGATATTTAACGGTGAGAGCGGAGCGGCAATGCAAACGATAAATTATCATGCGCCGGTCGGAACCGTGCGCGATTGGGGCGATAGCGATTATAACCGTTCGGACAGATTTTTGGCGGGAACCGCATATCTTGACGGCGTGCATCCCAGCCTGATCGAGTGCCGCGGATATTACGGAAAATCCGTTGTGGCCGCCTACACTTGGGACGGAAAAGATCTCAAGCAGAGCTGGATCATAGACAGCACAAGCAGCTCGAGCAATGATTTCTACGGTCAGGGCAACCATAATCTTTCGGTTGCTGATCTTGATAACGACGGCAAAGACGAGATAATTTACGGCTCCGCGGCGCTTGACGATAACGGCAAAGTCTTGTGGTCGGCAAAGAACTCAAGCGGCAGAAAGCTGGGCCACGGTGACGCGCTGCATGTGTCCGACTTCGACAACGACGGTGAACAGGAAGTCTTCAAAGTTCTGGAGGACAGCCCGACATGGGGACGAGTTTACATAAACGGAAAAGACGGCAAGATTATCTGGCACGAGACCAGCACATCCGACGACGGCAGGGGCCTCATGGCTTATATGAGCCCAAAATACGGCGTTCTCGCTTGGGATTCGGGAAATAATATCCGCGCTCTTGACGGAACCGTTGTCAATAAATCGGTATATCAGGACAACAGATGGTCTTTGCCAAACTCTCCCATTTATTGGGACGGTGACTTGTACAGAGAACATTTCGACGGCAAGAGGATCCAGAAGTGGAACGATTATGACGCTCCCGACGCGGACGGAAATCTGGGCAGCATCGGCAGATTGTGGGCGCTTTCGGGAATAAATTATAACAATGATTCCAAAAAGAATCCCTGTCTGCAGGCTGATCTGTTCGGTGACTGGCGTGAGGAACTGATTTTGAGAACGGTTGACAACACCGCGCTGAGAGTATTCACGTCATTGACGCCAAGCGATTATAAGTTCACCACCTTCATGCATGACAGTCAGTACCGCTGCGCGATAGCTTGGCAGAACACCGGCTATAACCAGCCTCCGCACCAGAGCTATTATATCGGCTATGACAAGGATGTTTCGGATTATGTTCAGCCGAATATATATGTCAAGGATCTTGATCCCGAGGTTGTGTTCACCGTGACGGACGAGGCGGGCAATCCCGCGGCGGGCGTCAGCGTGAGCGTCGGCGGAACGTCCAAGGTCACGGACAAAAACGGCGTCGTCTCGCTCAGAATTCCCGCGGGAACGTATACCTACACCGCCGAGTCAGAAAATTATAACGTTGCCTCGGGCGAGATAACGGTTGCCGACGGGCAGACCAACAGCGTAACAGTTAGGCTTTCCGAGATACCCGACAGCGTTATCACGGTAACAAGCGGCGACAGCCCCGTGTCGGGCGCGGCGGTCACGATAAACAAAAAGACCGTCAAGAGCGGAGTGGACGGCAAAATAACCATAAAGCTCCGCGCGGGTGAGTATGACTACACCGCCGAATGCCGCAAATATAACGCCAAGACAGGCAAATTGACGGTCGCCGAGAACGGCTCGCCCGATCTTTCGATCGAATTGGAAGCCATAGACTATGTATACGACAGCGATAAGGACGCGAACGGCAGCAAATTCGTATACAGCGGCGGCGAGGGTGCTGCGCTTTCGTTCAGCGGCGGACAGTGGACCTTCACCCAGAACAGTACCGACGGCGGCAGAAAATTCGGCGGTGACTTTGACATGTCGGACGGCGGAAATATAACCTTTGAGATGACCTATGGCACAGGCGGCGTTAAGGATGCGTCGAATAATTGGAGCTGGACCGGAAGAGCGTATGCCCACCACATTGAGTTCCTTGACTACTACGGCAATGTGCTGCTGGGAATTAGCCAGGAATACACCGAAAAAGGCGCGCAGGAGGTCCAGTATTATACCGGCACCAAATCAAAAACAGCGGTGAAAACCGGAAAGGTTGTCGGCGGCCCCAACATCACGGCTCGCAGCGCGTCGACCTGGACGATAACGCTGAACGCCGACCTTAAAAACAAGACCGCCGAGCTGCGTCTTATGGACGAGGCGGGCGAAAACGGATATATAATCAGCGATATTCCGATCGACGTTACCACGTTCTCAAGAGTCGAGATCGGCTCAACGGCTTCGGGCAATGTCACATGGTCGCCGAGAGTAAGCAAGGTTCTCTATAAATCGGATTGCATAAACAGCTCAACTCCCGCGCCTCCCACGGCGACTCCCGAGCCGACGCCCACTCCTACTCCGATCCCCATGAAGGGAGAGAGGTGGAATTTCAACAATATAGACGAGGCGACAACATATGAAGACGGCGCGAAGATCGCAAACGAAAACGGAGAGTCGCTGACCGTGAACTACGCCACAAAAAATACGGCTCCTTCGATCGCAAAGAGGGCCGACGGTGATAACTATTTCGCGATCGACGACAAGGGCGCCGGTCAGGACGGCTGGACATATACGCCCGAAAGCCCGATCGACTCCGAGCTTATTGTTGTTGAAGAGGAATTTAAAATGGGCGACGCCGATAAGGATACAGTGCTTTTGAGGTTCTTTGACTCAAACAGCGCGAGCCCCGATAACACTTACACGACTTCAAAGGACGGCAGAGCCTTTGAGATAAAGACCGGCGCGGGCACCCTGAAATTCAGCGATTACTTCTCAAAGGGAAGCAGCGACACCAAGGGCCTTGATCAGGACGTTTCGGGCTTTGTCTTTGAAAAGGATAAGTGGTACGGCGTTAAGGTCGAATATGCCAAAGAGGATAACAGCGTTACGATCTACACCAAGCCCGACGGCGGCGAGTATGCCAAGAGAAACACGTTCACGCTCGGCTCGGGAACAACCAAGGGTGAGGTTCCCGCGTTGGCTCCGACCGGTTTCGGATGTTCAACCCGCGGCAGTTCGGCAAATGTCTTGGGAATTGACAATGTTTATATAGCTTACGCGGCAAGCAAGCCCAAACCGACGGCCACGCCCGATGAAAGCCTGCCTACCGAGACGCCCGGCGAAACCGAAGCGCCGGCTACCGAGAAACCGACGGAAAAACCGGAACCCGAATACGCCTATACGATCAACAGCGTGACGCCCTCGGTTGAAGGCGAGACGAGAAGCGTCAACGTGAACATCACAAAGAACATTGACGCGGGCGAGGGAAATCAACTGATCGCCGCGGCGTATAACGCGAACGGAGTAATGACCATGGTGGGAATGGGAACTGTTTCCGCAGGCGTCGGCGAGACGGTCGATATAAACATTCCGATCGCCTACGCGGACGGCGACATAGTGATCGCCTATGTATGGAACAGCTTGAGCGAGATCAAGCCGCTCACAGACCCGTATACAATGAAATAAAAGAAAAATCGGCTCCCGAAAAAGGGAGCCGATTTTTTGCGGCTTAGGAGATCGTTCCGGTGACTTCGATAGTGATAGTTCCGGGGCCGTTGTCCGAGGCCGCGGGCACATTGAGCGTGACTGCGCTTCCGCCCTTGGGGAAGGTAAGAGTGTTGGTCGGTTCGGCGACCTCGTAATCATCCTGCGCGGCGGTGACGGGGCCGCTGCCGGTGTCGTAGGTTATCGACGTCACGCTGAACTCGCTCGGCAGCGCGTCGGTAAGCACGACGCTGTTCGCGGGGCCAGTGCCGGTATTGAGCAGCGTGAAGGTGTAGGTCAGGCTGTCGCCCGATACAACGGTGTCCTGACCGGCGGCCTTAAGAATAGCGACGTTGGCGTAGGGCTGGGGCGTGATCGTCGCCTCGGCCGTCGCGGTGACTGCCGCGCCGCTCGCCGAGCCGCCGTTTGCGGTGGCTGTGATTGTGTTTGTTACGGCTTCGCTCTGTGACGGGTCAAGCGTGGCGGCGTAAACGATAATAAGATTGTCTCCGGGCTGCAGAACGGTTGTCGCCGAGAAGGTAACGTTTGTGCCGCCGGGAGTCCCCGTTCCGGTTATCGGATCGCCGTTTAAATAGAACTTAGCCGAGTCGCCCACATAGATAAGGGGCTGCGCGCCGCTCACGGCGTCGCCCAGATCGTCGACCACTGACGGATTGTAAAGCGCTCCCGAGCCGGTATTGTCAATGCGCACGATATAGGTTCCGGCGGAACCGGGCACAATCGCGGGCGTTACCGCCGTCTTTGTCGCTTCCATAGTGTACTGGTCAATAAGCGAGGTGTTTGTCTGATTGGAGAGCGCGGTGGCCGTGAGGCCGTTGTCACTGTATGAGATCTGCGCTCTGTTTGGAAGAATAGTTGCCATTTTTCTCTCTCCTTTTTCATTTTTGTGTCTTTGGCGCGCCCGATATATCCTATGCCAAAATTTTACAAAAAGTGACAAATTTAAAATTTTAGAGTAATTTAGTAACTTACTGCTGTTTGGCATAAAATAAAGAAAATAATGTCTAAAGTATTGACAAAGTGTGTATAATAGGTGTATAATAGATAATAAGGAGATGATATTATGGCAACTGTTAGCACAAATATTAAAATTGATTCAGGGTTAAAGCAAGAATCGCAAAAGTTATTTGAGAGTTTTGGATTAAGTCTCAGCGCGGCGGTAAATATCTTTCTGCGTCAGGCAGTTCGCGAGCAGGCTATTCCGTTCAGAGTAGGCGCACCTATGCCAAACGAAGAAACTCTTGAAGCCATTAACGAGGTAAAAAGAATGAAAGAAAATCCAAATTTTGGCAAGACATATTCAAATGTTGAACAAATGATGGAGGAACTGCTTGCCGATGTATAAGATAAAGCCGACCACAAGATTTCAAAAGGATCTAAAGCGCGTAAAGAAACGTGGGTTTGATATTTCCTTATTGACCAATGTGATTAAAAAAACTTGCCAATGCTGAGCAGCTGCCTGAAAAAAACAAAGACCATCCGCCTTCCGGTGTCTACTATGGTATGAGAGAGTGTCATATTACACCGGATTGGTTGTTGGTTTATGAGATAGATAATGACAATCTTATTTTATATCTTACAAGAACAGGCTCTCACAGTGATCTGTTTTAATAGTTAAGCCGTCCGTTATGGGCGGCTTTGTTTATGATTTAATAATTTTATACTATACGGAAGAATAGATAGAAATGTTCTTCAGTCAAAATGGTGTAAAAATGGCGTAAAAGCAATTTGCTTCATAAATTTATCACTTAAACCAACGTGTTTTCGGGGCTTTCAAAAATTTTAGAAAAATTTTAGGAATAGTTTAGAAAAAGTTTAGAAGACACAGCGTTTAAATTATGAACGCCTCGCAAAGCCCGTGAAAACGTTGATTGTGAGGAATTTGAGCAAAGAGGAAACAATGATGAAATCACCGTAATTGACCGTAATTTACCGTAGTTTGGTGTCAAAATGGTGTCAAAAATGGTGTAAAATTATTAAACAAAAGCAGGGCGCAGACAGTGATTCTACTACAAATATAATGATAAAATAGGGCTATGGTATTTTATTATTATATTGATTAACATTCCGCGAGAATGTTGCCTATAAAAATCAAACTATAATTTTATATATTAACGCCTAAAAAAAAGAGCCGCCCATATTGAGCGACTCTACTGAACTTTATTTATATCACCCGTGTCGCGGCTCTGCGACGTGTCATTCAATCTATTTATATTTCTACAATAGATTCGCTTGTAAACGACGGCGCCTTTTCTCTCAGCTCGTCCATCAATGCTTTGACAGCATCGCATATTACCGACGAGAAGATTGTGCAATACGCCTGAGCTACGAGTTCCTTTGTAGCTAATACCGTTTCGTCTACTGCGCTTGGGGAGATTTTATTAATATCTATCTTATAAACGGCCTCGAATGTATCGTCCAATGGTATCTCTTTATTGGACAAAGCGGGCAGCTTGACTGTTATAATGGTGTCACTGTTAGCCTCCTCGGCTGTGACCACAGGCACCGAGCCATCTATCTTGATATTCTTTTCAAACTTAAGATTTCTGTATGATACCTTTGTCGGAAAATCACGCAAGAGTTCTCGCTCTTCGTCTTCGGATAACTGTTCAGTTCCGAAGCTGTCGACGGTAATAACCGTTGAAAAGATATTATTCTCTATATCATTTTTTACTTTTAAATACATATTATGCCTCCGTAATTATAGATTGCTTTTGATTTGATTTCTAAGCTGCGATAAAACTTTAATTAAAAGATTAAGATTCTCATAATCCAGTTTTCCCTCTAATTGCGTGTTGTCAGAAATAGTATCCAGCATACTGATGGTAACATTCTTTTCGCTTTTGTTATATACGAGCCTTAACAGAATGTCTTCAACGAGCTCGAAGGATATTTCTTTTGCTACAGAAACCTTCCCATATTCGCTATAATTAATTGTTACATCTTTGCTCATAAATTACCTCCTATCTATTTTACAAAATTAGCAAAGTAAATTATAGAGCCTAATACTCCGGTAGCTAAAAATGTTATGATAGCCGTAATGACCTTTGTTTTAATTTCATTAGCACTTTTGACCGCCTGGTTTCCGGGGCGTTGCTCGATACTCTCTATTCTTTCTAAGAATTTTGCTTCGGTTGCTCTTTGCGCGGCCGACGTTTCATCAACTTTCCTATTGGTTTCGTCAACCTTGTCCTCGATATTACCAAGCTTTTCTGCCATAACCTCGACAGAGGTGGCAATTTTATAGATTGCCTTGTTTTCATCCTTGATTTCTTTGATATCCTCAGCAATATCATTAATACGATGAGAATTAGATTTTGACCGTTGTTCGGTCTCAATCAAAATAACTCGCTCAGCGTCAGTCATAATGTGTTCCTCCTTCGCAATGTAAATATAATAGGCGGCCGTGAGGCCGCCATAGCAACGTATACGATTTAGATATGCTGGTTTGTTTCAAGGTCTCTATATTATTTACCCGCCTTCATATCCGCCATATATTCATCTGCCTCAATAGCCTCCTTGGTGAAGCTGTTGTTTTTCCACCACGCCCACACAGAGGCAGCAATCGTAGCTATCAAAGAAACAACGTTATAAATATCCTGCTCGGCGATATTGATAATCGGCTTACCCGCAATAACGAGAGCCTGATTGATCAACGCTAATGCCAGCACAATTGTTCTTGCTATTGTTCCTGCTGAAATGTTTTTATTATCCATAAAATTATCCTCCTTGCAATCTAAAAATCTATACTTATAATCTACATAACGACGCAAACATGTCGTCAGTCTTTTTCATATTTCGTACTATAATTGAAGAAAATTCAGCCCGTGTAATATTATCATTAGGTCTGAATGTTCCTTCGGTATCTCCCATGATCAGCCCATAGGCTACGGCTGTATATACTGCGTCACAGAACCAATCACCCTTATTTACGTCAATCAACGTTATATCTGGATTTGACTTCACAGTTTTAACATCCAGAGCCTTAGCGATATACTCATGCAGTCTTACAGATATGACCGCTACCTCTGCACGAGTAATATAATCATCGGGTCTGAATGTGCCCTCAAGATCTCCCGTCATAATACCCGTGGCAAGCAAACGCGTTACCTCATCATAATACCACGCGGTTTCGTCAATATCGGGACACGTCATCCTATCCGTCGGCATAATATTCGCCGTCATAGCATACCCGCCGTCCTGCGCTTGAGATAGCGCGTAAGCGTCGATACTGTCCTGCGTTTTCTGCAAAACTCGCAGCACGATAGCCGCAGCCTCGGCTCGCGTTATAGGAATGTCGGGCTCGAAAGTGGAGGAAGAAGCACCGTTAATAATGCCCGAAAAATATGCGGTCTTAACGTCTTTATAGTACCACTCGCTCTCTTTCACGTCCGAGAACGGCAGAATTAAAACCTCATCAAATAACACATATGCCTCGTCAATATAGTTTGCGGGTATGGTAGATTTGCCGTGGTCTTTATAACTGTCTCCCCATGAGTTCAAAAATATAAATTTACCGCTCTCTTCCCAACCAATAAGGACTACGCAATGCCCGCCCCCAAAATATTTTGCGGAGGCAATAACAATCGGCGTTTGATAAGTATAAAGAGTCTCCTTCAGCGCGTTTGAAAACTTGTTAGCCATGGCATACTTGGGTATCTGTATATATCCCTCTATCTTATACGGCACAGCCTTTTCTTTAAGTTCAGGCCTCTTGCTCACCTCGGTAATTATATCGGGTGGCTCTTTATGAACGTCAAATTCCTCTATGGGAACAGTGCCGCACTTGCGCACACCCTCTACCGCATCGCTGAGATACATACCCAGCCCCGTATATCCCTTTCTGCACTCATTACTTCCGTAAATATACCACGGTGACAGCAGTCTCTCTTTTCCAAACTCCATGCCGTACAGTATACCCATAGTCTCCGCAAGGCCATGACCGACGCAAGAATTAGTATCACCTTGGTCTCGCACTGTAGGTATTCTGTCATCGGGTAAAATAAAAGAGGCGGGAAGCTCCGTCTCCGAAGCCCCCATACCCATGTGTATATAGTTCCTTGTATTCGCCGGTCTGATTAAACAACCTGTTCGTTCCATTTAATCACCTTCTGTATATTAATAAAATTAACGTTTTATTCCCCATAAATCCCCGCGCGGTCATTTACGGTATAGAGCCGCATTTCCGTCTCAGTTAATCTCAGACGTCCTTGCTCGTCGCCTTTGAGATAGCCCTTTCTGACCAGTTTTTCAATGGTCGGGCGGTACCACGCGGGCATGTTTTCGTCAATGTAGTCGTATATCATTGTCGGATATGCTTTCACAATATCCTGTATATCCTTACCCGCAGCGTTGATCGCCGCGTCCTGAAGATCGTTTTTCTTTACCAATTCTTCATATTCCTTACTCGTAAGACCACCCTCTCTCGATTCTCCCCACGGAATATCGTTTTTGTATTTCTCATAATCCTTCGCGTAATAGCCCGCCACGTCCTTATTTCCGTTTGAGCCGAAGAAAGTATAGAACGTATAAGAAGACCCGCCTCCACTGAAACGTGACGGGTTCTGCTTTATTGTTGTTTGGTGTGGAACATACTGCGACCTGTTTTCGGATTTACCGTTGCCCCAGTGTCCCGAAATCGCCGCGTCCAGAGGGAACATATCATGCTCGGTTACGTACCTTGGCAGTACGCGTTTGCCCTCAACGAGCACAAATTTAACCGCGTCGATAGCCGTCTGTGTACAACCGTTATCCCAGCTTGACTTAGCGTACCAGCCACCATGCAGCGTCTTTAATATATTCGCTTCGGTGTTGGCTCGTCCATATGTGACTTCGTTAAGATTGGCTATCTGTGACGCTTCTTGACGGCAGGCTGTGACGTCCTCTCCGCCCTGCTCGCCTGTGATACACGTCGCTATATCTCTGATTGCGGAGTCGGATAAATCATACTTCGGAAAATCCGTACAACTGGGCTCGTCCGCCACTATGGAATAATCGGGGCGGATAAACTTCGTGCCCGGCAGGTTAGAGTTATAATACGTCTTTGCGTACACTCCACCGCCGTTTGCGATTATCGTACTTCCGCCAGATGTGTTCCCCTCAACCGTTGAAAACGGGTCTCCGCCCGCGTTTGCGGTAAATGACACCAGACCCGTATGGGCAAATTCACCGCTGCGCCAGAAATCAACAATGTCCCCGCGCAGCGGATTGGCGTATAAGGTGAACTTCTTTGATATTTCAGGACAGGATATGTACGGATAATGCTTTAACATTTTCTTGGTGTTTTCCTTACCAAACGCCATAGTGAAACACCACGTCACAAATGCCGCGCACCACGGGAGTCCCTGATATTCGGGTGCTATATCCCGCCAATACTTCGTATAGTTCGCGTCTCCTGCGTTAGCCGTCTTATCGTCAAGATTATTAGCATTTCTCTTCTCGAGATAACCTATTTCTTGCTGCGCGATTGCTATAACTTTATCAATAGCCTGATCAATTGTCAAGATTAATCAGCTCCTTCACCTAATTTGTTCATTATCTCGGTATACTGTTCCCCAGTCAGTCTGCCGAGGGTGTACATGACGTCCGCCTTTTCCGCGAGGCCGAAAGTTTTTCCAGCCTCTATCAGTTTAAGAAACAGAATATAGCTCATCTATCTTCACCCCGCTTTCAAACAGCGCCAGTCTCATGTCAAGCTCAAGCATTTGGTAATTCGCGTCGGACTCCATAAGATATTTTTTATACTCTTCCTCGCCCATATCGATCGCTTTCTCAAGCTCGCCCGCGCGGAGCTGTTCCTGCGTGAATATCATGCCGTCAAGCCACTCATAACCGCTGTTGTCGATCTCGGCGACGACTGCGCCGGGGTGCCGCTCAAGAATTTCATCGCGCTCGGTATCGTCGACGGCGGTGTAGGTGTCCTTGATCTCCCGATCGTCAATATGCTCTGTCACCGTGATCGTGTACCCATTCTCCGCGTCTCCCGTGACTTCCGCGCCGGGAAAAAGTTCAAGATAGGCGTTTTTCTCATCGTCGTCGGCCGCTTGATAGGTATATTCATTGTCGCTGCCCTTTATTGTTTGTGTGACTTCAATCTCATACCGCACAAGCTGAAGCTCGTCCCCGTAAAATCTGTATTTCAATATCGTCACCCCCTATTGGTACCGGTTGTTGTCAAATGTATTGGTTGACCCACCGCTGTTGGTGTAATTTTTGCCGGGAATATAGTTGTCCGAAATATCATTGTAAGTTCCTCCGCTTATGATAGTATACTGCGACGCAGTATAGTCCGAGCTCTGACCGCTTCCTCTCATTACATAGTTGCCTACGATTTTATTATAATTTCCTGCTATATCTATTCCGTAGTTGTAATCAAACACCGAATTGCTTGCAACTATATTGTATT